>JBEAQY010000054.1:0-71456 GCA_041163605.1 Bacteroidota bacterium | reverse complement strand
GAATATTCATCGCAAAAAACTCATTCGTAGAACGAACAAAAGCCACCGTGTTCGAACCCGTACAAACAACGGGAGGAACAATCGCGCCACCTACCTCGCAACCAAATCCTGTGGTATGTAAAACGTATACGGGTTTATCTGCTTGGATGTAGGCAGTTGGGTTTGATTGGGTGTGTACATAAAGGTTCGTGGTATTCAATATTCCTACATTAACCCCATCTATGGTAAGTTGCGTGTTATTTTGTGTGGCTACCACATACACCTTGTCCGGTCCGTTCAAATATCCTTTGAGTGTTACATATTCTTTTCCAGTTACAGGAACGGGAATGGTTTGATCACCCATTAAATCGGCACAGCCACCATAAGGTGCCCCCGACATTGAATCGTCTTTTATAGTTATGGCAATGGGTTTATTGGCAATGACTGTGGATCCCGAAAGGTGTAGATTTCCTGCGATATTAGATGCCTCTGCGCTGTAGGTTTGGCCCATGTTTAAAACGATAGTAAATGGCACACCAGCGGGATGTCCTAAGATATCGTTAGAAGGAATGATGGTTATGGACGTATTGTTTTGGGTTGCGACAATATCAAAACCTGATCGAGCATAGTTGGCATTATTTAAAAAGGTTTGAGCGCTAATGATGAAATTTGTTCCAAGTGCATTTTTACCTTTTAACGCAAAAATATCAGGATTGCAATTACATGAGGTAACTACTTCATAATATGCCATAATGGGGGATGTTGCTTTGATTTTAAACCCATAGTTCAATACTGAATTCGCGGGTTTATTTTCAATGATATCAATCCACGGAGTTAGATCTAAGGTTTGTGCAGCATTAGCCCCCAAATTAATCACTTGAGGGGGGAATCCCGGATTTGCAGGTTGTGAAATCGTAATCGTTGCTGGAGTTGCCAAGGTCGCGAATCGGAATACGATAGGACGATCCCCATGACTTTGAGCCACTTCCGGCGCTACAAACCAAAATAAGGTATCCAATTGTGCACTCGCCTGAAATCCAAGGAACAATGCAAATAGTAGTAGGTAAAATGATTTCATTGCATAAATTTAATCAAAAATCAACTCATCTAAAAAGATCCAAGTTGGGTTGCCAGCACCTAAATGCCAATTCGGACAAACTCCTTGATTACGTATGGTATATCGAATGAATTTAACCTTATCAATTACCACGGATTTAACCACGCTTCCTAGTCCTTTTTCTTCCGTTTCTTTCGTGGCTGTTCGTATAACGAATTCCGCTGCAGGTCGGTAAGTTATCCCGTCATTAGAGGTTTCAATAACAACCTGACTTGGTTCAAAAATCCATGAATTAAGATCTTTTAGCCAAGACGCACCGAGAGAATTTATGGTTCTGGCATCGGTGAACGATACGATAGCAACCACATCCTTTCCTTGAAATCCCTGCCAATCTCCCGTTCTAAAGTCGTTACTGCCTCGGATTTTATCGATTAAGGTATTTGGTCCTGCCGCTGCGTAAGAGGGGGCATAGGCGGTTTGAAGTTCGAGTTGAGAGCTAGCATCAGTTTTGGTGAATGTTGAACTCAGGGTTGACGAATAGCTTAGTTCCTTTTCACTTTTATTGAATCCACGCACATGTACTTTACCCGAATTCTTCAAAGTAAATGGGATTGTGTATACTTGCCATTTACCCATGAGTTGGTTCTCTTCAATCGCGTATTCGATGCCTTGATTTTGTCCAGGTATTGTTACCATTCCCATTTCAATTGAAATAGAGTCATTGAATATTCTATTTGCTGTATTTATGAATGGAACCGGGATAAATTGACCAGGTATGTTCATCGGGATATCAATGAATTTTAAGGAAGAATTAGGTTCATCTTGCATTTCAAATTCAAGTTCACCGCCTTGCATCAGTTGCGCCTGATCGATGTAGGATATTTCTGTCCCGTTGTAGCGTACCGCACGGATGTATTTTCCAGATCCTCCGCTTCGTTTAATTGCAATCGATTTACCGTTTTCTAACCTGATACTTGCCTTGTCAAATAGTGGATGCCCAATTTCATAACGTGTACTTCCCGGTGCAATTGGGTAAAATCCTAGCGCAGAAAGTACATACCATGCACTCATCTGTCCACAATCTTCATTACCTGCTAAACCATCTGGCCCGTTATGATACATCGATCGCTGAATAGAGTCTACAAAAAATGAAGTCTTCCATGGGGTTGAAGAATAATTGTATAAATAGGCCATATGATGCGATGGTTCATTACCATGGGCGTACTGACCAATTAATCCAGTGATGTCCGCTTGTTCGCGTCCTGATAAACTACTCGATGTCGAGAATAAGTTATCTAACCATTTTGAAAGTTCGTTCTTTCCGCCCAAAAGATGCGTGAGAATGAGTGGCTGATGCGGCGCATAAAGTGAATATTGCCAGCTGTTTGCTTCCGTGTAATTGAAATTTACCTCGGTCGGATCAAATGGGGATACCCATTGCGCACCCCGTCTTGAACGCATAAACTTTGTTTTCGGATCAAAATGATTGATGAAATTTAATCCGAGTTGATCGTGTGTAGCGGCAAGTTCCTGTTTATTCATAGCACGTGCCATTTGAGCAATACACCAATGGTCGTAGGCATATTCGAGCGATTTTGATACGGATTCAGATTCCCAATCCGATGAGATTAGTCCATAATCACGGAATAAGGTCTTTCCAAATTCGTTCAAATTTGACGTGTAGACCATGGCATTTAACGCATCTTCTGCGGAATAATCTCTAATACCTTTTACATAGGCATCTGAAATCACCGAGGCACTGTGGAATCCAATCATACACTCCGTTTCATTCGCGGCTAACTCCCAAACAGGAAGGTCTTTTCCTTCGTTAAATTGTCGTAAAAATGTTTTTATGAAGGCATTCGTTCGCTTCTGATCAATGATCGTAAATAAAGGGTGCGTAGCGCGATAGGTGTCCCACAAAGAAAACACCGTATATTGAGGCACTTTCTGATCAATCGTGTGAATTTGAAAGTCTCGTCCGCGGTATCTTCCATCTACATCTGAAAAGATATTGGGCGCCATCATGGTATGGTAAAGCGCCGTGTAGAATATGTTTTTTTGAGTAAGATTATTCGATTCCACTTGAATTTTAGACAATTCAATTTGCCAAGAATTTTTAGCATTCGCTGTTAGTTTTTCAAATCCTAATCCATCGGTTTCATGAAGAAGATTTTTTTTCGCACCTTCTTCGTCCACTGCCGAGATACCAACGCGTAGCTCTATCATTGTTACCTTTTTGTCAAAGTGAAGAACTAGTCGATGCTTTCCTTCTGATGTAATTTCTTCTGCTTTCGTAAAAGGTATTGAAGAATTGAGCGCAAAATAAAAGTACTGGAGCTTAGCCCAACCTTCGGATTTACGATAGCCACTAATCTCTTGATTTCCGTTGATGGTGAAGCCTGCATCAAGTACCTTGTCGCGATAATCTAAATCCAATACGATGTAGCGTTTTCCTTTTCCTTTAAAGGTGTATTTATGAATCCCAGTGCGTTGGGTTGCTGTTAAGCTTACATCTATATTTCCATCAATTAAGTGTACCTCGTATAGTCCAGGAGTAGCTCTTTCGTTTTGATGATTGAATCTTGAGCCATAGCTTGCTTTGGATAGATAGGAAGGAAGATAGGAAGGAACCGCCGGATAGTTACCACAAACCGGAGTCACCAATAAATCCGCATAATCAGGAACGCCTGTTCCGCTTAAATGGGTATGACTAAACCCATGGATGATGGAGTCTGAGTAATGATAGCCACCGCAACCATCCCAACCTTCCATGCGGGTGTCTGGACTCAATTGCACCATCCCAAACGGAACCGTGGCACCTGGAAAGGTATGCCCATGTCCGCCTGTTCCAATAAAGGGATTGACATAGCTGAGTAGGTTTGGATCAACGTTTCGAAGGGGATTAATTAAGGAATGCGCACGATCACTCGCTTTCTTTAACTCATTGACTTGTGCGCCAAGTAGAATAGGAATAAAAATTAGAAAACCTAATAACTTGTTTTTCATAGGGTAAGGTCTGAATACTTATTTTTTTTCTTTAAGAAATAATCAATAACAATGTTGCCTTTATAACGACCCAGCGTCGCATTTTTTTTGTTTGTACGTTGCGAAATTAATCGAGGTAAAGACGTGTAGAATGCAAGGTGTGCTTTTAACACTTGGTACAGCAATGAAGGCTTTCCTTTGAGTAAAAACTGAACTGCGGCGAGCCCATCCCAAAGCATACGAATAAAAATTTTACCCGGCCAAAAGCCCGTTTCATTTTTAGCCAACATATATAAGTTGTTGCGAAAATTCAAGAAAACTTTAGTGTTCGATTCATAGGAAAGGGTTCCACCACCTAAATGATAAACTTTACTGCTCGGTTCAACCCATATTTGATGTCCTTGATGTTGTAAGCGCCAACATAAATCGATTTCTTCCATATGGGCAAAAAACCTACCATCAAACCCATTTGCTTCATGAAATAGGGAAGACTTAACAAGTAAACAAGCACCACTCGCCCAAAATACAGGCATGGCCTCATTGTATTGTCCCTGGTCTGTTTCGCATTCATCAAAAATTCGTCCTCGACAAAAAGGAAAGCCTCTTTTATCGATAAAACCACCGCAAGCACCGGCATGTTCAAATCGTGTTTTGTTTACGTGGCTTAATATCTTGGGTTGAACTGCTGCAATGGTTGGCTCAGCGATTCGGGAAAGAAGTGGGGAGAGGTATCCCGGAGAAACTTCTACGTCCGAATTTAGTAAGAGGTAATGTTCGTACTTTCCTTTTATTCGTTCTAATCCATCATTATACCCTTGTGCGAATCCTACATTTTCCTTCAATTGTATGAGCTGAACAGTAGGGAATTTATGGCTAATGTAATTAATCGAATCATCCAAGGATCCATTGTCAATCACAAGAACATCGTGACCGTCACTGCATTCAACTACTGAGGGCAAATAGGCCTCAAGGTGCTTTTTTCCGTTATAATTGAGAATTACAATTCCAAGCGTTTTCATGCCTAATACTGTCGGAAAAGGTCGTTACTGTTTTGTCCCCAGTGGCGTTCATTAAAAAGGTTCGGGTCGTCAACTGTTCCGTTTATCGTGTTGCGTTTTGACAGAATCTGCGACCATCCCGGATTCTTTACTTCGCCAATTAAATCACTGTGCAATAAGCGATATGCATTGTTGGTAAGATCAGGGTTGTAAAAGATAAACCTTCGGTTGCTGAATTTTCCGATTTTATTATAAAACCAAATTTCATAAGGGTATTCGGACGGAGAATCTTCTCGAGCATTTACAGAGCTTGGTGCACCATATTGTAAGTACACACGACCACGGTCGGTTTCGTATCCTGGTTGAAAATTAGTTTTGTAAAGCCCTTGAACGTATTGTACTTGCTGTTTGTACTTAAGCCAAGCATAGCATGCATCACCAGGAGAAGTTGAATTCCAAAACGCTTGAAAATACTTGCGAATGCTACTAAAGTCTTTAGTTTTTAATAAGTTTCTAATGTTCTTGTTTTCTGAGGTTTTTACAATAGGCAGTAAGCTTCCCAAGTAAAAATGTAAGCTGTCATCGGGAAGAGATTGCTGGAAATTAGGGTCAAGAATGGTGTTCGCGTAATTGATGGTATCATCTAATCTGATGTTTCCGCGTTCAAAAAAATACTCAGAGGAATACAAAATACTATCTTTTTCATTAGTAAGGGAAACGGAATAGGCGTAGGCGCCACTGGCTAGGGTTGAAATATCAATTCGTTTAATTAGAGGTACCACTTGATTGCGTTCAGCAAGTTCGATTGACTTGTGATAGGTGAAAAGTTCGCGTTGGTTTTCAGTATCAATTAAAGATTCTTCTATGAAATATCTTGATTTAACCTTGTCCACATTATACAATTCAAAATATAATGGCAAGGTATTAAACATGGTGCCATAATAGGCATTCAGTTTTGGGATAATAAGAAATCCATTTTTTTGAAAAACACCCGTACTCGTGTCGGCTATCGCATAATCTATGGCCTCTACTTGAGAAATTGTAGGTGCTTTTGCTAGGTCGGTTACCTCCAGTAATTGACTCCCTCGGATTTCAGAATTTTTCGCATTCCAATCGGATAAGGTTAAGTTGATTTGATATAAACCTTTTGCAAGCGGAATACGTCGCAATTCAAAAAAATCTTCAACAGTACTGTCTTTGAAAATAGGAGAATTCAAAAGGTATTCATCTGTGAAAAACACCTTGTTCAAACTATCCTTAATTTCGATTTTCAAGTAAGCGGTTGCTTGTAATCCATTGTCATTAGCAATGAATTTAGCGTGTTTTGCATCGAACTGAAAATGCAATTCTAAGTAATTACCTATTGATGGTTCATAAAACTGAACCGTATTGAAATACACCTTGAATTTCGACCGTTGAGACCAACCATTGTTTAATAGGGCAAGGCTTATGATCAGAAATAGATAAAACGCTTTCATCCTCTAAATTTAAGCAATTTTAATCATCCAGCTGCATTCGTAGCTTTTGACTCAATTGCCGATTATAAGTCTCCATTAAATACTTTAAATAATTGTCTGTGGACTTTGAAATACAGCGGGTATAATTCTTCAGTCGATGTTCAATGTGCTCTTGCAACAATTCCATACATCTAAACCCTTCAGTGAGCGTGGTGGCTTTCTTTACGATTGATTCAAAGTGGTTATTCATTGAATTCTCAATGGCGAGCTTCCCTTTAATTCCTGCATCCAAGCATTCGTAATAATTTTCCTTTATATTGAAGGATGAGAGAATTTCTACGTCAAAATACTTTTCCATCCCCTTAGAGAATTCGTATTCAACTTCAAATTCTAAATCTTCCAATTCTGAAATTCGAGATTCCAAAAAGCGGTCCGGAAATCTAAAGGCATCTTGCCAATTAATGTGATCTTGCCAATATCCAAATCTTCTAACATTATTTCCCAAGTCGATTACTTGAAAATTGGTTTTTCCCGGAATACTTCGAGATCCCCTACCAATCATTTGATGATATAAGGTCAGTGATCGCGTCGCCCGATTCAAAATGATGGTTTGAACGGAAGGTTCATCAAAACCAGTGGTCAAAATACCTACGGATGTTAAGATGGCATCTGGTGTTTCTTTAAACCACTTAAGGGTATCTTTGCGGTCTTTATCACTAAAGGTAGAATCAAGGTGTTTTACCTTATACTTGTGTTTTTTAAATAGTTCGAATACATGGATAGAGGTTTCTATACCCGCATTAAAAATTAAGGTTTTAGTTCCGAGTGCAACTTCTTCATAAGCAAAAAGTAGCTTTTCTTGCATGAAAAAGTTACTGTAAACCACATCCGAACTTGAGATGGTAAAATCACCGTTATTCCCGATTTTCAAGCCATGAAGGTTTACATCATAGTTATACGTATCTGCATCGGCCAAATATCCCATTTTAATTAATCCCGCAATGCTTTCGCCGGTGATCAATTTATGGTAATGGTCTTTTAAGGGTAAGGTTTTATTGCTGCTTAGTGGCGTGGCGGTTACACCAAGGATGCTGCTATTTCCATAGTACTGAAAAATCTTCCTGAAAGAATTGTAATGTGCTTCATCAACGATCACCAATCCTACATTTTCAATAAAATCTTGGTTGTCTTGTAAGCGATTATTCAGTGTCTCAACCATTGCAATATAACAATCACAGTCTAACTGATCTTCAATCGTTTTGACCTCTGAATTAATGATCTTGTTCTTAACACCAATTGCCAATAATTGGTGAGAGGTTTGAACAGAAAGCTCTATACGGTGCGTTAGAATTAATACACGCTTGCCCCATTCTTGTAGATATTGTTTAGCAATAGCCGAAAAAATCACTGTTTTTCCTCCGCCTGTAGGCAGCTGATACAGCAAATTAAACGGATGTTCATTGGTTCTGAACTCGTCAAGTACCTGTTTAACAGTTTGTTCTTGAAAAGGGTATAGTCGCTTGGCCTCGTAAAGGTCGGTATCAATCATGCAAGGGGTAAAAGCGCAAATTTACGTTCCTTTTTAGGAATTCCCATCACTTATTTATAATCTATTCCATTTTGCTACTAAAATTCCACAAGCTACAGCGGCATTCAATGATTCCGCACCACCTATGCGTGGGATTGAAATATGATGGCTAAGGTAGGGTAGAACCTTTTCAGATATTCCTTTTCCTTCATTTCCAATGACTAAAACGCCTTCTGGTTCCATAGCTATTTCTTGAATTGATGATCCGTCCATAACAGCACCATAAACAGGAACGTTAAGTTCTTTGAGTGCTTCCTCTAGATTGACATAAGAAACAGATACCCTGAAAATACTGCCCATTGTTGCTTGAATCGTTTTTGGATTATAACAATCTGCAGTTTGAACTGAAGCAATGATACTTGTAATACCGAACCAATCTGCAATTCGAATGATTGTTCCAAGGTTTCCTGGGTCTTGGATGTTATCTAAACAGATTACACGATGTTTAAATATCGGGCTTACTTGATTAGGCATACGAAGTACAGCGAGAATTTCCGTGGAATTTTTTAACGTGGAGATGCGTTGCATTTCATTCGGAGAACAGTGTTTAACCGAACATGTTTTATTTAATGATGGCGTTTCTGAAACATTGGAACAAGTCACAATTAATACGAGTTCCAAGCGATCCTGTTGGACCGCTTCTTTAACTAATTTATCTCCTTCAATGATAAAACACCCAGTCTCCTTACGACCAGTTTTGTCGTGCATTGATCGAATCCATTTAATATCTGCAGAAGTAAGCTTTTCCATTGATCGAATTTCTTAATTTTGTTTCGTATAATGATGAAAAAAATAGCCTTTTCGTTTTTCTGTTTAGCTGTCCTTTTCAGTTGTCAGATTGCAAAAAATGTTCCTAAAGGATTTGTTTTGTTGCACGAAAACGAGGTGAAATTACAAAAAAGAGGGGGAACACTTACGAGTTCAGATTTGGAGGCTGTAATTAGACAACAGCCAAATCAAAAATTACTAGGGATGCCCTTTCGTCTAGCTGTTTTTAATGCCGTTGATTCAGGAAAGGTTGCAGAAAAAAGACACCGCCAGAACGAAAAGCTACTCGCAGAAAATGCGAATAATATCGCGAAAATGAATCGCATCAATGCACATCGTATTGCTAAAGCGCGAGAAAAAGGGAAGGATTATTACACTGAGAAAATTATTCCATTAAAAGACGTAGAGCATCCACGAAAGTTTTTGAGAGAGTGGATGAAATTTAAATATGGTGAAAAGCCGGTGGTTTTTGATACAAACCTATATGTGAAATCGGTTGATCAATTGGGGATTTTGTTGCGAAAGAAGGGATATTATGAAGGCGTGGTTGAGGCCGAAGTTATCAGAGATTATAAAAAACGCACGGCCAAAGTAATTTACAAGATTTCAGCAGGTAAGCCCTACATGATTGATTCGTTATACTTTAAAGGACCAAATAAAGTGATCAATTTATATAAGGCTTATGTGAAAAGGCAGGTGAAATCTACAGGCGAACATCCGATATTAAATAAACCGCTCGATGAAGATATTTTATCCTCGCATAGCGAATTAGTAGCCCGTGAGATGAGAGATATGGCCTTGTTTGGTTTTTATAATTCTAACATACGGTACTTAGCGGATACGATTGCACGTAACAAGACCGTGATATTAGGAATTGAATTTTTGCCTAGAAGAATCCCACATCCAAGTATTGAAGATAGTTTTATTGTAACAGCATTCAAAGACTACTACGTCAACAAAGTAATTTATCATTTAAGCGATACCAATCGCATACATACATCCTTCAAAGAGTATTTAGCTAGTAAGCAAATATTTTCATCGAAAGATGACTTGGAATCTGCGTTTTTAGTTACTACTGAGCTCTTAGAATATCGAAAGTTGAAATGTGATAAAAATGCCATTAAGCGGTTTAAGCTAACAAAGAATGACCTAAACCCATTTCGTATGGTAGATGTTTATTTCAACGGGGATAAACCGGGCGTAAAACCTCATTTATTAGAACTTCAAAACTATTTAGAACCAACAAATTATTTTAAAGACAAATACCTAGAACGCAGTTACCAGTTCCTTAATCAATTAAACTTATTCACGACCATTAAACCCGTTTTTTACGAAATACCTGGAACAAACCGTGTTGATGTGCATTACTATTTGGTCGAAGGAAAAAAGCAGTCCTATTCGTTTGAACCAAGGTTTACATCCTCTTTTGGGCTATTAGGTGTTAATGCATCCATGAATTATGTCAATAAGAATGTTTTTAGAGGAGGTGAAAAGTTTACCCTCACGCTAGGCGGTGGTTTTGAATCTCAACCCATTGTATTTGACGACGGAACAACCAAAGGTAGAACATTCAATACACTGGAATTTGGACCAAATGTGAAAATCGAAATTCCTGGCTTGTTTCCAGCGCCTGTGTGGTCATTGTCCAAACGACAAAAACCGGTAACTGTCATTGGGTCAGGATTGAATTTTGAAAAGCGAGATATCTTCACACGGCGTGTATTTCAAATGAACTATACCTGGCGATGGAAAGTAGATAAAACTCAAGTATTCACCATTGGATTGCCTCTCGCCTCCACAATCAAATTTGTGCAGTTTGATAATTCTGACGCGTTTCAGGCACAAATTAATAACATGAGTGATTTGTTCCTCAGAAATTCATACAGTAATCAATTAATTTGGGAAGATTTTAAGTTTCAATTTGAGTTTTCAAATATCGCTAAAGATTTTGTTGCAGATGAAGGTCACTCTTCCCGTAAGACTTCAATTGACATTAATTTTACCAGCTCCGTTTCACTTGCCGGAAACACGCTGTCCTACCTCACAAGAAATGATGATACGCTGACGGGAGGACAACATACATTCTATGGGAATGTTTTTGCCGAATTTCTGCGAAATGATAATTTGTTCATCCTAACGAAACGCTTCAATTCCAAGGTTCAATTAGCTGGTAAATTAATGGCGGGTTTTGGTATCCCATATGGAAATTCCACTACATCTATGCCCTATGATTACAGTTTCTTTGCTGGGGGAGCTAATGACAATCGAGGCTGGAAAGCAAGGTTGCTAGGACCAGGAAGGTATAAAAGTTATTTAGATTCAACGGGAACAGCAACTCAGATAGGGGATATCCGCATCGGAGGTTCAATTGAGTTTAGATTTTCTATGAGTCAAATGTTGAAATCAGTGCTTTTTGCTGATTTTGGAAATATTTGGACAACTAGAGCTGACAACAATCGTGTGGGAGCAACTTTTTCAACGGATTTTTACAAACAATTAGCACTTTCTATTGGTACGGGCTTGCGCATTGATTTGGGCTTCTTTCTTGTGCGTTTTGATCTAGGATTTCCAATTTGTAACCCTGCTTTGCCGGATAAGGCACGGTGGGTATTCCAAAGTCGAAATTCATACTACCTCGAAGGCGCCGAGTACTATAGCATTACTGGCACCGTAGAAGAGCAATTAATCGGCGGTAAAGAAAAATTACCAAGACCCTTTATGCCATCTTTGAATTTTGGTATTGGCCTGCCGTTCTAACATTTATATTATGAAAAATTCTTGGTTTATTTTGATTTTACTTGTTAGCTCTGCATGCATGAAAGGTAAAAAGGTAGATTTAATTGTACATAATGCTAAAATTCATTGCATGGACGATCAAAATACCATAGAAGATGCGATGGCGATAAAGGATGGTAAAATCGTTGAAGTCGGGCCGGAACGTCAAATCTTGAATAAATATAGAGCGGACGAGATCCAAGATGCAAAGCAAAGGGATGTTTTTCCGGGGTTCACTGACGCACATACCCATATTTTTTCATTGGCTAAACAAAACTTGGGCGTTGATTTAACCGAATGTAAGTCAATGGAAGAGGTGATTAATCGAATTAAAACCTACTTAAAAGGTACGAATATTACTTTTGTCATTGGAAGAGGTTGGGACCAAACACGTTGGAAAGAGGACCGGATGCCAACTAATGAAATGATTTCTAAAGCCTTTCCTTCAATTCCTGTTGCGCTATATCGTATAGATGGTCATGCCTTGTTGGTCAATGAAGCCTTACTGATTGGCATAGAGCAGCCAAAGTCGTTAAGAAAAAACACCTCCTTTGAAACTGGGTTATTCATTGATAACGATATGTCAATTCCAGAAGCCGTGTTAAATGATTTCTCTGAAAAGGATTATGTGGAGGAGTTGTTGAGAATTCAAGAGAAACTCTATGCATATGGGGTTACCGGGATTCACGAAGCTGGGGTATTAAACTGGCAGGTAAAATTGCTAAAACGTTTAGTACAACAAGATCGGCTATCACTTAACATATATGCCATGCTTAGTGCAAATGAAGAGAATTATCAATTCGCTAAACGAAATGGAATGATTTCATTAAAGAATTTAAGCGTTCGTAGTTTTAAACTTTATATGGATGGCGCCTTAGGTTCAAGAGGAGCCTTACTAAAATCTCCTTATATCGATCAACATGGGCACACTGGGCTTCAGTTAATTAGTAATGAAGGATTATCCCTGTGGATTGAGCGTTGTCTAGCATTGGACTATCAACTAAACACCCACGCCATTGGGGACAGAGGAAATCAACTCGTTTTAAATGCTTATAAACGTGCTTTTGAGCAAAATCCGGATCATAGGTGGCGAATTGAACATGCACAAGTAGTTGACCCATCGGATCTACATTTCTTTGGTGATTATGCCGTTTTTCCATCCGTTCAGCCGACCCATGCAACGTCGGATCAAGATTGGGCTGAAAATCGACTCGGAAAAAATCGAATGAAAGGAGCTTATGCATATCAATCTTTATATAACCAATTTGGTATGTTAGCTTTGGGGACAGATTTTCCGGTGGAAGAAATAAATCCGTTTCTAACGCTGAGATCTGCAGTGCTTAGAATGGATAAACATGATTATCCTAAAAATGGGTTTTTAAGGGATGAAGGTTTGGATTTAAATACAGCCATAAAGGGAATGACGATTTGGCCTCAATTTGCTTCGTTCAGTGAAACGGAACGCGGCATGTTAATTCAAGGCATGGAGGCAACGTTTTTCGTTTGTGCGAAACCGTTTAATGAAACGTCTATTCCAGTGAAGAATGGTTCAGTAGTAACCTATGTCCGGGGGAGAAAGGTTTATGAAGCGGATGTCTATTAGAAAGATGGACAGCTTATCTTTCTGAAGTTTTTAGGTTTTTTCTTACACGCGAAGTTAAACCCAAGAGATACTTCATGAGAACCTCCAGAAACACCGTTACCTAGTTTAGAAACAGTGATATCGTATGAATAACCTACTTTGAATTTAGGTGTTGAAATTCCTAAACATAAAATAAATGCATCGCGATTTCTATACCAAACACCTGCGGTGAAATTTTCATATTTAATATAGGTTCCCACGTTCAACTCTTGGAATCCATTTTGATATTGATAAATCACATTCGGCATGATGGAAGTTGAGTTGGAAAATTTATTTCTGCCCAGTTTAATGTTCGCACCAGCATGACCAGTAAATCTCATTGGGAGTTTACTTGAACCTAGAATCATGGATTCGTCTGGTGTATTTAAGTGATGAATTGCCCCTCCAAAATAAAATATATCGGTATATCCTACGAATCCAGCAGATGCATCAAAGTAACCTCTCTTTCCATTACCTCGTGGAACATCACCCGTTTGGTAAATAAATCCTCTTCTGGGGTCAATCATATCTCCAAAGGTCAGTTTACTCCAGTCTAAGTATTTTTGATAATAAGCCGCTCGAGCACCAAACATCATAGAAAATTTACGATTTACTCGCAAATTATATGAATAAATTGCACCAACCATGGTTGTAGAAATCGTCCCACGTCCTTGTTGGTCATGCGTTGCAATAAAACCAAGTCCTCCAGAGATATTCTTTACATAGCTATCATAGGCCAAGCTGTATGTTATATAATTCCCTGTTAGTTGAGGCCATTCGTTTCTATAGTTCATGGCTACTCTTGGACATCCGGTAGAACCAGCAAGTGCAGGATTTAAATAAATTGGATTAGCATAGAACTGAGTAAAGGTTGGATCTTGCGCTAAAACATCAACGGATACAACAGAAAGCAAGGCCAAAAAGATGATTTTTTTCATGTTCATAGTTACAAATATAAATAACGTCTTGTTTTTCGACTAATATTAGTGTTAATTCTTAAGGTTAATTGATGCACAAATTGGGGTTGAATACTCGTCAAAGGCTTTGTTTTCAAGCTTTGCGCGATGATAGAAAAGTTTTTAGACTGATATCCCAACAATGCTCCATATGAGGCGTTTGACCCATAATTGGCACCAATTACCACACCATTAAGTTGTAAGGTGCCGCCAATTTGCGTTAAATCCGATGTTAATCCGATGGTATGGCTTAACATTGGAGAAAACATTACCGTTCCTTTTCTTGCGGAAAAATCTGTTCCAATATATAAGGTAGAGGTTTGAGCAGCGCGGTCTATAGTGTCGAAATTATTGGTATGTACGTTATCTTGATGTTTCAGGATATTTTGAGTGGAAATCCCTAGATAAATAGGGCCGGCATTCAAATTAACCCCAGCATTTAAATCACGGTAATATAATTGCTTACCAATCGCATTTGTTGAGTTGTAATTAAACTGCTGTAATTGATGTGAAGAGAATTCAAATAAGGAGTGATTAGATATCTTACTGCTGTTAATAGATTTTTGTCCTACCATGTAGGATACAGATGGTTCGATAGAAATGTATTTTCCGAGGGCGAGTTTAGGGGAGAATATTAATCGAACATTCCAATCCGTTATGGCTCCTTTACCAAAATCCACATAATTTGCAACCAAACCAAAACCACTCTTTAAATTTCTTGAATATCCATCTACCGAAATTTGTTGTGTAAGTTTCTGATTTGCATCGTCTAACCAACGAGCAATTGATGTGCTCTGAATTCTAGTTTGTGAACGGTTTCCTGAAAATGCATCTGCGATATCTAAATGGCTTTTCTCTTGCACGAAGAAGACACGGTCTTTTTGAGTTGCGCTTAGCACATCTTTTCTTAGGTATTTACTAAGTGTAGATGATCGACTGAGTTTGAATGAAGGTAAATGTAACGTTATCTTGTGCTGTTCATTGACATCTACCGCTTCTGCAGACAGTATGGATTCAGATTGAAGTTCTTGATTTAAAATACTTGGTTTTCCTAACAGCAACGTTATAAGTTCAGGTTGGCTTGATTTCAAAACGGATGTTTGTTGCAATCCTTCAGAAATTTCTGGTGTGGAAAACGTGTTGTTCTTTATAAGATTGTTTTGATGTGTTAAATTCACGTTATTTATTGTTCCACCCAATGCTGAGGTTTTTTCTGTCATGTAAGTAGCAGGATACGCTGTTGAAGTATTTTGGTTACTTCCGTACTGCAAACCTTTCCCTTTGTTATTAGATTCGGAGATGGATTGTTTTGATTGTGAGTTCTGATTCGTTTTCTGTGGGCTGATAGAAGTTTCATGCTCTATAGAAATAAACAATCCGAATAAGATTAATGACAAGCTTGAAGAAAAAATCCAAAGACCAATCTTACGTTTTTTACGTTCTTTTTCAACTTCTTTAACTCCAAAGCCCATAGATTCTACATGCGTAGGATCAATTTCAGGGAAATTAACTTTGGATTTTTCCCAAGCATCTATATCAATATCATAGGAAGGATTCAATAATAGAAATAAACTTAATTCCTGTTCTTGCTCCATTGAAAGATTCCCTTCGATACGATCGAAAAGCCATTGGTCAATATTTTCGTGCGTTGGAGAATTCAAGCGAAATAGTGAACGGATTTTAACTGATTTTTTACCTTGACCCTTGCGCGAAATAAATACACCTTAACCTGCGAAGGACTCAGATTTAGCATTACTCCAATTTCGTCATAAGAGTAACCTTCCAAGTCACGCATTAATAAAATGCTTTTTTGCAAAGGAGGTAACATACCAACCGTTCGTTCAATGATTTCGTTACTTTCAAATTCATGGCAGTCCATATGTGACGCCCCATGAAGTTGAATCGATTGCATATAGTCTATACGTGCCCTTCGTTTAATGAAGTTTAGCATGGCATGGTGCGTACAGGTAAACAACCAACTTTTCACTTTATCTTGATCAATCCGATCGACATTCAACCAAAGTTTTTCAAAAACATCCTGTACGATATCTCTAGCATCCTCAGCGGATCCTAAAAAATTCAATGCAAACCTGTAAAGACTTACCTGGTGTGCATGAACCACATTCGTATATTCACTTTTCTTCAAACGTTCGGTTTCAGTTAAAACAATTCGCTAACGCTAAAAGTTACATGTTGTGTAACTTAGCCAAAACAAATATAAAGGAATACGAGTATGCCTTGGCTTCTGTCGAATATCACTCAGTTCTCAATGAATATTTTGCCGAGTTCAGCGAGTATTAAAACCCGAAATTATCAAAGCCATTTTGCGTCAACAGTAGATAATGTTCTTTATCAAACATGAAGAGTTGTGAAGGCTTGTGAGGCACACCGCTTTGTTTTTCTTCAAGCGACATAACGATGTTTAATTTTTGGATTTTACGTCTAAAGTTACGCTTATCTAAAGGCTTGTCTAAAATAGACTCGTAGAGCTTGTGTAGCTGACTTAACGTAAATTTTTCTGGCAGTAAATTAAAACCAATTGGACGTATTTTAATCATTTGTTTCAGCCTTGCTTTGGCAGTTTGCAAAATGTCGAAATGGTCAAAAGCAAGCTCCCTGATTTCATTTACGGGTATCCATTCGGCGGACTTAGCAAACGAAGAAGCTTGAGGTTGATAATCTTCCATTTTAACCAATGAAAAATAGGCAACGGTTATAACTCGGGCTTCCGGCTGAGCACGTATCGACTGAAGCCAAGATCGGTCAGACTCTTTTGAAATACGGTTAGGGTCACCAAATGCGCCAATTTGTTCTAGATAAATGTGTTTTAGGCCTGTCAATTCTGCTAATACCCGATTTGCCGCTTGATCCAAATGCTCATCGTCATAAATTAAGTTACCGGGCAAGGCCCATTGAACACCATCTACACTTTCGCGGTTAATCACTAAGACATTTAATTTATCGAAGTCAAAACCAAAAATCACACAATCCACCGAAACATTCGGATTAAGTTCAAGTGTTGCGTTTTTTTTGATTTCTTTTCTCACTTTTATCGGAATTTGTATATTTGAAAGTGTTAAAATGACACAAAGAGCAAATTAACCTTATATTAATTTATGATTTTTATAGTAGAAAGCGGTTCAACCAAAAGCGATTGGGTTTTAATAGATGACAAAAATAACCAAAGTTTTTATTCCACCATGGGCTTCAACCCGTATTTCCATTCTTCAGATTTAATTGAATCTGAGTTAAAAAAGAATTCCCCCATGATGATGGTGGCTTATGAAATCTCGGAGGTATACTTTTATGGCGCAGGGTGCTCTAGCGATAAAATGAATGCAATTGTAACCGAAGGATTGCAACGAGTGTTCGGTAATGCTAAAATCCATGTTGACCATGATTTAGTTGCCTGTGCGTATTCAACCTACCTCGGTCGACCTGGGATTTCTTGTATTATTGGTACTGGGTCCAACTCATGCTATTTTGATGGAAATGAAGTTACTGAAGTTGTTCCTGCATTGGGTTACATTTTAGGAGATGAAGGAAGCGGTAGTTATTTTGGAAAGAAATTACTTTCCTCATACTTATATCAACAGTTGCCGGCGCATCTTGCTACAGATTTTGAAGCGACTTATGGCCTTAACAAAGATGCAATTGTAGATAAAGTATATCGTGAGCCGAATGCCAATGTCTTTATTGCTTCTTTCATGCCTTTTATAGCCAAGCATAGCGATGAACCTTATTTTCAAGCCATGATTGAGGCCGGATTTAAGCATTTCATGGAGGTCCATGTGTGTTGTTATCCAAATTTTAAAGAGGCAGATATTCACTTTGTTGGCAGTTTAGCTGGAATTTTTAGGTCAGCATTAGATCGTGCTGCCGCGTCTTTGGGTATCTCCGTAACAAGCGTGATTCGTAAACCAGTAGAAGGATTAGTCAATTATCACCTTAAGTACATTTTAAACGATAAAATTACACAAGATTAACATGAAGTTTTTTACTTTCTTTCTTGGTGTTGCAATTAGTTGCAATTACCTTGCACAGTCTACAACTAACGAAACGTTAAATAATGCACCCACGCCAATCGCATCTTCCGTCATCTATGAAGTAAATGTTCGTCAATTTTCAAAGGAAGGTACCTTTGCCGAGGTACAAAAAGCTCTACCAAGATTAAAAGCCATGGGGGTTGATATTCTGTGGTTAATGCCGATTAATCCAATTGGAGTTAAAAATAGAAAAGGAAGCCTTGGGAGTTATTATGCGGTGCGGGATTACAAAGGAATTAACCCGGAGTTTGGTACGCTTTCCGATTTCAAGAACTTGGTTAAAAGTGCGCATAACCAAGGGATGCGTTTAATTATCGATTGGGTAGCGAATCACTCTTCTCCAGACAATGTTTGGTTGGATCAAGGCCACAAAGATTGGTATACCTTAGATTCCACAGGAAATGTTCAACCAACCATCGGTACCGACTGGTGGGATGTGGCAGATTTGAATTACGATAATCAAGAAATGAGAAAAGAGATGATTTCTTCGATGAAATATTGGGTTCAAGAATGTAATATTGACGGGTTTCGTTGCGATGTAGCTGGTTGGGTTCCGATGGATTTTTGGATGCAGGCTAGAAAAGAGTTAGAAACTGTTAAGCCCTTATTTATGTTGGCTGAATCGGAAGGTGCAGATCAACATCAAGCCTTTGATATGACTTACGGGTGGGAATTCCACCATATCATGAATAAAATTGCTCAAGGTAAAGCAGAGCCTTCCGAAATTTTAAGTTACTTGGAAAAGGACAAGAGTTACCCTTCAAATGCCATTCGAATGTATTTTACATCAAATCATGACGAGAACTCTTGGAACGGCACCGAAATGGAACGAATGGGAGAAGCCCGTTTCGTTATGGCCGTGTTGTCCTATGCCTTGAATGGAATGCCGTTGATATATAATGGACAAGAAACGTCTTTAGATCGGCGCCTGCTCTTCTTTGAAAAAGATGAAATTAATTGGGATAAAATGGACTTGGAACGTTTTTATACCACACTAAACACTCTAAAGCAATATAATAAGTGCCTTGCTGCAGATAGAAATGAAACCTACATGAACGTTGAATCAATCAACGATGGAAAAGTCCTTGTTTTCAAGAAACGATCGAATGAGGTTCCGGATTCCGAGGTGGTTTTTTATTTAAACCTGTCCAAAGAAAAACAAGTAGTAAAAGGCCCTGCAGACTCAAAATCCCAATGGATGAATGTGTTTACCGGAAAACGCTTTAAAAAAGCAAATAAGTCGGTTAAGCTTTCTCCTTGGGGATACTTGGTAATTGTAAAATAGAATTCATGGAACTAACTAAAAAACCAGCGCTAAGTTTTTGGCAAATATGGAACATGAGTTTTGGATTCATGGGAATCCAATTTGGGTTTGCATTACAAGGTGGGTATATGTCCCGCATATTTCAAACGCTTGGCGCAACACCCGATGAAATTCCTGGACTTTGGATTGCTGCACCATTAACCGGATTGATCGTTCAACCGATTATTGGGTTTTTGTCTGATCGTACTTGGTCTGTGCGTTTCGGTCGACGTAAACCTTACTTTTTAATTGGAGCAATCCTAAGTTCCTTTGCCTTGTTTTTTGTTCCTTATTCACCAGAATTATGGATTGCCGCCGGGTTTCTTTGGGTTCTTGATGCATCAATAAACATCAGTATGGAGCCCTTTCGTGCGTTAGTCGCTGATAAATTACCAGACAGTCAACGCTCGTATGGATTTGTTTTACAAACCTTAATAATAGGAATAGGGACGTGGGTTGCATCAAACTTACCCTGGATGGTGACGCAATTAGGTTTTCCTGAATCCGAGGACAAAACAGTAATTCCGGATAATGTTAAAGTAGCCTTTGGAATTGGTGCATTGGTCTTCTTGTTAAGTATTCTTTATACGGTTTTAACTACGAAAGAATATCCACCGGCGGATGAAGAACAATTTAAGGCACAAAAGAAAAAAGGTAACTTCATTACTGACTTTTTAGATTCGGTTAGAACCATGTCGTCTACCATGTTAAAATTAGGGGTTGTCCAATTCTTTAGTTGGTTTGCTTTTTTCACCATGTGGAGCATGGCAACTCCTGCGCTGACGGCACATGTGTATAACGCACCTGCACCGAATAAATCAGCGTTTAATATCAACTTAGCAACGGATAAAGCCACGTTTGAAGCCATGAATGTGGCATATCAACATGCGTCTGATTTGGTTGGTTCTAATATGGGGGTATATGGCTTAACATCTATGGTTTTTGCCTTGTTGTTAACGTTTTATTCATCTAAGCGAATTGTCAATCGAAAATGGATTCATTTGGTTTCATTGATTTTAGGTGGAATTGGCTTCATTTCCATGAGTTTTATTCCTGATCCATCCTATTTATGGATTTGCTTTGGCTTGATTGGTTTTTCGTGGGGCAGCATACTTTCCATGCCTTATGCCATGTTATCGAGTTCAGTTGACGAAACCAAGATGGGGCTGATGATGGGGCTTTTTAATATGTTCATTGTAATCCCACAAATTGTTGCTGCGCTAGGCGGTGTAAATTTATTGTCTAAAGGTTTTGGCGATTCTCCAATAGCACCGATGCTGTTGGCTGGTGTATCTTTGGTTATCGCTGGTTTGTGTAATTTGTTAATCACCGATAAAATTGTTGCACGTGGCTAGGGTTAAAGCATTGCTGTTTGATTTAGATGGGGTCATTGTTTCCACCGAAAAAAATCATTTTGAAGCATGGCGTGAAACAGCAAGTAAACTAGGTATTTCCTTTTCTGAACAAGACAACGAAGCATTAAAAGGGGTGAATCGGGTAGATTCCCTGAAACAAATACTTAGCCATGGAAATAAAACAGTAAGTGATGAAGAATTCGAATCACTGCTCGTTTATAAAAATGTCATGTATTTAGATTCCATAACCACTTTATCTAAGGCTGATTTGTTGCCCGGTGTACATGAGCTTTTACTTCAAGCTAGATCCATGGGAATAAAAATTGGCTTAGGATCCTCCAGCAAGAATGCACCGATGATTTTGAACCGTTTAGGAATCACTGAGTTATTTGACGTAATTATAGATGGTAATGGAGTCACGTATCCCAAGCCTAATCCTGAGGTGTTTTTGAACGGGGCCAAGACCTTGGAACTTTCCCCATCAGATTGCCTAGTCTTTGAAGATGCCGCCAGTGGTGTTGCAGCAGCTCAAGCCGGAGGCTTTTTAGCTATAGGTGTTGGTAATCCCATGTTGAAAGGAGTGGCCGATGTATATTTTAATGAATTGACTGAATTTAGGATAGAAGAATATGCGTAATCTATTTGAGATCGATGCGTGGAAAATTATTGAGCAAAAGTTCGATCCAAGCAAACAAAAGCAAGCGGAAAGTATTTTTAGTATTGGAAACGGAGCCTTTGGTCAACGTGCTAATTTTGAGGAAAAATATAGTGGGGATTCACTTCAAGGAAGCTATGTTGGAGGTGTGTATTACCCAGATAAGACACGAGTAGGTTGGTGGAAAAATGGGTACCCAGAATATTTCGCGAAAGTTCTCAATGCTTGCAATTGGATTGGTATTAACATCGAAATTGATGGCGAATTATTAGATCTTAATGTGCAAAAACCAAGCACATTTTATCGTGAGTTGGACATGCAAACCGGAGTGCTCACACGTCGTTTTAAGGTGAAATTTGCTCAGGGTAAAGAAATTCAAGTGGAGTCAATTCGCTTTTGCTCCATGGATGATGATGAATTAGCGGCAATTCAATATACTGTAACGCCTTTGAATTTTAGTGGGAATATTAAGTTTACGCCTTATCTCGATGGGAATGTTCATAACCATGA
The DNA here is from genome assembly GCA_041163605.1 of Bacteroidota bacterium. Classification (GTDB taxonomy): domain Bacteria; phylum Bacteroidota; class Bacteroidia; order Flavobacteriales_D; family Crocinitomicaceae; genus UBA952. The sequence continues at coordinate 49,400 of JBEAQY010000054.1, read as the reverse complement.
TTCCAATTATGATGAGTTTTTCTGGGAAGAAGATGGCCATAAGGTGGATATTAAAAAAGCATACATCTGTACTAGAACCAAGAAAACGAATTTCAGTGTGGCAACGGCTATGCGGTTCTCCTTTTGGAGAAATGAGCAATTGCTTAACATTCATCCAAACATCGCGTCAAGTGATTTTTATGTCGAGAATAATTTCGAACATTTCGCTGAGCAAGGAAATTCCTACACGCTTAAGAAATATGTGAGTATTGTATCTACGGTACATCATTCTGAGTTTTCAGTTATCCCAAGATCAATTAATAAGGTAAGAAACGCTTATGTTTCAGGGTTTTATTCCTTATTAGATGCACACAAAACTGCTTGGAAAAACATTTGGAGTAAAGCCGATATTGTAATCGAAGGAGATGTGGCTTCTCAACAAGGGATTCGCTTCAATATTTTTCAATTATACCAAACCTACACCGGAAAACATGCACAATTAAATATTGGGCCAAAAGGCTTTACAGGGGAGAAATATGGTGGGGCAACTTATTGGGATACGGAGGCTTATTGTTTACCTTTTTATTTAAAAACCGCTGAGCCCACTGTTGCAAAACAGTTGTTGGTTTATCGCTACAATCAATTGGATCGAGCCATCGAAAACGCAGAGAAACTTGGGTTTAAAAACGGGGCTGCCTTATATCCCATGGTTACCATGAACGGTGAAGAATGTCATAACGAATGGGAAATCACCTTCGAGGAAATCCACAGGAATGGGGCTATTGCCTTCGGGATTTATAACTACGTAAGACATACCGGAGATGCTGATTATCTTAAAGATAAAGGTAGAAAGGTATTAAACGGAATAGCAAGGTTTTGGGCACAGCGCTTCAATTGGTCTCAAGACAAGAATCAGTATGTTATGCTCGGCGTGACCGGACCGAATGAGTATGAAAATAACATCAATAATAACTGGTACACTAACTATATCGCCAAATGGTGCATCGAGTATGCGTTGAAATGTGAGTCTGAATTTGCTTCAGAATCCAAACCGCTTTTGAGTGAAAAGGAATGTGTAGATTGGAGACATATTGCTGAAAATGTATATTTCCCAAAACTCGAGGGGACGCGTATTTTCTTACAGCAGGATGGCTTCATGGACAAAGAGCAATTAAGTGTGGCGGATATTCCGGTATCTGAACGTCCGATTAATCAGCATTGGAGTTGGGATCGGATCTTACGATCCATCTTCATTAAACAAGCAGATGTATTGCAAGGATTGTATTTGTTTGAGGACCATTTCGACTTAGATATACTCCGCGAGAATTTTGATTTTTATGAGCCCAAAACGGTTCATGAATCTTCATTGAGTCCGTGTGTGCATGTGGTTATTGCTGCAGCGATTGGCCGAATGGATAAAGCCTATGAATTATACTTACGAACTTCCAGGTTGGATTTGGATGATTACAACCATGAAGCGGATGAAGGATTACACATTACGAGTATGGCTGGTACCTGGTTGAGTTTGGTGGAAGGATTAGCTGGTGTTCGAATCGAGGAAGATGGACTAACAATAAACCCAAACATTCCTTCAGCTTGGGAACAGTATCATTTCCAGATTCTTTATAAAAATCAACCGTTAAGAATTGAGGTAAATCAGAACGGTGGCACGATTGAGAACTTAGGTTCAAGTGAGGTGTCATTAAGACTTAAAAATCAAGCATATGCAGTCTCATCAATGGAAAAAATTATCTTTTAGTTTTCTTCTCTTTTTTGGATTATTCCTTCCTTCAATACGTCCAATTTCGCAAGTAAACCCAACAAATAGACAAATACTCTTACAAGGGTTTTGGTGGGATTATTGGAATGCGAATTATCCGAACGGTTGGGCTAATTATTTAACGGAATTGGCTCCACGGTTACGATCCATGGGAATAGATGCGATTTGGATTCCTCCTACCATTAAAAATTCAGGCACCAACAGCGTGGGGTATTCCCCCTTTGACCACTATGATTTAGGTGAAAAGTATCAAAAGAACTCCATTAAAACTCGAATGGGTGATAAGGATGAATTGCTCCGCATGATGGCAGTTATGAAAGCGAATGGCATTGATGTAATTCAGGATATCGTACTTAATCACGTTACAAATGCAGGTTCAAGCCTCGGCCAGGGTGGACAGGATCCTGCGGCCATGGATGATGGTCAAACCAACAAATACAAGAATTTCAGATATACATGCTTCAAAACACCGGGAATCAACGAAGCGGCAACTAATTACCTTTCAAGAGAAGGACGGTTCCCGAAGAATTGGCAGAATTTTTATCCGAATAACTCCAACGTGTGTTGCACCAACGACATCAACTCACCATTTTGGGGGCCGGATGTATCGTATGAGTCCAATGCCTTTGGATTAAGTAGTAATGCAATCTTTAATCCTGCTCAAGGCACAGACTACATGCGGAATGGAATGCGCAATTGGTTGATTTGGTATAAGAAACAAATGGGTTGGGATGGCGTTCGAATTGATGCCGTAAAACACTTTCCTGCCTACGCGACAGAGGATTTTCTCTGGAATCTTCAAAACAGTGCGCTTTGGGCTAGCGGCGGAAATGAGATGTTTGCAGTGGGAGAATATGTAGGGAATATGGGGGAGCTTGATAGCTGGTGTACCGCAGTCCAAAATAGGGCAGGGACCTTCGATTTTTCCTTACGTTTTGCCTTGCAAGATGTAATTACACAGAATGGAGCCTATAACTTAGGAAATATTCCAAATACACAACAGCAAAATCGGGGAAGAACAGTACCTTTTGTAAATAATCACGACACGTATAGACCAACGCTTGCTGCCAATGGAAATATTACCGGATGGAATATGGGTTCTCAAATCGGCCAGCAAATCGAGGTTACTGACCCGCGTGCCTCAGTAGCTTATGCCATAGCAATGGCAGTTGATGGAGGACCAGAAATCTTTTTTGAGGATTTGTTTAATATTGGATATTTAGGTAACCGATTTAGTCACGACCCTAAAGACACTAGTGAATTGGGAACACATTCAGACATCGAGAACTTAATCTGGTGTCACCAAAACTTACATTTTAAGGATGGGGCATATTTCGTGCGTTGGCAAGCGCAAGACGCTTTAGTTATTGAGCGTGGAGCAAAAGCACTTATCGCCGTAAATGATCAGTACACCGCATGGCAGAATTTGACAGGAGTACAAACCACCTTCCCGGCAGGTACGGTCTTGAAAGATTATTCTGGTGCAAATGGAAATGCTACCGTTACTGTTAATGTTTCTGGTCAAGTTAATATCGCAATTCCTCCATGTGATGGATCTGCCATGGCGGGTAGAAGGGGATATTCAGTGTGGGCACCAATAGGAATTAATACAAATTACGTGCGTCCTACAGAAAGTATTACGCAAGAGTGGGAAATGGCCGATGATTTAGGGGATAGCAGTCCAGCTTCGTTACAGCAGGGTGGGAGTTTGCCAAGCAATAGTAGAGATTGTAGGGTGGTTGGACGAATTTTTCCGGATTCTGCAAGTGTAGTTTTAATAAACATTTATCCAGAAAATCCAAATAACCCGATCACCTTAGAAGTATTGAATGCACAATGTGAAGTAATCGATACGCTTTCTGCGGCAGGAACGATGTCTTATACAGCAAACACCACGTATTCTGGTTGGCACACCTTGCGTATTCGAAATACCTCGAATGCACAAACGGGTCAAAAATGTTGGGTAAAAGTAACGTATACAGCACCACAAGAGGTAAATACTACAGGGGCGAAACAAAAATGCGCTTGCTCACAAATAGGAGCTGGATTGAGTGAGAATACGGAACGATATGTAGCTGTTTTTCCGAATCCTTTCAACGAACGTATCGTAATTGATGGAGCGAATACTGGGATAGCAATTCAATCAGTGTTGATATATAATACACACGGCGCGTTAATTATGCAATTCGAAGGCAATCAAACGATGTGGCAAGAGGTGGATGCTTCCATGTTAGCTAAAGGAATTTACTACATTGAAGTTTACTCTGAGCAAGGTCGATTCACTGAAAAAATAATTAAGCAATAACTTAATCACAAATCCTTCCGAAATGCTTATCGTTATGGAAATGCTCGTCCAGCGCTTCTATTTCTTTCAAAAGCTCAGGGGAGGGCTTTTGATTCTGCAGGGATTTTAAATCGGGTTGCCCAGCATCAACCCAAGCGGTATACCAAAGTGAACCTACAGCCAACACGGCAGCTTTAAGACGGCGCTCAACCATGCCATTCATTTGCTTGTGATATAACTCACAAAACTCTCGTGAATACGTAGAAATCGTAGTGTTCCCGCGTTGTTCATAGCTATATTTGCGGTCTGTAGGAAAACTCTTGGTTAATTCTTTCTCTATACGCAATACAGAATCTAAGGCTTTGTGTGAACCTTTAACGGCATCCCAAATGTAATCTTGTACATATTTCTTATAGCCAGCCTTCCCTACAAAATAATCGTAATCTTCTGCATTGATTTCTACCAAACGACTTTCCCAAAGGCCATGTATCCCTTTTTGTCCGGTTAATTGTCCGTTATAATTCTCGGTGGTATGTAAGGGAACATGAGCGTCACCAATGTAATGGCCTATTTCCGCTGAATATTTCAAAATAAGATCGATGTTCTTTTTTTCAAAAGCTTTTTGCAATTTATATTTCATCTGCAACACATGCCATGGGACAATACCATAGCTACGCAAGGTGTCTTCACTAAACTTTTCCACAGCATCCTTCCAGTATTTAGGTACTATTTTATACGGATCTTCTCCCGGTTTGTAGTAATGATCTAAATCAATGTAATGACATTCAGCTTCCCCTTCTACGGCATACCTACGCTTATCCGGGTCGACAGCGTGGTCAGTCAAGAATTCAATATTTTCTTTGTAAAAACCAAATAATTCGGGAGGTAAAGTGAAGACGGCTACGCGATTAATTCGTTTGTGTCCAAAAAAGCCCCATTGAGGTTTAGAAAGTTCTTTTGGGATATAAGACATCAAGAAAGGGAGAAGGGCCACCCCCGCAATAAGTAGTTTACGCGATAACGAGTTTGTCATTTTTTAAGATTGGAATAACATCTGTTTGATTCGGAGTCAGACAATATTTGATGTCTTCATTCAAATTTAAGTTTTTTAATCTTCTTCTGTGTGAACTTGATTTTAAATATCCCATGTAATTATCCTTTGCAGATAAGTAAAGGTATTTCGCTGCTATAGACGAATCTTCAATTGACGTGAACTTTCCTGTAGATACCAAGTAATCACAAATTGCTCCAGCACAAATCGTGTCTTCTAAATTGAATTTATCTTGCCAACCGGAACAAAGGCATAAAATATTCATGTCTTTTTCTTCAAGCCAACGACAAAGTGTTTCTAAATTTAAAAATGATCCAACCACAACGATATCAGCATCTTTAGCTACGTCTAAAGATTTTGTGCCATTGGTTGTTGTAAGCACGATATCCTTTCCCTTGAATTCATCTTTCATATATGAAAACGGAGAATTTCCAAAATCAAATCCTTCCACAATTTTACCTTTTCGTTCGGCTCCGGCCAAATACCCTTTTTGCTTGTAGGCTAACGCTTCTTCAATGGTTGGCACTGGAATAATCGAAGCTACACCATGTTTAAAAGCAGCACATATTGCAGACGTTGCCCGCAACACATCAATCACTACTACGATTTCAAATTCACCTTTAAAATAGGTGTATTCACCAGGTGTAAAACAAACTTCTATGCGTTTTCTTTTGTCAATCATTAAAACAAAGGTAGGAAAAACAAAGGAAATCTGAGATTAGGCCTATTTTTGTTAAAAAAATATATACCATGCATAGCGAAGCATTTCAGTCGATTGTGGAATTCAGAAGATCTAATAGAAAGTTTGATCCAGAAATAGAAGTACCAGAGGAGGTTATGATGAGAAGCCTTGAGCGCACGGTATTGTCGCCAAACAGCAGCAACATGCAACTTTGGGAATTCCATTGGATTCATGATAAAAATCTCATAAAGGAATTTATCCCCCTTTGTTTAGGTCAGAATGCTGCCAGTTCAGCTAAGGAATTGGTGGTCTTTGTTACTCGAAGAGATTTATATAAACGAAGAGCGCGCTGGAATAAAGAACAAATTTTAAAGCACCTCGGTGATCGTGAGCCTAATAAAATTGAAAAGAACGGCTTGAATTACTATGGTAAAGTGATGCCCTTGTTATATGGCAGGGATATTTTAGGCATTCATACCTTTATTCGCCGATCTGTTTGTTTTTTTGGTGGATTATTTAAGCCATTTATGCGCTTTGGTGGACGAACAGATCAACGCATTATGGTCCACAAATCCTGTGCATTAGCAGCACAAACCTTTATGCTTTCAATAGCTGCAGAAGGATTTCATACGTGTCCAATGGAGGGTTTCGATAAATGGCGCGTGCGTAGAAAATTAGGATTACCACTCGGAGCTGAAATCAACATGATAATTTCCGTAGGAAAAGGGACAGAGCCAGGTATTTGGGGGCCAAGGTTCCGAGTAGATAACAGTGAAGTTATTATCAAGCATTAATTTAATATAAATTGAAAACAAAAAAAGGGGCCGAGGCCCCTTTTTCTTTGTTAACATAGTAGCTTAGGTTTACTGTTTAACAAGTTTAGTTACATGAGTTGTACCGTTATGAACGATTTTCACCATGTAGTTTCCACGCGCCAAGTTGCTTAGACTTAGTATAGCGTGTTGTCCGTTCATACGCGTCATATAAACGATTCGTCCATCTGAACCATACACCTCAAGTTGTGCATCGATTGATTCAGTGGAAGTTATTTGAACGTTTTCATTGAACGGATTTGGATAAAGTATAATACTCATTCCTTGCTCAATAATTCCAGCACAAGGGTCTGATTCAATAATTATATCATCCGTAGCAATACATCCGTTGGCATCAGTAACTGTTACCGTAAATGTTCCTGGACCTGCGACTGAAACTGGATTACCTGAAGCACCATTATCCCAAGAATATGTCGTACCAGGTGTTCCAGTTGCTGTGATTTGATATGGGAAGTTATTCTCGCAAACTACCGTATCCGGTCCTAATGAAACAGAAGGTGCTTGGTTAACTGTCACAGTTACTTGGTCTGTTGCCGAACAACCTGCAGCATTAGTTCCTATTAATGTATAAGTTTGAGTAACCGTAGGAGTAAATGGAGCCCCGTCCTGAACATTATTGTCCCAAGTGTAGTTCGTTGCACCTGAACCAGTTAAAGTAACAGAAGTGCCTGAACACACGCTTTGGTCCTGTCCTGCATTAACATCCGGTGCCGCATTTACAGTAACTGTAACTGTTGCAGTATCACTACATCCATTTGCTGCAGTTCCAATCACAGCATAGGTTTGTGTGGTAAAAGGAGTAAATGCCACACCATCTTGAATGTTATTATTCCATGTGTATGTAGAGGCTCCGCTACCACTTAATATTACGCTGTCTCCTGCACATACAGATTGATTATTTCCTCCAGAAACGGTAGGTGCTTGTCCTACGCTTACAACAACAGGAACAACAGCAGAAGTACAGCCAGTTCCTAGCCATGTGATTTTAGCAATACCATTTCCATTGTTTCCTGTCATATTATTCCCTAAGGTATCAGGCATAACTGAATTACCGTCAAGGATTTGAGTAGCCGTTAGGGTAGGATTCAAGTAACCTGAACCACCGCCGCCACCGCCACCGGCATGACCTCCAGCGCCTCCACCGTACCAGCCGCCACCACCGCCACCGCCTTGGATACAGTCGTTAGTTGACAAGGATGCAGAAGCTCCTTGCCCAAAAGATGCTGCAATTGCTTCGGTTTGACCTGTTCCTCCTGCAATCTGTGAACCACCAGTTCCGGCTGGACGGTATCCACAATCATTTGCAGAACATACACCAGAAACTCCAGTTGTTCCACCTCCAGCACCGCCATCACCTTGGTATTGACAAACGCATGTACCGCCTGCAGCCGCACCACCACCTCCGGCAACAAGGAGTACTGTGTTTTGGTTTCCTACAAGACTAGAAAGTGTTCCGCTAGCTGTTGCAATATGTGTTGCACCACCTCCGGTATAACCATCGTCTCCAGCATAAGGATTTCCTGATCCACCACCATTAAATGAAGTTAAATTTGCAGATTGGAAGCCTTGCTGACCAACAGCTACATAAATGGTTTGACCTGCATTCAAAACAATATCCCCTTTTGAATAACCTCCTTTACCACCAACACCGTAACAGTTTGCGCCACCACCTCCTTTTGCACCCCAAACTTCTAAGGTATAAGTTCCAGAAACAGGTGCGGTAAATGATTGAACAGCCCCTGTGTAGTTAAACGTTTGTGAACCACCTTGTGGTGTTGATGACTGAACGTAATATGTAGTGGTTGTATTCAATACTGGCGTAGTAAATGAAGCACTGTTCCCTAAGAAACCAGTACCATTAGCATTGGACCACCATGAATATCCACTAGGACTGCCTGAAGCAGTAAGGGTTGTTGTTGCATTATTATTACCACAGAAATTTATATTTCCTGAGACGGTTGGTGCAACCAATCCATTTACTGTAACAGTAACTGGTGTATTTTGAGCGGCACAAACACCCGTAGCAGTACTAACATAATAAGTTGTTGTTGCAGAAAGGGCAGGAGTAGTAAACGAACCACCGGTAGCAATTTGTGTAGTCCCCGCTGCATTTGAATACCAATATAATGTTCCGTTTCCAGTAGCAGTTAAGGTTGCAGTTTGCCCACATCCAACAGTTGCTCCTGTTGCAGTTGGTAATGAAATAGGGTTCACAGTTACTGTAACAGGAACTAGGTTTGAAGCGCAGGAAGGCGTCATTGGAGTAATTACTACTGAACCATGACCAGCATTGATTCCTTGCGTATTTACCTGGTTAGTTCCGTTATTGTAGGAACCACCGCCACCGCCTTCAAAATTCGCACCGTGGTTTGCCGCGGAACCTCCTGAATAACCACCACCAGCACCACCGCCAGTATTATTTTCGTGAGTTCCAGCACCACCACCAAATCCTCCTTCACGTGCACCAGATCCTGACTGTCCACCAACAGCAGCTCCAGATAAGAATCCAAAACCTCTTTGATAACCCCAAGTACCTGCTGAGGCTCCATCCGTTAAGAATCCACCTGCACCACCAGCACCGCTTCCACAGCCTGAGGCATCAGCTCCTCCATTACCACCGGTTCCTCCGGGTTGACATCCTTCGCCTTGACCTCCATTTGTTGTAATTAACCCTGGGTTTCCAACTTGTGGACTTTGCCCGCCACCACCACCGGCAATAATTAATGGCGTTGATGTAGTATATGTAGCATTACCCGTTGTAACAAATGAACCACCGCCACCACCGCAAGCCCCTGATCCAACAGGGCCATTTCCTTGCTGACCAATTGCGATAAATAATTTTTGTCCTGCAGTTAAATTAAATTCTCCTTGCATACGTGCACCTAGTCCGCCATCTCCTCCTCCTTGAGCTCCATTTACTTGAATTTGGTATGTACCTGCCTGAGGAACAACCCATTCTTGAATCCCTTGAGTATTAATGGTTACGTTGTTTGCTAAGTTAGTTGCAGCATAGGCAGAATTCACTTGAGCTTGGGTAGGCCCATTCGGTCCAGTGGAACCTGCATTGGTAAACGTATAGACAGACCCGGGAGCAGCACCTGTAGTAGAAGCTACATAATAGGTTGTAGTTATGCCTAAAGAAGGAGTAGTGTAGTTTGCTCCTGTAGCCAAAGCTGTTGCGCCGGTTGAATCAGAATACCATGTGTATCCAGTTCCGGAACCACCTGTAGCAGTTAAGGTCGCTGTTTGTCCACATACGATTGACGCGCCTGGAGCAGTAGGTTGAGTAATGTTGCTATTCACAGTAACAAGTACTGGAACAAGGGCAGATTGACAACTTGCGTTAATTGGTGTGATTACAACTGTTCCATTCGCTTGAGATGCCGCTCCGCCACCTACAGTGCTTGTAATATTTGAGGCCGTCGCAATAGCGAAATTGCTACCACCACCGCCGCCGCCGCCGCCGCAACTTGCACATCCTGGGGTAGATGTTCCACCACCACCACCTGTGTAACCGCCGCCGCCGCCGCCGCCGCCTGAAAGACGTTCTTGAGTTCCACCACAACCACCAGTACCACCTGAACCACCGCCACCGAATCCACCAGCACCAGAATTACCTCCACATGAACCATATTGAGATGCTGCCGCGGTTACACCGTAGCCACCACCTCCACCACCAGTTCCGAAGTCATTTTGTGTTGCACCACCATTTCCTCCACCTGTTGCATTACCTGCTAATCCTGGTATACTTCCTGTACCACCTGCGCCTCCAGCTGGCGTTGCGCCATTAGTTCCTGCAGCACCTCCAAGCCCACAAGAACCTTGGGTTCCAGCGGCAGCACCACCATTACCACCATTACCAACTTGTGGACAACTTTCATTACCTGCGGCACCACCACCACCACCGGCTGAAACCAAGTGATTATTGGCTGCATCAAGAACACCAGAAAAACCTCCACCACCACTACCACTTCGATTGTATTGACTGTTACCTCCAGCGCCACCAACAACAACCGTTAATACTTGTCCGGGAGTTACGGGAATTGTAGCAATCATTTTACCACCTGCTCCTGCTGTTCCTACACCACCTGGATAAACACCACCACCGGCACCATTCGCATCTACAGTAATTGAGGTTACTCCAGCTGGAACGGTATATGTCTGAGTGTTTCCTGTGTAAGCAAAACTCACAGGCTGAGAATTTGATACTATTCCTGAAGCTACATAATAGGTTGTAGACATACTTAAGGAAGGCGTAGTATATGTTGCGCCCGTTCCTACTTGGTTGGCACCCATTGCATCTGAATACCATACATAGCTATTTAGTCCACCGCCCGAAGCCGTTAACGCTGCAGTTTGACCACAAGTGATCGTAGCACCACTTGCTGTTGGTGATGCTGGAAGATTTACAGTTACAACAACAGGTACATTTTGTCCTGCGCAGACCCCCGTAGCTAAACTTGCATAATACGTTGTATTTGTTGATAGTTGAGGGGTAGTAAATGAATTTCCTGTACCAACTTGCGTTGTTCCTTGTGCATTAGAATACCAATAAATTGTACCGTTGCCAGAAGCAGTTAGTGTTGCCGTTTGGCCACATGTTACAGTAACATTTGATGTGGTTGGTAAACCAACTGAATTTACCGTTACAGTTACAGGAACTACGGCCGATGCACACATCGGAGTCATTGATGTAATAATTACACTTCCGTGTCCAGCATTGATTCCTTGTGTATTCACTTGATTGGTTCCACTATTATAGGAACCCCCGCCACCACCTTCGTAGTTTGATCCATGGTAAGGGGCCGAACCTCCAGAATAACCTCCGCCAGCTCCACCACCAGTATTATTAGAGTGTGTTCCAGCGCCACCACCAAAACCACCTTCACGCGAACCAGAACTTGAACTTCCACCAACAGCTGCTCCGGAAATAAAACCAAAACCACGTTGAGATCCCCAAGAACCACCAGATGCGCCATCGCTTAAAAAACCTCCCGCACCACCAGCACCACTTCCGCATGCCGATGCATCTGCTCCTCCGTTACCTCCGGTTCCACCCGGTTGACAATTCTCTCCTTGACCTCCATTATTTGTGGTCAAACCAGGGTTTCCAACTTGCGGACTTTGTCCACCACCACCACCTGCAACTAAAAGGGGAGTTGATGTAGTGTAAGAACCTGCGCCGGTGGTAACAAAGGAACCTCCGCCGCCACCACAAGCATTTGCATCAACAAGACCATTTCCTTGTTGACCAACAACAATAAATAATTTTTGTCCTTGGGTTAAGTTGAATTCTCCCTGCATACGAGCACCAAGTCCGCCGTTTCCACCACCTTGTGCACCATTCGCTTGAATTTGGTATGTTCCAGACATTGGAACGATCCATTCTTGGATTCCTTGTGTATTGATAGTTACATTATTTGCTAAATTGGAATTGGCATAAGCTGCAGTGATTTGTGCTTGTGTAGGACCGTTTGGTCCTGTTGCACTTGCATTAGAAAATGTAAATGTAGAACCAGCTCCCTGACCACTTGTAGATGCAACATAATAAGTTGTTGTTACACTGAGTGAAGGCGTAGTGAATGTGGCACCGGATCCTAGAACTTGAGTTCCTACAGAGTCTGAATACCAGGTATACGAACCACCACTTCCTCCAGCTGCAGTAAGCGAGGCCGTTTGACCACAATTTATAGTTGCAGGTGCTGCAGTAGGGGGTGTGATGTTTGAATTCACTGTTACCGTTACTGGTACAAGCGGAGAGTAACACGCATTAGCTGCAATGCTATTGTGCGTTCCTGACAAGTAACCAATACTTTCATCAGAACCTCCCCATTGGCTTCCATTTTCATGGTGGTAATACCATCTACTGTCCCATGGCGAATACGTGATATTAGCCATATCACTGAGGTTCGCAAACGATTGAACTAAAGAAACGGTACCCGTTGCCATATTCATTCGGCTGATTGTTGTACTGTTTTGAACATATACAACAGAATAATTTACACCATCATATTCAGCAACACCCCATCTTGACCAATTCTCAGTAAAAGTTGCCGTAAGTGTATATGTACCCATTTGGGTTACAGTACCAGAAGGTAAATCGATTCGATAAAACGTATTAGCAGGACTACCACCACTTCCAGTGTAAACTACAACAAATCCAACACCATTGAAGATGGCCATATCATTACAAGTACCCATTGAAATCGACTGAGAAGTAGGGATTATTGTATTACCCAAAGAACAATCGCTGTTTAAGGTTCGAATCGCATTAAGCGTAAAGGCAGTACATGTTCCAACTGGATCAGTATTGGTAATATTGTTCCAAAGTGTATAAAGTGTTCCTGCACCAGCCATGTCACTAACGATTCCATCTCTTCGAGTGTAAGAAACAGGATTTGTTAAATTCGGCATGTCATATCTTGCCGTATTCTGATCTCCGGTAATATAACAGTATTGTTGCGTTACGGCAATACCGCCGCGATCATCCCCAGTGTAGGTATTGTGCTCGTAAAAAGTTGCGCCTGCAGAAGACAAAGAGGTTATGTTGAAAACATTAGCCGCAGACCCCGTCATATTTTGCAAATAATACGTCGTAGTATTCGATAGGGCAGGGGTTGTGAAAGTAGCTCCAGTAGCGACTTGATTTGTTCCCGCAGCATTCGAGTACCATGTGTAATTTGTTCCGCCAGCTGCAGAAAGCATAGCAGCTTGTCCACATGTCACGGAAACGTTGTTTGCTGTTGGAGTCGGTGCAACGCATTGCGCGTAAGCAATTGAATTTTGAGAAATTACAAGAGAAACCAAAAGACAAATCGCTCCAAATTTGAAGTAAAAATTTTTCATAGGTTAGGGTTAGAATTTGAATAAAATTATACGAACTAATGAGAGCTTACAAAATTTTTAACGAATAGTTATTAACAAATTTTTAATATTTCTGTATTGAATTACTTCTGACTCAGATTGACGTCAAAATATATAGTAAATGAAAGCATTTCTTCACTACGTAAAGCCTTTTCTTTTCTTTAAGTCCACCTAAGCAAGCTTAGTGTCCCAAAACGAAAAAAGCACTGTCCTTCGACAATGCTTTTATCAGAGTGGGAGTTGAGGGATTCGAACCCCCGACCCTCTGCTTGTAAGGCAGATGCTCTAAACCAACTGAGCTAAACTCCCGTAATTGGATTGCAAAGATATAAAAAAATTTAAAACATCAAGTTTAAATGTTTTTTAACTCTTCTATTTTATGCAGAACGTCATCTAACCCTTCTTTAAACTTTTCAAAATCCTCTTTGTATAAAAAGATTTTATGTTTTTGGTAGTTGTCCGTACCATCCTCGCCGAAGGATTTTTTACTTTCTGTTAGCGTAATATACAAGTCGTTTCCTTTAGTAGCTTTAATGTCAAAGAAATACGTTCTTTTACCGGCTCTTACAACTTTTGAATAAATTTCATTTTGATCGCCCATAAGTTCAATATTTAAGGGTTAAATTTTACATATTTTTTTCTATTCTCAAAGTTTAATACCCTAAATTTTTTTTACTCACCACATTATTAGATATTTGTCATGTATGAACTATCATATTTACATGTTCATTTTTGTTTTCGGTTTCCTTTTTGGTTGTAGGAATACCACAAAAACGAATAGCAAGAATCACGTAAACCGAATTTCTCCATTAGATTCCATTCTTTTTTTAGCGGTTAGGGATTCATCTTTCATTAAAGTTACCGAGAAAGACACAATTGGCTATGCTATTGATTTTCTTAATCGCTTTTCAGAAGAGGTTGGAGTACCTTACAGACTTATTCTATGTTCAAACGATAAAGAAATTTCAGATAAGTTTGAGCGAGGTGAGGGTAATCTCTATCTTTCAAAATCCTTACATGATTCCTTAGTAATCATAGATAGAAAGTTACAATCATATTCAATTGTACAACGTAATGTAGCTTTAAATTCAAATGAATTAATGTCCGTACTATGTGAGTCCTATTCGTATGTTAACAAGATTCCGGTTAATATTTTAAATGAATTTAAATCAAATATTATCAACATGCCTGAAAATCGGATGATTGTTCAATCCAGATTTAGGGTTCATTCTAGAGACAGTTTATTCTTAACTAAATTGGATAATTATATTACCAGTGTTGAGTGTCGGGCAGACATAGCTTTTTTAAAAAACTTTTATTTCGGAATAGGCCTTCCCATTAACATGAAACGATATTTGGTGCCTCGATTTAAAAACGGGGGTCTGTCCCCTTTTGATAACCTATTTAAAGCAGCGGCAGAAAAATATGGATGGGATTGGAAACTACTTGCTGCTATTTCGTTCAAAGAATCGAGATTCAACCCAAGTGCATTGGGTGCAGGAGGTGCTTTCGGGTTAATGCAGTTTATGCCATTTGTAGGACTCAAATACGGAGTTTCCATTACTTCGACCCCTCAACAGCAAATAAATGCTGGAATGAAACTCTTGCACAACGCATATTCGTCATGGTCTAGTATTCCTAGTAAAGAACAACGGATTAAGTTTACATTAGCATCTTACAATGCAGGGAAAGCACACATCGATGATGCGCAAAGATTGGCTAAAAAACATGGATTAAACCCCTTGGTATGGGATGGCAATGTACAATTGATGGTAAATAATCTGTCGCTAGCAAAATATTATAATGATGAAGTGGTTCGCTTTGGTGCTTATCATGGTAAGGCTGATCGATATGCAAATTTAGTTTATCAAATCTACTTAAGCTGGAAAGTTCAGTAGTTCATTATGATTTATCTTATTCAAGGACCTACAGCATCTGGTAAAACAAGTTTAGCTATTGAAGTCGCTAAGCACCTTAATACGGAGATCATTTCCGCGGATTCAAGACAATTTTACAAAGGAATGAATATCGGTTCTGCCAAACCATCTACAGAAGAATTAGCTCAAGTACCACACCACTTTATTGATAATCGAACCCTTGAGTATCCAATGAATGTAGCTGAATTTGAAACCGAAGCACGGGTGAAATTAAATCAATTAATTAGGCAAAATAAAACTGCTGTGATTTCCGGTGGGTCCGCACAGTTTATAGATGCATTGCTTTATGGTATGGATCCTATCCCGGTTTTTCCTAAAATTCAAGAAGCACTAAATATTGAACTTGAAACCCTCGGAATTGGTTTCCTTCAATCTAAATTGAAAGCACTTGATTTTAATGCATACAAGGTATTGGATATACAAAATTCAAGACGGGTAATCAGGGCGCTTGAAGTTATGATTGGAACCGGGAATTCCATCTTGTTTTATCAACAAAAAAAACGCATTCCCCGCTATCCATTTCTCCGTTTTCATGTTGAATGGAAAAGAGCAGATTTATATGCAAGAATTAATATGCGAGTGGACCAAATGATTTCAGATGGACTAGAGTCGGAAGTTACTGGTCTACGCGATAATAATTACCCAATTGTTTTAAATACTGTTGGTTACAAGGAATGGGAAATGTTTTTCAATGGCAAAGAATCTAAAACAACTGTTATTGAAAAAATCAAGCAAAATTCACGCAATTACGCAAAACGTCAGTTGACTTGGATGAAACTATACGAGCAATTGATTGCATTAAATCCCTATTCCGAACATTCCTTATTAAATCAATTGTTAACAATTGTAAACACGAGCAACGGGAATTAATAAAGTCATGTAAGTATCTTTGCGAGGTTAAAAAAATGTTAATGAACCCCGCTATTGGAAAATTTAATCGATTTTTACGCTTACAAAACTCATGAGTTATGAATATGAAACGGATATTAACACTAACTGCATCACTAGTATTGTTAACACAAGTGGCTTTTTCTCAAAAGATAAGAATTAAAGTTACCGGTCAGAAAGATACGACCGTTCATCTTATTAAGTATTTCGGTAAAGGACTTTATTATGCGGATACAGCGCAACTTAAAAATGGTGAAGTTATTTTTAACGGATCGAAACAAAAACCAGGTATTTTAGGCTTGCTTTTACCAGGACAGCAATATTTTGAGTTTATCTACAATAACGAAGAGCTGTGGTTAGAAACAGCAGGTTCAAATGGAGCTGAATTCACAAAAAATCTTGTGGTTAAGAAATCTGAGGAGAACAAGGTTTTCATTCCTTATGTAAATTATATTACCGAGAAGAAAACCGCCGCAGGAAAGATGGGTGAGGAGCGATCGAAGTATAAATCTGGTGATAAAGAATTCAAGGAGCTTGGTGATAAGATTGATGCAATAAACAAAGAGGTTTTAGTTTATCAAAAGAATTTAATGGCCTCAAATCCGAATTTATTGGTTTCTAAAATTGTTAAAATGTCTATTGATGTAGAAATTCCGGATGCTCCCAAAGATGATAAAGGTAGAATTACGGATTCAAACTTTCAATTCAATTATTTCAGAACACATTATTGGGATAACGTCGATTTACTTGATGAACGTCTAGTAAACAACCCAATCTTTCACAATAAATTAGAGTACTTCTTTAGCAAGAACATGATGATCCAGCATTGGGATACAGTTATTTACCATGCATTTCAATTCTGCGATCGCCTGAACCCTAAGTCAAGAACCTTTGAATATTGTGTAGGATGGATCACGCAAACTTTTGGAAAAAGTCAGCAAATGGGTATGGACAAAGTATATTACCACATGCTTGACAGATATTACTGTTCAAAAAATGCCGAAGGTAAACACCCGTCGTTTTGGGTTGATGAATCTAAATATGCGGAATTATGCAAAGACTTAGATGTTAAAATGGGGATTTGTTTAGGCGAAACTGCTCCTAAGTTGATTTTGAAAGATACCTCGGATACAGAATGGGTGAATCTATATGATTTAAAAGCTGAATATACGATTCTTTATTTTTGGGATCCTGAATGTGGTCATTGTAAAACCATTACGCCGAAACTTGCAAAACTCTACAAAGAGAAAATGAAGGCGAGAAACGTGGAGGTATATTCTGTTGGTAAAGCCATTGGAAAAGATTTTGAATCTTGGAAGAAATTTATTCGGGACAACAATTTGGATTTCATCAATGTGGCAGTTACGGATAATCTTTACAAAATAGCGAAAGAGAAACCGGAATCCCTAGTTCCTCTTTATCCTGGAGAACAAGGAAAGCCAACGACACTTGAGTCCTTGAATTATCAGGCAACATATGATATATATTCAACGCCAAAGGTGTTCATCCTCGATAAAGACAAAAAAATCATCGCGAAATCACTTTCTATGTCGCAAATTGAAGACCTTTTGGATAACCTTCAAAACAAGAAGGATGCACCAAAAATCATGGAGCAAGATGCTAAGGAGGACGCTCAAATGCAGAAAAAGGAGTAATTTTAGCAGATGTTAAATGAACTGAATCAGTTAAAAGTACTATTAGGCTCTCCCAATCGATTTATCATACTTGCACATAAATCTCCGGATGGTGATGCTGTTGGAAGTGCTGCCGGATTCTATAAATTTCTTTTGAATTTATCTTGTGGGGCAAGCGTAGTTTTACCTGATTTACCTTCAGATACGCTTTTGCCTTTTATGGCGGATACGGATTGTCTTTATTTTAGCGGACATCCGGATGAAGTAAAAGTACTTTTTGAAGAATCTACCGTTCTGATTTGCCTAGACTTTAACGCACCAAGTAGGGTAGGTGATATGCATGCCTTGATTGAAGGGTTTTCAGGTGTTAAGGTAATGATAGACCATCATCCAGAACCGGAACCGTTTGCTGACCTCATGATTTCTGATGTCACTAATTCTTCAACCTGTCAGTTGATATATGAATGCATTGAACATATGGGCTTAACTCATGCTATTGATCAACACGTAGCTCGTGCATTATACTTAGGTATTATGACGGATACAGGGTCATTTCGTTTTCCATCGGTTAACGCTAAAACCCATTACATACTTGCAGAATTAATTAGTACCGGAATATCGCATTGGGAAATTCATCAAGATGTTTATGATAACAATCGAATTGATCAATTGCAGTTGCGTGGATATGCAATCAGTGAGAAATTAGTTTTGCTTAACAAAGATAAAAACTCAATACCGGCAGGATATATTTCTTTAACTAAGGAGGAACTTTCACGATTTAATTACAAGACGGGTGATACCGAGGGCTTGGTAAATATAATTCTTTCAATAGAAGGGATGAAGGTTGGAGTTCTAATACAAGAAAAGTCTGACGGTATCAAAATGTCATTTCGTTCGAAGGATGGTTTTTTTGTGAATGAACTCGCTAAGCAGCACTTTAATGGGGGAGGACACAAATATGCCGCAGGTGGAATTAGTTTTGATTCAATGGAAGTAACTCTTTCAAGGCTATTAAGTTTAATGGAATTACAATTCAAAACAGCATGAAACTGAATTCCTTTTTTTGTGTTCTTGCCTTAGTGGCGTGTAATCAATCTAAAAAACAAGCCACCAAAGAACCAGCGGATTGGTCTAAAGACCATTCGGTTTCTTACCATAAAGAAATCAATGAACGTGAACAGATAACCATTGGCCTTTATTTAGATCACCATAAAGAGTTGAAAGTTCAAACCACTTCAACAGGATTGAGGTATGCAATCATTAAAGAAAATCCTAAAGGAGAACAAGGGGGTGTTGGTAAGACCGCCTCAGTTATTCTCAAAATTTCTCTGTTAGATGGAACTCCGTGTTACGTAACCGATGACGACGTATATGACGAGATTCCAATAGATCGAAATGATAAAGAATCGGGGTTAAACGAAGCTCTGAAGTTGATGCGAGAAGGGGAATGTGCTAAATTGATTTTACCGAATCACTTAGCCCATGGTCTTGTAGGTGATTTGAAACAAATACCGCCCTTAGCGATCTTATTGGTTGATGTTGAATTAGTCGAATTACAATGAATAAAATATTATTACCATTGGCCTTTAGTGTTTTTTGGGCTGTGTCATGTAACTCAAACCAGAGAAAGCCACTTAATGAAAGCAATAAAAAACCTAAAACAGCCCTTACTCCGAGAAAAAGGAATCCGAAAATACCATCGGACAATTCTTTGAAAGATTTTGATAAAGGTAGCATCACTAAAACCAAAATCTTTGAGGATGGTGTTACAGTGAAATGGTTCTTCGAATCGTTCAAAAAGAACCCAACATTAACTGATGGTGAGGTTTGTTTAATTAATTACAGAATTTCCTTACCGGACGGAAAGATTTTTGACGGAAATAACCGCCTCGATTTGCCCTTTATTCCATTTATGGTTGGTTATAATATGCAATTCAAGGGTTGGGACCTCGCGTTAAAACATTTAAAAGTTGGCGATTTTGCTAAAATAGAGATTCCATCAGAATTGGCTTATGGCTCGAAAGGATTCAGCAATATTGTTCCCGCTAACAGCCCGATTTGGCTTTATGTTAAAGTTGTAGCAAAAGTTTCACCTGAATATAATCAAGGAGGCATTAAAACGTGGACCTTTGATAAAGGTACCGTGGGGAAGTTCGATAATTCTGAAGATAAAGAGGTGTATTATCATGCCATTGTAAGCTCGCAGAATAAAGCAGAGGTTCAAAATTCATTTAAGCGAAATCTCCCTCTTCGGTATGCAATCGGACAAAAAAATGTAGTTCCAGGTTTAAGAAAGGTGCTAAAAAATGCTAAAAAAGGTCAGAAAATATTTGTTCTTTTAAATTCGGAGCAAGCCTACGGCAAAAGGGGTTACGGTAAATTGATACAGCCGAATGAGTCTCTGTTTTACAACTTAAGCATAACAGAAATCAAGGAATTTTAGTCATTTTCCTTATCTTTGTAAGGTATGCATAAATTAAGCATAAAAATATTTCATAGGTTAATTGTTTTATTGAGTTCAACTTCAATCATTGCCCAACCATCTATCGATACGTTGGATACGCCACAAGGAAAATTGGTTCTGCATCAAGATCAAACTTGGAGTATTGTTTCAGACCCTAACTTTGATGGTGTTTTAAACAAACGAATTCATTCTATTGTATCCTCATATAGCACCCCCTTAAGGCAAGCGTGGAATAATGATGTAGTATATACCGGTAAAGGCAACAACCTATCTTTAATTCAAGACACTATTTGGCTCTGTTTGAACGAAGCTGCTACGGATGGTACCATGGATTTTTGTTTCCCGATGAGAAAAATTACCGTTAATTCACGGTATGGTCCAAGAAGTGGAAGATATCATAATGGGATTGACTTAGCACTAAAAGTAGGGGATACCATATTCTCCATGTTCTCAGGTAAGGTCCGCTATGCAAAGTATAATGACGGAGGATTTGGTAACTTAGTAATTATGAGGCATTACAACGGACTTGAGACGTTTTATGCGCATCTCAGTAAATTTCTAGTTGCTCCCAATCAGGAGGTTAAAGTAGGGGATCCGATAGCCTTAGGGGGAAATACTGGTAGGTCCACTGGACCTCACCTGCACATGGAAGTTCGTTTTTACGATGGGGCAATTAACCCAGAAGAAATCATTGATTTTGATAACAAAACGCTTAAAAAGGAAAACTTGTTTCTGCATCGAGCTTTGTTTCGCCCTGGAGCTAAACCTTCAGGACAAATAGAAGTGCTTTCAACGGAACAATTAGCGCTTCAGAATAACAATCCAGCTAATCCAACAGCAGTTGATCAGGTTGCTGTAGTAGCCGCTCCAATAGTTAAACCTGTTGTAAAAACAGCTCAAAAGAAATATTATCAGGTAAAATCTGGGGATACATTAACTAGAATCGCTGCGAAATATAATACCACTGTATCTAATTTGTGCAAACTTAACGGCATTAGTCCAAGTAGCACCTTGGTAATTGGTAAAAATTTAAGGGTAAAATAATATGAAAGTCTTTTATGCTGTTTTGATTTCGCTAACTATGTTAAGTTGTTCAGCGTATAATGACGTCTTAAAAGGAGATGACTTCCCTACGAAGTTTAAACTTGCCAACGAACTTCACGAAGCGGGTGACTACGATAAATGCATTGTTTTGTATGAACAAGTATATCAACATGCTCCAAAATCAGCGGAAGGTGAATTTTCATACTTCAACATGGCGAAAAGTTATTATGAGGATGAAGATTATTACATGGCGGGTTATTTCTTTGGGTCATTTGTGCAACGATACCCATACAGCTTAAGAAGTGAGGAGTCATTTTTTCTTACTGCAATGTGCAGCGTTCAGAATTCTCCAAAATGGTCTTTAGATCAAACTGAAACTTATGCAGCATTGAATGCAGTACAAGCTTTTATTTATAAACACCCGAATTCACCATTGGTTGATTCATGTAATAGCATAATCGATGCGTTATCCTACAAATTAGAGTTCAAAGATTTTAATAAAGTTATTCAATATAGTAAAACAGAAAATTATAAGGCGGCACTGGCGTATGCGGATATCTTCAACGAAAAGTACCCCTTATCCATTCATGACGAGGAAGTTCAATTTCTTTCCGTGAAAAATGGATATTATTTATCAATTAATAGCATTGAGAGTAAAAAAAAGGAACGAGTTGAGGAAACTATAACAAGATATCGTAACTTTGTATCTGAATACCCTACTTCTGAGTATTTAAGCGAGCTAAAGGTTTTGCTTAAACTTTGGCAAAATGATTATGAATTTTAATTAATATCCATGCAATACAAAAACGTTAATGCAGAAAAAACAACAGTTACTAGAGATGTTGTTAATTTGGAAGACAAAACAGGTAATCTTTATCAATCAATCGTCGCTGTTTCAAAGCGTTCGAATCAAATAAGCTCGCAAATCAAAGAAGAGTTAACTCAAAAACTTCAAGAATTTGCTACTTCTACAGATAGTTTGGAAGAGGTTTTTGAAAACCGTGAGCAAATTGAAATTTCAAAGCATTACGAGAAAATGCCAAAATCAACGGCTATTGCAATGCAAGAATTATTAGAAGATAAAATCTATCTAAGAGAACCAGAGGAAGCCGCAGAATAAGATGCGAATCCTCATAGGAATTACTGCCGGCATTTCTGCATATAAAATTCCTTTACTAATACGTAAATTCATTAAGGAAGGGTGCGAGGTACGTTGCATCATGACCCCAGACGCAACGGATTTCGTTAGTCCTTTAGTTATATCTACTTTGTCGAAAAACCCGGTTGGGATTGAATTTTGGAATAAGGAAACGGGTTCATGGACTAACCATGTTGCCTATGGAGAGTGGGCCGATGTTTTTTTAATCGCACCTTGCACAGCAAATACGCTGCACAAACTCGCACAAGGTGCGTGCGATAACTTACTATTGGCAACATATTTTTCAATGCGACACAACACAATTATATCCCCCGCCATGGATTTAGAGATGTACCAACATCCCACGGTAAAACGAAATATTGAGCAAGTATTAGCAGATGGTGTGCATGTGATACCCCCCGATCATGGTGAATTAGCCAGTGGATTAAGCGGGGAGGGAAGACTACCCGAACCAGATACTTTATTTCGTGAGGTTCTAACATATCTTGCTCCTCAAAAAGATTTTTTAAACATCAAGGTATTGGTTACTGCTGGTCCGACCTATGAGGCCATTGACCCCGTACGTTTTATTGGAAATCATTCTTCGGGCAAGATGGGATTCGCCATCGCTGAGAATTTTGCTGTGCGGGGCGCAGAGGTTACATTGATTACTGGACCTACAACACAAACAAGTTCACACGAGCGCATTCATTGCGTAAAGGTTACAACTGCGCTTGAAATGTTTGAAGCAGTTAAAAACCATTGGGGTAAAAATCAAATTGGGGTGTTCGCTGCTGCAGTAGCTGATTATCGTCCGGTACAAATCGCTGAGGAAAAAATTAAAAAAACGAGCGAAGAACTAAACATTGAACTTATAAAAAATCCTGATATTTTATCATGGGCTGGGTCAAATAAATCAACCAAGCAACGCACCATAGGATTTGCTCTTGAGACAAATAATGCAGATCAACATGCTACTGAAAAATTAGCCCGAAAAAATGCAGATGCGATTGTTTTAAATGTAATGGAAGAAAATGAAAAATGCTTTAATTCCGATACCAATAAAGTTCGTATCTTCGACGTTAATGGCTTGGCCCTTGAATTACCGGTTGCCTCAAAACCAAAGATTGCACAAGGGATTATAGATTTTATTACAACAATTCGTGTATGAAGCATTTTATAGTATTCTTTCTAGCCTTAATGATTTCCCTGTTTTCAGCGCAGGAACTTAATTGTAAGGTTTCAATTATCAAGGAGGCTAGCCTTGAAGTAAACAGTACCGAACTGGAAATCTTCAAAGAATTAGAATTAGTCTTGACCGAGTTATTGAATAATACGCAATGGACAAAAGACCAATTTAAAACGGAGGAACGAATCAATTGCAACATCCAACTTCAAATCAATAAAATTCCAGCTCCAGGCACATACACAGGAGCCATACAAATTCAAGCATCAAGACCAGTATTCAACTCAAATTATAATACCTTATTATTTAATTATCGAGATGAAGATTTGGCGTTTTCGTATTCACGAAATACCCTGATTACCTATACCCCCAATCAATACCGAGATAATTTATCTTCAATCATGGCATTTTATGCCTACTTTATTTTAGGTATGGATTACGACTCGTTTTCATTAAAAGGTGGGACAAAGTTTTTCAATGAATGCCAACAAATTGTATCAAATGCCCAAAATTCTGGTGCGCCAGGTTGGAAATCAAGTGAACAAGGTAAAAGGAATCGATTTTGGTTAGCGGACAATGTGCTGCAGGCTGCATTTGAACCACTTCGTGAGTGTAATTTTTCTTACCACCGCAATGGGATGGACCAAATGTATGAGGATAAGGTTAAAGGGAAAAAAGCATTGTATGACGCGCTCTCTAAATTGACACCGGTAGTTCAGGTTAGACCAAATTCTCCCAACGTAGTTAATTACCTGCTATGCAAACGCGATGAGTTAAAGAAAATTCTTTCAGATTCTGAGTTGAAAGAAAAAACTAATTTTGTAACCCTCCTAAAGCGAATAGATCCTTCTAATTCTTCGAAATATCAAGAAATACTTGAGTAATGCTTACGCGTTTAATCATCCGGAATTTTGTGCTGATTAATGAGCTTACGCTTGAATTTAGGCCATGCTATACTGCAATAACTGGAGAAACAGGTTCTGGAAAATCTATTTTATTAAATGCGCTTGGCCTAATAAAAGGAGAACGCGCTGATTTTAGTGTAATCGGTCCATGCGATACCCGAAGCATTGTGGAGGCACATTTTAGTGTTACACCTGAAATCATTCAATGGCTTAATGACCGTTCGCTTGAGCCTTGGAAAGAAGTCATCTTACGTCGTGAAATTCATAAAGATGGAAAATCAAGGGCGTTTATAAATGATACGCCAGTAACCCTACAAGACATGAAGGCACTGGGTGAACGGTTATTTATAATTCACTCGCAGTATAATACACTTGAACTTAAAAATCAAGAATACCAGTTGTATATCTTGGATGCGCTTTCAGGCACTCAAACCGAATTCATCGAATATACAACCGGCTATCAAGAATATATAAAACGCAAGAGTGCATTAAGTAATAAGGTACAGGATTTGAGTTTACTGGAATCCAAAATGGATTACGAACAATTCATTTTAACGGAAATTCTAGCCCTTAAGCTCGAGGATGTTGATTATGAAGAGCTATCGAAAAAACTAGAACTCAAGGAGGAAAATCAGGAATTGATTTCAGACATTAATTCTCTAATGTCCATAAGTGAAAGTCCAATGCTACAAGACTTATCTAGCGTGGCAAAAACCATTGAGCGACATGAATCCAAAGCTAATTCTCTTCAAGAGATAAAAACAATAGTTAATGAAATATCCGCACGTTTTTCGGAGTTGAGTTACTTGTCGGGTAAAGCCCTTCAGCAGTTGGAGTCATCAGAAGTCGATGAAGCATCAATCTTACCGCAAGTAGATGAGTTTAACCGGATACTTAACAAGCATCGCTTGACTTCACAAGAGGCGCTCTTGGATTTGCAACACGTATTAGAAGGACGCGTAAATGAATTAGACGAACTAAAAGCATTTATTACGGCTGAACAACACGCGCTTAGTCAACTCGAAAAAGCGCTTACCGACCGTGCAGTGGCATTAAATAAACTTCGCAAAGAGGCCTTACCAAACATTGAGGATCGCATACAACATGGCTTGATTGGATTGAAATTATCAGGTGCTCAATTAACCTTTAATCTTACGGAAACCTCGGAGCTTAATTCGTGTGGAATGATTACGCTAGAAATGTTGTTTTCAGCGAATAAAGGAATGCTTCCTATACCGATACAGAAGGCTGCGAGTGGCGGAGAATTATCCCGCGTTATGTTGCTCTTACAACAGCTGGTTTCAGAAAAAATGGAGATGCCCAGTATTTTATTTGATGAAATTGATACGGGAGTTTCCGGTGACGTGGCAGAAAAAATTGGAAAATTATTAAAAGAAATGGGGCAGGGGCGACAGCTTTTTGCTATTACGCATTTACCACAAGTAGCTGCGCAGGCACAACATCACTTGGTGGTCCGAAAAACAGAAATAAACCAACGCGTTGAAACTTCTGTAGTTGTATTGAGCAATGAGGAACGTATCACAGAAATTGCGAGATTAATGAGTGGTGAGACGATTAATGAAGCAGCCTTAGTAAATGCTCGCACTTTATTGAATTCCAATGAAGTATGATCATTTTTTCACTCCGGTTCGAATAGAACAAATCAATCAAATAGATTCGTTTGATCATCAGTTTGGATTTATCGGCAGTTGCTTTTCTGACCATATGCATCAACGGTTTCGTTACCATGGGCTTGACGCTTGGTTGAGTCCTTTTGGAACAACTTACAATCCTCTATCCATTGTAAATCAAATACTTGGTTCAATTGATTTAACTCATGAATTTAATATTTATTCTACAGAGAACCATTCATTTTATTGGGAAACATCACATAAGATCATTCATTCAAACCCGGAGGAATTAAAAATAATTGTCCAACGTTTGCGTGCTGAATCATTAAAGGCTCTTCAAGAAATGGACACCTTGTTTATCACACTGGGCTCTGCTTGGGTTTATGAATTGAATTCAACGGGATTAATGGTTGCTAATTGTCATAAATTACCGGCATCAAATTTCACAAAAAGGTTATTAAGTATTAAAGAAATAAGCGACACATTACACATCCTTATTTCTAGATTAAATAGGCTCAATCCTTTTTTAAAAATCGTTTTTACCGTTAGTCCTGTTCGGCATTTGCGGGATGGAATCGTTGAGAATTCTAGAAGCAAAGCGTGCCTGATCGAAGCGTGCCATCAGCTTGTTGATACTGCCTTAACTGCAACATATTTTCCGGCTTACGAAATTGTCATGGATGAGTTAAGGGATTATCGGTTTTTTGAAAGAGACGGTGCACATCCAACTGAATTTGCAATCGATATCGTTTTTGATAAATTACAACGCGCCCTATTTACAGAGAATTTAATTAAAGCATTTAACGAAGTAGCACAAATTCGACGAATGGAAAATCATCGATTTTCAGAAGAAAGTAACGCGGATGCGATGGTGAAACACAGGCAAAGCATTGCTAAGAGAAAACATGATTTAGACGAACTTCATCCAGTTCGGTGGTGACTATAACTTGATAAAACGAGCAGGGGAGTATCCCGCTGCTTTTATCAGATACATGCCTGAAGTCAAGGATTCTATGGATATTTCAGAATCATTTCCAGAATACATTAGACTCCCAGTAGTACTGTAAATTTGAATGAATCCTGATTGGTTCATATGTAACACGTTTGAAGCTGGGTTCGGATAAAAAGATAAGAATGGTAGACTTGGCTCTTCGATACTAGTATTATCCATGGTACGCACTTCAATATCGTCAATGTACAATTTAAATCCATCATAGGTTCTTAAAACAAATGCTATATGGATTACCGCATTGTCAAAGCCCTGTCCAGTTAAATTTACTTCTCTTGATATCCATTCAAAATTCTCACCTGTTATAAATGCTATGGTGTCGGTAAAGCTTGACGTTTGGTTATCTGTAGTAGATAAAAGTACTAGGTAATTATCCGGATAGGATGCATCTTGTGATTTAGCATTCCACGTGAGGTAATTCCCGAAAGCACCTAAGGAAATAGAAGGTGTAATTAACCATCGATTTGCTGTATCTGGATTCTCAAAGAAAGAGGTAGCAGCAGCTACATTATCCAAGGGGTTTTCAGGGTCTAATGCCGTTATCCACGGAGCATTAAATTCAGAAACTTGAGTATTTGGTGCGTTTAAATCCAAATTTAACATGGTGAAATTCGCCGGAATTCCTTGTTGGAAATCTTCATTAAAAATCACCGTTCCTTGACCAAAAGAACTAAAACTCACTAAAAGAATCGAATAGAAATAAATGCGCATAACACAAAGGTAAGTTTAATCTACCAAAAGAATGAGCACATCCTTAAATTCTTGGTAAAAGAGGTCAAAAGCAAGCAAACGTTCCTTTAGAAACCCAAAGATATCGGGCCAGTCTTCTTGTGAGTAATAATTAACCTCCGGATGAACCCATTGAATGCGATCAAAAACAAAACCTTCTTTTGCGGTTTGATTCCGTAACCAACGTCCTTGATCGCCGGTGGCATTTTCCATAACTTGTTTGAGTTCTAATAATTGTTCCCAAAAGATATCACGAATGCCTTTATCTTTAAATTGAACATCAAAATTCAGGTAGGCCCCCGTATTGTCGCAATGAAGTCTTAAGTAAACATGCTTAATATCTGTGGGGTACTTCAGCCAATTAATTGCTCTTCGGTTCTTGGTGTTATGCCTGCGCATTTCCTTTTTGAACCCATCCCAAAAAAGCTGATTATACTGCTTGCGTTCTTCTTTAGAAAGCATTATTGATTTCCTTTGGCGTGATCAGCCAAAAATTGTTGCAATCCAATATCCGTTAACGGGTGCTTTGTCAACGCTTTAATTGCGCTCAACGGTCCAGTCATTACATCCGCACCAATGCTCGCACAGTGAATGATATGCATCGGGTGACGAACAGAGGCTGCAAGTATTTCGGTACCAAAATCGTAATTATCGTAAATGGTGCGTATTTGTTGAATCAAACTTAAACCATCGGTTGAAACATCATCTAAGCGTCCCAAAAATGGAGAGATGAACGTGGCGCCAGCTTTTGCTGCCAGAAGTGCTTGTCCAGCAGAGAAAATCAAGGTGCAATTGGTTGGGATTCCTTTTTGTGAAAAGTATTTAATGGCTTTAATTCCTTCAGTTATCATTGGGATTTTAACCACAATGTTGGGGTGTAATTCAGCCAACGCTTCCCCTTCCCGAACCATACCTTCAAAATCAGTGGCAATAACTTCCGAGCTTACGGGACCATCAACTATATTACAAATTTGAACATAATGGTTAAGAATATTATTTGTTCCAGTGATGCCTTCTTTCGCCATTAAGGAAGGATTCGTAGTAACCCCATCCAAAATCCCCATATCATTCGCTTCACGTATTTCTGCTAGGTTTGCGGTATCGATAAAAAACTTCATACTTATTTTTTCTTGTTATTTTTTTGCATTTCAATGGACTTTCGTTGCATCTCCTCGAGTCGCTCCTGAAACTTAGATTTTTTCTTAGGTGTTTTCTCTGCTTTCGCTTGACGTTCCATCATTTTAACCTTTAATTTTTCTTCGTTTACAAAGAACTTTTTAATGGCAACCATGAGTAAAATTGAGAAGAGGGTAGAGATGAAATAGTAGTAACTTAAACCGGAAGAATAATCGTTAAAGAAGAATATCATTAACACCGGGAAAATATACATCATTACTTTCATATCGGGCATACCCGGTTGCGTTGGCTGTTGCATATTACCACTGTTCATGTACGTATAAACAAGCGTTGTTGCAGCCATTAACAAGGTGAACAAACTCATGTGATCTCCGTACGGCCATAAATTAAATCCAAAATCCCAAATGGAATCATAAGAGGAAAGGTCTTCTGCCCATAAGAATCCTTGTTGTCGCAATTCGAAAGCAGCAGGGAAAAATCGGAATACGGCAAGTAAGATTGGCATTTGAATCAGCATTGGAACGCATCCGGCCAAGGGACTTGCACCAGATTCTTTGTACAGGGCCATCATTTCGGATTGTTTTTTAAGCGCGTCGCCTTGATCTGGATACTTCTTGTTTAACTCTTCTACTTGGGGCTTTAGGATGCGCATTTTAACTGAAGAAACAAACATCTTCCACTGAATGGGCATCAAAATCAACTTTAAGATTAGGGTTAGTAATAAAATCGCTAATCCTGCTCCAATTCCATTACTAACTAACAAGTTAAAAATGGGTTGAACGGCATATAAATTAATCCATCTAAATAGTCCCCATCCATAATTTAAAATGTCATCATACCCTTGATCATAACTACGAAGTTGATTGTAGTCGTTTGGTCCAAAATACCAAGTAAAAGATGCATTGTTTTGCTCAAAATTCGGAGCCAATACGGTGGTCATTTCTTTGATGTTGGTAAATTCACGTTTGCTTCCTTCACCAAAGTTTTTAATATTAAAACGACCATCCTCTTTACGGAACCCGTTATCAGGATGTAATATGGCAGAGAAATAACTTTGCTTAAACGCAACCCATTCAATGTCATCGCTTGTTTCTGAAAAGTCATCTGAAGTTTCACTTAAGTAATCTAATCCGTCATTTTTTTGTTCAAAACACACCGTGGTAATTCGGCGTTGCTCTTTTAACTTACGTTCCGTTCTACGGAAATTCATAGCCCACTTTAAGCGAACTTTGTCTATTTCCAATTTTGAAAACCCTTCAAGTTGCAAGTTGTAAGCCAAGCGATAATCATCCTTAATAGAATAACTAACTACAATCAGTTTTTTTCCTTGACGATAAGAGAATTCCGTATTATTTCTTTTCTGAGTTTCATTCACACTAAACGTAAGATTCTTTGTATTTATAACCCCTGGAATTACGATGAAATTTGCGGCATCATCACTTTTAAAAAGACAGAGGGATTCTGATTTCTTCTTATCGAAATCATCATACGAACGAAATTTTTTAAGATAGACTGCCTCCACGTTTGCTCCTTGTGAATTAAGCACAACCGTTAAGTAGTCGTTCTCTAATTTAACTTGAGTAGCCTTAATTTCTTCTATAGGTGCTAAAACATTACCTGAAGTGTTTTCATTGGGCTTATCCGTAGATTTTTTTGAATCATTTTTTCCTGTTTCTTTAGTCGTGGCATTCTTAGCCTGGGATTTCTTCTTTGCAGATTGTTCTTTTTTAGCTTTTTCGATATCCTCTTTTGAAGGTTGGTTAACAATGGTGAATACCGTTAACAATAAACCTATGAGAATTAATCCAATCGTGGTATTTCTATCCATTTTATTTTTTGTTTTTTAGAGCTGCATCAATAAATGCAGTGAAAAGTGGGTGAGGGTTATCAACGGTACTTTTATATTCCGGGTGGAATTGAACACCAACAAACCAAGGGTGATTATGAATTTCTACTACTTCTACTAACCCTGTTTCTGGATTTCTTCCGGTTGCTCTCATTCCAGCCCCCTCAAGCACTTCTAAATATTCATTATTCAATTCGAAACGGTGGCGATGCCGTTCGCTTATTTTGTCGGCATGATAGGCATTCGCGATGTTTGAGCTTGGTTTTAAATGACAATCGTATGCGCCCAATCGCATGGTTCCACCTAAGTTCTTTAGAGTCTTTTGTTCCTCCATCATCGAAATCACTGGATGTGTTGAATCCGGATTAATTTCCATAGTATGTGCATCGATGTATCCAAGAACGTTTCGAGCAAACTCAATTACAGCGCATTGCATCCCTAAGCAAATTCCGAAGAATGGCGTATTGCTCGTTCGAGCATAGCGCACCGCTTCGATTTTTCCTGCAATTCCACGAGAACCAAAGCCAGGAGCAACTAAAATGCCGTCCATCTCACGAAGAATTGCAGCACTATTACTTGGAGTGATCGTTTCTGATTGAATCCAGTGTACATTCACCTTGGTATTGTTTGCGACTCCAGCATGAATAATAGCCTCAGAAATTGATTTGTACGAATCTTTTAACTCTACATATTTACCAACTAAGGCAATATCTATGTGGTGTTTTGGATTCTTTAATTTATCCAAGAAATCTTTCCAATGCGTTAAATCAGGTGCTTGTTTCTTAGATAATCCAAGTTTATCCAATACCACAATGTCTAATTCTTCGGCCTGCATCAATAATGGAACATCGTAAATCGTAGACGCATCCTTTGCCTCAATCACCGCATTAATGGACACATTGGTGAATCGCGCAATCTTTTTGCGAAGCCCCATGTCCAACGGATGTTCGGTTCTGCAACATAAGATATCTGGTTGAACTCCAAGTTCCAAAAGTGCTTTAACGCTGTGCTGTGTAGGCTTTGTTTTTAGCTCACCCGCCGCTGATAGATAAGGAATTAATGTTAAGTGTATTACGATGCAGTCGTCTTCAAATTCCCACATCATTTGACGAACCGCTTCAACATACGGAAGGGACTCAATATCACCAACGGTTCCACCAATTTCAGTTATAACGATATCGTATTGTCCATTAGCGGCTAACTCTTGAATACGATCTTTAATTTCATCCGTTATGTGTGGGATTACCTGTACAGTTTTACCTAAATAATCGCCACGACGTTCTTTTTCAATAACGTTCTTATAAATACGCCCCGTAGTTATGTTGTTTGCCTGAGACGTAGGAACATTTAAAAAACGCTCGTAATGTCCTAAATCCAAATCAGTTTCAGCTCCATCGTCAGTTACGTAACATTCACCGTGCTCATATGGATTTAATGTACCTGGATCAATATTAATGTATGGGTCAAGTTTTTGAATGGTAACTGCATACCCTCTAGTTTGCAATAATTTGGCTAATGAGGCAGAAATGATTCCTTTGCCTAAAGAAGATGTTACCCCCCCGGTTACAAAAATATACTTTGTGGATTTTGACATAAAATAGTAACTACGGGGTACAAAATTAAAAGAACTGAACGAATCTGTACTATAAAAGAAGAAAAACTATTGACGGGTTTTCCACGTCTTATACACCATTTCGTGCGTAGGACGATTTGCTTCAATTGACGTCAATGGGGAAACGGGTAGGAGAGAGGCATGACAAGAAGCCGGTAGGGATTGATATAAGGCCGTTCCTTCGGTCTTCCATTCAATCATATCCGCAGAGATTTCCTTTATAATCCGGCCTGGGTTGCCAGCGTATAAATGATTATCGGGAATAATTTCTTCGGCTTTAACAAAACTCAAGGCACCAACGATGGAGTTTTTACCGACAATCGCACCGTCCATAACTACGGCATTCATTCCAATAAGGCAGTTGGATTTCAACGTAGCTCCATGAACCACCGCACCATGTCCGATGTGAGCACCCGATTCAAACGTAATATGTTTTCCAGGGAACATATGAACCACACAGTTTTCTTGAACATTACAGCCGTCTTCAATGATAATCCGACCCCAATCTCCACGAATAACCGCACCAGGACCTACGTAACAATCTTTACCAATGATTACATCCCCAATAACAGAGGCTGTATCATGAATATAACTGGAGGGATCAACCACGGGAATAAACCCATTAAACGAATAGCAGCTCATACTTATGTTAAATAGAATTTCGTGTGAAATGTTAATTTTGAAGAAAATTCATACTATGCAAAAGTATTTATTAATCCTCATCATGTTTACGGTGCTGCAGGTTTTTTCTCAAACTAAGGTAGATAATGCACGTTTCAAAGAATTGATGTTGGATTCTACATCAGTGATTTTGGATGTTCGTACAGCTAATGAAGTACAGGAAGGAAAAATTCAGGGTTCAATAAATGTAAGTTATTTTGCAAATAATTTTCTTTCGGAAGTTGAACGGATAATTCCTAAAGACCGTGTAGTATTAGTTTACTGTGCCGCCGGAGCAAGAAGTGCAGAGGCCTGCAAGCAATTGAAAAAGGCAGGATATAAACATTTGTATGATTTGCAATCAGGGTATAATGGCTGGGAGTGATAGTACTGGCTATAATTCTATTTAACATAATATTAATTATAGTACAATGTGGCATTCAAATAACGAGTAGCTTTGTGTTATGTTTAAAACGACTGCATTTACGGATAGTCAAACCCTACAGGAATTACAGTTCAATGATATTCTTTTTCAATTGGGTGGATTTGCCGTTTCAAAATCAGCCGTTGATCAACTTAACAAGTTAATCCCAAGCAACCGATATAAATCTCTCATCCATCAGTTAAATCAAACCAAAGAACGGCTCGATATTATTCTTCAGAAAAGAACGTTTCCAGCCTTGGAATTTGATGAACTACTTTCAGAACTAAAATTTTTGAGCATTGAAGATACTGTACTTAGCTTGGAAGGTTTCATTCGAATCTATGATGCGAGCAACTTAGTGAATGCCTATCTAAAATTCTTCGAGCATTCCAGTTCGTTTTCCTCCTTGGCGCAGGTTTTTCAAGACTGTTATCTCACGGATGAATTAGTCGAACGTATCACTAAAATTATTGATGTAAAACAGACCCGAAACATCAAGGATGATGCTACGCCTGAATTGGCACGAATTCGACACGAAATAAAGATAATACGTCAAAAAATCAATCGTAATTTTGAGCGTGAAATGCGTAAACTCGTTAAGGATGGTTTACTCGGAGAAACGTACGAGTCCTTCATCGATAACCGAAGGGTATTAACCGTACAATCAGGCTTTAAACGCAGGGTCCCAGGAACGATTTTAGGGGCCAGTAAAACGGGTAGCCTAACCTACATTGAACCGAAAGTAAATCAGGAGCTCAATCATGAATTAGCTTGTTTATTCGACGATGAAAAAAAAGAGATTTATCGCATTTTAAAAGCACTAACGGCCCAATTCAGGATTCATTTACCCTTGATCCAAGCGTATCAAACAGCATTGGTTAGCTTTGATGTAATTAACGCCAAAGCTCGCTTGGCTTTTCACATGGAGGCTACCCTACCCGCACTTTCAAAGGAGAAAACATTGCATTGGACCCTCGCTTATCATCCAATTTTAAGAGAAAACAATCGAAATCAAGGGAAGCGAACGATACCTCAAGAGTTTTCTTTGGATGAAACACACCGCATGCTCGTGATTTCTGGTCCAAATGCAGGTGGAAAAAGCCTTACCATGAAAACCTTTGGCTTGTTACAATGCATGTTACAAGCGGGCTTACTCATACCTGTGCATCCGGATTCTAAGGCTTGCTTTTTTCAGCAACTTTATTCAGACATTGGCGACAATCAATCCATTGAAAATGAACTAAGTACATACTCTTACCGTTTGCAACGCATGAAGTTCTTTTTAGAGCGAAGTAATCCAAATACCTTTCTGCTATTAGACGAGTTCGGAACGGGTTCAGACCCTGAATTAGGGGGTGCATTAGCGGAGATTTTCTTTGAACGTCTTTACGATAAGGGGTGTTTTGCTATCATTACCACACATTATGCAGCGATCAAGTTCAAAGCCAGTGAGTTAGCTCAGGCAATAAATGGCTCCATGAAATTTGATATAAAATCCTTGAAACCTTTATACCAATTAGAATTAGGGGTGCCGGGTAGTTCCTTTACCTTTGAAGTGGCCAGCATCAATGGAATCCCGGAGGACATACTGAAAGCAGCCAAAAAGCGACTTTCGGAGGAAACCAAACGCTTCAATGAGTTATTATCTACCCTACAACAAGAAAAACGCTACCTCCAAAAAATGATTCAAGAGCACAAAAATGCGCAGGAAGGAATGATTGAAGAACTGCGAAAGGTTCGTGAACAAGCCAATTTCTATGCGCGAAAAACGAAAGTGTTAGGTAACCAAGCGGATGAGCAAGCAAAATGGATTCAACTCGGCCAACGCTTTGAGAAATACATTTATCGCTTTAATCCAAGTCCGCGTAAACGAAAAGAAAATGAGACATTAATGGAAGAAATTCGAGCCTTCTTTTTAAAGTCTACAGTTAAACCAACGATCAAAAAACCAAGTCCAGTAAAGAAAAAACCTGAGCAAATTCCTGTACCGGTAGTCTTTAATGTTGGCGATAAGGTACGCATAGCGGGAACAAAACAAGTAGGCATTATTGAAACCATTGAAAAGTCAAAGGCTCACCTACTCGTAAATAACATGAAGATTTCTGTCCCTCTCAATAAGTTACAGCTTTTTTAACCAATGAGTAATCAAATTCCAACGTGCTATTTAAATTCTAACGACGGAACTGCGATTCTAGGTATCGGTGCTGGACCAGCCTTTACCCTATCCTGTCCAACGCAACTCCCCGCCTTGGATGCCTTTCTATTGGAGCATAAAAACACCTACGTTTTTGGATACCTTTCCTACGAACTTAAACAGCACGTAGATCAATTACCAAGCAAGGGAAATCTGAAGCTTCCCCTCGCCTATTTCTGGGTTCCATCGGTTGTTGCTAAAATTAATCAGGATGAAATCGACTTAGTTCAAGGGAATGATATAACCCTTGTACAAGATTTCTTCGAAACCTTAACACATAGCGAAGCGCCTGATTTAGCGCCTTTTAGTGCTCGTACTCCAAAAGATAAATACATTCAACGTGTTAATGAAATCAAACAGCTTATTCAGCGTGGAGATCTTTATGAAACCAATTATTGTCAAGAGTATTTCTTAGATAACCATACATCTTCCTCTCCTCACGGCTTATATAACTTAGTAAATCAGCGGACAGAAGCCCCATTTTCCGGATTATTTATTGCAGATAATCTGTGGCTTGCATGTGGAAGTCCAGAGAGATACATTCAAAAAGAAGGAGACATTTTAAAGTCACAACCTATCAAAGGTACTTCTCCCAGAATGAACAATTCCTTAGCTGACGAAGCAGCAAAACAAGGCTTAATACATTCGAAAAAAGAACGCGCTGAAAATGTCATGATTGTTGATTTGGTACGCAATGACCTTTCAAAGATTGCAAAACCTGGAAGTGTACAAGTAGATGAGTTATTGGGATTGTATTCGTTTAAAACTGTTCATCAAATGATCTCTACCGTTTCTTGTAAACTTAAGCCAGCCATAGAATTTTCGGACATTTTAAGGGCAAGTTTCCCAATGGGTTCCATGACGGGCGCCCCAAAGAGAAATGCCGTTAGGTATATGGATCAATTTGAGGATTCCAACCGTGAAATTTATTCTGGAAGTATTGGTTATTTTAAACCGGGCGGGGATTTTGACTTTAATGTGGTAATTCGTTCTTTAGCCTACTACCCTGCAGAAAACTATTTGAGTTGTGGGGTTGGAAGTGCAATTACCATTGGTGCAGACGCCAAACAAGAGTATGAGGAATGCCTTTTAAAAATCGGTCGATTGATTCGGTTGAAATCAGATGAATAAGGTTATAGAAATCATATCAAAACATCCAGCTTCTCACTACATCCTTGCATGCAGCGCAGGTGTAGATTCCATGGTCTTGTTCCATACTTTTCTAGCGTATCAGCTACCTTTTTCTGTGGCGCATGTTAATTATCAATTACGGGGTGAGGATAGTGATGCAGATGCGCGTATGATTCAAGATTTGTGTTTATTACACAAGATTTCATTTCATGAACGAACCCTTGATTTGGGCGAACGATTAACACAACAAGGCGGGAATTTACAACAAGAGGCCCGTACCATTCGCTACCAATTTTTCAAGGAATTAGTTGGTGATTCAATGGATATTTTAATCGTAACTGCCCACCATCAAGACGATCAAATTGAGACCTTTTTCTTGCATTTATTCAGAAACAGTGGCTTGGCTGGATTAGCCGGAATGCATGAAATGCGCAAAGGCATTTTACGTCCATTCTTGCATCTTTCGAAGGCTGAAATTATCGATTACGCGCATACACATGGGATTAGTTGGAGGGAAGATAAAAGCAATGCGGATCTCAAATACCTACGTAATGCAATCCGTTTGGATATGATCCCAACACTGGAGAAGCTCAATCCATCCATCAAAGAGCAGGTGCTCATCGTGCGAAACGCATGTTTTCAGAGCTACCTAGAGATTTTCGAAAACGCAAAAGTACTTGCTAAGCAATGGAAAACGCAACGATTTATTCCGATTAAGGAGTTGTCAGAAGACTCGACAATACTCATTGAGGCATTTAAAATGCTCGAAATCGAGCCTCGTTTTATTCCATCAATTATTCAGTTATCAGAGGCGGAGAATAACAAACGTGTTCATTTAGTACACAACGCAAAAGGTTATCAGGAACTAGTAAAATTCAAAAACAAGATTTACCTAGTTAGTCAGATACCGTGTATTGATTTTTCTTTTAACGTTGAGCCCGTAGTGTCTTTACCTGCACGGTTTAACACCTTAACGTTCTATTTAGACCCGAATCAGATTGAGGGTGAACTAAAGTTGCTGCGTGGAAAATTAGAGGAATCCTTTGTTCCGGTGGGAATGAAAAGTACAAAAACAGTAAATGCTATATTGAAGGACAACGGAATCCCGGCTTTTCAACGTCTTGACTGGCCTGTTCTGTTTGTTGACGATCAGTTGATTGGCATTCCTGGTGTGAGTTTGAATCGCGCTTTTACACCGAACACTTCACTCCCCTCCTATTTAAAAGTTACCTTTGTGGCATGTTAAGCACTCCGCTTCCCGAAGCATTTGTAGATTCCATTCGCTTGAACTCTCCGTTTGGCGAACAATTAATAGATGCCTTAGACCAGCCTTCTCCGATTTCAATTCGTATAAACCCAAGAAAATCTTCAGCTAAGGATATTTCTAATTTACAACTAGTTTCATGGTGCACGATGGGATACTATTTGGAAGAACGGCCGACGTTCACCTTAGACCCGAGCTATCACGCCGGGGTTTACTATGCGCAAGAAGCAGCTTCGATGGTACTTTTCGATTTAATAAAACAACTTAAATTGCCAGAAGGGTCGCACGTATTGGATCTTTGTGCTGCCCCCGGAGGAAAAACAAGTGCCATGTTGGATGCACTACCCATAAATTCAGCGGTACTTGCGAATGAGATTAATCGACACCGAAGCAATATTCTTGCGGAGAATTTGGGCAAATGGGGCGTGGATAATGTGCTGGTTTCTAATGATTCACCGGAAGCTTTTACCGAGCTAATGGATTGTTTCGATGTAGTGTTAGTAGATGCTCCATGTTCTGGAGAAGGGATGTTTCGTAAAGATAAAAATGCACGTTCCGAATGGAAACCTGATTCCCCTGTACTTTGTGCGGCTCGCCAAACCGAATTGTTGGGTCACGTGATTCAATCTGTAAAACCAGGCGGCTATTTAATTTATTCTACCTGTACCTTCAACCAATTGGAGAATGAAGACCAAATAACACACCTTTTAACCGATGGTTCCTTTGAAATGGTTACATGGAATGTTCCATCCGCTTGCGTTCCTGGAAGAAGTAAGCTCGGACATTATTTCATCCCTGGCGCTGCAGAATCTGAAGGATTATATATTGCTGTGTTGCGTAAAAAAGGCACCATAATTCGATCGCTTGGAAATGAGCAAGATCCTGTTTCGAAAAATCCAATCTTTGGAATAGCGCTTTCAGAAAACCAAGTCCTGATTGAAGAACGAACAGGGCTACATTTGCTAAGTAAGGAAACACACGCGCTGCTCAAATCAATTGATTGTCCGCTTCGAATTATAAAAAAAGGAGTCAAAATCGCGGAACAAAGTCCAAAAGGATGGATTCCTTTTCATGAGTTGGCCTTGATGAATTCAATAGAAACTAACATTAAACGCATTGAACTTACGGAACGTGAAGCCCTGCAATATTTACGAGGCGAAACCTTTCCGATTGAAGCCCAGAATCAGGGGTTTTATATTGTAACCTTCAAAGAAATGGGCTTAGGATTTATTAAGCACCTTGGAAATCGTTTTAACAATTTATATCCTAAAGAATGGAGAATTCGAATGCAACTCTCGTAACGGAAGAGAACGCTTACCATGACCTCTTCAACTATATCCAACAACGGGTTACGCTTTCCGAAACAGACAAAGCGTTTATAAAGCAGCGCTTTACCCTGCGCTATGTTAAACGTAAAACGTATTTTTTGCGTGAAGGAGACTTAGGGTTCGAACAAGCTTTCATTATCGACGGAACCATGCGCGTGTTCTATATCGATGGGAAATCTCAAGAGCATGTCTTGTATTTTGGATTTAAAGATTGGTGGATTGGGGATTTAGCTAGTTTTGAATTGCGATCTCCTTCCCAACTTAATGTTCAGGCTTTAGAGGATACTTGGGTTCTAGCTTTTACACATGACGGACTAGATGAGATTTTTCAGCAAATCCCTCAGATGGAGCGCTTGTTTAGAATGATGGCTCAACGAACGCTTGCTGTCTTGCAAAAACGCTTATTCCTTACAGTTTCTGCAAGTGCCGAAGAACGATACCTAGCGCTCATTGAACGCCATCCAAGCATTGAACAACTTGTGCCTCAACACCAGATTGCCTCATATTTAGGAATCTTACCTGAATCCTTAAGTCGCATGAAAAAACAACGCATTCAAAAATCACGAGGACAAAAAGCGAATTAAATACTAGTTATTTCACTATATTAGCTGTCCTTAATTCAGAAAACTATGAAAAACATGAAACACACACTCTTAGCCATTGTCCTTTTTGTTGGGTTCTTCGTTCGAGCCGATGAAGGAATGTGGTTCTTAATGTTCATTGAGCGTTTGAACCAACGAGATATGGAGAAACTCGGATTGCAATTAACAGCCGAAGAAATTTACAGCATTAACCATTCTAGTTTAAAGGATGCTGTGGTACAATTTAACGGGGGTTGTACCGCTGAATTGATTTCATCTCAAGGGTTAGTATTAACCAATCACCACTGCGGATATGATGCTATAGCTGAATTATCTACTCCATCAGAAGACCACCTTACCAATGGGTATTGGGCAGCAACAAAAGCCGACGAATTGAAACCAAAATCTCTATTCGTTCGATTCTTTGTTCGAATGGATGATGTGTCCAAACGAATTTTAGGTAAGGTTAATGATCAAATGACTGAAGCGGAACGAGAGAAAATCATTAAAGAAGAGATTGCCTTAATTGAAAAAGAAAACAGTGAAGGTGGAAAATATGTAGTGCAAGTCCGTTCATTTTTTCAAGGAAATGAATACTATTATTTTGTATTCCAAGACTATAAAGACGTTCGTTTGGTAGGCACACCTCCTAATTCAATTGGTAAGTTTGGTGGCGACACAGACAATTGGGAATGGCCGCGTCATACTGGTGATTTCTCTATGTTTAGGATCTATGCAGATGAGAACGGCAATCCCGCTGAGTACTCTACAAAGAATGTTCCCCTTACGCCCAAGGTTCATTTGAAAGTGAATATTCAAGGGATTAAGGAAGGTGATTTCGCCATGATACTTGGTTTTCCAGGTCGAACCAACCGTTGGTTGCCTGCCTCAGGAATCGACCAAAATGTTAAGTATGCCTACCCAGCATGGGTTGAAGCCTCTAAAACAGCCATGGATGCCATGAAGAATTACATGGACAAAGATGATGAAGTTCGCTTAAACTATGCTTCGAAATATGCAAGGTTAGCAAACTATTGGAAAAACCGTCAAGGAATGATCGATGCCTTAACAAAATTCGGTACAGCAAAAACAAAAGCGGAAAACGAAGCTGCCTTTGATGCATGGGCAAACAAACGCAAAAACAAGAAAGAATATGGAAACGTTGTAAGCACGATTAATGCATACTACTCTGCAACCAACGAAAAGTCTCGTCATGATAATTACTTATCTATATTGTTAAGATCCTCAGAATTTGCTTTGATTTCCAGAAATCTTGGAGCGAAATTAATGGAATACGAGAAAGCGGATGCAAGTAAGAAAAAAGAGTTGAAAGAAAGTGTGCTAGCATCTGTAGAAGAATTTTATACCACCGTTTCATTACCTACGGAAAAAGACATTCTTTTAAACGGTCTTATGCTATACATCATGAACGCTGGATATAAACTTCCTGCCTCCTTCGATAGTCCTGATGCAGTAGCGATGCGCGTAACTACTATGCTTTCTACTTCTTTGTTCAGTAATAAAGAAAAATTAATGGCTTGGATAAATGGG
This sequence comes from Bacteroidota bacterium, assembly GCA_041163605.1. Lineage (GTDB taxonomy): Bacteria > Bacteroidota > Bacteroidia > Flavobacteriales_D > Crocinitomicaceae > UBA952. Next base: position 7,634 of record JBEAQY010000054.1, on the reverse strand, counting down.
GAGACTAAGAATGAAATCGCGAATGATCCGATGATTATATTCTCTCAAGAGTTAATCGCACATTTTTTTTCAACTACTCCGGAAATGCAGCAGTTGCAGGCAGACTATATGAAAGCTTACCGTAAATTGGTTAAAGGAATGCGTGAGTCTGGCTTAAGCCCTGTTAAATATCCGGACGCAAACAGTACCATGCGATTGACTTATGGCTCAGTGAGTGCATTACCTGAAGATAATCGAAACGACGCCCGTGTAAATTACTACACCACCTTGCAAGGAACAATTAATAAATACAAGCCGAAGGATGAAGAGTTCGACTTACCGCAGCAATTAATTGAGTTAAATAACACAAAAGATTTCGGAGAATATGGAGACAAAGACGGTCATATGCCCGTGAACTTTCTAACGAATAATGACATCACTGGAGGGAACTCTGGATCTCCTGTATTAAACAGTAAAGGAGAATTAATTGGTTTGGCATTTGACGGCAACATTGAAGCAATGGCCGGGGATGTGATTTTTGATTCAAACCTACAGAAGACCATTAATGTGGATATTCGTTACGTATTGTTTATCATCGATAAATTTTCAGGAGCGAAACACATTGTTGATGAAATGACCATCATCCGTTAATAGATATCATTATTTGGCATGATTAAGGCTCCCTTTGGGGGCCTTTTTTGTTAGTTGCCGTGTTGCGCAAGTAGGGATAAATGAAGTAAGGCCTCCCCTACTTCTGTTGAAGTCATTTCTGCATTGACTTGTGCTTTTCCGATGGATTCCAATAGGACAAAATTCAAGGTATTACGTTCGTTCTTCTTATCGTTTCGCATGAGTTCTATAAGTTTTTCTATGGCTTCCTCTGGGATTTCTAGCATAGGGAAAACACGAATAATGCATTGCTCAATTTCTCGGTATGCATCTAAGGCAAGTACACCACGTTTATATGAAACAAAACTTTCCCCAATCATTCCAAGTGCTACAGCATGACCGTGGGCAATGGGTTGCTTGCTTAAAAAATATGATTCCAAGGCATGTCCAAGCGAATGACCAAAATTTAATAATTTCCGCTGCCCTTTTTCGGTTGGATCCGACTCTACTACTTGTTTTTTAAGTTCTATGGATCTAATAATGTTTGTCAATTGAATTAGCTCTTCCTCTGTATTAAGCACCTTCAACTGGTTCCAATATGCAGCATCTAAGATAAGTGCATGCTTCAACATTTCGGCATACCCGTTGAAAATCTCCTCGGCGGGTAAGGTCTCTAAAAATCCAGCATCTACAAAAATCGCTTGGGGTTGAGTAATGGTTCCGATGATGTTCTTTAGTCCGTTCAAGTCCACTCCGTTTTTCCCACCAATCGCGGCATCTACCATTCCCATCAGTGACGTTGGAATATGAATAAAATCAATCCCACGTTTGTAAACCGAAGCGATAAACCCCCCAAGGTCAGTAACAACACCACCTCCTAAATTAATCACCAAGTCGTTTCGATTAATCTGATATTCCAACATAGCCGACCATACCTGATAACAAACTTCAAGGGCTTTATTCTCTTCTCCGGCAGGCAGTAACATCACTTCCGCCTCTTCTAGCGAAGGAAAGGCAGTGAGCAAATATTCTAGGCAACAATCGTGTGTGTTTTCATCCACTACAATAACTTTTTTACGCGTGCCGTATTCCTCCAGCAAGTCGCTAAACGGACCGGATTCCAGCGAACCGACATGAATTGGAGTCCCATTAAATTGGATGATCATCATAGGTCAAAGGTATTAAACTTTAAGCCGCATTGACTCCCAAAAAAGCGTTAATTTTGTGTATGTTAGATTTTACAAATACCGAAGTCGCCTTTAAATCCAAATCGGACCGTGACTTAAGACGTGCCAATTTATTATTCAAAGTCATTGCATCACCGAGGGTTGTAAGTTTTGGAAAATGGGCAACTAATCTAGCATTAGCACTTCGATTACCGATTTCCGGTATAATTAAAGCGACAATTTTCAAGCAATTTTGTGGAGGTGAAACCATTGAAGATTGTACAGGGCGTATTGAAGAACTAGGCGCGTTTGGTGTCGGCACTATCTTAGACTATTCAGTAGAAGGCAAAACATCCGATGAAGATTTTGAGCATACCACTCAGATTATTATTTCTACCATTGACAAAGCAAAGTCCTCAAGATCGATTCCTTTTGCGGTATTCAAAGTGTCGGGAATTGGTCGCTTTGATTTACTTGAAATCGCATCGGATAACTCCTTAACACCTAATCCAGAAACACTGAAAGAAATTTCAGCCGTAAAATCCCGCTTCGAACGCATTTGTGAAGCTGCGGCAAAAAACCAAGTGCGCTTGTTTATCGACGCTGAAGAGACTTGGATTCAACCAGTATTGGACGCTTGGACTTTTGAAATGATGTGCAAGCACAATACGCAACGCGCCATTATATACAATACTGTGCAAATGTATCGACATGACCGCTTAGAGTTTTTGAAGGCTCAATTGGAGTTAGCTAAAGCACGGGATGTTATTTATGGGGTTAAGTTAGTACGCGGCGCCTATATGGAAAAAGAGCGGGAGCGCGCCCAAAAAATGGGTTACCCCACCCCGATTCAGCCGGATAAAGCATCAACAGACCGCGACTATAACGAAGCTTTACTGTTTATGGTCACTCACTCGGATCATTTCGCCTTATGTGCCGGTTCGCACAATGAAGAAAGCTCCATGCTGTTAACGCAATTAATGGCGGAGAAAAACCTGGAAAACACCAATGAAAAATTCTTTTTCGCCCAACTCCTAGGCATGAGTGACCACATCTCCTATAATCTTGCCTATGCGGGATATAATGTAGCAAAATACGTTCCCTTTGGTCCTGTTAAAGAGGTCTTGCCCTACCTGTTGCGCAGAGCCGACGAGAACACCTCGGTCGCTGGTCAAACCGGACGAGAATTGAGTTTAATTAGTGCTGAGGTAAAGCGCAGAAGCGGAAGATAAAAATGCAGTGGTTTATATTTAAAAAAAACTTTAACGGTCCTAAGCTAAGCGGACGTTTTAATGCCGCTTAGGTTTTGTTATAGGTATTTAATTCCAAATATTTGAGAAAACACCAGAATTCAATTTGTCACTTGCATTTTTAAGTGTTTTCAAATAAGGCTCAAGGCTTTCATATCGAGATTTTAAAAATCCAAAAAAGTCGTCGTCAAAATCACCAGCTATTAATTTATCAACATCTTTAATGCCATGTGTTGAAAGAGATTCTTTAATGTTCGGGTTTGAGTTTCTCATGATTTCATTTATATAAACGCTGGGGGCCTTTGCACTAATTTTTATGTTCGAAATTTTATTAATTCTTACTTTATTTAAAACTGAATCAGAAAAATCATACTCTTTTGAGTTTTCACCATATTTTTTTTCTAAGTAATCATCGGGAATAATATGATGCGCATCAACACTTGCAGTAAATGAGACCACGGCATCGTTTTCGAAATTTTTGAATTGATTTTTGGACCACATTAGATAATTTAATCCCATAAATTTTGCATTGGATTTGTTATCAATTTTCATGAACTCGTCATAAGAATATTCAATTCTTAAGTTTTGCCAATATAAAGTGTCAGGTAGTTTACCTTTTGCTAATTCACCTAATAAATCACAGTCTTTTCTCAAAACCACATTGGTAGAACCATGCCTCGCACCACCATAACGATTATCAACGATTGAAGCATAAAACCAAAATTTCAATAAATCTAATTGGTCTTGTGTGGCTTGGGAGAATTCCTTATTTGGTAAGTTTTGATAAAAAGACAATATAGGCAAAAGCATTGTCCTGTATGGAAGGCTTGTAACATTAAAAACCCAATTATTTTCCTCTAACCAGGATTGTACATAATCTATATCCTTTATAACATCATCCCAATGATCAATGAAGTGTTGTCCTTTTAAATCACTCAAAATTGATTTTTTAGTTACTTCACCGTTGGCTTTATAGTTTATATATCTTACGATAGGATCAACTAAACCATCATTGAAGTATTTTTTTGATTTTGCTTCTGAAATTTTACGAGATAATTTAAAATCAATATAAACCTTAGCGGTAATGATGTCTGTAAATGATAAATTAAGACCTTGAGAATTACTTCTCTCAAAGTAAAGACAAAATTTCTCTAGACTCATATTCAGCAACTGAACAGATAATAAATTAGCCTTTTTTATTATGTCAGTTCTGAAATCTTTTAACAAAGTACCAGCATAACAGCGCAGGATTTCTTTTTCTTCAGGAGTTATATTTAATTCATCTAATTGTGGATTGACAAATTCTGAATAAAACTTTTTTTCAAGATAATCTAGGGAGGTGTATAAGTCGCAGACCCTCAAATAGAATTCGTTTTCTTTTGGTTTAGAAGAGTCAAAACCTTCAATATAGTCTTCATATGAGACTAATACTTCTTCAGATGATATGTCGAAGTAATCTGGACTTTTTAGTGTTTCTATATCTTTGAAAATGATATAAATCACATCAAAACCCTTCAGTGCCCTATAAATTGAAGTAGCTCTTTGTTGGCCATCCAACAATGTATACATATCTTTTTGCTCAAAGTCTTCTACTTTGTGCAGTTTAGGCTTAGGCTTATGTTGTCTTGAGCCTCTTTCTCTAAGATCAAATCCCTTACAAGCTAAATCAAATTTTGGCCTTGAAATTATCAATGACCCAATGAATAAATCCTGAAAGAGAGAATCGAATAAGGTTTCACTTTTATCTATTGGCCATTTAAAATCTCTTTGAAATTCAGGTAAGACTAACTTATCCTGATCAATCATTTTCACAATTTCTTCAATGGATCTAGTTTCTTGAGTGTTATTATTCATTAGATTAAAATTTGTTTTTATAATTACCCATAACTTGTTTATACACGCTATAAAACTTCGCTTATACACCCAAATCGGGTGTATTGGACCAGGTTTATTGCGTATGTTCAAATATAATTATTTCCACCTAGGATTTTATGAATCGTATATTGCTATTCCCTATACGCAACAGATAAACACCATAGGGTAAGTGCGCTATTTCTATTGTACCATCGGTATTCAGATTGCCCCTTAGCCACGTACGTCCTTGCATGTCCAGTATTTCAAAGGATTCTGAGCCCCCACGCATTACATGCAATACAGATTTCGCCGGATTTGGATAAACCCCAAGCAGTTCTTGCTCAAGTATTCCTGTATAAAAATCTTCGGTTCCACACGCCCCAGCAAAGACATCGTTTGCTTCATAGCGATCCGTTGAGGGAACAGTCGCAGCATTCATAGCACTGGGCAAGCCTATCTTCCCCCATTGATAATCCTGAACAAACGCTGGTTTTGTCAGATAGTGATAGCTGATGTCCGTTAATGCCGACGTTCCCGCCGGTGCAACTGTCCCTTTATTGTTGTTACCATAAGTAAACTGATCATTTCCCTGTATGCTGTAATTCACCGCACTGTATGGAAATCCCGTATTTGGTATCTCATTCCCAATCAGGTTCTGTGAAGGACTCGTATTGTCGGAAAAGAATATTCCGTACAAGGACGCTCGGTTTCTTAAGAAGGTATTGTAGGGACCATTCGCCCCATGGGAATTATCAATCACGATGTTCTGCACATCATTTTGCTCAAATAAATTGGCATACACGTAATTTCCGTGCAATACCAATTCGCCGGCGGAATTACCCGAAAGTAATGGATTTGAGTTTGTCCAATACGGATCCAAGGAATGATTAAATGAAGTTACATTACCGTTAGATCCTGCCTGAAGCAATACACTGTGCCTTAAGTGCTTAAATACGTTATTCTCTATCAAACATTCATTGCTTGTAAAGTGCATTACCACACCATAGCCCCTTCCGCCTCCACCGTAATCAAAGGCATCATAGAAATACGATTTCTCCACCTTACTATTCGCAACACTCTCAAACTCTACGTGAGCAAAGGTGGTTTTATTGGATTCAATGCCACTGATCCAACAATTCTCAGCATACGTAAAGTGAATACTGCTCGCCTGCTCCGGTGCCGTATTATCCATCCGTTCCATCGAAAAACACTGCAGTCCGATATTTCGCTTCATCAGTAAACGTTTTACCTTGGGTTGACGGTTTAACGCATAATCCATTCGCAATTCAGAGTTCAACCATAAGGTATCTCCTGAAATCCCAGCAATTTTAACAAGTTGTCCCACACTACCCTGCGCCCAACTGGAAAAGACCAAGTCCGCATCTTGCTGTTGAATTCGAATCCAATCACCAGTCTCAAATGGAGATACATTAGAAACCACTAAAAAGAATGAACCCTTAGTAGCTTGAACCACCACCGACGCGGTATCTGCACTTTGTACTACCCCATTGGTTTGAATCGAATGTCCTGTTCCTCCTAGATTGAATACAAAATGTGTAGCATCCGCGCCATCCCCTGTGATTAAGCAGTTACTCGGCAAGCTGATTGGTGCATTAAAAAAATAAGTACCTGCAGGGAAATGTACGTGAACTCCAAGCGGCTGATTCAATTGTAATAGGCTATCGATCAACGAATTCACCGAGCTTACGCCATCCGGAATCGCTCCTTCTTGCACCGCATTGAAATAGGTGAAACCCGCCGTACTCGTATCCGTTAATCCAGCCACGGTCCAATCTACACTGCGATTTGAGGGCAGCACCTGGCCGTAACAACTAAAACCTACAAGGAAAACTAATAATAGTCGAATCATAGTTTGATGAATTTCCAGGTTGTTCCAGCGTAACGAATGAAATAAACCCCAGCAGTTAACTCGGATACATTAATTGCAGTTTTCCCTGCTTCTATCTCTTGACTTAGAACCACAAAACCTTTAGAATCCAAGCATGACACCATCCCGAAGCCTTGCGAAAGCGAAATATTCAAGACGTCTTGCGTCGGGTTTGGGAATAGCGAAATCCCCACCCCATCGATTGATTCAGTGGCAACCAATGGAAGCATCGGTTCATTTCCGATAACCGTTTGAAATTCGTGATTCGGACCAATCTTCATCGCAAATACGGACGACCCACCATTCATCGGATAGGTAATTGAACCCACGGCCAAGGCTCCGCCATCTAAGGTCGGAATAAACTGTTCCACTTTTTCATCCCCCCCGTGGTTGATGTAAATCGGGCCATTGTCCCAATCGAAATTCGTATTAAACCGTCCAAGCGTTATGTCCATACCAAAATTAGGATTGCTTAAGTTTTCGTTTCTATACCCAACATACAACTTCGTTTGTGCACCATTCAAGGTTATTTCATCCAGAATAACATCTCCTGGGTTCACATAAACGGATTCATAAAATAAACTGCCATTAAACTCATAGCGCCCGGTATAGTTATCGTGCTCATTCAATACGGGGTCGAACTTCCACCCGGTCAAGTTGAATCGATTCTGGTTGATGGTCATATCTGTTATTCCAAAGGTGCCTTTATCGCCAATGGACGTAAACCACAGGGAAGTTCCATTTTCGTGATACGCCGCTATAAATCCTTTATTTAGGGTAGAATCTGTGTTAAAATACGTACCTGCGACCACGTAAATGCTGTCGTGTAATTCCAATACGGTATGAATCGCATTGGTTTCAGTTCCGCCAATAAAGCGAGACCACAAG
>JBEAQY010000053.1:0-7599 GCA_041163605.1 Bacteroidota bacterium | reverse complement strand
ATGTTGTTTGATACCCCCAATTTTTTTTCAAACAGATTCAATACAGTAGTGAACGATGGTAAAAAAATAGATACAACCACTATCGTTCAAGTTAATTCTGAAAAATCAGAGCCGGATGACAATAATATTTATAATGGTGTTATTGTTTCAAAGAATCAACTTGATTCAATTAGTAGGGTCAAATATTCATTAAACTTATCAGAATACAAATCAATGAATGACCTAATAAAAGGTGATTTAGTTTTAGTTGATGGAATTTACCAGTCGGATGTTGGTGTAGTTATAGAACTTGATTTGGATAAAGCATCTGCGAAAGTGGCGTATATTAATCCAGACAATACAATTGGGATTAGTTGGTTTAGAATTAAATATCTCAAAAAAATTATTATAAATTAATTCTATTTTACAAATGAATTTACTAAAGATTAGTTACTTTTTGGTTCCATTTTTATTCATTACATCGAGTTGCAAACAAACCTATGTTAGTGGATATATGGCCCGCCCGAATCTATCCATAAACTACAATGTCCCAGCCGATTTAAAAATTGATACATCAATTGTTCTACAAGGAACATCGTTAACTACAATTTATTTTGGATTATTTCATTTTGGTGATAATGAATTCTATGAATCATTTGGAACTGAATTCGGAGGAAGAGAAAAAAGTGCTGCAGCCTATAAAGCACTAACAGGGACGGGTAATGATATTTTGGTTAATCCGAAGTATTACATTCAAGTGAAGAAAGGACTTTTAACAAAAAAAGTTCAAGCGACAGTAAGTGGATATGGTGCCAAAATAATACTTAGATAGTTTAATAACCGAAGATTTTCTCATTCTTCGTTTCTTTCTTTCTTTCTTTCTTTCTTTCTCTCTTTCTCTCTTAACTGTAACAGTTGTAATAAATGGAAGTTTGAATATATAATAACTAAATTAGTTTATGTTAGATTCCTTCATTAAAGGTCAAATTAGGGTGTGATTTAAGGTATTCCGGGATTTTACTAATGCTAAACTAATTATTTTGGTTTGTCTTGAAGGATGATTGGTTGCTTATTTGCGTAATGAATTAGTATGGTAATTGCACCGGCAACAGTGGCGATTACCACTACGGCCATAAGAATTCATTTTGCTTTTTTAGCATGGTGTTTTCTGTTAAGGTCGGATTCAATGAAAACGAATTTTCGACCAATTTGATTTCTCCAATTTTTAGCACGTTAAAGTTCAATAAAATCATAAATACGAAAATTAAAAAGAGATGAAATACAACAATACGTAGCGTGTTTCTTCCCTCGGTAAAGTATTGATCATTAATCAGGAGGTAAAACCAAGAGACAAGCGGACCAAAAGAAAAATAGGGATAAAACATTGGGATAAATTAAATGGGAGATTCCAGAGCCTTTTCATGTTTTAAATATACGAAATGTAATCTTTTCAACTTTTCTCCGTTGCGCTGGGTATCATGAAAAAGTTTGATATACAATTACTAAAGGACATATCTCAGTTACATTGTAACTACAGAAACAATCTGATGACTGATAAAGACTTCGATCATTCAGATCTTGAGGATATGGAATTATTGAATCGTTATTTCCATTTGGGTATTCTCAATCGAGATAACCTCATCAAGGAAATCAAGAAGTTTTACTTCTGCCGACTTTGTGCCTCACACCCAAGAACTCGACATATCAAGATGAGTTTCATCCAAAACTTTTGGGAAACGATTGAAAACAACGCTAATTAGAATCATATGATCAATGACTTTTTAATTGAAGAATTAAGAGACGAGTATGATCTTCTTGTTCAAAAAATGAAATTCCGACACCCTTCGTATTTTCATGAATACAAAACCGCAATGTTAGAAATATCTCCTGATGAGGTGAAGACTGATGAGGAGTATCGAAAGGATTTTTATTGGATGGTTTTTAAAATCGAAATTAGAAAGGGACTAATCTATGCGTTTTTAACAAGTGGACACCTGGATCCCATAAGAGGGAGAATTGAGGGAGTTTCTTGTTAAAACAATATTTTTTTTTGAAAATTGTTTTAACAAATGTTTTAACAAATGATAAAAAAAAGGGTTGTAAAATACTGATAATCAATAAATTACAACCCTTGACAAGTGGAGTCGGAGGGGTTCGAACCCTCGTCCAAACAATGGGAACTCAAGCTTTCTACATGCTTATTTCCTGATTAATTTTCGATCCGAAATTGGACAGGAACACCCGGTCTCGGACTTAGCCACTGAATTCTCGTAACCGCTTAGTAGCCTCACGTTTACCAGCCCGATGGGATGAACCTTCGATTGGTAAGCGAAACGGGCCGTCGCCTACCGAAGGTACTTGTTCAACCTACTGTGCTTCAGTTGAATTAAGCCAACTAACATTCCGTTAATTAAGCAGCAAGTGCGTATGACGTATTGTCATTTATTGTTTGTGACAAGATATTTAAGAGGTTCACCACAACCCTCTGCATGCTGACACCTGACTGCCGCTATCGCTGTCAAATCCAATGTCGACCCCAAAGAACGTATTGCTTCGCTAAAGCAACTGGTACAAATTTACGCGCTTTTGCGCGGCTTATAACAGGATTTGAACTGATTTAATTAATTTTAGGAAAACTAAGTACCTATTTATGACATATCCATATCAAATCCAGAGCTTTCAACAGTACCAAGATGCCTATAAACACAGCGTGGATAACCCCGATGAATTTTGGGCTTCCATCGCAGCAAATTTTCAATGGAAAAAACCATGGGATAAGGTCCTGCACTGGAATTTCTCCGACCCTAATGTGCGCTGGTTTGATGGCGCTCAACTCAATATTACCGAAAATTGCTTAGACCGACACTTAGCTGCACAGGGCGATGCTACAGCCATTCTATGGGAATCCAATAATCCCGATGAAGCGTCTCGTGCCATTTCCTACGTGGAACTTCACCACCTAGTGAATCAATTTGCTCGGGTATTGCTTAATCATGGGGTTAAAAAAGGCGACCGCGTATGCCTTTACATGGGTATGATTCCAGAATTGGCCATTGCTACTTTAGCCTGTGCCCGTATTGGTGCGATTCATTCAATCATCTTTGGAGGTTTTTCTGCCCAAGCGATTGCTGATCGTGTTGCGGATGCTGGCGCTACGTGCATTGTAACCTGCGATGGGGCGTACCGAGGAGCAAAGGATATTCCCTTAAAGTCTGTTGTAGATGAAGCACTGAAATCTACCAATGCTATTTCAACGGTAATTGTTTATGAGCGCACACATACGGCTTGTACCATGCAGGCAGGACGAGATTTTTGGTGGCATGATGAAATGGATCGGGTGGCGCACGAAGGGAATTGGCAGGTACCCGCTGAAGCTATGGAATCTGAAGATCCTTTGTTCATTCTTTATACTTCAGGTTCTACCGGTAAACCAAAAGGAGTTGTGCATACGACCGCTGGCTATATGGTTTGGGCGAATTATACCTTTGTAAATGTGTTCCAATATCAACCTGGACAAGTGCATTTTTGTACCGCAGATATCGGTTGGATTACCGGACACAGTTACATCATCTATGGTCCCTTGAGTGCCGGAGCAACTTCCTTGATGTTCGAAGGAGTTCCCACGTGGCCTGATGCCGGAAGGTTTTGGGAAATCGTAGCTAAACACAAGGTGGATATTTTATATACCGCACCAACCGCCATTCGAAGTTTAATGGGATTCGGTACGGAATTCATTGAAGGCAAGGATTTGAGTTCATTAAAGGTGCTTGGTTCGGTTGGAGAGCCCATCAACGAAGAGGCGTGGCATTGGTATGATGACCACATCGGGAAGAATAACTGTCCGATAGTAGATACCTGGTGGCAAACCGAAACGGGAGGAATTATGATTTCCAATTTGGCCGGAATTACTCCTGCGAAGCCTTCCTATGCGACCTTACCCTTACCTGGAATTCAACCGTGTTTGGTGGATGACCAAGGGGAGGAGATTGAAGGGAATGAGGTGAATGGAAACTTATGCATTAAATTTCCTTGGCCCGGGATGATTCGAACAACATACAACGACCATGAACGCTGTCGCCAGACCTATTTTTCGGTGTATAATAACAAATATTTTACGGGGGATGGATGCATGCGCGATGCTGATGGAATGTACCGAATCACGGGTAGGGTAGACGACGTATTGAATGTAAGTGGTCACCGCATTGGAACGGCAGAAGTGGAGAATGCAATCAATATGCACGAGCGCGTCATTGAAAGTGCCGTAGTAGGATTTCCGCATGACATTAAAGGACAAGGAATTTTTGCTTATGTGATTTTGGATGCGGGGTCTTATGATGAGAAAACCATGCAAACGGAAGTGTTGAATACCGTTTCAAAGGAAATTGGTCCGATCGCTAAACCAGATAGAATCCTTGTGGTGCCGGGCCTACCTAAAACGCGAAGCGGTAAAATCATGCGAAGAATTTTACGAAAAATTGCAGAAGGTGATGTGTCGAATTTGGGAGATACCAGTACACTGTTAGATCCAAGTGTTGTGGAGGAGATCATTGCACGCGCAAACAAATAATGCGCATCAGTTTCCTTGGAATTTTATTTGCTGTGGCATTTCCCTTGGTTGCTCAGCAAGAATTAACCGTTCAATCCATCGATTTTTGGAAGCCGGTGGCGGACACCTTTTCATATTTCAATCATCAAGACTCAGCACGTACAACCTATGAACTAAGGCCTTCATTCAAAAAGCCAATCGCATGGATTGGAGCAGAAAAAGAATATCGCTTTTACAGTTCGATTGATACGCTGGGTTTTTCACTGAATAAGGTACTCGCTCTACTTGACTCCGCTAAGAACTTTTGGGATTTATGCGCTGCAAAAACCTGGTGTTTTGCGCATCCTTATGAAGTCTTCCCGCAATTGATTTGCAGGTTGTCAAATAAAACGAAAGTGGGATTAACGAATACGGCCGATTTAATTATTTGGGATCGCATTCAAACCGGTGAGCTGAAATTTTATGGTCATGGGGGAGGAATGCAAGAGGATATTTTTACCGTAGCCGGACGCGCTTCTTGGATTCTTAATTGGATGACGGGTGAAGAATTTGCTTCCGTGGGTATTGAATTAACCCCCAGTATGGCGATCAAATATCAAGCGAATTGGGTTCGATATATTCAATTGAATTCAAAGTGATTTTATATGGACCACTCAGTCCACGGTGTGATTTAGCAGGCTGAGTAGCGGAGCGTATCGAAGCCTGAGATTAAAGTTTCTTTCTGAAGACTTTCTTAGCAGCTAATTTTAAGTCGGTATATTCACCATTAATCAGCGCTTGTTTCTTTTTTCTAGTCCAACCCTGTATTTGTTTTTCTCGGTAATAAGCAAAATCAATTCGTTGATAAATTTCAAAATATACTAGCTCCACTGGACCATAACGCTTGGTGTGATTTGCGCCTAATCCATTTTGATGTTCTTGAAATCTTCTTATCAGGTTTTTTGTACTGCCAACGTAAAAAGTATCGTTAGCACATTTGAGAATATACATGAATCCAACCATTAATAAATTTGAATAGAGGAAAACGATAGGTTCTTAAATTATTGCATAGTATACTCTAGCAGGCTGAATAGCGAAGCGTATCGAAGCCTGCGGTTATGGTGCTGTGGCCTTCGATACAATCCGCCACGGCGGATCACTCAGTCCACAGTAAATTCTAGCAGGCTGAGTAGCGTAGCGTACCGAAGCCTGCGGTACCGGGAATAAAAAAAGGGGCCAAAGCCCCTTTTCGATTATTTAATAATCACTTTTACTTATTGCTTAATCATTCTAATCAATTCGAATGTTCCGCTGTACATGATTTTCACCAAGTAATTGCCTTTCGCCAATTCTGACAAGTTGAAGTTTTCCTGATTGCCAATCATTCGTGTTTGATATACGATTCTACCTTCAGTACCATATATTTCGATTGTAGCGTCAATACTTTCTGTAGAGGTAATTTGTATATTATCAGTAAATGGGTTAGGGTAGAGCGCTAAGCTGATTCCTTGTTCCATAACACCAGCACATGGATCAGATTCGATTATAATATCATCTGATGAGGTACATCCGTTGTTATCCGTAACCGTGATTTCATAGGTTCCTGCTGCGGTAATAACCAATGACTGTCCTTGACCGCCGGTATTCCAACTGTAATTGTCGTTTGGATTTCCATTGGCTTGGATTGTAATTGGGAAATTGTAATCACAAACAACTGAATCGTTCCCAAGACTAACCGTTGGGTTAGGGTTTACTATTACTTGTACTTGTGCAGTGTCTTGACATCCATTGGCATCTGTACCGGTAACCGTATACGTTTGGGTAGCATTCGGAGTGAACGCAACGCCATCTTGAACATTGTTGTCCCATGAATAAGTCGTTGCTCCAGATCCTACCAGCGTAGCAGACGATCCAGCACAAATGCTTTGATTAACTCCCGCTGATACGGTTGGACTTTGGCCTGCAATTACAGTAACAGGAACAATGCTTGAACTGCAACCCGTTCCACTCCAAGAAATTTTCGCATTACCGTTTCCGCTGTTTCCAGTTACCAAGTTTCCATTAATATCAGGCATGGATGCGTTCCCAGCAATTAATTGCGTATTGGTCAATTGATAAGAGGCTGCCGGTGTGTAACCAGCAGGAACAAAAGAGGAAGAAGTATACACATAGCCTGAACCTCCAGAAGAAGTTGGCCAACTGGTACATCCACCATACCAGCCGCCGCCGGCACCACCATTTGCATAGTTGTCAGATCCGCGCGCTCCGCCATTCCATCCACCAACTGAACATGAATTACTTTCTGTATTTGGGGTGGCAAAACCAAATGATCCTGGAACAACGGATGAACCATAGTTTGATGCTCCCCCAGAAGTTTGATTTGCTCCGGTAATAGAAGTGCCGTTGGCAACATAACTTGGTGCGCTTAATCCTCCACCATCATTTCCAACATAAATTGCGTTCTCATAGTCTGTCCCATGACGACCGCCTCCTCCACCAGCAACAAGAATTCGAGAGTATAATCCTGCATTATCGTTCCATACACCACCAGATAATCTAAAATCTGTGGCACCACCACCACCGGTTGATTTCCAAGTTGAATTCATACAGCCTGAACCTTGTTGACCAACATATACATAGATTGTAGAACCCACATTGAGGTAAACATCACCTTTAGCATAACCTCCTCGGCCTCCTAACGAGGTGTTTGGGTTAACCGGGTCATTTCCACCTTGTGCTCCCCATGCTTCTAAGGTATAATATCCAGAAACCGGTGCAGTAAATGTTTGTGCAGTTCCTGTGTATCCAAATAATTGCGAACCACTTTGCGGACTAACTGATTGAACATAATAAGTTGTTGTAGCATTAAGGGCAGGCGTAGTGAAGCTTGCGTTGTTTCCTAAAGAACCCGTTCCATTCGCATTGGACCACCATGCGTAGCCTGAAGGACTTCCGCTCGCTACCAGTGTGGTGCTGTTATTGACATTTCCACAAATATTTAAATTTCCTGCAACAGTCGGTGCTTGAAGTCCGTTTACTATAACAGTAACAGGAACAATTGAGGATGTACAAAGAACTCCTGCATAGGTTATGTT
>JBEAQY010000052.1:0-28803 GCA_041163605.1 Bacteroidota bacterium | reverse complement strand
ATGTTCATTTGGGCTTGCATCTGAAATGTAAATTCATTTCCAGCGCGGCGTGCAGGATCTCCAGTACAAGATTCTTCTGAACCAAGTACGGCAAATTTCACCTTACAATGCGACAAGATTTTAGCAATTGCTTTGGTGATTTTCTTGGCACGGTCATCAAAACTTCCGGCGCAACCTACCCAAAACAACACATCGGGAGTTTCTCCCGCGGCCACCAGTTCGGCCATTGTTGGAACTTTCAAATTCATCCTATTAATTTTCTTCGGTCCATTTCATTCGATCAGCAGGAGAAAACTGCCATGGCGCACCATTATTCTCTATATTCGTTAACATTCCCGTTAATTCCGTTGGAACTTTTGACTCTTCCATTACCAAAAATCTTCGCAGATCAACAATAATGGATAGTGGGTCTATGTTCACCGGGCATTCTTGTACACAAGCGTTGCAGCTCGTGCAAGCCCATAGCTCTTCGGGGGTAATGTAATCCCCAAGTAAGGCCTTACTATCATTCAAATCAAAATTATTTGACCCTACCTCTGTTAAACGATCCCGAGTATCCATCATGATTTTTCGAGGGGAAAGTAATTTTCCAGTTTGATTCGCCGGGCAAACAGAAGTACATCGTCCACACTCCGTACAGGAATACGCATCTAACAATTGCTTCCAAGAAAGGTCTTGCACATCCTTTGCGCCAAAGCGTTGAGGAGCTTCAGTTGCAGGTGCTGCTGCATAAGGGTCAACTGAGGGATCAAGCATTAACTTCACTTCCGCTTCTACGGACTCCATATTATTAAATTTTCCTTTGGCATTGAGGTTGGAAAAGTAGGTATTTGGAAACGCGAAGAGAATGTGTAAGTGTTTCGAATAAGGCAGGTAATTTAAAAACACAAAAACCATAATTAGGTGTCCCCACCAACCAATCGACGAAATTACATGAAGTATATCTTCGTTATTGATTCGTCCAAAAAACAAGGGTCCGAGGTATTGACTTACAGCGAATCCATACCCCACATTAGAACGCAATATTTTGTCTGCTTCATCGGCGCCATTCATCATGAAAATAAAAATAATCAGTAGCAACTCGAATAACAAGATCAGGTTGGCATCATTCCTTGCCCATCCGTTCAAGTCCGAAGAGGAGAACCGAGGGATCTTGATTAAGTTTCTGCGCGCGAAGAAAATCAAAGTAGCAATAAAGGTAAGCACGGAAAGCACTTCAATTGAACTGATTACGACGGTGTAAAAAGAGCCCAAACCTGCATGATAAAAGAAACGATGCGACCCAGTGAACCCATCAATGAATACTTCAATAAGTTCAATTTGGGTAATAATGAAAGCCACGTAAAAAATAAAATGTAAGATTGCCGGGATTGGTCGATTAAACATTTTTTTCTGGCCAAAGGCAACAAGCAACATGGTTCTAATTCGCTCCCCAACTCGATCGGTTCGGTTGGTGGGGCGACCTAACTTGATTTGTTTAATGATAGACCTCATCTTCATTGAGAAAAGGCCAATAGAAACGAGCGCTAAAACAACAAATATTAGATGAGATAACATAGGGTTAATCAGGAATTGTATCTAACCACTTTTTTAATTTTCCTTCTTGTTTTCCCGTAAGCTGTAAGCCTTTAGATTTACCGCCAATCACGGATAAATGGACATAACGCTCAGGATGCGTTTGCAAGTCATCTACAAGTTCTTGAAGTTCATTATTCGTTTCAACGAGTTCATTATAGAGCTTTTCGTCATGAATTAGTTTACCCAAGGTACCATTCCCTTTGTTCACGTCTTCCAATATGAAATTGAATTTTTTCAAGGTCGTTTGAGCCTCTAGAATCGTTCCTTTAAAATCGGCGGTTACTAAATCATCCGTTATCTTTTTGGAATTTCCAATAATCGCTGACACCTCATCGCTACTCTTTTTAAGGTTCAAGGTAATGCTTTCTACATGATTCATGACTTTAGAAAACTGTGCTTTTTCTTGTCCAACAAATCCTTGAATTTCTGAAGATAAATCACCGATTTTCTTGATAGTAATCCGAAGTTCTTTAATACTCGCGGTAATATCATTCGACCCACTTTCATCGAAAACTCCAGAAAGCGAATTGACCATGCCATCAATATGGAGAATTAGGGATTGAAGTTTTTGGGAAATTGGATCGGCATATTGTTTTACTTGCGAGAACATATCGGCAGACATTTTACCCGGTATTTCATCACCCGACCGATAATATCCTGATTTCAATTTGTCTGGATAATTAACAATTAATCCTTTAGTAAGTAAATCCAAAGATCCTAATTCGATTGTTGTTCCTTTTGGTAAATCAATGTCGGATTCGCTAATGCTAAATTTAATTTTCACTCTGCGATTCTCTGGATTTGAAGGAACGTTTTGAATGTTTAATATTTTTCCAATGATAACACCATTCAGCGTTACATTACCAGAAACCATTACTTGCCCAGAATTTGGAAAGTAGGCGTAAAAGGTGTTATCTCCTCCGAGTAAACTATATCCTTTTAAAAAATTAATTCCAACCACCAATAATACGATGGCACTGACGGCTATCGATCCAGCTTTTATTTCCTTTGAAAGTTTCAAAATCTATTTTTCTGCTAATTTAATTGCTTTTTCGATACTGATGCGCTCTCCATTCGAGAAAGCGATAACAAAAGCACTAGAAAACCCTTTTTCTTGCATAGCAACTTTATGTTTTTTAGCAGCATTCAGATCTTTAATAAAGATTCCAGTATAGTACTTATATAAATTATCCTGCGTGTATTCGTTTACAGGAACTCCTTTAAATTTCTCAGAATCAAGGGTTAATTTTTCGGCGGAAGAGACAATTTGCACACTAAAAAAGACCTCTGATGAAGGTATTTCTGTAACAGTAACCGTATCTACTACAGCAACGGTTGTGGGTTGTTTATCAGTTTTCACCGGCGCAACAATATGATCCTCTGATAAGATTTTTCCTTCGAAATCATTTTTATACTTTACAAAGGCTTTCAGCATGGCATTCGCCATTTTTTCTTGCCCATCTAATTTACCTATAAATCCTTCTTCATTCGGATTGGTTAAAAAGCCTGTTTCGATTAACACACTGGGCATTGCTGTTTTGTAAAGCACCAAAAATCCAGCTTGTTTCACGCCTCGATCATACCGTCCAATAGTTTTAAACTCTGACTGTAGAAAGCCTGCGAATTTAATGGCATTATTAAGGTTAACATTTTGCTGTAATTGAATCGCTATCATGGCGTCGGGTGTCAAATCAAAAGACTTGTACTTAGCTCCTTTATCTTCCTCTAAGGAAATTATTGAATTCTCACGCTCCATAACTTTTTGCTGTGATTCGGTACGATGTAAGCCAAGAACATATGTTTCTGTTCCGTAGGCTGAGGTTGATCCTGCGTTAGCATGTATGCAAATAAATAAATCCGCGTTAGCACGGTTGGCGATATTGGCACGTTCAATAAGTTCTACAAATACGTCCGTTTCACGGGTATATTTAACGGTAATCGCAGGGTACTTTTCATTAATTAGTTTGCCTAATTTGAGTGCCATCGACAAGCAAACATCCTTTTCATGTGCATACCCTCCATGACAGCCGGGATCTTTACCCCCATGTCCAGCGTCAATCACCACCGTTTTCAATTTTGGGGACTCAACTCCTTTTTGTGCAAAAGGTATTGCAGCAAAAAGGTTGAACACGATAAATGCGCTAATCACGTTCCTTAGAATCCGCGCTTTTTTTGGTAATTTTGCAATACGTTCCATGATAGAATTCAAATTTAAGTTCAAGATTCAAGCGAAATTTATGCCACCTTGGCTATTTTTCTTCGTTGGAATGTTAATAATGTGTTTTTCTCTAAACGCACAAGTACCAATTTCGGATACAATTTACGTAGATGATCAGCAAATTGATGAGATAATAAAGTATGGCGCACGTGATTCATCATACTACGATGTTACTTCAAAAAAGGCGTATTTATTCGGTGGAGCTTATGTTGAAACGTTAACGAGTAAACTTACGGCTGGAACTATAATTTTAGATTTCGAAGGTCATGAAGTAGAGGCTAGTTATATTCTGGATTCAGACAGTGTAGCCGTTGAATTCCCGGTGTTTGTAGAGTCCGGTGAAACGATGACTTGCAAGCGCATGCGGCTGAATACAGAAACTCAAAAAGTTTATATTGAAGTCCTACAAATCAAACAAGATGAGTTATTTTTCACAATGGGTGAAGCGAAACGCTATCCATCGGATCAAATACACTTAAAGAAAGGGGTTCTTACCACTTGTGATCAAGTGGAGCCGCATTACCATTTTTTATTGAGTAAAGGAGTAGTTGTTCCTGAAAAACGAATCGTTGCTGGACCTATGAATCTTTGGATTAGTGGAATACCTACACCCATTGGGTTGCCCTTTGCGTTTATTCCACAACAAAAAGAACGCACCAAAGGATTATTATTCCCTGAGTTTGTGCCTACATCACCTTATGGCTTCGGCATACAAAATTTAGGCTATTTCATTCCTATAAACGAATCCATTCAAACAAGTTTTTACGGCAATTTATACAGTCGTGGGAGTTGGGGACTTCGAAATGAATTAGATTATGCGAAACGCTATGGATATAACGGGCGTGTTGGGATTGGATTTCAACAATTTAACAATGGATTTCCAAACTATTCAAAGAATAATAAATTCACCGTTACTTGGTCTCATAACAAACAGCAAAAATCAAATCCTTTTTGGAATTTTAACGCCAATGTGAATTTTATATCAGACAATACTGCGAAAAATAACCCAGACCCAATTAACCCTGACTATTTTACAAATTCCTTCAATTCTGATATCAATTTAACCCGGCTATTCCCTGGAAAACCGGTCACGATGGGGGCAAAAATATCGATGCGACAAAATTCACTTGCTCAAAATATGGCCTTAGTTTCTCCTATTCTTAACGTAAATGTTACTCGAATTTTTCCATTTAAACGGCTTATTCCATTGCCAAAAACAGAAATAGCCAGAGCGGTCCAACGCATTGGATTAACGTATAATTTGGAGACGCAAAATAAGGGCACATTTGGGGATTCATTGATTAGCCCGCTAAATTTTACTGGAATTAGTCAATCGTTCTTTAACGGGATAAATCAAGGGGTTGGAGTTCAAACAACCCTAGGATTATTTCAAAATGCAGTTAAAATTACTCCAACATTAAACTATGGCAACAAAATAAATTTTCAACAAATTGAAAAGAGTTATGATATAACAAGCAACAACACGGTCATTGATACCCTTAGAAAGGGCGCCATGGCGAATGAATTAAATTTTAGCGCCAATGCCACCACTGTAATTTATAGCTATTACCGATTCATTGGTAAAAAAAGACCAATACTTAGACATTTAATGACACCTTCTATTGGTTATCGATACGTTCCGAAGCTCAATCAATTAATTACTGCGAATGTTGGGGCAAACCAAAGTACTATTTCCTACTCACCTTTCGAGCGAAGTATCTATGCTGTAGGTAATACGCAAGCCGCTTCGTTTTTGACCTTTGGAGTTAATAACAGCTTGGAATTGAAAACAAAATCAGAGAAAGATACCATTACCGGGTTCCGTAAAACGCGCATTATTGATCAATTCTCAATTAATGGGAATATGGATTTTATGAAAGACTCCATGAACCTCTCAGATCTATCAATGAACTTGCGTATTAGCCCTTTCAAATGGATGAATTTTGTAGCAAACGGAAGTTGTAGTTTGTATGGATGGAATGACAGTACGGGGAAAGCTGTTGGCACATATGCATGGAATACAAACCAAGGATTGGGTCGGTTCTTATCCGTAGGACTTAATACTACATTTACGATTACCTCCAAAAAAAGCAATGCAATTATTGAGCAAAAGAAAGAGGAAATTCAACAACAATGGAATGCAGACTATACCTATTTTGCTTTGCATCCCGAACAAGCAATTTACTTTGATATACCTTGGAAGATTAATGTAGCACATGTGTACAGTATTGTTGCCAACACCAATAAAACACCGAGCAGTCCCAATCCTTGGACGAGCATTCAAACGCTTGCATTGAGTGGCGACCTTACATTTACCAAACGATGGAATTTATCCGGGAATGTGAACGTTGATGCGAGAACACAGAAAATCACAAACATGAATTTGGCCCTCAATAGAAATATGCACTGCTGGGCATTAAGTTTTTTTTGGACACCAATTGGGGGGAACAAGAGCTTCTTGTTGAGTATTCGAAATACTTCATCACTGTTTAGAGATGCAAAAATCGAGCTGAGGAAACCTCCAGCTTTCTTTTAAATTATTCGCCGTTGTTGTATAGCAATATCTTTGGCCCAACCACCATTCTAATGGTGGTTACCCTACGGTTTGGATTGTTTTTTTGTTTATCATCGATCACGGCAGGGGGAAGTATCTCTCCTTTCCCTTCATACGAAATTTTAAAAGATAATTTCCATTTAACATCTAATGCCTTGAGTTGCTTTTCAAATTCCGCAGCCACCGCTTTAGCCCTTGCTTCAGAAAGCGCAAGATTACGCTCAACTCTTGTTTTTTCATCACCCGAACCTTGTGTATCTGAATACCCGGAAATGATCAGAATTGTTGAATAATCTTCATCGGAAAAAACATTTTCGTCATGATTATCAAGATAATTTCTCCATGATTGAATGTCTGTTTTAATACTATCCAATATACCCGTAATCAGTTTTTTACCCTCAGCACTTATTACCGAACTTCCTGTATCGAAACTTATATCAGCTGCTATATTTTTAAGTTCTTTATTTGAAGCAATTAATTCTCCAAGTGGAACCACATAGGTATATAACAAATCATTCAATTCTTTCGCCAAACGTAAAGATTTTTCATGTCCCTCTGGCGTGTAGGGATCAGTTTCATTGAGCGATTTAATGATTTCTTCCGTTCTTGCCATTAAGCGATTGAGTTGGTCATCAATTTCCTTAATTCGTTCAGTGGAATCTATGGAGTAGAACATCTTTTGCTGCTCCTTTAGTATCTGCAATGCTTGCTCTGATTTTTCGATTTCCGATGCCAAACTCTTTTCACGTTCGGCTTGCTTTCTATTAAAGGCATTGACTTCAGTATCTCCCTGTTGACCATGAAAAAAAGTTGTTTTATATTTAGGTTTAACTAAAACCCCACTGTCTCTACATGAAAACAGAACTAAAAGCAATAAAGAGAAATGTAGTATCTTTTTTGATGTCATTGTTAACTATTTTAAACTAATATACAATTAATGTGGGACTTCATGATGTGCTTTTCCGTATACATAGGTAAACTTTGCGCCAAAAAAGATTACCTGTGCCGAATAAAACACCCAAGCCATAAGAATAAACATAGAGCCTACCACATCACCCCTACCTAAGAAAAAATAATGTTGGAGGTAATATTTAATAATCAATTGACTAATAAATAATAGAAAGGATGTAAGTAAGCCCCCCTTGATCGCAAGTTTCCATGAAATAATCCCATCATGAACATACTTAAAAATGAATGAAATCAACAATAAATTCATTAGGATTGAAAACAAATGATGAAAAATAATGAACCCAATATGAACATTTCCTATGGTTGAAGAAAGCCAATTTTCAACTATGCTGAAGATAAAAATTTGAATGAAATAAGACGTAATGATCAATAAAGCAAACAGGGCTAAGTAAGCTATGGATAGAAATCGAAATTTTAGAATATCCATAACCAAGTTCAGTTTTTCTCTTTTTTTCTTTTGAATATTAAAGAAATCATTAATGCTATATTTTAAGGTTACCATAAAAGCTGAACAGGAATACAGCAACGCGACAATCATTACAATATTCAAGGATATAGACTTCGATTGATTATTCAGGTTTTTAAGATAGTCGGTAAACATTGAAATATCCTGAATGCCTATGTTCTTCTCGAAGATTGAGGTAATTGCATTTATACAAATGTCTTGACCGAAAATTTTTCCAAAGCTTATTAAGGTTAAATAAAGTAAAGGGATTAAAGTGAACAAAGTATAATAAGCCAAGGCTGCGCCATGAAAAAATGCTCCTTCTTCAAAGAATTCTACAATGGCATTTCTAAGCACTTGAATGAGCTTAATATTTGATTTTCTTGTCATAAATTGGTATAATATTCAAATGATCTGGCAACACGGATAAGCTATGAAGGATAACTGACTCATTATTTGCTGTATAAAAATAATGGATATAAACTGTACCATTAAAAAAGTATCGACTTAGGATTAAAGGCACTCCATTGGGTTGAATTGAGAAAGATCCTGGACGAAATCTTATTTTCACGTCCCTCCAAGTTATCGTATTTACTTCACCGAACCAACGTGCCTCACGAAGGTTCTTTAAATTCCAATAACGTTCCATAGGATTGAAAAATCGTGACAACTTGCCTTTGGCTAAAAAGGCCATATGATTGCATATTGCCAACATATCTTGCGCATCGTGTGAAACTAAAATAATACATACGCGCTCCCTTTCTTTTAAAGCGATTAATAAATTAACTAAACGTGTTTTCAATACCGAGTCAAGGTGTGAGAAAGGTTCATCTAAAAGCAACCAACTTGGTTTTTTAGCAATAGCCCTAGCTATGGCTAAGCGCTGTTGTTCACCCCCAGACAAGTCTTTTGCTATGGCATGAGCAACGTTATTAAGCTCCAATAAATTAATAAGATCTCGCACGCGTTGTTCCCTTTGCACTGGCTCCCAATTTAAAATTACTTCACGAATATTTTCTGTACAGGTATGATACAAATCCAAATTATAGTCCTGAGCAACAAAGGACATTTCCGGATGCCCGGGAATTAAGCGTTGGGATGCTCGCGGTAATTTTCTTTCGTTTAAAAATACATCACCCGATGAGGCATCCTTAATTCCTGCAATTATTTTCAATAAGGTAGATTTTCCGGCACCACTTTTGCCTGCAATGCCATACACTTCATTGAGTTGAAATACGCTGTTTATTTGATCTAAAATCAGACGGTCTGAATCCAGCTTAAATGAAAGGTTTTTAATCCTTAACATTCGCCATGAGTTGTTTAGGGAAATCATGATTCGCTATATAAATCCCGGTTATTGGATTCGCAAAAGGCTCGTTATCTTTCAATTCCACGATAAGGTGTAATCCCCATGGAAATTCCTGTTGATATACCGCTTGAATCAGTTGATTAGAAATTGCAAATTGCACCTGACTCCCATCCGTTCGGTTTAAGGAAACTAAATAAACTCGTGGAACTTCATAGGCAAAATCGCCTTTCGTTGGGTGCGCTCCTTTAAGCACATACACATCTTGTTCGTTAATTGCCATTGAAACTACATCTTGCACCTCCAATTCATCTTCCCAGTGATACTTGTGATTATCCGGTGTCTCTTCACCTCGGTGCTTAGCTTTTGCTAATTCAGGGGAAAACAAGTCATTTAGGTGGGCACACGTAAGGCGAAAAATCGACATTCTATGGGTATTAATGAAGTACGAAATTATTAAATTCCATTCATCCATCGTCTTAATTCTGATGATGAACAATGAAATGTGAAGAATAATCTAATTTATTCACGTATACAATTCAATGAAACCATTAAATTCGGACTATGAAACACGCCATAATATGTTTAACAAGTTTGATGTTTACGCTATTTGTTAATGGTCAAACTAAATTAACTACAAAAGAAAAAGCATCTTATCATCGCTTTCTAAATAAAGGGATTGAAACCTATAATGCAGGAAGATTGAATGAAGCATTAGAATCATTTAAACGTGCAGAAGCTCTTGACCCTGATGCATGGAAGTTAAATTATTGGATGGCTGCCTGCCATTATGAATTAAACAGCTACTACACAGCTGAGAATTATATGATTAATGCGATTCGAAATATGCCGGAAAATGAAGACGGGGATGCTGAATTTTATGAACTTTACGGAAAAATCAATCACAGGCTAGAAAAGGTTGATAACGCTGTAACTGCATTTAAAAAATGTGCAATACTCATGGGAACCAAAATGGCGAAATCATACGGAATCTCCTTGTATATCGAACAATGTGAACTTATGATCCAAGCTAAAAAGCAAGGATATACTTCACTAAGAAAGCCCCTATCCATTCAACTTAACTCTCTTGAAGACGAATATGCCCCCATACTAATCAATGGTGAGACCTTGTTCTTCACCGCACGAAGGCCAGAAACCACAGGTGAAACAGCTGACCCCGATGATTCTAAATATTTTGAGGATATTTATAAAGCGCAATGGAACCCAATTACAGCAGATTTTGAGATTGATTACGAATTCTTCAAAAACATTAACACCGCTGGATTCGATGCGCTAAATTATATTAATTCAAATGGAACCTATGCTCTACTAACTGTTAACACATCAATGACTGAAAAAACAACAAAAGGATCAGATTTATTTGAGATTACGAGTGAAACGCCATACGTATGGGAGGCTCCAACAATTCTAAAAAAGAAGGGATTAAATACAGATTTTTTCGAAGGGAGCGCTACAAGTACAGAAGGTGCTGAAGCCGGTGATTTTATTCTTTTTGTTTCTGACCGGAATTCAGAAGTTTCTGGCCTAGATTTATTCATGTGCACTCGGAATGAATCTACATTAGGTGAGGTTACCGTGCTCCCAAAACATATTAATAGCCCTGGTAACGAAACAACTCCTATGCTAAGTGCAGATGGGAAATACTTATTTTTTAGCAGCGATGAGCTACCAGGTTACGGAGGATATGATATTTTTTATAGCATCAATGAAAATGGCGTGTGGTCTAATCCTATTAATTTAGGTCCTGAAGTGAACTCCGTAAATCACGATACACACTTTAACTACAATGCCTCCACTAAAAAAGCGGTATTCGCATCCTTGGCAGAGAAGGAAGGATATTTTTCATTCGATTTATACACTGTGGACTTGTCTGGAAAGGAATTTCCTTTTACGAAGTAATCTTAGTTTACTCGCACTTTCTTTCGGTTGATGTTATCTATATTGTATCTTACAAAGGTTTCAAATCCTCCTTTGAAATTTGACACGAGCGATAACCTAGATACGTTTATGTCATAAGCGAAACCTGCAGAGAAAGGTCCATAAAAAATGGATGATCTAACCACGATAGCATCTTTTAACCTACTAAAAACACCCAAACTAAACGCGATTTCTTTAATATTATCGGTTTCCCAGGATGCTTTACGAATGATCTGTTTGTAACTTACCCCATAAAGTAATTCATTTGACTTTCGCTGACGTTGGTAATAAACTGCAGGCTGCAAAATACCATTTGTAGCAATAATTCCAATGTTAGCGTTAACGAACCCAGCGTAACGAATCGGAAGGGTTTGAATGCTTGAATTATAAAAAGAGTACCTTGGATTGTTTACGTGATATGCGGCAAATCCAACATTAAATCCTTTATCGGCCTCATTCGTGATTTTACCAATATCTGTTTGAAAAGAATAAACACCTCCAACTCCTAGGTCGAAATACGAAAAGTTTTGCTCATAAAAAGGCTCTCCATTAGGGAGCGTTGGATTAAATGCCGCACCATCGTATTGAGAACCCCACTGTCCTGATGCAGGATTTGTTACACATTGGCCAAAAGTAGAATTCAACCCTAAAGCAACTCTACTGAATCGACTTACTTTTAAACTGTATGAGAAGTTAAACCCAATGTTACTCTGAGTAAAATATCCATCTCCCATTCGATCATTGAAGAACACTAACCCCGCTCCAAGTACCCCATTTGAATTTTTTAGTGCGGCGGTTAAGCGCCCGTCAATGGATGCGAAAAACGTCTGAAAGGGAGAAGCAAAGCTTCCGTATTGACCGCGATACATAGCAATTCCTTGAAAAGAGGCATTAGCTCCGGCCAATGCGGGATTTAAAGTAAGTGGAGAAACATCCGTTTGCGAAAAATGAACATCTTGTGCATGAACAACAGATGACTGAAGCATAAAACCCACCAACAGACCAATGAAATAAATTATTCGAACACGCATTATCTTACCAATGTTAAACTTCCTGATTTGTGAAGCATTGTATCATCATACAACTGAATATTCAAATCAAATACATAATTCCCCTCTTGAGCGGGTCTTCCTTTATAAAAACCATCCCATTCCTTGTTAATGTTTGTTGATTCAAAAACCTTTTGACCCCAGCGATCATAAATTACAAAACCAAAGTCTTTCACGCACACATTTTTACCAAATACTTTGAGTGTATTGTTTTCTGATGGACCGGTTCCATTTGGACTAAAAATGGTTGGGACAAAGAACTCTCCACAAAGTAATTTAACCGTAACAACTAGCGAATCTTCACCCTGACACCCATTGTTGTCTGTTGCTTGTAAATAATAAACAATGCTTGAATCTGGGGCAACAGAAGGATTCGCACAATTATCGCATGACAACCCTTCTGACGGAGTCCAAGCAAATGCCGTACCTCCATAGGCATTCGCAATAAAAGCAGTAGCTGGATTAATTACCGTATCGGCAGGAACAATTGAAACAGGCAGGGTATTAATGATACCTATTGTGCCTGATGCACTAATTTGACATCCATTCGCATCGGAGGCGATTACAGAATAGCTACCGATGTCAAGCCCCGAAATGCTGTCCGTTATTTCATTCGTAGGTTGCCAAAGGTATGAATAAGGGCCTGTTCCGCCATTTACCGTAACATCCATTGTTCCAAGTATGCCTGATGCGCAATTCACCGGAGTTGAATCTGCACTTATTGTCAAGGCCGTCGGCTCAGTAATAGTGATTCCTTGTACAACAACACAATTGGCTGCATCGACTACAACAATATTGTAGTTTCCTGGAGACAATCCCGTTACAGTATCATTGGTAACAGCAATCGGAGACCAAGAAAACACAAAAGGCGGCGTTCCTAAGGAATCAACTTGCACTGCTGCAGAACCGTTTGAGGCACCGAAACAAGTTACATTGTTCACGTAATCGATGCTTATTGCAGGGGGTAGTGGCGTAGGATTTATTACAAAAGCGCTCGGGTTGGAAGCAGTACATCCTGAGCTTAGTGAAGTAACAGTTAATGTGTAATTACCTCCAACTAAACTCATAAAATTTGGACTTGACTGCGTTGGACCATTGTTAAGGGCATATATGAACCCGGCGCCAAGCGGGGATGAAACGGTAAGCATTCCTGTAGGCAACGGGCATGTCGGTTGCGTTATTGAAGCAGCAGGCACCGCGGGGATAACCAAAGCTGCATTAATGGATGCTATGTTACTAACGGCTGAGGTACAACTAGCAGCATTCACCACTTCAAAGGTATAATTGGTAGAAGGACTCAATCCAATCACAGAAGTTATAGTTCCTGTTCCCGTTTGTGTTGCTCCACCCGGGGTTATTAGTAAGGTCCATGTACCTGATATTGGAAGACCACTTAAAAAAGCAATTCCCTGTGCAGAAAGACAAGTTGGATGATTTACTGAATCCACGATTGGGGCAGTTGGCGGGATCGGATTATTCACAAACACATTATTGGAATTTGCAGAAACACACCCATTATTAAGGCTAGTAACTGTAAATGTATATGAATTCACTGGTAATCCAGTGAAGGAGGTTGAAACACCAAGGCCTGACTGTACATAGGTTGTTGCTGGAGAATTCCCATAAGCAGTTATTGTCCACCCACCCGTATTGGGTAAATTCGAAATCGGGACATTACCAGTTGCAACCGCACAAGTAGGTTGAATAACCATTCCAGCAATCGGTGTAGCCGGTACTGCCGGAACAAGATTGATGTTTACACTAGATGATGCGGGAGAAGTACATCCTGCTACTGTATTTATGTATTCAAAAGAATATGATGTTCCTGGGGTTAATCCAGATATTGCGGCAATCGTGCCTACTCCTGTTTGCGTGAATCCTGCAGGAATTGAATTTACCGTCCAACCTGTATTTGGAAGTCCTGAAAGATAAATAACACCATATTGGTTGGTACAGGTAGGCTGGTCCAACGAATCGATGTTTGGCGCAAGCAAACACTGTCCAAAATACACTTGGGCAAAGATTAAAATAAAAATGTATCCGAGTATTCTCCCTGTCATTGAGTAGAATTAAGCCAAAAAGTTATACTATCTATCGCTTCGTAAAGTTACACTAATAATCAAAATTATTGTGCTATTCTTTAAAAAACTTAAACGAGCGAAGCCTTGTTGCGTTGCCTATTAAAAAAATGCAGAACTTTGTTTGATGAAAAACGAAGGAGTTTTTTTCGAAATAGCGTATGATGGAACCGGATATTGCGGCTGGCAAATACAACCCAATGCGCCAACGGTTCAAGGCACAATAGAAGACGCTCTTTCCAAACTTAATGGGAATAAGCCAATAGGCATCGTAGGTTGTGGCAGAACCGACACTGGAGTTCATGCGAATCAGTATTTTTTTCATGTTGAACCTCCTGATTTTAACTTGTCAGAAGTGCGATACAAGCTTAATAAAATGTTGCCAAACGACATCAAAATCGTTGATGTGTTTTATAACCAAAAACACGCACGCTTTGATGCTAAAAAGCGCACCTACAGATATTTTATAGCACGAGAAAAGTCGCCATTCAATGATCGATTTTGTTGGGTTTACGAGCGGCCATTATCTTTAGAAGCAATGAACAAAGCATGCACCTATTTAATCGGACAACTGGATTTCGCCTCATTTGCCAAAGGAGATACCGACGTAAAAACTACCCTGTGCGAGGTTTTTAATGCTTCATGGGAAGAGACTAATGAGGGTTATGTTTTTGAAGTAAGTGCAAATCGTTTTTTGCGCAACATGGTGCGCGCCATGGTGGGCACATTAATAGAAGTTGGAATCGGGAATATTACGCCTGAAGCAATTCCAATAATTCTAGCAAAAAAAAGCCGCCAAGAGGCAGCTTTATCGGTTCCCGCTAAAGGACTATTTCTTTGGGAGGTCTTATATTAATCTGCTCGTTGACGAAGTAAGTCAAAATACCCATAGGTTTCAACCACGATGGCCCCACCTAAAGTATCACCATATTTTGCAGGCAATCCCCCCGTGTACACCATCATACGATTGATTGAACAGCTGGGCACGTTGTATACATCTTGCAATTTAACGCCATCTAACACATAAATCATATCCCCTTTTCGGGCACCACGGAACATCAACTCACCGTCATCAGCCATTTTAATTTCTGAAGACATTTGGGTCGCCATGGTCGCTATACTGAATTTATTGGGATTATGCTTAATATCCTTTTCGGTTAATTCCGGTGTAGGTAATTCTCCCATTCGTAAGCGTAAGCGTTCTTTTACAACAATTTCATCTTTCATTACGCCTTTCGGTTTAAATTCAACGGAACCAATATTTCCATATGAATCTATTGGAATATCAACTATGTAATTCTGAGAAGTATCCCTTCCAAACACCAAAAACACATTATACTTACCCGCTGGAATCGCTGAAATCCTAAATCGACCCTCTTTATCGGTAATGGCCTGATATTTCTTACCTTGATCAAGGATAAACGCTTTTACGTATTCCATCGGCTGTTTTGAATCCGAATCTAAAACGGTTCCGATGGCATCTCCGAGTACAGATTGAGCAAATAATTGTGACACCAAAATACTCGCCAACAGGGTTAAGGTTTTTTTCATGTTTTCTAAAGTTTGATTAGAAAGGTAACGCAAAAAAGCAAATAACCTAACCTATATTTGCAGAAGAAACCGGCAACTCGCGGTTAATTTTCTTAAAAAGTCCTTGTAGTACTTTTCCTGGCCCAACCTCAATCACTTCCGAAAGCCCATGATCATTCATTGCTAACATGATTTGAGTCCATTTAACAGGGGCTGTTAGCTGTGCTAATAAATTTGTTTTAATGACGGAAGGGTCTGTCACGGGAAGCGCATTAACGTTTTGATAAATGGGACAAATTGGAGCATTAAACACTGTAGATTCAATAGCGGAAGCTAATTCTGCACGAGCAGGTTCCATGAGTGGTGAGTGAAAAGCGCCTCCAACCTGTAATATTAAGGCTCGTTTAGCTCCTGCCTCTGTGAGTTTTGCACATGCTTCTTCTACAGCTTTTAACTCACCCGAAATAACCAATTGTCCGGGGCAATTATAATTTGCGGGCACTACTACCCCATCAATGCTGCTACAAATCTGTTCTACGAGATGATCTTCCAATCCAAGAATAGCTGCCATGGTAGAAGGTGTGAGTTCACAGGCTTTTTGCATGGCCGTGGCGCGTGCACTTACAAGACGTAAGCCATCTTCAAAACTGAGTGTTTTATTTGCTACAAGGGCAGAAAATTCGCCAAGGGAATGCCCTGCAACCATATCCGGCTTAAACGAATCCCCTAAGCATTCTGCTAAGATGGTAGAATGAATAAAGATGGCGGGCTGTGTAACATTCGTTTGTTTTAAGGCTTCATCTGAACCTTCAAACATAATCGACACAATATCAAAACCGAGCACTTCATTGGCTCGATTAAATAATTTACGTGCATCAGCACTTGCATCAAATAACTCTTTTCCCATTCCACTAAACTGAGCACCTTGCCCAGGAAAAACGTAAGCCTTCATAATAATATAAGTTTAAAGTTGTCCTAAAGAGTGAAATTTACCGTCTTTATAAATTTTAATTTTCTTTAGAATTCCGTCGTCGCTGTAAATATAAACTTTACCGTCATACAACTGTCCGGCCTTAAAGTTTCCATCCAACCAAATTTCATCGTTTTCATTGTAGACTTTATTATATCCTTCAGAGAAAAAGGTAACCCCTTTTGTGATTGGATTGGTTACCACGGGTGGCGGCTCATTGGATTCTGGTTCAGTATGAGCATCCTTCACTTTAACGGCTTGCTTCTTAACCGTTTCGGTTACTTTGCCTCCGGTAAACTTGCATGACAAGCGAACCGACCCATCTTCATTATATTGCGTGTAAAGTCCTTCAACCTTGCCTTTTTTCAAACCATAGGAAGCTTCTAATTGCCCATTCTCGTAATAGTGCTTTACCGTCCCTGTTTCTTTCCCCTCGTCATCAAAGGTGGCTTGATATGCTATTGTTCCATTTTCATGATAGCGAATCAACTCTCCTGAAAATGTATTATCACCGAAGGAACCTTTTTCCTTTACTTTACCGTTTGAAAAATATCGTTTATAGTTTCCATTGGGTCTGTTATTCACATAATTCCCTTTTAGCTTGACGGTTTTCCCATCCTTATTGTATTTAATCCAAACTCCCGTTTTGCGTCCGTGATGGTAGGTGCCTTCTTCAATAATGGCATTAGATGCATAGCCTGATTTTGGACGATCTTTTCCCTTAACAACCCATTTTCCATGTTTTTTCCCATTCTCATCTTTTAAATTTTGAGCCCAAGAAACATGAGAACACGTGAAATAAATTACTGTAAAAAAGAATAAAAATCTAACCTTCATACCTGATGTAAAATTAAATTAAATTGTGAATAACAAACCTGAATCTATAGATAATGACCCAAATTTGTTATTAATTTTGTTGTTCATGTTAAGTATTTCTCCCTCAGATATCACGGTGCAAAAATTGCATCATTATTTACTTGGAGCGGTTGGTCCTAGGCCTATTGCTTTAGCTTCAACGATTGACTTAAACGGGGAAAAGAATTTAGCCCCTTTCAGTTTTTTCAATGTATTTAGTGCAAATCCACCCATATTAATTTTCTCTCCAGCGCGTTCAGGACGGACTAATTCGTTGAAAGATACTTACAACAATGTAAAGGTCCATCCCGAAGTGGTTATTAATGTAGTTACTTACAGTATTGTTGAGCAAGTTAGTTTGGCTAGTTCTCCGTATGCTCCTGGAATCAGCGAGTTTGAAAAGGCGGGGCTTACTCCTATACCTTCAGATTTAGTTAAACCCTTTCGAGTAAAAGAATCGACAGTACAATTTGAGTGCAAGGTTAATCAAGTGATAGAACTGGGTACCGAAGGAGGCGCAGGCAATCTAATTATTTGTGAAGTGTTAAGGATGCATATCGATGAATCCATACTCGATGATAACAATCAAATTGATGCGCACAAAATCGATCTTGTTTCCCGCATGGGAGGCGATTGGTATTGTCGTGCCGATGCCAACAGTATGTTTGAAATTAAAAAGCCTATCACTACCTGTGGCATTGGATATGATGCACTTCCAGCTGACTTATTAAATAGCAGCGTATTATCGGTAAGTGACTTAGCGCGTTTGGCTGGGATAGAGAATCTGCCCGACGAAACGGAAGTGAATGAATACAAGCTCACCGAATTAAGTGACATTTTTATGACGCATGTAAATGATGCTGTACACCTAGAAAAGGCTTTACATGAACGAGCAAAAGAATTATTAATAGCAAATAAATTAACCGAAGCCTGGCTCACGCTTCTCAGTTTTAATCATTAACAAATCGATATGAATCAGCTTAAATTAACGAACGTACGAATCAAATTAATTCATCCAACACAACAGGTAACTGAAAAATTTTCTAAAAGAGAATTCGTAGTTACTGATGGCTTAGACAGTGATTATCCACAACATATTATACTCCAAGCTACTCGCGACAAATGCAGTTTATTGGATCAATTCAAGGTAAATGACATGGTAGATGTTGCCATTAACATCCGTGGACGTGAATGGACAAGTCCACAAGGAGAGATAAAGTATTTTAATTCAATTGAAGCATGGAGAATTGAGCCATCTTCAGGACAAGCTCCTTCATCTGCACCAAGCGGCATGAGTGATTTTGGTATTTCTAGTCCAAGTTCAACTCAAAGCCCATTAGAGTCTTCTTCAGAAGAATCAGATGACCTTCCTTTCTAATCGGTAGTATCCGATTTATATTTAGCCTTATACTTCTCATATAGGGCTTCTTGAAAGTTCATCGAGGTTTGGATTTTTCCGTTCAAGAGTACAGTTGTCACTTGGTTGGTTTTCATATCCAACGCGAGACCTTTTGAAACGAAGATAGTGGCCGATTTACCAAGTTCAATACTTCCGAATTGTTGATCGATACCCATTATTTTACAAGAATTTATAGTAATCGATTCCAACGCTTGTTCTTCCGTTAACCCATATGCCATGGCAGTTCCTGCCAAAAAAGGTAGATTTCTTGTATTCATTGCCTCCATTCCACCTTCATTTTGCAGGCAAAATAAGACGCCCATTTTAGCAAGCATTGCCGGTAGTCGATATGGCAAGTCCACTGGGTCTTCATCATGTTCAGGTAAGCGATGTAAACGTTGAATCATCACGGGGATATCAGCATCAATAAAGCGCTGTCCGAGTAAGTAAGCATCATCTCCCCCCACAAGCACGGGATAAGGCAATTTAAACTCTTGTATAAAGGCTATAACATCAATTATTTGTTGTGCATCGTTCGCATGAATATATACGCGTTTAGTACCTAAAAAACAATCTTTCATTGCTTCCAGTCGCTGATCGAACGGAATCAATTTAGCATTCGCATAGGTACTCGCTAATTGAAAAAAAATCTTTAGTTCCTTTAGTTCCTTATTATATTGCTCATTCTTTGACTTCGGCTCAGGCTCTGCCCACCAACCCCCACCATGAGTGGTATTAGGCCAATTCACATGAATACCATCATCACTTTTTGCGGTTGCGTCTTCCCAATTCCATCCCCCCATAAACATGACAGAGGACGTACCAGAAACAGACCCTCCCCTCGGCGTACTTTGAACTAAGAGCACCCCGTTTGTTTTAACGGTTTCAACCACTTTGGATTCCGCATTAAAGGCAATTTGAGACCTAATATGTGGATTAAACTCCCCTACCTCATTATAATCATTTGAAGCACGTACTGCGTCTATCTCAGTTAATCCGAGTGTGCTATTCGGGGCTACAAACCCGGGATAAATGTGCTGCCCTTTTGCGTCAATGATTGTATCCCAGTCTTTGGGGTTGTAGGTAGAAGAAAGCGCGTTTTTAATTCCGATAATTTTTCCATCCACGATTTCTAGTAGTGATGCCGTAATTTCTTGCCCAACTACTGGATGTAAATGTCCATTCACAATAAGAATACGTTGTGCTGAAAACCCTGTGCTAGCCAATAAACCTGTTAAAAATAGAATCGTTTTCATGTTAATGTAAATTTTCTGTTTCAGACCCTTCCTCTCCCACGGTATCACAATGGAAATGTTTTTTCTTACGCTTAATAAATGGCGCTTTAGGCTCTGCCTGCACATCCTTTGCTAGCATTTTACCAATGATGCGCATTTTCTCGGCTTGATTTTGAGCCTGAAGCATTAGGTCTTGCTCCTGATCAAAATAGAACACCCCTTCAATCATTGTAGATTTCACCTTGGCCTCTATAGAAAGTGGATTCGTAGTCCATAATACTAAGTCGGCATCCTTACCCACTTTAACACTTCCTGTTCGATGATCTAAATGCAATAATTTTGCAGGGTTTAGCGTAACCATTTTCCATGCTTCAATTTCTGAAACCCCTCCATATTTGATTGTTTTTGCGGCTTCCTGATTCAGTCTTCGTCCCATTTCCGCATCGTCAGAATTTATCGCTACCGTAATTCCCTGTTCATGCATTAGGGCCGCATTATATGGAATTGCGTCGTTTACTTCAAATTTATAGGCCCACCAATCGGCGAAGGTAGAACCACCAACACCGTGCGCTTTCATTTTGTCTGCTACTTTATATCCTTCAAGAATGTGCGTAAAGGTATTCACCTTGAATCCCATAGAATCCGCTACTTTCATTAACATGTTTACCTCACTTTGAACATAAGAATGGCAAGAGATAAAACGTTTCCCGTCCAGGATTTCATTGAGTGTTTCGAGTTCAAGATCAACTCTATTGGATCCCGACATTCGCTGCATGCGGTACTGTTTTGCTCTATAAAAGGCATCATAAAAAACCTGTTCAACCCCCATCCGCGTTTGAGGAAAACGAACAACGTTTCGATCGCCCCAATTCGATTGCTTCACATTTTCTCCGAGTGCAAATTTTATAAATCCTGGGGCATCATCAATTTTCATTTCTTCGGGTGTAGTTCCCCATTTCAATTTAATGAGCGCAGATTGGCCGCCGATGGCATTAGCTGATCCATGTAATAATTGCGCAGCGGTTACTCCACCCGCCAATTGACGATAAATTGAAATATCTTCTGGATAAACGACCTCACCGATGCTAACCTCAGCAGAAACTACTTGCCCACCTTCATTAACTCCCCTTGAAATGGCAATATGTGAATGCTCATCAATGATCCCCGATGTTAGGTGCATGTTCGCACCATTAATGATACGCGCTCCCGAGGGATACAGCGGTTTTTTAGCCCCCACGTAAGTGATTTTTCCTTGTTGAACAACAACATACCCCTTTTCTATAATCCCCTCAGATTCATTTGTCCAAATGGTAACTTGCTCATAAACGGTTGATTGCTGAGTAAGCATCGCTTTAGAACCATAAGCCATATTTGGAAACCAACTTGTTGGAATTGGATTAGACTCAATCTTTATTGGAGTTGAAGCTTCGGTATCTTTTACCCGACGAATAGCAGACCATTGTCCCCAGCTTCCATCTGGATAGGTGATATCACCCTCCCAAACAGAACCATTAGAGGAGATTTTTCCATGCAGTAAATACATCTTATACTCGGCATTCGGAAGGGCAAATTGTAGTTTTACGTCCTGCTCTGCATAGGTAAAAGAAACCGTTGTAATTACCGAATCTTTCTTAAATACTTTGAGTTTAGAATCCCACAAGTCTTTATACTCAATGAGCGTGACTTTGGGTTTTTGATTCTCTCCGGACACCTTCATTTCAAATCGCAATCCTTTTAGATTTAAGCTATACGTTCCGAGCACATTCACCAAGTTAGCAGATTGAAGTGCGAGGCAATTCCCAAGTGACCAAGACTCCAACAGGGTGGATTCATAAACAAATGGGTCTTTTGAAAAGACATTAAAACTTGCCAATTTTGATGCTTCGAGGGTACCTACCATTGAGTCTAACCCAAGGTAGGATGCAGGCACCGTGGTAAGAGCCGATAGAATCGAGGACGGGCTTGTTCCGATTGAAATTAGTTTGCGAATGGTTTTCCAAAAATCAGCTAATGGAAGCCCTTGCGTGGTAATAGCGCTTGAAATTCCTGCATCGGTAAGTATTTTGAAATTGTACGGTGCAGCTTCCCAATGCTTTAATTCTTGTATCGAGACATTTTTTGCGACATAGGGGTCTGAAACATCTACCGGTTTTGGAAAAGAAATCGGCACGATGAGTTTTGGATTCAAGGGTTTTAGCGCATCAACAATGGCGTATTCATTGCCAGCAGTGACATAAACAAAATGACGCTTAAATTCATTCGCTATACGCTCCGCACGTAAAATATCCCATTTATCCCCAACCTTAAAAACAGCAGGCAAATTATCATTAGCTACCCAGGGATCCATCGATTGTTTACCTAAGTCTGCTACAGGGTTCTTTTTATAGAATGCCAGATCGTAAAACGATTGACGCAACAAGGCAATAGATCCCATTAATGAAGATGGATAGGTTTGTTTTGAAACGCCTTTATTGAAGGAATAAAAAAACGCTGAAGCTCTTGTACGTATGGCGTCTATGGGATTTTGATTACCCAATGCGATTAAGGGGGCAGAGCCCCGGACAATGCCATCAGCTTGATGCGGAGCAGCAAACCCAAAACCTTGTTTTTGTAACTCCGTGAATTTATTGTCCGCTAAATTAATTCCATCCACTGCATTTATTTCTGGATGAATGGATTCATTCCAATAAAAAGCACCTTCTTTTGATGATTCTAATTGTGGATATGAACCTTTATGATGAGAAGTAGCTTTAACTACTCCTGCATCGGTATATAATTCTATAAATGATGGAACTACAGTAAGGCCTTCCTTATCCATTACTACAAAATCTGATGGGATACTTAAATGAGTTCCAACCTCTAAAATTCGTTCTGCTTGAATTAAAATCGTAGCGTTTTCGAGCTTATTACTTGGACTAACATAAACATCTACATTGGTTAATGCAATTTTTTTCATTTCCGAAGGCGCTACGCCGTTGGTAGGCCGCATTTGTGCATGGCCAACATGGATAAAGCTCAAAAACAGAAGGAAACACGAAATAGGATTAATTAGCTTCATGCCCCAAAAATAAACAATTAAGTGGACTAGATATATTTACTCGCCTCGCGTTTGGCTAGGCCTGTAAGTTGCTCCGCATGAACCACCTCAGTAACCCACGTTGGATTCCATTTGGACACTTCGCGCAAACTCCAACCAATGGCCTTTTGGATGAAAAATTCTCGCTCTGCTTTAAATTGACTAATGAAATACTGCAGGAGGACTAAATCCGTCTCTTTTCGATAACGTAACTGAAAAATCAAACAAGCCCGACGAATCCAAAAGGAATCATGGCATTCCCAACGATGGAGTGTTTCTTTCATTTGTTCCGGAAATACATGTGCAAATTTACCCACCACATTTGGTGCGATGCCATCAACAGTATCCCACCACGATTTAGTTGTGATTAACCACTCAAACAACTCAATATCTGATGCTATAAATTCGTTTGGTTTCCATGTCATCAACCATTCTAAGGCCACGAGTTGACATTCTCGATGTTCTTCTTCCCAAAGTAATTGAATCAAGGTTCGTTTTTCAGTTAAATCAAGAACATCTAATTGATCTTTTTTAAGTGACTTTAAGATTTCTTTTCTAGGGGTACTCATTACACCATAAAATGGAAATTGATTTCTCATGTAGGCCTCCATTTGCGGCGCACGAAGAGGATTAGCCACATTTTTTAAGGCTTCTTTAATTAAAAAAAGTGCTTTCATAGTGTTTAAATAAAAAAGGCAAATCATAAGCCGGGTTCTGTTCGTTTTGTCACACGTGACGCAACTGCCTATCATTTATCTAGCACTGACGTCGCCATCAGCGTCTATCGACCTACCCTCCGGAATCGAGCGAGCAACTCTTAATGTACAGGACATACTCCGGTATACATGGTCTTTCAGCGCGTAAGGTTTACCCTGCCAACAACATCACTGTTGCTGCGGTGAGCTCTTACCTCCCCTTTTCACCTTTTCCCTAACGCAACAAGTTTGTCAAGGTAGTTTATTTTCTGCGGCACTTTCTGTATTCATCAAGATGAACCCTTCCCGTTAGGAAGTACACTGCTCTGTGCTGCCCGGACTTTCCTCCCTCCCGTTAACGGGACAGCGATAGGCCGATTTGCCGGGTCAAAGGTACAATTAGAATTTAACTAACGGAAATTCCTTATATCCAATCACACCGCTTAATACAATTCGGTATGCTCCAGAATGTAATGTACTAAGATCAAGACTATAATTAAGCACATTGTTCAATGAGGTGCGAAGGACAAGCTTTCCGGAACCATCGAAGATTTGAGCTAAATGTAAAGGAGATTTAGAATCAATAAATAAAGCTTCATGTGCGGGGTTAGGTCCAATGGAAGCATCCAGCGTGGATTCAATTAAGGAAGCATCTAATCCTAAATAATCCTCTTGATATTCTACTTGATTAACCGTTCCGTTAGTTTCAGTTACTTTAAGTACCCACTCTTTTTCACCGTTTGCAAACCACTCGTATTCCGTGCGTTGAATGGGTGGCGTGCCGAACCATTGTCCTGCGCCAAAGAAAGTTTGGTACACCGAATCGATCTCATTGATGTCATGGCGAATACGAAGTGCTTGGAATGTGCCTTTTGGGGTTATTATGGTTCCCCATCCATCCACGTTGGTGGTGCGTTGACGATATTGCTTGATTTTAAAGTCAATTACCGGATTTAAATCGATGTAGGTATAGCCTCTGGAATAATGAGAATCATTGTAGTGCAAGGGTAATTTATACCGTGTTTCAATTGTGTCTGATTTAAATGGAACTCCTTGTCCGTTGACGCTTATGGAATATCCCAGTGAGGTAATAGAGTCTGTCATTCGTTTAGTATATTGATTCAAATCACTAAGAGAAACAGGTAAGAATTGAGACAATTGATCCAGAGGTAAATCGTTCGTTGGGTTGAAATAACTCGCTCGATAATCTGTTGGAGCAACGGGTCCATAAGTTCCAAACACCAATAATGAAGCAAAACCAATGGGGTTATATTCTTTAAGGTATTGACTGGTTGCAAATAAGGCGCTAAAATCCCAGGTATAATTCGCGCCCGTTGAGGCAAAATCCAACCCCGTGCCGGCAGCTTGCGAGATGCGGACGGTATCACCGGAATTTGCAAAATCCGATACACTGAGCGTGATTTGCGACCAAAACCCAACGAAAAAACCGAGAAATAAAACGGACAATAAAGCCTTCATTATTTATAGATTAAAGGTTAAAGGTACATGAAATTGACAAACAAAATAAATTGCCTTACTTTTATTGCGTGAATGATAAATCCATCATTTTATCGGAATTAAATCAATTTGAATTGGACCTATCTAGGTTTAATTCCTCCGATTTATTGGTGAATATCGAAGCGAAGCATGTACTGACTTTTGAAAAGGAAACGGAAGAGCTTAGTCCTGAAGCATCTAAACTCATAAAAGCTGCGCATCAAAAAGAACGAGAAGAGGGTATATTTCCCTTGTGTTTATCTGAAGGCATCCTATTCTTGCAGGAAGCAGAGCAACAACATATCCCAATTTTCCTTCATTTATTAAATCCAAAAATCAACCCCGTTTTAAATCAGGTTACCTGGAATATCACAGCGGACGAATGGATTATAAACCCCTTTTTATTGCATGTCCTTTCATTTGAAGAAACGGAATTTATAACCCTTGAAAAAAATGAACTGTGTGAGCTGTTAACATCTAAAGGATATAAATTGGATGCGACTATTCGGTACATTGGGAATTTCCATCCTTATCGGCACAGTCTTTTGAAGGAGGTGATTGAGTTAAAAAAGGAAAGCGATTTAAGTGATTTCGATTTTCTTTATCAAGGGGCACAACACGTTGAAGAACCCGCCAACAAATCCTTGTCTCCCTTACTTTTCGAAGCAGACCACACCCAATTCCAAGCAATAAAACGGGCGGAATTGCAACACTTGGTTATTCAAGGTCCCCCAGGCACAGGGAAATCACAAGTAATCGGAAATTTAATCGGTCGGTTTTTAGAAGAAAAAAAGCAGGTGCTTCTTTGTTCCCAAAAACGTCAGGCATTAGAAGTGATTGCGTCTAAATTAACAGATTGTGGACTCGGAGAATTAATGCTTTTTAGGAACTCGCAGGACGGAATAAAAACCAGTATTCAATCCTTAGCGAAAAGTTGGGAAGCGATAGAAAAACCATTAGATTCGATGCAGCAAGATTATTCAAGTACCATTCGCTTGAACTGGCTTCAAGGCCAACTGGACCTCTACCACAAGGACGGATTAATTGGGAAGATGAGCCCAAAGGACTTTATTACCGCGACACGAATCGGAGAAAAGAAGCACACAGCATTTCATGCAGGTATGCCGAATTACTCAGAATGGTTAACATATAAGCCTATAATCTCGTCTATTCCTGATTCAGTATTGCGTACGCTAAGTATACTCAAAGGTAATTTGAACTTGGAAAACACCTTTGAAACACGTCTAAAAGCTCTACAGCAGACACAATCGGAGCTAACCCAATTACAATGGCAGCATTTAACCTGTAGGGAGATTCTTGATCAAGCACAATTGGCACAGACCGTTCATTTATTTTCAAATGATACTGCGCAACGCTGTTTGCCGTGGATGAAGCACCGAAGTAAAATCAACCGACTGATTAAGAAATTGGAACTTGCTGAGACACAGCTCCAACAGAAAGAGCATGCGCTTACTTCGTGGAAAAAATTACCTTCAATTCCTTTGTTAAGTGGGTTACGTAAAGAACTTTCAAAAGGTGGTTTGTTTAAGAAATTTAATCAGCTTCGAATAAAACGAAACTGGTTAACTGATTCAACCGCTGATATTGGGGTACTAATTCAACTTACTGAAATATACCATTCCTTACTTGAGGACCGCTTAAACGCTCAAATGGAATTAATTTCGCTTGGATTAACGGATATTCGGACTGATATCACAGCTTACATAACCTTTAATAGCTTATATGATGGGAACTTGTATGAACAATACCAAGCACTTTCTAAACAAGAACGAAGTTTTTATGGTACAAATCATTCAATGATTCAAGGCATTGCGCAAGCAGTTAAACAACAATTCACAAGGAATTCTGATGCACCCGTCTATGAAAACATAGCTCATCTTATAAGCAATTTCCATAGCTGTATTTCTCATTTAAAAGCATGGGATCAAATCCCTGCTTCAATCATTACACCCCTTAATGAATTCGATACCCTTCAAGCCTATGAAGAGGCCGTAATTGCTTCTGATTGGAACCGATTTATTGCCCAATTTCCAGGAATGAAGGAATTTCTTTCGCTTTCCATTGCAGATGAATTAGCACGAATTAAGGCGAATAGAAAAAATACTCAAGAACGAATTGTTCATCAGATTTTGGTAGATCGTAAAAATACCTTTGATGCATACCATCGATTAATAGCTTCTCCAAACGGTAAATTAACGGCAAGAGAAAAGATATTAAAAAATGAATTAATTATTGGAAAGAGAATCCTTTCAAGGCTTTTTAGTCGAAAAAGAAATTTTCCTGCCTTACGCACCATATTGGAAAGTGAAGCTTCACATTGGATTTCTTTATTGAAGCCCATTTGGCTGAGTAGTCCGGTACAAATCGCTATGGATTTACCTTTGATTAAAAACCGTTTTGATGTAGCAATAATTGATGAGGCGAGTCAGTTGTTATTGTCTCATTCCTTAGGTGCGATTTATCGCTCAAATCAATTGATTGTGGCCGGCGATTCTATGCAAATGGCACCTTCAGCCTTTTTTCAGCGAGGAACTTCTAATGCGCTCACCCTACTTGATCAGGCAGCATTCAATTTACCTCAAAGTCCATTAAAATTTCATTACAGAAGCCAACACGAGGAGTTGATACAATTTTCGAATCGGCATTTTTATAACAATGAACTCATTGTTTTACCAAGCTATCCAAACTATCAAGCCATCACATCCATCTATCTTCCTGGTAATCATTATAAAGATGGAATAAATATAATCGAAGCGCAGGCTGCAAAAAACCTATTAATTGAAAAATTAGGATTAAAAGAGGCCCGTATTGGATTAGTAGCGTTCTCAGAAAAGCAACTTAAAGCCATTATTTCTTTGTGCACAGCTCCTGAACGTATGGCGATTGAATTAGCACTTGAATCCGATGCGCTATTTTTGAAAACTGCAGAACAAGTTCAAGGGGATGAATGTGATGAAATCATCATATCCTTTGGCTATGGATACAATGAAGATGGAAGATTTGATTTACGGTTTGGCCCCTTAACTCAGGAGGGTGGCGATAAACGACTTAACGTGTTATTCAGTAGAGCAAAGCGTAAAATCCATTTTATTCATTCGGTACGAGCTGAAGATTTTCCAATCAGTGAAAACCCAGCAATCCATGTGTTAAAACAATGGTTTTCTTATGTTGAACAAACCAAATCAGCCTCTGATTCCATACGAATCCTGAATTTAAACAACGATCAGATTGACGGGCGCGAAATTCAAATCCAACGCTGGATTGATTTATCTCCCAACGTATTCGATATAATCACCTACGAAGCAATCTTAAGCGCAAGAGGTTGGATTATTCGAGAGGAGGCGTTTTCCTCGGCACCGGATCATACCCGTGTCCTCCCTTTGGATGACA
>JBEAQY010000051.1:0-11636 GCA_041163605.1 Bacteroidota bacterium | reverse complement strand
TGGTTTAATGCCGCTGCCATAATCCACTCACTGGGATCGCCTACTAAAATGGTTTTTGAAGATTTATCCAAAGATGCGTTTATTGCATCCGCAAGTGATTCTGGTGTATAACTCAAACAAGGTATGGGATTTGACTTACTTGAGTCTATGAGCAATCCACCGGTATCTTCAGTAACTGAACCCGAGATATACGTTAACGAATGAACATCTGAAAAGACATCCGTTGGGACCAATGATTTAACGTGGTTACCGACTAAAACCAGTGAACTTGCTGCGGCTAAAAAATCCATGTACTTTTTTCATTAAAATTAAACAATTTTAGTGTTAATTTGCCGTTGACAAGCGCCAATGAAGTTATTGCATACCCTCTTATTATTATTGATTAGTTTGGCATCAATCCATGTACATGCGCAACTCGGTGGAAACTATGTGTTTGGGTTTTTAAATTTACCCACAGGAGCGCGTGCCGCAGGACTTGGAGGATATGCCTCTCCTACTGCAGACAAAACATTAGATTTTGCAATAATCAACCCCTCATTAGCCAATGAATCGATGCTCGGAAATTACTCAATTCAACAGGCTATACTGCCTTCGGGAATAACTTTTGGTACTATATCCACTGCCATTTCTGTGAAAAAGGGAATTTTAGTCCCCTATATTCGCCACGTAAGCTATGGGTCTTTTCAAGGCTATGACGCCACAGGAAATCCTACAAACACATTCAGTGCCTTTGATTTTCAAGCAGGAGCAAGTTATGCATACCAATTAAATCCAGTGTTTACGTTAGGTGTTAATACAGGTATCATTGGGTCGTATTTAGAAACATATTCCTCCTATGGCCTAGCTGGTAATTTTGCTGTACAATATAACCATCCAAACGAATTGATTCATG
The DNA here is from genome assembly GCA_041163605.1 of Bacteroidota bacterium. Classification (GTDB taxonomy): domain Bacteria; phylum Bacteroidota; class Bacteroidia; order Flavobacteriales_D; family Crocinitomicaceae; genus UBA952. Next base: position 10,744 of record JBEAQY010000051.1, on the reverse strand, counting down.
CTACATTGCTTGCGCGTAATGTTGGCGTTCAACTTAAAGGGTATACCGGGCTGAATGATGCACTGAATCCACTTCCGCTCGAAATTCAGAGCAGTGTGAGCGTTAAACTAAAACACGCCCCATTCCGATTCACGTTTATTGGACATCACTTAAATCAATGGAAAATCGGATATTACGATCCCTCGATTTTACCGAAAATTGACGGCCTAACTGGAGACACTATACAACCTCCAAGCGTAGGCTTTGTTGAACAACTCGGAAGACATTTGGCAGTTCAAGCTGAATTAGTAACTAAGGGTGTATTTCAACTACGGATCGGATTTGATTACCACCGAAGACAAGAATTAAAATTGGAACAAGCACCAGGGTTAGCTGGCTTATCCTTCGGTTTAGGGCTCAATTTCCGGAAATTTAGGTTAGATTATGGCTTTATGGTGTTTTCCAAGGCTGGCATGAATAATTTCATCGGATTGAGCACCAAATTAAGCGATTGGAAAAAAAACTAGGCCGATAAAGCAAGAAGAATCTGTTCGGTGCTAAAGGAACTCAATATATTCATAGCAGCCTCTAAAGAAATAGAGAGTTGATTGTTATTTATCTGCAGGGTAGTGTTCTCGCTAAGCAGAAAGGTTAATTCCTGTTCAGTTTCAAGACCATTCATCAAAAAAAGGGTCGCACCAAGCATTGCAAGAACTTTTGGAGATGTATTTATAGAGCCCACAGATGCCTCATGTTGAACCGTAATCTGTGACATAAGCAATCCGATTCTATGCTGAAAAGCGCGTTGTTCAGTTATAGGAAGCGCAGACAGGGATGGCATAAATCGATTCAATTCGTATACGTCGTTTGCATTTAATGACACCCGAGGCGCCTTACCTAATTTACCCAAGCGATAAAGCCAAATTCTAAGCACTACTACTAAAATAACAGTAACAGCTATCCCTATGAATTTTGCTAAACCAAGAAAATCAAACCAAATAAAAAACGGAATTGAAACTAAGGCTACAAAAAAGAAAACAAGCCACGGAATAAATCCAAAGGACTTCTGATTCATTTAACTTTTAGAATCTTCAGCGATCCATTTATCGTTAAACATTTCACCTCGAATAATAACGGTTTTGGTCCGCGCGTATTCTTCGGCTGCCATCATCATTTGTTCTCTGGTGTCTCTTCGTATTAGTATTGAACTTGTACCAGGCACTTTCAGTTCTATATAAAAGCCATTCTTTAAGCGTGCCGGTCGTGTTGGTGGTCTACCCATGTTAAAAGTTGAATTTTATACAAAATAAACATTTTTTCTCGGATTTGGTTCGCTTTTGTGAAATTTTAAGAAACGCATTGCCAAATTAAATCCTATGCACTCTGCAAACATTGCCGTATTTTTGCGCATGATTTCACTCGAAAAACTTGGTTATTTTCTCCCTCAAGGGTTTTTATTCTCTGACGTTAGCCTGCAAATTAATCGCGGTGACAAAATCGGATTAGTTGGTAAAAATGGTGCTGGAAAATCCACCATGCTTCGATTGTTAACTGGACAAATACAACCCTCAGAGGGCAGAATTCACCTGCCAAAAGAGATGAAAATCGGGATGCTCTCTCAGGACATTAAAATCAACACTTCGAAGTCAGTGTTTGAATATTTAGTTACTTCTAACCCGGTACTTACCGGTCTGAATGAGAAAATCGAACAAATCAACGAAGCCTTAACCACACGTACAGACTACGAATCTGATTCTTATTTAGCCTTATTGGATGAATTGTCTGATTGCAATCAATCCTTTCAAATACACGATGGGTATAACTGGGAAGAAAAAATCATGGCTGTGCTCGAGGGGCTCGGATTCGACAAAGAAGAAGTTCATCGTCCCTTAGATATATTCTCTGGAGGATGGAAAATGCGGGCAGAACTCGCTCGAATTCTTGTTAATGAACCCGATGCCTTGTTACTGGATGAACCAACAAATCACCTAGACATCCTCTCCATTGCATGGTTGGAACAATACCTTCAGCGCTTTACCGGAGCAGTTATCTTGATTTCGCACGACCGATTATTCCTAGACAACGTTACTAAGCGCACGCTGGATATAAGCATGGGAAAGGTAATGGATTTTCCATTTGGATACTCAAAATATAAGGAACGACGTGAAGAGGAAACAGAACGTCTGGAGCAAGCTAAAAAGCAACAAGATAAAGACATCAAGCAAACCGAAATGTTGATTGAAAAATTCCGTGCGAAGCAATCAAAAGCGGCCTTTGCTCAATCCTTAATTAAAAAGTTAGATCGAACCGAACGCATAGAAATTGAGCGCGATAATTACGGGGGAATGCGTGTGCGCTTTCCACTCAGTGTGCAACCCGGGAAATGGGTGCTTAACATGGAAGGTGTTGGCAAAACCTACGAAAAAAACCTGTTCCACTCCGTATCTATTTCCGTTGGACGCGGTGAAAAAATCGCGCTTTTGGGACCTAACGGTGTTGGTAAATCAACGCTGCTTAAAATCATGATGAATCAAATCAGTTACGATGGAACGGTTGAGTATGGTCATAACGTGGGAATCGGATATTTCGCCCAAGACCAAGCGGAACAATTGGATCCTAGCTTAACGATATTCGAAACCGTTGATCATGTAGCCAAAGGAGAAATTCGTCAACAAATCCGAGGCCTTCTTGGAACCTTTCTATTCAGTGGGGAAGACACCCAGAAAAAAGTTGGCGTGCTGTCCGGTGGCGAACGAACAAGGCTCGCGTTGTGTCAGATGCTATTAAGTCCTTCGAATTTTTTAATCCTGGATGAACCGACAAATCACTTGGATATTCCGTCAAAGGAAATCTTAAAAAATGCCTTATTGAATTACGAAGGAACCTTTTTAATTGTATCCCACGACCGTGAGTTTTTAGCGGGACTAACCAACCGAATCTGGGATATTGAAGAGCAGCAACTAAAAATACACCACTTTGAATTAGATGAATACCTGAAATACAAGGCACCAAAAGAGAATAAATCTGCAGAAAAGAAGGTCGAGGAAGTTGAAAAAATTCAAGAGGCCCCCAAGGCGGAGCGCATTGATCGTGAATTACAAAAAAAGCTTCAAAAAGTAGAGCGCAACATTGAAGAAACGGAAAGTAAGATTGCTACACTTGAAAGCCAATTAGCCGACATAAACTACAACGACCCAAACTACCACGTGCTGTTGAATGAATATAATACACTCAAAGCTAATCTTGACAAACTAATGGAAGCTTGGGAAGAACTGGCGGAATAAGGAGATGGTTGATTTGATCCACTTTTTTAACGCACCCTTCGATACGCCAGTTCTGCTGACTACTCAGGGTGCGTCAAATTTCAGCTTCAATGTACGAATCCCTATTCCTTCGGATCAATAAATTTCAATACCTGCTTCCCATGGCGGTGGTGAATGGCAAATGCCGTTAAATCGAAGGCAAAAAGAAAGGACCCTTGAAGTATTAATCCGTTACCAAATCCATTGAATTGGGCTGACTTGGCTTGATTATTAAGCGCCATGCTGCGCAATAGAAAACCAGCGGTCATATAGGCAACATCCAAGCCGGAATTAAATAAGAATATTCGCTCTGTTTTCTGTTGTTCAGAAAGGGTTTGAGACAAACTCAGCACCGCCTTTGTATTGCGGGCACGTAAATAACCCGGGATGGCCAATCCTAAGTTTACCGTATTCCACATGACATTCATTTGATGAAAGGCTTTTAGCTCAGGTTGTGGAGCGGTAGCCCAACCAATACTTCCGGAGGTTATATTTCCCACTGCCCATGTACCGAGACTGAGCATTAATCCTTTATCCCGTTTAAGACGAGCTTGATTAAAAGCATTCAGGTCTTGCGCTTGTGCAGCTATTGAGGCAAGGAATAAGGTAAAAAAGATTAGTTTCATGAAGCTTAAACAAGGAATAACCCATTTAGTTTGAAGAAAATCGTAGCACCTCTGATTCGTAGGAATCAAACAACTGTTCACGAATATCTTCTAGCTTTTCGTCGCTTATCGCGCCGCATGCGTCGGATGTCTTTTTTCATGGCTTTCCGCATGGGTTTTGACTGATTTTTCAGGTGTGTTTTGTAGGATTTTTCTACCATGCGTTTTCTCCGTTTTTCCTCTTTGTTGTGCTTTTTCCATTGAGCAGCACGTTGCTTTTCAAAGGATCCGTCTTCCCCGGCTTTGCAAGCTAGCAGAATAAGCAAACAGCCCAAGACTAAATGTCGCCACGTGAAGTGAATTAATCGCATTATTATTACCTTTGACTCATGTTTCAACGTGTAATTTTTGTTTTAGTTACCTCACTTTCAGTGCTTTCCTGTGGAAAAAACAATCAGAATCCAGTACCCAACGTACCGGTAGATGTTACTATCGACCTGAGTTTTCCTAGTTATAGCGCATTGCAGGGAGTTAGCGGATACACCTATGTGAATGGTGGATCCAGAGGAATTATCGTTTACAGAAAATCCTTAAATGAATTTGTGGCCTTTGATCGGCATTCGCCCGCAGATGCTGAAGGAACCTGTTTGGAACCACTCTACCCAGACGCAAATAACTTTTTAGAATTAATCGATTCGTGCAACAACGCCCGTTTTTCTTTATACGATGGTTCACCCATTAGCAATTCGCAATATGGATTGAGGCAATACGCCACACAATTTAACGGATCAAACATTCTTCGCATTTATAACTGATATGAATGAAATTAAGGTAACCATAATCGACAGAGAAGGCCAAGCACATGAATTGGTAGGACCAACCGACATGAATATGAACATCATGGAATTATGCAAAGCCTATGAATTGCCCGTATTGGGTGAATGTGGGGGCATGGCCATGTGCGCTACATGTCAGGTGTATTTAGAATCAGAAACTGAATTACCTGAACAAAGCGATGCTGAATTAGATATGCTGGATCAAGCATTCTACGTGAAATCTAATAGCCGTTTGGGATGTCAAATCCATTTAGATGAAGCTATAGACGGAATTGTTTTGCGATTAGCTCCTGAAGCTACAACCTAAGCTCTTAATTTTTCTGGGATGATGCAAACTGGAATCGGTTGCATTTTGTGTTGATTGACTGAATTAAAGCGCCGATAAATCGCCAATACCTCAAGCTGACGGTCATTCAAGCCGGATTCATTTCCTTGAAATTCCATTGCCCACTCTAATTCTGGATAACTCGCACCAAGTTGGTCTTCATCGGTACGGTCCTCTCCCCACAAGCCATCCGTTGGTTTGGCATTGGTAATCACCTCTGAAACCCCCAGGTGTTTTGCTAAAGCCCACACCTCAGATTTCGTTAAATCGGCAATTGGACTGAGGTCCACTCCCCCATCACCATACTTTGTATAAAACCCAACCCCGAAATCTTCGATTTTATTTCCGGTTCCCGCAACTAAACATGCGTTTGTTTGACCGATAGCATATAATGTAGTCATGCGCAAACGTGCGCGCGTGTTGGCCATGCTCAATTCATGACCTGAAACCTCGGCTGGTAGCGATGAACGGAGTGTTTCAAAACTATCAGTCAAATCAACTTCTACAGAGTAAACATTAGCATAGGTGTCTGTTAACCATTGTATGTGATCATGAGCACGCTTTAATTGATTAGGATGTTGATGGATTGGCATACTGACCAACATAGTTTTCATCCCGGTTTTGGCACACAAGGTAGAAGTTAGCGCTGAATCAACACCGCCGGAAATACCAACAATAAATCCATCCTGTTTTGCCTTGTGACCATAGTCACGCAACCAATTAACAATGTATTCTGCGAGGAGCTTCAAACTAAAAAAGAAGGGAAACTTTTAAAATCAATTGGTTTTGACGTGCTTTTTGATAAAAATACTTACCAGTAGCATCTGAAAAGGTATAATTATCTTCAATGGCTCTAAAATGTAAAGGAGTCAACCCATAGAAAAATCCAAATTCAGGAACTAAGGAGGTAGATCCTACAAAATTCCACTCGGCTCCGGCTGAAAAACCAACGGATCCTTTATAGAAAAATTGATCACCAAATGACTTTAAATTAGCATTTTCTTTGGCTGTATACGTTATCCCGCCAGTACCATCGGTACCAACATCAAATCCACGGTCATTGATGCGCTGAGAAACCATAAAGCTGTTGCGAATACCAAACTTTGCAAAAATCTTCCAATCTCCAATCGGATCCATTCGAAACAACATCATCAAAGGTACAGCGACACCCACATTACTGTATTGACGATCGGTTAACAGATACCCCGTTCCACCCAATTCATCTTGATGTAAAATATTAGCCCCCGCATACCGATAAAAAACCGAATCAGTCGCTTCGTAGTTTAGTTTAGTAAATTCAAATTCAAAACCTGTTGAAATCCCTAAATTCGGGGCATTCTTGAAACTGGTATTAAAAATCATTCCTACCGAAAGGTCATGATTAAATGACGCAGTTTTAAAGTACGAATCTGTAGGTTTTACCATGTTGATTCCAAAATTCCCGGTCATGCCCGCCTGTAATCGACGTGGTGCTGAATCCTGAGCAAACAAACTACTGGTAATTGATATTGAACCTAAAAGGAAAAAACAAAATGTAGCAACTTTTTTCATGCGTTTTTATTTGTAGTATTTTTGACAAAATTAAAAATAATACTATTCCATGGGTTTCTTTCGAAAATCCCTCCTTTTATTTTCATTTATATTCATACTGCTTGCATGCAACAGCAATTCATATGATATTGATGTAAGTGATGTCACTTTACCCTTAAGTTTTCATCACAGTGACTCCATCCTATCAAAACCAAATCCAAGGACATTAATCTCCCATCGTAATGAACTCAATCAAATCGACAGAGACATTGCTGGCTACCTATTTGGCTATTGCTATGGCATCCGCATCAACCCCGATTCGAGTTTTCTAAACGGAATGAGTCGGTACAACAACAACCCGTTTGTTGTCCGCTTAGAATTACGAATCAATCAGCAATTTGAGAAAAAAATACCCCAGCATCGTGCTTCCTTAACTGCTGCCTTCAAACGAATGAAATATCATTTTAAGGACGCAGCCCTTCCGCAGCATATCTTTTGGATTAACTCAGGTTTTACGAGCTCTGTTTTTTGTTCAGAAAAATCCATTGCCCTGGGCCTCGAACGGTATTTAGGTGAAAAAACCGATGTAATCAAAGAACTACCGAATGACCGATTCTTTTCATGGATCAAAGAAGGCATGGCTCCTCAATACCTTGAGCGCGACGCGGTCATTGGATGGTTAAGTACACACCACATCGAAGAAACGAAGGAAAACTATGCTACTGAAATGATTCGATGGGGTAAACTTTTGTTCATTACTTCGGCATGCCTACCTCAGGAAAAAGAATCAATCATCCTGCGCTATACTCCAAAAGATTACGACTGGGCATTAGCCAGCGAAGGCGCCCTATGGAAATATATCGTAGATGAACAGTTGCTTTACAATACCGGTGAAGACGCCAAACAAAGCTTGTTGCATGAAGGTCCATTTACCCGTGGCTTACCCAAAGAAAGTCCGGATCGAATGGGACAATTTTTAGGCTACCGCATGGTAAAACAATACATGGAAACACACGATTTAAGCCTCAACGAATTAAAAAATACCCCATACTTGAAGATCCTTCAAGCCTATGAAGCACCCGAAAAAAAATAACATGAAAAAAACTTCCACCATCGAACTTTCAGTGGCCTTGAATGAAAACAATGTCCCAGAATCCATCCAATGGTCAGCCGCCGATAGCGGACAAAAAGACGCACCAACCAAAGCATTTTTCTTGTCGCTTTGGGACCCCAGAGAAAACAATACCTTGCGTATTGATTTATGGACCGAAGACATGACAGTGGATGAAATGAAGCAGTTCTTTCATCAAACCTTATTAACGATGGCTGATAGTTTTGAAAAAGCTACGGGTGAGGGAAATATTTGTGAAGATTTGCGCGACTATTGTTATCATTTCGCCGACAAAATGAATATCCTTCCTCAGGAATGATCTTAGAAAAATTACATACCACACACGAAGAACCCATTCAATACGCGTTTGCAGACGGGACCTCATTGAATGAACGCATTGGTACCGAGATTTTACTTCAATATACCGGTAACATCGTGTGCAGAAAATGCGCTAAATCAACGAATAAATCATTCGGTGAAGGCTTTTGTTATCAATGTTTTTTGTCGGCGCCGGAAGCCAGTCCATGCATCTTGCACCCGGAATTATGTGAAGCGCATTTGGGCAAAGGACGTGATTTAGCCTACGAAGAAAAAAACCACAATCAACCCCATTATGTATACCTCGCTGCAACCGATCAGGTAAAAGTGGGCGTAACGCGCGTAACGCAAATGCCAACCCGATGGATTGACCAAGGGGCAAGAGAAGCGATTATATTGGCAGAAACACCCAATCGGTATTTAGCGGGCGTACTTGAGGTGGCCTTGAAGGAAATGTATAGCGACAAAACCAACTGGCAAAACATGTTGCGCGACATAAAAAATGAATCGGTAGACTTGGCCCAAGAAAAATGGGAATTATTAGAACAACTCCCAGCAGACCTTGGTCAGTATTTCACAGAAGATGAAATGATCTATACCTTTAACTATCCGGTGTTGGCTTATCCTGAAAAAGTAGCTTCGCTAACGCTCGACAAAGAACCGCGCATACAAGGAAAACTTACAGGAATTCGCGGACAATACCTCTACATTGACCACTATTTAGTATTGAATATCCGCCGACATACCGGCTATGAAGTAGAATGGAAATAATATGATTCGGATAATACGTGCTTTCCTTGATTTTTTCTACCCAATCGTTTCGCGAATCTTCGACAAAACGACTTATTACTATGCCGTGGCAGGATCAACGAATTTAGTACTGGGATGGGTATTGTTTTGGGCATTAGACCATTGGGTGATTCATAGTAAAACGGTTAAACTTCCGCTAATCGAACATCCCGTGCACAGTTACACAGTTATTGCTGCAGCTTGTGGGGTATTTAGTTTTTTATTTGGTTTTATGATGATGCGCTATGTGGTATTTACGGAAAGTCAGCTCAAAGGCCGCGTACAGTTTTTCCGCTATGGATTGAGTGCCTTGATCTCTGCTACGGTCAATTGGGTCCTCATCAAACTCATGGTGGATACCTTCGCATGGAATGCGTCTCTTTGCAACGTGTTTGCCTCGGTGGCGGTGGTGACCATTAGCTATTTTTTACAAAGGAAGTTTTCGTTTAGGTAGAAGGGGAAAGGTAATTAAGGATTGAATTTAATAATTGACAACCCAGTATTACCGGAAATTGATACAGGGACTATATTGGATAAATCATCTGATAAATGGATTGGATACTGAACATTACTTCTGTAAATAATATAAGCACTCCCAGAAGGGTGGAAATCAATATGTGAATAAGCCATATATGATGAAACTTTTGTTAACCTCAAACTATTCCCGTTGTTCCCATTATATTTAATTAAAATGCTCGAATAATTAGGGGCAACTGATAATCTATGTGTAAAGTAGGTTGCTCCTCCTTTTACGACGGGTCTTGAAACTATTGAGCTATTATTATTATTACTTAAAGAAAATCCTCCCGCAATGACAGCCCCGGTAATATCATTTAATTTTATTATACCGTTCGAAACACCTGCAATGTTTGGATTTGCAAAACCACCAAGAACTGTCAATACGCCATTTCCTATGTGAGAAAGGTGCAATGAGCCTGGATTCGGGCAAAGGACTGTTGTACCATTACAGCTAGTGCTAGAAGTCCATACCAACGTTCCAGCCGAATCAAGTTTACGAATCCTATGTGATCCAGACCGATTATAAGAGAAATAAATATTTCCGGCAGTGTCCAACTCCAAATCACAGCCCCCAGAAAAACTCGCATCGTTTGAGGCGACATCATAAGTCCAAACCAGACTTCCTTGAGGAGATACTTTCTTGACTTTTGCGCTTGCCGCCATTCCAGTACCATTTCCGCAAAAAGCTAAAATATTGTTTTGATGATCGATTCCTATTGAATAAGTTCGAGATCCATCTATAGCTAATTGCCAAAGCAAGACACCCGAGGAAGAATATTTATATAAAATCCCAGCATTACTCACATAAATATTATTCTGTTGATCAACATCCATTAAATGATGGGGGCCATATGAAGCATAGTTTATTCCGGAAGAAGGGGTGATTATTGACCATATCACCTGACCCAAGCTATCAAATTTGGTTAAAACGCATGTCCCAGCCGCTAGGCTGGAATGAACGATGGAATCAAAAATTACAGAGCCTGTACCAAAACCAAAAACAATCAAATTTCCCGCTAAATCAATTTTAAAATCTAATGGGAAATAATTATTTTCATTACCAATATCATTAGCCGATGGACCAAAAAAACTCTGTAAACTATGATTTATTTGTTGTAAGCCATTAGAAAGAGAATTAGTACCACCTTGCCCTGCTGGGCCTTGAGGACCTATTGGCCCAGTAGCACCTTGAGGCCCGGTAGCTCCAGTTGGCCCTTGCTGACCTTGAATTCCATTACACACATAGGTAGTTTGGGCGACATTGATTTCAGCTAAATCCAGTACCCCATTATTGTTGGCATCTAATCCAGTTTCTACTTTGGTTCCACCAGCAACGCAATTTGCTCCGGCTGGTTCTGCGGTAGTTTTTACAAGCGCGTTAAGACCGTTGCTCCCGTTTGTTCCGTTAGTTCCATTTGTTCCTGCTACTC
>JBEAQY010000050.1:0-3005 GCA_041163605.1 Bacteroidota bacterium | reverse complement strand
AGAGCACCTCGGTTTTTAAGGTTTGCTTCTTTTTATAATTGTAAAGACGAACAGAATCCTTTACCATCAGTTGATTCTTAGAGTGGTTAATCTTTCCGTATTTTGCCGTTAGGGTAGAAATAATCTCTCCATTTTTTCCATAAAAATTAACGCGAAGGCTATCTCTAAGGTGCGTAATATGTTCAGGAGAACGATAGGTTTCTGCGAAGCCAGCACGAAGCGCTACTCGGGCAAACCCGGAGTCGCTATACACCATGTGAAAGTCTACAATTACTTCATCGGGGGATTTGGGGTTAAAACTAACCCGTTGTACGTCATCCATATTGTTTTCACATGAAATCAATAATAAGAGGATGTTTAAAAGTAAAAATATGCGGAACATTTAGTCCATTTTACGTTTTCTGAACCAACGTTCAAAACTTGCCGGCGATAGCGTGGCATTCAGCTGAAACGCAACGAAGTTCTCTTGTAAACTGTTCGTGGTGAATGTACCGCGCTGACCCAATGTACAGGAAAAGTTGATGGATGAGAATGATTGCTGCGCTAAGATTGGGATCCCTAATCCAAGTGTAATTCCTTGTTCCTTAAATGCATTGTAGCTTGCATCTCGATAAGGTAAATTGCCGTAATAGGCCCCTAACCGATACGTGAATTTGTTAAAGAAGCCGAGCGTAGCTATATTCTCATATAAAAACCGTTCAGGTCTAAACTCTATACCCACGGCATAGCGTTGAGCGGGTATGGATTGCGAAGCCATCGAATCATAGCTGGCACCTTCGAATGCATACGTATATGCCTCATTACGTTGATATTGCAAAGCAAGCGTAATTTCTGGGTGTAGCGTTTTAGTTTTTACTTTACGGGGGTTAAGTCCAATGCGGTATGCCGCACCAAGCGCTATTGATTGTCCTTGACCGACAGATCCCTTATATGAATTGGAGAATAACGTGTCGTATCCACTGGGTGTATTTAAGTTAGACGCACTGTAAAAAGAACGTTCTAATTCACTCTTTAGAGCGAGGCTCGGTTTGTACGTGATTCCCATCCGAACATCACCTTTTGAACCAATGCGTTGATAAAAGGAAGCTCCTAAGTCAACACTTAGTGCATTTACGGTTATTAGTTCTTCGAAGATTCCGCCGGACGCGTTGGCACCTTGAATTAATTGACTGATTCGTTGGTTTTTAACCGTGCCAAAATTATACCCCATTTGGGTTCCAAAGGCAAGATAGGTTCCTTTTCTTACGATGGGGGCATAAGTGCCACCGATAAAAACTTGATTGATGTAGCCGCCTCCTTGGTAGCTATTTCGAATGGAATCCAATCCTGTAAATACTTTTTCGTTTAAATAGTATCCCTTTGCTGAAAGCGGTTTGAGACCAAAGGCCATTCCAAAATGCTTTTTAAGTCTAAAGCCGAGGGCAATATGGGTAAGATTACCGTTGGGCCTAATGTCTTTATCACCGGATTGATCATAAAAGGAAATGCGCTGACTAACTCCAATAGAATATAAGGTATTTCCTTTGCTCAACGACGCATATGATGCGGGATTTAAGTAATTTAACTGACCAGAGTCTAGGAACGGGGTAAAAATATTACCCATTCCTGAATAAATGCCATGATCGTTTAACTGATGATCCCCAATACCGTAGGAGGTGAGTGGGTGAGAAGTTAATTGTTGACCAAAAGAAAATGCAGCGTTAAAACTAATGCAAAGTATCAGAAGAATGTTGATGTAGATATAACGCATAAATCCCTTTTAGGGTTAGATTTTCGTCCACAAAGATGTCATTTTTTTGACCCAAATCAAAATAATGCGCGTCGCCACCGGTGAGATAAATGATTAAATCCTCATAACGATTGTTAAATTCCTCAATTCTCCAGTTAATTTCCGCTTTCACACTTCCCATCACACCACTGTGTATGCTTCCTTCCGTATCTCTTCCGATTACATCCCAAGCGTTCGCGGGGTTTAATATGGGGAGTTGCGAGGTATGTTCATGTAAACCATGGTATCGTAAGGAAATGCCCGGCGATATAGATCCGCCATGATAGGTCCCTAAGGCGTCGATAAAATCGAATTTAATGCAAGTTCCAGCATCGATCACCAAGATATTTTGGGAGGGGTGCTGCTGATGCACAGCGGCTATGTTGCACAAGCGATCAATTCCCAGGGTATTTGGAGTTTTGTAGGCATTGGAGAAGGGAAGGGGATTCATGTTAGATACCGTATAAACCTGGCATCCAAGGGCAATTAAGTCCTGTTGAAGTTGAAGTTCACCTACATTCGCTATAACTACCAAATCTTCGGGGCTAAGGTATTTTCCTAGGGAAGCACGTTCATGAAATCGATTGGTTTGCAATAGCTGATTGCCCATGAAAGCACCTAGCTTAATGTGTGTGTTGCCACCATCTAGTACAAAAACCTTGGTTGATTGCATGAATCAAAGGTAGGAAAAGCAATACAATTCCGGGTGTGTTTGATCCCTTTTCGAATCCTTAAAATGAATTTGAATAAACAAAAAACCCTGACGCTGCGGTCAGGGTTTTGATGTGTGCGAAAGGCTGAAATTTCAAACCACTCAAAATTCTATGTTTATTATCAAATACAACATAATATAAATCACAAAACTGTGAGTGCATAGAATAGAGGACATTTGTAAAGAATTTAAGGTTTCAAATTTAATATATACCCAAAATCACTTATACATCGTCAACACAACGTAGCGCGTTGGGGAATGATAAGTTATACTATTGATTATTATGCTATCGAAAATTTGATTTCCTACACAAAACCCAGTATACTTGGCATTTAAAAGAAGTTCGTTGTGGGATTTTGAATTTTTCCAAAGGGAAAGTGCTTTGTTGGCGCGATCCTCATCACTTGTTAAGTCACTATAGGAACAAAGGTTTTCACCGATATACTCATATTTGTATTCGTAGAGATACGTAATTCTCTCTATGAAATTTTCAAAGGTTGTCGGGAAACTGGTTGGGATTCTTTG
>JBEAQY010000049.1:0-21024 GCA_041163605.1 Bacteroidota bacterium | reverse complement strand
CCACCACTTTGATATTCACCGGTCCTTGGCCTGCTGCATACTCTGGATCTTCCATAAAACCTGAATTTAAGATGGTATTTAAAGACTCATCTGTAAATTCTAACGAGCGATTACCATTACCGTATCCATCTAAGCGTGTAATTCTAGGAGTAGATCCATAACTAATTTGTTGGTAGGTACCATCGGCCTCAGGCATTGGATTATGGGGTACCCCTTCCATCACCTTCACTTCACCCATGGCACTTTTTCTACTTGCGATATAAGGCATTTTTTGCCCGTTCAGGCTTAAGGGGTCATTCGGATTGTAGGTTTCGTAATTGTTGTAGGCATAAGAAACTGCCATGTAGTAGTATTTCTTGAAATTCACCAGTTTTGATTGCCCTTGGGCGAATAAGTCGTTCGTTACTTTAAAGCTGTGTCGAATGCCTTTGTTTTCTCCATCAACTCGCTCTTTCGGCACACTAAATCCGAGTTCTTCGTCAAATTCAAAGTTAATTATTCGAGATACATTGTCCTTGATGTCGCATTGTGCTACTAGCCTGGATTTGAGTGGGTCACTCAAGTCGGAGAGGGCAACCTGATTATTAATTAACTGAAAAATTTGATACCCTTGGAATCGAAATGTTTTATCAGCATTTGGATTATTTGACACAATAAAGGGGTCGTTTTCCTGATATTTCTCTTCATAATTATTTGAGTTGCTGGGGTTAGATAAGTAAAGAAGGAGTTCATTATTCAATTCTTGAATTGTTAAGTCCGGAGCGTGCGGGGCATCCATAACCTTGAAACAATTTTCAAATAAGGCTTGGGCCTTATCATCGGCTCGACGCAACGATTCCACAGAGGTGAAGGGGTCTCCACCGTTTGATCGTGCCCAAACAACCCCCACCGTGATGTTGTTCACCGCTCCGGGTTTAAGCACGAAAGGTCCCGCACTTTCTACAAATCGGCGATCGTTCGGTGTATTATTGGCCGTTTGTTCGGTCCAATTTGGTTTAACTATACCGCCCGTTCCCCAACCCATTACATCGGAAGTTCCCGGAAACATGAAGTCACACGGGGTGTTTGGATCGGCCTCAGGATCTGAAATATGTCCACTTCCGCCATACACAAACTTGGTTCCATCCTTCCAATATCCCCTTAGGTAATTGTAATAATCTGAGGCCGCGATCGGGTCGGTTTGGTTGATGTTTGCCCCGTTCGTTGTATTTGAATAATATAAGAATCGACGCATTCCGAAGCGTTCATTGTCTATAATACCGTCGCCATAACCAATGCCATTTAACGCTTCATTCAATCCAATGCCGTAGGCATTATCAATTCCATCATCGTCTTGATACGGTCCTTCAAAAAAGTCTACTCCCACGGCTGGTGGGGAATATCCATAGCCTTTATACCCCGAGTTGTCCCCGTCAAAGTTGTCCCCGTTGTAATAGTATCCCAAGCCTCGCATGACATCACAACCCACATAGTCATCATACGGATCTCCAAGCGCACCGTCCGTGAAGAAACCAAAGTATGTATTATATAGGGTTTGTGTGCCTCGGTTAATGAGTACGTAGTTGTAAAAGGTCATGTTATTTACCTCATCATTCGAAGCAAATGCAAAGGCTTGAGCCCGGATTTCCATTCCAATGGGATCTGCCCCCGTTTCGGTATGGATATTCCCCTTATCGTTCATAACCCACCAAAAGTTCTTATCCCCATACAGAGATACATCTCGATCAACGTTACATTGCTTGTCTTGTTTTATGTCGTACCACGGGTAATCTCCATCATGCCAATCGTAATGCCCATCATCGTTAAAATCATAGAAGGGTGCTAAGTAATAGTCTTGCCCTAAGGAAACATTCCCGTGGGCGGGCCATGTTTTAATGATTTCAGGCACTTGATAATTAGGAAACATTGCAGATTGGGTGTTCGTGCCATTTTGCTGATCGGCTAATCCCGCTTCGAACCAAGCATTAAATTCTCGGATTTCGTCTTTTGAACTTATAAAATGGCGGTCGTATTTGTCACATTCCTCATAGCTTGTTTCTGCTAACACTTGTGATAAAGGGCCTGTCCAATAGTCTTGACCATTTCGATAACGCAACGCAGCGAGCTTAAGTTGATTATTTACATCTGTTCCTCCAAGCCATAAGGCAGCAGTAAACAAGGCCATGATCCCAGAGTTTTTAGGCACTTCGTATTGTGCGAAATTTTGACCCGGAATTTGCCATAAATTCCCAGCCGTATGCACCATGGCGCGCACGTTGTTTAATTCTAAAAATGAAGTTGTGGTTGGCGGTGCACAGCCTGCAGCTTTAGCCGGTTTGGTATGCAAGGTATAATTTCCTTGATAGGATTGACCAAATAAGGCAAACGCTGAAATTAGAAAAATAAAGGCTATTAAAAGATACCGTTTCACTCGCTGAAATTACCAAAAAATATGGATTTTCTACTTGGGTTCGAGTAATTTTTCAATATCCAGGATGAGTTGATCCACCTCTGCTGCATTCGTACCGTCATAATACCCTCTTATATGACGGTCTTGATCAACCAATACAAAATTATTGGTATGAATAAAGTCGCTTCCAGCATCTCCAAGATTCTCTGCTTCGGCAGGTTTTAGTACAAAAAACGAGGTTCTTGCCAAGGAATAAAGGGCTTTTTTGTTTCCTGTTATAAAGTGCCATTGACCGGGTTGATATCCGTGGGCTTTGGCATAGGCTAACATTTGTTCCGGACCGTCGTTTTCTGGGTCGACAGTAAAGCTTAGGATTTCAAATTTGGAATTGCCTTTAAAGGCGGCTTGGACACGTTGCATTTGTTTATTCATGATTGGGCAGATGCTACCACAGGTTGTAAAGAAATACTCTGCAACAAAAACTTTTCCTTCAATTATCTCGTCCGTTATCGTCTTGTTTTGCTCATTAATCAGATTAAACGCTCCAATTTTATGATTTCGGCCAATGTGTTGCACACTGGAATCCACCATTTCAGATTGCACGTCGGTTGGATTGATAAAGGGTAAAGCAGGCGTGTTGGCTTGGTTAACCATGAAGTATGCAATTGGAATCGCAATGACCAAAATTAAGGCGATAAAGACTAAGCGTTTCATACGACAAAGGTACCAAATCAATAAGGAAGAAGCTTTAAAATCCTTGATTTTCTTTCTTTCAATGAACCCCCTAGTAAATGAAAAGGTACTTGTCGATTCGTCAAGTCTTGAATATATAGTTCGAAGAGTTCATTCCGTGCTTCAGGGTGTTCTCTTAAGGGGTCTTCTTCCCAGGGAAAATCGGGTTTACATAAGAACAACATGGTGTAAGATTCAGACAATGTTAAGTCTAGGATAAGCGATGATATTTCTCCGTATTTCACCTGATCCCAAATGCGCATAACAGTCATTTCTGTGTCACAAATGCAACGCTCATGTTCATGATTTTGGGAAAATTGACCCGCCGCGATTGCATATAAATCTTCGCGAGAATAGCTTTGATTTTCAGCCAAATAGGAACGTGCAAATTCTGGTACATAGGAAAGGTTGAGTTTGGATGAAAGCCATTGCGCCAACGTGGATTTCCCACTGCATTCAGGGCCAGTGAAGGCAATTCGGAAGGTGGGTTGAGTTATTTTTTCCATTGGTAAATCCCATAAAGTGAAACACCAAAATAAACCATGGATAAGCCCGCATAGAAATACAGTTCATTCGAGAATGCTGTAATTGCGGTAATGCCATTCACTACAAGCCAAAGTACCCAATTTTGCTGAATCATACGAACCGTTAGTATGGTAGCCATTAAGGAAAAAATCAAAGCAATTTGATCTAAGCGACCCGACCAATCTAACCAAGGGAATAATAACAGAGAACCAATATAAAACAGAGGTACAGCAGCCAAAAAAATAATGCGCAATTTCGGAATAGATTTCACTGGAATCAATTGCTTATGCCATTGAATCCAACCCCAAATTCCCATTCCAACATTCACCACTTGAATTATACCTTGACTCACTATATCTGATTTAAAGCATAGTCCCGCAAATATTGCACAAGAAACAATTCCTATGGGCCAACCAAAGACATTTTTCCTAGCGACTAATATAATGTAAACGACACCCAGTAAGGAAGCAAGAAGTTCTAATAGGAATAAAATCGTTGGCATTGGGGGTCAAAGTTAAAAACATTGACAAAGCAATTAAACTATTAGTGTTAAAAACTCTAAGCCTTCTTCGGATTTTACATCTAGGAAAACTTGATTTTTGTGAAAACTCTTTATATGAAAAAGTCTGTTTTGTTTTTTGTTTTGTTGGCTCTTGCCTCTGCATGTGTTTCCTCAAAAAAGTTTAAAGCCTTAGAAGCACAGCAAAAGATTTGTGCTGAAGAACTAGAGAAAATGAAGCAAAGCAATCAAGATTATGAAGCCAAAGTGAAGGAGCTTCAATCCAATGTGGATGCGTTGAAAAAGGAGGCTAGTTCACTAAAATCAGATACTTTGAAACTTGGGACTTCGCTACGAACATTGTCTAGGGAATTGAGTAAGTCCATGAAAGAATTGGATGAACTCACAAAAACATTCGAGAAATATAAGTCAACCGGAGCAAAAGAAGCTTCCGTTCTTCAAAAACAACTCGAGCAGAAGAACATCGAGCTTCAGAAAAAATCAGAAGAACTGGTAAGTCTGGAGGCAGAATTGAAAACAAAACAGAAATTACTAGAAGAGCGTGAGCAGCGCGTTAATGAATTGGAAGAACTGTTAAAACGACAAGAGGATGCGCTCAAGGCCTTGAAGAAAAAAGTGACCGATGCGCTTATAGGATTTGAAAATCAAGGACTAAAAGTTGAGCAGAAAAACGGGAAGATTTACGTGAGTATGGAAGCGAAACTTTTGTTTAAATCTGGAAGTATTGTGGTTGAAGCAGAGGGAAAAAATGCCTTATTACAAATTAGTAAAGCCCTAGAAAACGAGTCGGATTTGGAAATTGTCGTTGAAGGCCATACTGATTCTGATAAATTGTCAAGTACGGCTTTCCCACGCAACAATTGGGAGTTGTCAGTATTACGTGCAACATCGGTTGTTGAAATTTTATTGGCTAATTCAAAGATGAACCCAACGCGAATCGTAGCCGCTGGTCGAAGCGAGTTTCAGCCAATAGATCCTGCCGATAAGGCTAAAAACCGACGAATTGAGATTATAATTTCTCCTGATTTGGACGAACTGTTTGATATTATTTCAAGCGATTAATTTGTAACCTTTTATTCGATCCGTCCGTACTTGCACACCTTGGCGAAAAAAGCTACTTTTGCCGTCGAAAATTTTTAAAAATTAATTTATTTAAAGAAATGGAATCAATGATGATTTATTCACCAATAGTTTTAGCACTTATTGGATTACTTTTTATGGCGATGAAACGCGCTTGGGTGTTGAAACAAGATGCTGGAGATGGAAAAATGAAAGAAATTTCAGATTATATCTATGAGGGCGCCCTTGCGTTTTTAAAAGCAGAATACCGTTTACTCGCTGTATTTGTTATATTATCCAGTGTTGTGCTTGCAGGAATAACCTTTATCCCTGGGGTAAAAACACACCTATTAATCATCGTTGCATTCATTTTTGGAGCTATTTTCTCGGCATTAGCTGGAAATATGGGGATGAAAATCGCGACCAAAACCAACGTACGAACTACTCAAGCGGCTCGTACTTCATTACCTCAAGCATTAAAAGTCTCTTTCGGTGGTGGAACTGTGATGGGTCTTGGTGTTGCCGGATTAGCAGTACTAGGATTAACAGGCTTTTTCATTATTTTCTTTCAAATTTTTATGCAAGGAAAATGGACGAATGCAGAAGACATGACCATCGTATTGGAAACGTTAGCAGGATTCTCTTTAGGAGCTGAGTCAATTGCATTATTTGCACGTGTTGGTGGAGGTATCTACACGAAAGCAGCGGATGTAGGTGCGGATTTAGTGGGTAAAGTTGAAGCTGGAATACCTGAAGATGACCCGCGCAACCCTGCAACCATTGCAGATAACGTAGGAGATAACGTAGGAGATGTTGCTGGAATGGGAGCTGATTTATTTGGTTCTTATGTGGCGACAGTATTAGCGGCTATGGTTCTTGGTAATTATGTGATCCAAGACATGGGGGGAATTATTAACGATGCGTTTGGTGGTATCGGTCCGATCTTGTTGCCTATGGCAATCGCTGGTTTTGGAATTATTTTCTCGATTATTGGAACCATGTTAGTGCGTATAAAAAGTAACGAAGATAAGGAAAAGCAAGTTCAAGGAGCACTTAATTTAGGAAACTGGGTTTCTATTGCCCTGACCGCAATCGCTTGCTATGCCTTAGTTATTTGGATGCTTCCTTCGTCCATGAAGATGAACTTCTTTGGAGAAGGCATTAAAGAAATTTCTTCACTTCGTGTGTTCTTTGCTGCTATTGTTGGGTTGGTTGTTGGAGGAGTAATTTCTTCAGTTACGGAATACTACACAGGACTAGGTACTAAGCCGGTATTAAAAATTGTACAAAAATCCGCTACAGGTGCGGGAACAAACGTGATTGCTGGTTTAGCTACTGGTATGATTTCAACCTTTCCAACGGTATTGTTATTTGCCGGTGCTATTTGGGGATCATACGCCTTAGCAGGGTTTTATGGGGTAGCGTTAGCGGCATCTGCTATGATGGCTACTACGGCAATGCAATTAGCAATCGACGCATTCGGTCCAATCTCTGATAACGCCGGTGGAATTGCCGAAATGAGCGAATTACCAAAAGAAGTACGTCAACGTACAGATATTTTGGATTCAGTTGGAAATACCACTGCAGCAACCGGTAAAGGGTTTGCGATAGCCTCTGCTGCTTTAACTTCATTGGCTTTGTTTGCAGCCTATGTAACATTTACGGGAATTGATGGAATTAACATTTTTAAAGCGCCGGTATTAGCCATGTTGTTTATTGGTGGAATGATTCCAGTTGTTTTCTCGGCATTAGCAATGAATTCAGTGGGTAAAGCAGCAATGGACATGGTATACGAGGTTCGTCGTCAGTTCAAGGAAATTCCGGGAATCATGGAAGGTACAGGTAAACCAGAATACGGGAAATGTGTTGAGATTTCTACCCAAGCGGCATTGCGAGAAATGATGTTGCCCGGAGTATTGACTATTGGATTTCCAATCGTTATTTCAACGCTTCCAATGTTGCTTGGGTATGACAACCAGTTAATCGCTGAGATGCTTGGTGGATACATGGCTGGTGTTACCGTATCGGGTGTACTTTGGGCAGTATTCCAAAATAACGCCGGTGGAGCTTGGGATAATGCAAAAAAATCCTTTGAAGCAGGTGTTGAAATTAACGGTGAAATGACCTTTAAAGGTTCTGATGCCCACAAAGCAGCCGTTACTGGTGATACCGTTGGAGATCCATTCAAAGATACTTCAGGCCCATCCATGAACATCTTAATTAAATTGACATGTTTGGTAGGCTTAGTAATTGCTCCAATTCTTGGTAATGGCACTGCTTCTTCTGCAGATAAAGATCATTGCGATAAAATGCGCACTGAGTGCCATGGAAAGAAAAAGGAATGTCATGGTGAAGCTAACGCACACTGTAAAGGAATGTCTGAAGGAGCAATGTGTAAGTCGGGGATGCAATCCGGGAAGTGCGATGGGAAGTGTAAAGAAGGTGCTCAAATGATTGGGAAATGCGACATGAATGAATGTGCTAAAATGACCAAAGAAGAGTGTGCAAAGATGTGTAATGAGAAAGGATGTACTCCTGCCGAGAAAAAGGCTTGTTTAGCACATTATGATAAGAATGGCAAATGGATTGGTGGCAAAATGAAAAAAGATTGCTGTAAAAAGTAAACCAATTAAATGATATATTGAGGCCGCCCAGTGCGGCTTTTTTTATGAATTTTAGAATGACAAAGAACAAGGATTTCTTTCAGGCTGTTTATGACATTGTGCGATTAATTCCAGTAGGAAAAGTCACTACATATGGTGCTATTGCTGAGGCCCTAGGGACTAAAGGTTCCGCGCGCATGGTCGGTTGGGCAATGAATGCAAGCCATAGCTTAACGGATGTCCCAGCGCACCGTGTAGTTAATCGAAAGGGTATGTTAACTGGAAAAATGCACTTTGCCGATTCCCAAGAAATGCAGCGAAAATTGATAGCTGAAGGCATACCCGTAGTTGATGACCAAATCCAAGCGTTTGATTCCTTTTTTTGGGATCCAAAAGAACTCGGCTAGATTCAATCCCTTTTGTTAATTTTGGACAAAATTTATTTCATGAAATTCGCAACGAAAGCCATTCACGAAGGGGTCGCACCGGATCCAGCCACAGGTGCCATCATGACACCAATTTATCAAACATCAACCTACGTGCAAGATGGCGTTGGAAACCACAAAGGATACGAGTATTCGCGAACCTTAAATCCAACGCGCCATGTCTTAGAGAAGAATATAGCAGCCATTGAAAACGGCACCCATGGTGCATGTTTTGGTTCGGGCTTAGCGGCCATTGATTGTGTCATTAAAATGCTCAATCCAGGGGATGAGGTGATTTCAACGAATGATTTATATGGCGGATCCTATCGAATTTTTAAAACGATTTTCGAAAAATATGGTCTTGTCTTTCATTTTGTTGACATGACGGACGTGTCAAATATTGAAGCCAAAGTCAACGAAAACACCAAATTGATTTGGGTGGAAACACCAACAAATCCAATGATGAATATTATCGACATTGAAGCAGCTTCTGTTATTGCAAAAAAAGCTGGAGCCATGTTGTGTGTCGATAATACCTTTGCTACACCTTATCTGCAAAACCCGTTGGATCTTGGGGCAGATATTGTGATGCATTCAGTAACTAAGTACCTCGGCGGGCACTCTGATGTGATAATGGGGGCCTTGGTAACTAAAGATGAAACGATAGCGAATGAAATGTATCGGATACAAAACTCATCAGGTGCCGTAACGGGTCCAATGGATTCATTTCTTGTGCTTCGAGGGATAAAAACCTTGCACTTACGCATGGAGCGTCATTGCGAGAATGGGGAAAAAATTGCTCATTTCTTGGCGAGTCATCCAAAAATTGACAAGGTGTTTTGGCCTGGATTCGCACACCATCCTAACCACCATGTCGCTGTAAAACAGATGCGTGGTTTTGGGGGAATGATTTCTTTTACTTTGAAAGGCAACAACTTGGAAGAAGCTCTATCGGTAGTAAGTAGAGTTGAAATATTCTCCTTAGCCGAGTCCCTAGGTGGGGTTGAATCCTTAATCGGGCATCCAGCCACGATGACTCATGCATCAATACCTAAAGCGGAACGTGAGCAAAGTGGTGTAGTGGATAGTTTGATCCGTTTAAGTGTAGGAATCGAGGATGTGGAGGACCTAATTCAAGACTTAACTCAAGCCTTGGCCTAAAGTTTTTCTAACATGCTGAAAAACTGGTCCTTCTTAGCAGGGGATAGGGGCACAGCAGACCCATCCCTCATAATAACAGAACCGCCTTCATGCTTATCATACCGCTCAATGTATTCTAAGTTAATTAAGTGGGATTGTTGAACCCGGAAAAACCCGTGATTCGAAAGTAAGGTTTCAAAATCTTTAAGGGTTCGTGAAACAAGAATTTTTTTACCGTTATTCAAATAGAAAAAGGTATAGTTTTTATCGGCCTCACAACGTATGATTTCGCTAAGATCAACCACATGTACACTTTCTTGGGTCTTGAGCACCAACTTACGCTTCTGATTGGTTTGTAGGTTGTGGGTGAGTGCCTCAAATTGAGAATCTTCTTTTTTGAAATCTACCGTGTCTATGGCATTTTGGAGGGCCGTTTTTAATTCCTCTTCATCAATAGGTTTGAGAATATAATCAAGGGCACTAAACTTAATCGCCATAATGGCATATTCCTGAAAGGCAGTAATAAATATTAATTCGAATTTCTTGTCCTTTACACGGTTTAATAAGTCAAATCCAGTGCCGTCTGGCATTTGAATGTCTAAAAACACGATGTCTGGTTGAATTCGATTAATCGATTCAATGCCTGTTTCCACGTTCTCTCCGTCTGTAAATACTTCAACTTCAAGATTAAACGAAGCGATCATGCGTTTTACGAAATCCCGGATGCGTTTTTCATCATCAATTATCAGTACTTTTTTCATATGAACCAAATTTAGTGTTTTCGTAAATGATTGGCAAACAAATTATTACACGTGTCCCGGTTTTTTGTTTAACATCCAAATCCTCAATAGTTAAGCTTCCTTTTCCTTTATACTTCTTATTCATAATTACAATGCGTTCACGGGTAATATCCAGTGCCATGCTCTTATGAGATTTGTTCTTTTTAATTTTTCCAGCTTTGGTTCTTCCAACGCCATTGTCGGTAATTACAACCTCCAACATACCAAAGTGTTCCTTCATTGTAATTTCTATCAATCCGTGTTCGATTGTATGTAATTGCCCATGTTCAATGGAGTTTTCTATAAACGGCTGGGTGATCATAGGGGGAATAAGTGCACGTCTGAAGAGTAGTTCTTCATCAATCTCTATGTTAAAATTAAAACGATCTTCAAATCTTAATTTTTGAGTAGTTAAGTACTTTGATAGAATTTCTTTTTCAATATCAATGGTGATAAACTCTTTCGGCGAATTCTCTAATATTAAGCGAATCAAACGAGAAAAGTTTACAAGGAACTTCGACGTTTTTTCAGGTGTATTTTCGTATATATAACTTTGAATCACCGCTAAGGCATTAAAAATAAAGTGGGGATTCATTTGGGAGCGCAATAAGGTCTGTGACATTTCGGATTCTCGTTGCTCCTGTAAAGTAGTCCGTTGTCGAACAATAAAAAATACAGAAACGGCCGATAAGAAGAAGATAGCAATTACAATACTTATTCCCAACAATTGGCGGTCACTTTGGAGCTGCAAAATTTCTTTTTCCTTTAATTCTTTTTGGAGTTTTTCTTCTTGTGTTTCAATTAAACGCTCACGTTCTTCCCTTGAATTGGTTTGTGTGAGGTCTTCAATTTTCTTACTATCAATTGAAAAGGAGTTTCGTCTTAAAAAGTCGGTGTGCCGTTTCAGGTAATCGTATGCTTTCTGTTTTCGACCTTGTTCTGCATACACATTCGACAAGGCAAAGTAACTTTCATATATTCGATTCCGCTCCTTGATGTTGTTTCGAATTTCAATGGATTTTAGTATGTTTTTATCCGCATTTATCAAGTCTTTTTTTGATAAATAAACCAATCCAATTTGATGATAAACACTCGCCATTTTTTCTGGTTGTCTTGATTGTTCGAAATAAGTGAGTGAAGTATTGAACGCCTCCAATGATTTATCAATTTTCTTTGCCGCGTTGTAGGTTTCGCCTAACACCATCCAGGCTTCCCCGAGCGATAAGTAATCTTTTAAGGTTTCCAACCCTTTGACACTGGCAGGGAGAAACACCAAGACCTCGTTCGGAAATCCTTTTCTGATTTCGATTCGGGCCCGAAGGATGTCATTCTCTAATTTTAACCGTTTACTTGAAATTCTCCCACTTTTTAATTGGCTTTTTCTTAGGTAATTTTCTGCTTCTCTCAGGTTGCCCGCATCTAAGGATAATTCTGCAATAAATCGATTGAATATACACTCGTAATACGTGTTGTTAAGTTTTTCTACCACCTGAAGGGCCAATAATTCTTGCGTAACTGCCTCTTGTATGTTGGAGAATTGCGCGTGATTTAGCGCAGATTGATGCAAGCACAAGGCCAATTCCAGTTCATTCGTTGAGCGTTTTGCAAATTCAATGGCTCGATTAATAAATAAATCAGCTGAATCTTTCTTGTTCTCATACAGGTATACTTTCGAGTATAGCCTGTAAGCTTGAGAAACCCATTGGTTTTCACGTTTTGTTCTTGCAAAACTAACGGCCTGTTCAAGCCCTTTTTTAGCCGTATTAAATTCACCTTTTAGGAAAAAATATTCACAGACCTCAAGTTGCTTAAGATGACGAATGAATGGATTATTAATGGCTCGATTTTTTATTGAATTCATCCGTGCTGCATCATGAATAAATCCTTTGTAATTCCCATTTAGAGATTTTTCATACACTTTTAAAATGCGTATGGTTGGCGTGTTGGCCTTCTTAATCTTTAATTTCTTGCTAAAATCAATGGGGTTAAACCGATTTTCTTGACAAAAACGAATGAGTTCAGTTTCTTGCGCGAATGAATGCTTAAACAAAAGCAAACACAGGATGCTGATGACCAGAAAGGGATTTAATGAAAATGAACGGATAGAATTCACCTAACAAAGATAACTTTTCAGTGCTAACCTCCAATTACTTTTCTACCTTTGTTTTATGTTAAATGACTTGATTCATGCGTGGTTATCTGAAGATATAGGGGAGGGGGATCACTCCACCTTAGCGGCGATTAATCCAGAGGCAAGAAGTACGGCCCGCTTATTAATAAAAGAATCTGGAATTATTGCGGGCTTAGCAGTGGCCAAACGAATATACGAACTAACAGATGTCAGCTCAAATATTCAATGGCTAAAGCAAGACGGGGATCCTATTGAAGCGGGTGAAGTTGCATTTATCGTCGAAGGAAATGCACAGAACATTCTAAGCACGGAGCGTTTAATTTTGAATTGCATGCAGCGCATGTCCGGTATTGCAACAAAAACACATGCCATAAGTAAACAAATTGCACATACTTCAGCCAAGTTACTCGATACACGAAAAACAACGCCTGGTTTTCGACTCCTAGAAAAAGAGGCAGTGCTAATCGGAGGAGGGTACAATCATCGATTTGGATTATATGACATGATTATGCTTAAGGATAATCACATTGATTTTTGTGGCGGAATTCAAAAAGCAGTGGATGAGGTCAACGCATATAAAAAAGTCAAAAATCTAACGATTCCTGTTGAAGTAGAAGTAAGAAACGAAGAGGAGCTGATGCAAGTCATTCAAACCCAAGGAGTGAATCGAATATTATTAGATAATTTCTCGCCAGAACAAATTAAGTCCTGTATTTCTATGATTCCATCTCATTTTGAGATCGAAGCGTCTGGTGGAATAAGGGAGGATAATATCGTAGGATACGCCGAGGCAGGGGTTCATTTCATTTCTGTGGGTGCCTTGACGCATCAAGTTAAAAGCTTAGACCTTAGTTTAAAGGCGATAATTCATTAATTAGTATCAACTTCAACCCCACGCGATCGATACCCTATCAATTCTTCAATTAGCAAGGAGTCTTCCTCCAGTTTATTTCCAATAACAACAAGATTCGCTCCCGCCTCATGTGCTTTTTGAATGGATGTAACCGTTCGTAATCCCCCACCAATAATTAATGGCCTCCCAAGTGAACTCAATTCATATATAATATCTTCTGAAACGGGGGTGTGTGCCCCGCTTCCCGCATCAACATACAAGCAATCCATACCTAAGAGAATTCCCGCTTTTGCTGTTGAAGAGATAGATGCTAAATCGTTTTGTGGAATTGGTGCAGTTCCCGAAACTCGTTCAACAGTAGATTGAAATCCCCCATTTACTAAAATGTATCCAGTACTAATTATTTCCATGTTCGATTGAAATAACAGCTCAGCAGCCTCGACCTGTTGTCCAATTAAGTACGTTGGGTTGCGACCCGATATTAATGAAAGAAAAAGCAGTCCATCCGCGCTAGTATTTAGTTGTGAAGTACCTCCTGGAAAGATAATTAAAGGTATCGATGTGTTGGCTTTAATTAATTTAATTGTTTGACTCATTTGCTCCGCATTCACAGTGCTTCCGCCTATGAAAATAAATTCCGGGGAAATCGCGCAAATTGCACGCAGTTGTCTTGCAAATTGCAACTCATTCATTGCTTTTTCGGGGTCTATCAAAATGGCGATGCCTCGATTAAGTGCAGTTAATTTATCTAAGAGTGGTTTGTTTTTAGGCATAGGTTGCAAAAGAAAGTATGACGTTCTTGACAAGAGTAATATCACAGTTAACGATGAAATCTTTGGTACTCGTTTCTACTACAAAAGTAAACTTCGTCCCGGAAATTGCGATGCAACGCATTTGATCTTTCCAATGGATTCCTTTGATATTAATAAGTTTATAAATTGCTTCCTTACAACACCACAGTTGCGTTAGTTGCAAAACACCAACCTCTCCCGCGAATAATTCAAGTTCTTCGCTGCTACAAAACCGATTGGATAATGGTAAAATTCGATCTGAAATTTCTTCTATATCGCATCCAAAGGGTGTTTTTGAGTGCGCAAACAAGGCCCAATGTGCGGAGTGACTTATCCCTATCGTAAGATTTGATTGAATTAATTCAGGCTTACCGTTTTCTCCATATATAATTAACTCCTCACCAAATACAAGATGTTTAAGGTGGCGTATTGCCGTATATTCTTTTTTCCGTTGGGTGTTTCCAAATGTATTTAATTGGTTTATTTCCTCGGAATTCAAGATGGATTCATATGAACTAAGCACATCAATCGATTCAATCGTCCATTCAATCAAACCGATTTTTCCCCGTGTAATATCCATAAGCAATTAAACTTTAGTCAAAAGAGTAATTTTTTGAACTACAAAACTCGACAAATTTTTCTTTTTATTTTTTTAACATTTTTGCCATCCAAGTTAATATTTCTATATTTAGCAACTTGAATTTAATGTGTTCTTAGCAAAAATATACGAAAGAATATGCTGAAAAAATTACAGTTATTAGTGTTAAGCGTTTTGTTATCAAGCGCTTACATGTTTGCTCAATCGGGATTGGGAACCCTTAAAGGGATCGTCAAAGATCAAAAATCAGGAGAAGTAATCCCTAGTGCCAAGGTGTACTTACTGTCTGGTACGTCGATGAAAGGGAATGCCATTACCGATGACAATGGAGAATTTCAAATTAATGCTATTTTACCGGGCACCTATGACGTTAAAGTGACTAATAAAACTGAGGGATATCAAGATGCACTTGAGCAAGGGGTTGTCATTTCTTCTGATAAAATCACATTCTTGGAAAAACTCACCTTAGGTAAACCTGAAAATGAACTTCAAAAAGATGAAGTAAAGGTTACTCGTTACAAAGTTCCGTTAATTGACAAAGATGGAGGTGCAACAGGTGCGGTACTTGGCAGGGAGGACATCTCAAGAATGCCTGTGCGTTCTGCTGCCGGTGTTGCGCAATCTGTTGGTGGAGTTAACACCAATGAAGGAAGCGGTGAAATATCCGTAAGAGGTTCTCGTTCCGATGCCACGTATTTCTTTATTGATGGTATTAAAGTTCGCGGGTCTGCTAACTTACCGAAAGCAGCGCTTGAAGAGGTTTCAGTAATTACAGGGGGGGTTCCAGCAAATTATGGTGACGTGACAGGTGGTATTATCTCGGTGACAACAAGAGGTCCATCCGCTATTTATTTTGGTAGTATTGAAGCAGTAACTTCCGGTGCATACTTCAAGGGAGCAGATCCGAATGGGTATGATGGAAAGGTAATTGGACTCGATAAATTCGGATATAATTTGATCGAAGGGATGTTGTCTGGACCACTTTGGATGCAAAAAGATTCCGCAGGCAACAAAACTCGCCCATTGTTAGGATTTCTTATTTCAGGCAACCTCACAGATGAATTAGATAATCGTCCTTTGGCAGGCGGGGGATGGCGTGTCAAGCAATCCACCAGAGATGAGCTGCTTTCGAATCCGCTTCGTCCTACATCAACTGGTTTCGGAACCTTTCACAATGCTTTGTTTTTACAAAACCCATTGGATGCAGATGGTAATCCAACATCGGATTCTGATTTTGAAAAAGTTCCATGGAGAATGAATGCAAGAAATACAACGATTTCTGGACAGGGTAAGATTGATGTTAATACAGGACCATCGGTAAACTTACAATTTGGAGGTTCGATGAACTACTTTAGAGCCTCAAATTATTCTTATGCTGCGTCGCTTCTAAACTTCACAAATTTCGGTGAATCCAAAGGTTTAGATTATCGTGTTTATGGTAAAATATCGCAACGTTTTACTAACGATAACAAAAACAGTAAAATTAAATCGGCAAATTACACCTTGATGGTTGATTACAGTAAAACGCTTCGTGATTCATACGATCCAAAGCACCAATATAACATATTTAACTATGGGCACGTTGGTAAATTTACTACCCGTCGTACACCATCTTATCAGTTTAATGATAATTTGCAACGCTGGGAACATAATGGTTTCAAAGATTTAGAGGTTGCTTTCTCTCCTTCTGAAACCAATGCTGCATTAGCCGCAATCACTACACAGTATTACAACATCTATCAAGATGATGCGCTCGGTCATTATGAAAACTTGTTTCAAATACAGCAAGGTAATGCCTTGAGAAATGGAGATGCTCCACAAAGCGTTTATGGCATTTGGTCGAATATCGGTTCTCCGTCCAATGGCTTTGGTAAATTTGAAAACGATCAGTTCCGTGTAACAGGTGCAGGTTCTTTAGTAATTGGGAATCATAGCATTTCACTTGGATTTGAATACGAACAGCGCATTGACCGAGGTTGGTCTAATGGAGATCAAGGGCCTGTTGCCATTTGGTCAATTGCGCGTCAATTGATGAACTTCCATATTGAAGAGTTAGATTACTCGTCAGGTGTGATTACAGATTCAGGATCTTTTAAAGCAATTACTTACGATCGCTTGAATGCAGGTTATGCTAGCCAATCAGGCACTGGGTTATATGGTGGGCAATTGAACAACGATAATCAGTCATTCTTCGATTACAGTGTAAGAAAGGCTCTAGGCTTAGATATCGCAGGAGACGATTATGTAGACATAGATATGTACGATCCAAGCATGTTCCAGTTTGACATGTTCTCTCCAGATGAATTAATGAACGGTGGAAATTCATTCGTTTCTTACTACGGATTCGATCATACGGGCAAGAAAGTTAAAGGAACAACGGATATTAATAAATACTTTAATGAGTTCGATGAGAATGGAAATTATAAGAGATTTATTGGGGCATTCCAACCTACCTACATGGCAGGATATATCATGGATAAATTTGCATTCAAGGATATCGTCTTCAACGTTGGTTTACGCGTTGACGTATTTGATGCAAATCAACCAGTCCTTAAGGATCCATACTTGTTCTTCAATGCACGTACAGTAAAAGAAGCGAAAGAACTTAAAGCAAACGATCCGGGTCAGTACAATTGGGTAGTTATTCCTGAAAGCATGGGCGATGATTATATTGTCTATGTGAATGATATTTCAAATCCAACGGGTATCAATGGATTTAGAAATGGCGCAGAATGGTTTAATGCAGTGGGTACCACGGTTGAAGATCCTAAAACTCTTCAAGGAGCTGGAGGTATTGCTCCATGGGTATTGAATCCAGGACAAACTGCACCGGATGCCTCTGCGTTTGAAGACTACAAAGCTCAAATTAACGTAATGCCTCGAATCGCCTTTTCGTTCCCGATTTCAGAGAAAGCTTCGTTTTTTGCGCATTATGATATCTTAACCAAGCGTCCGACCTCAGGATTCCGTTTTAACCCTTACGAGTACCAATACATCCAGACGCGAAGTGCAGTGATTTCAAATGCGAATCTTAAGCCAGAAACTACGGTAGATTACGAATTAGGATTCCAACAAGTGTTGTCGCCAACCTCGTCGTTGAAAATCTCGGCGTTCTACCGCGAACAACGTAATAACGTTCAGTTAATCAACGTGTTTATGGCCTACCCAGCGTCTTATAAAACCTTTGGTAACCGTGACTTCGGTACAGTAAAAGGTATGACGATTGCTTACGATTTACGTCAAACAGGAAATATCCGAATGACTGCAAACTATACCTTACAGTTCGCTGATGGTACAGGGTCTGATGCAACTTCAATGGCAGCATTCATCAATGCAGGTATTCCTAACCTTCGAAATATCTTCCCATACAGCTATGACCAACGTCATGCATTCTCGATTACGTTCGATTATCGATATGGTGAAGGTAAAGACTATAACGGCCCTAAAATTGGTGGATTCAATGTGTTAGAAAATACGGGATTAAACATCTTTACAAACATTAACTCTGGATATCCATATTCTGCACAAACATTCATTACAGATGAAGGTATTGGTAATTTGAATGCTGGTATTAGTGGTACAGTGAATGGTTCACGTATGCCTTGGACTTACCGTTTAGACATGCAATTGGATCGTAACATCACCATTACGCACAAATCGAAAGATGCGAAAAGCAAGGATAAAGAAAAAGTATCCAATTTGAACATTTATATTAGAGCTACAAACTTGTTTAATCAATTCAATATACTATCAATTTATCGTGCTACAGGTAATGCAGATGATGATGGATATTTAGCAGCGGCAGCTAGTCAAACATCAATCCAAAATCAAACAGACGAACAAGCGTTTCGTGATTACTACTCCATGAAGGTGAATAATCCGTTTAACATTAGTGTACCTCGTACTATTCGTCTTGGGATAAAATATGATTTCTAAAATAAACAGCATAAAGGTTATGAAAAAGCAATTATTTGCCGCACTTATCGCAATCGTTTTCATTGGTTCTAATGCCTTGGCATATTATGGACCAAACGATAAAAATAAAAAGCCAACAGGAAAACCAAAAGCAAATTGTAGCCCTGCTACAGCCAAATACATCATGGAATTTAATGACGTTCGAGCCTTAATTGAGCAAGGTGGTTCCATGTTCCAAAACCGTCAAAACGGCGTAGCTGCTTATGAGGTCCCAAAAGGAAGCAATCGCTTTGCGATTTTTGCTGGTGCCCTGTGGATGGGAGGAACAGACGTAAATGGACAGCTAAAGCTTGCCGCGTTGCGTTATCGTCAAGGAAATGACTTTTGGCCTGGTCCCTTAACGGTTACTCCTGGCACCGGGAATTATAACCCCTTATTTCCAGTTGGAGATGATGCAATTCGTGATTTTGGTGAAGCTAATATCGATCCAGATCAATGTATTGCTTATGATCAATTCTATACGATTCGTAAAGCTGAGGTTATTCGCTTTAATATTTGGTGGGAATGCCAAGCCGGTATCACCACAGAATGTGATGATGTGCAAGCACCTACTAATGAAGAGTTAAATCGAATTTATAACTGGCCAGCTCATGGCGATGTATCTAAAGGGCAAGATTATTTCTTGGCACCATTCTACGATAGAGATCAAGACGGTAACTACAACCCGGATAATGGAGATCACCCATGGTATGATGATATCTTAGGGCGTGACGATATTCAGTGTGGATTTGATCGTCGAATTTCTTTGTTTGGTGACGAAACACATTGGTGGGTTTTCAATGACAAAGGTAATATTCACACGGAAACAAATGGGGATCCAATTGGTATGGAAATTCGCGCGCAAGCTTTCTCCTTCGCAACCAATGATGAGGTGAATAAAATGACATTTTATAACTATGAATTAATTAACCGTGGAACACAAACATTGTACAACACATACTTTGCTCAGTATTTAGATGCGGATGTAGGAAATTATGCAGATGACTACGCAGGTTGTGATGTGTCCCGTGGATTAGGTTACATGTACAACGGTGACCTTAATGATGAAAATGATGGAGGTAAATTAGGTTATGGAGATAATCCTCCAGCGATTGGATGTGACTTTTTTGAAGGACCATATCAGGATGCGGATGGAATCGATAACCCAGGTCCCTATTTTGATAACGCAACACAAACTTTAGTTGTTCCTACGGTAGTTGATGCATTAGCTAATAATGGAATCGTTTACAAAGGAATTGGTATTGGTTATTCAGATGGTATTATTGATAACGAACGTTTTGGTATGCGACGATTTACCTATTATACTTCCACCTCAGCATATCCTTACAATGATCCGGGTCCCGCAGCAGAGTTTTATAACTTCATGGAAGGTCAATGGGCTAATGGCTCAGAAATGTATTACGGTGGGTTAGGAAGTACTCCAGGAACACTTTCTGATTATATGTTCCCTGGAACATCCGATCCATTGCATTGGTCCACCGGTGGTGCCGATATGTCTGGACAATATCCAAACGGATGGGATGAATCAACAAACAATAACCCAGCCGGTGACCGTCGTTTTGTACAATCAGCTGGTCCATTTACCTTGAAGCCAGGCGCGGTTAATAACATTACTGTTGGTATAGTTTACGGTCGTAGTACGGAAGGTACTTTAATGGCATCTGTAGATGCGATGAAACGAGCAGATACTAAGGCACAAGCCTTGTTTGATGCATGTTTCAAAATCTTATCGCCGCCGGATGCTCCTAAATTGACAATTCAGGAGTTGGATAAGGAATTGATTTTAATCATTGAGAACCCAATCTCTTCGAACAATTATCAAGAGGCTTACGAAGAAATTGATGAAATTAATATCCCAGATCCAACGGTGGATAGAAAATACCGTTTTGAAGGGTACCAAATTTTTCAGTTAAAGAATCAGGATGTTTCGATTTCGGATATCGCTGATCCAACCAAAGCTCGTTTGGTGGCTCAATGTGATATTAAAAATAGTATTTCAAGGTTGATCAATTTTGAATTCGATGAGGCGCTAGGTTTTTCAGTTCCAGTAGAGAAAGTAGATGGTGAAAATAAGGGAATTCGTCACTCTTTCCAAATCACAGAAGATGCATTTGCTCAAGGCGCACGACGTTTAGTTAACCACAAAACGTATTACTATGTAGCGGTTGCTTATGCACACAATGAATTCAAGAAGTATGATCCGAACGATCCATTGTTATTGGATGGACAAAAAATGCCTTACATTTCTTCTCGCTTGAACTTTGATGGTACTGCAATTAGCTCAACACCGGCAGTACCCCACAACCCAATGCCTGAGGCTGATGGTACCTATCAATTAGTGAGTTACGGTTCTACGCCAAAAATCACGCGCTTAGATGGTTATGGTAATGGTAATCGCTCGTTAGAATTTACAGATGAGTCTTTAAATACCATCTTAAATTCAGGTTTTATGGAAGATCCAGAGTATGCAGCAGGCCAAGGACCGGTGAATATCAAAGTGGTGG
>JBEAQY010000048.1:0-24727 GCA_041163605.1 Bacteroidota bacterium | reverse complement strand
CCATAACCGGTACCCCTGCAAGTTCAGGAACGGCAACGTTTGCTATTACGGTAGGAGGACAAAGCTGTAGCTTTACCATCAATGTGAGTGCACCCGCCGCTGCACTTTCTACGATTAACTGTGGTGGTGCAACTACTTCGGGCAATTTGTTCAGCGGTTCGACCGCAAACAACGTGAGCGCAAGTGTACCTTACACGGGAGGTAACGGCGGTTTTTATGCGGCACAAAACGTGGCTTCCACGGGCGTAACAGGCCTCACAGCTACCTTGGCGGCAGGCACCTTGGCCAACGGTGCAGGTAGCGTGACGTATACCATAACCGGTACCCCTGCAAGTGCAGGAACGGCAACGTTTGCTATTTCATTGGGTGGGCAAAGTTGTTCTTTGAATATAATCGTTTATGGTTTGCAACCCCAATATCCTGCAAATACCGTGAATTGTAATGGGATTGTAACCATAGTTAACGACGTTACCAATCCCACCACGGGTCTTACCTGGATGGACCGTAACCTGGGCGCAAGCCAAGTGGCTACTTCAAGTACGGATCAAAATGCGTACGGAGACCTTTACCAGTGGGGCCGAAGAGCCGACGGCCACCAGTGTAGAACCTCACCCACTACGGCAACCTTAAGTTCGGTGGACCAGCCTGCCCACGGCAACTTTATTCTAGCTCCTAATGCCCCTTACGACTGGCGAAGCCCGCAGAATACTAACCTTTGGCAAGGCGTAAATGGGGTGAATAATCCCTGCCCGAACGGGTACCGCCTACCGACGCAAACGGAACTCAACAACGAGCGCTTGAGCTGGGGCAGTAACAACGGTGCAGGTGCTTTTGCCGCTCCGCTCAAATGGACTTTGGCGGGCTACCGCAGCGGCAACAATGGTACGCTCCTCAATGGCGGCGCGTACGGCAGCTATTGGAGTAGCACGGTTAGTGTTACGTCCTCACGCTACTTGGACTTCGCCAGCAGCAGTGCCTACATGGGCGGCCTCAACCGAGCGTACGGCTTGACGGTCCGTTGCCTAAAGAATTAATGGAAGGAACGTGGGATGGAGATTTATTAACCCGAGCCATTCCTTGCAATTCCTGAGTGCAATGAAGCAACGCGAAATGGAGACGAAGGTTGTAAGGATGGTCTCGGGCCTAAAGCTGCCCACCGTAGCATAGCGAAGGTGGGCGGAGCTATTGGCACAGGTTCATTGACCTATACGTTATCAGGCACCCCTGCAAGTTCAGGAACGGCGAGCTTTGCTATTACGGTAGGTGGGCAATCGTGTTCATTTACTTTGAATGTTGCAGCTATAGGCCAATACCCTGCGGGTACAGTACATTGTGCGGGTGCTACTACAGTGGTAGATGTGATCAACCCCGCTACGGGTAAAACTTGGATGGATAGAAATCTTGGGGCAACTTCAACAATTGCACATTCTTCTTCTTATGGTGACCTATATCAATGGGGTAGAAATTCAGACGGACATCAATGTCGGACCTCTCTAACAACAAGTTCTTTAAGCTCCTTGGACCAGCCAGGTCATGGTTTATTCATAATAGCATCAAATTCACCCAATGATTGGAGAAGTCCACAAAATGTAAATTTATGGCAAGGATCTGCGGGTATTAATAATCCATGTCCAAGTGGATATCGAATTCCAACTGAAGCAGAGCTAAATGATGAGCGATTAAGTTGGAATAACAATAATGCAAATGGGGGATTTACTTCTCCTTTGAAGTGGACCTTAGCAGGTAATCGGCACCCATTAAATGGAGGTCTAGAGGCTGTAGGAACAGGAGGGCGATATTGGACTAGTATTACAACGGGGGCTTATTCACGTTTTCTAAGTTTTGATTCTAATAATGCTGTTTTTAGTGATTTGTTTCGCGCATATGGATTTTCAGTTCGTTGTATAAAGAATTAAGCTTGTGATTTGCAATAGTTGTTCTCGATTTTTTTGTAATATTTTTTTTTATTTTTATTACTTTGATAGGTTATATCTTCACTTGTCACTTAAAAAAAGTAACATCTTTTCGGTTAAATATGGCAAAAAAGAGAGGATGCTAAGAAATAATATAATATTAGGATGTTGGGTTATTTTGGGTCTTGTCCAAGCCCAAACCCTCACCGCAACGTTTCCTTCCATGGCGGGCGAATTGGTGCGCTTTGGTACCTTTCAGGGCATCCAATCCAAGACCTTAGACAGTGTGCGTGTGGGTTCAAACGGGGTTATTAAATTTAATTTTAACACCGACAAACCGAGCATTGGCTACTTAATTACTGCGGAGAATAAACCGTATTTCTTGATTTTAGATAAAAACGAAACCATTCGAATTGAAGGGGAACGATTGAGCTATCCGGAATCCATAACTATTTTAGAAGGCAAACAAAATCGAGCATTTTCAACCTATGCCTCTGAACATCCACGTCGAGAACAAGCCCTAAGCGCTTGGGGTTATCTAGAAAAAATATATGTGTACGATTCCTTATTTGCGGTACAGCGGGTCCCAGCCACTGCCATACAAGCGGAAAAAGAACGCATTAAAAGAGAAGACCTTCAGTACCTAAAAAACCTTGACCCGAGGTGGTATCTAAGCTGGTACCTACCCATGCGAAAACTCGTGAGTGATGTTTCTACCATTGCGCAATACCGCACCGAAGAAATTCCGTCCACCGTCAGCGCATTTCGATCCTTAGACTACACCGACGAACGCCTCTACCGAAGCGGGCTCCTAAAGGACGCCTTAGAAAGTCACTTTTGGTTATTAGAAAATTCTGGACGCTCCTTGGATTCGGTGTTTATTGAAATGAAAGTATCCATAGATTCCATGTTCTTACATTTGGTTAAAAATCAAGACCGCTTAAATGAAGTAACGGATTATTTATTC
Source organism: Bacteroidota bacterium (assembly GCA_041163605.1). Lineage (GTDB taxonomy): Bacteria > Bacteroidota > Bacteroidia > Flavobacteriales_D > Crocinitomicaceae > UBA952. The sequence continues at coordinate 21,847 of JBEAQY010000048.1, read as the reverse complement.
GATCTCTTAGAACGCCATTCGCTCTTTCAAGCATCAGAGTACCTTGCACTCAAAGCACTTAATGAAACAAGCTGTACCTTGAATTCGGATTTAGCCAAGCAATTGGAAACCTACCGCGCTATGAAAAAAGGGAATGTGGCACCCGATATTTCGTTCGCAAAAAACGTAAAAAGTGGGTTGGTTCCAATACCCAAAAAACTGTCCGACCTCAAGAGCGCCTATACCCTTATCGTTTTTGGCGCAAGCTGGTGTGAAACGTGCAAGCAAGAAGTACCTAAGATTGCCAACCTCTATCCGAAATGGAAGGCCAAGGGGCTTGAGGTAGTCTTTATTTCGCTGGACGAAACCAAAGAAGCCTTTGAACAATTTGTAACGCCCTTTCCGTTTACCTCCTATTGCGACTATGGAAAATGGAACAGTTCGGTAGCGAACGATTATTATGTATTCGGAACGCCCACGATGTTTTTGTTAGACCAACAACGCACCATTGTGCTGCGCCCAAATTCTATTCAACAAATGGATGCATGGGTGGATTGGTATTTGAAGTGAGTTACTCAAAAACATGGTCCCCTCTCCAAAGCAAACACCACTATTTGAAATATTCTTGGGCTGAATTAAGCCAAAACCGCATCATGTAGATATTTATTTACATGATAGGTAGTGATTTGATTAGAGACTTAAACATCAAGAAGACCTTTATTGTAGTGGATAAAGTAAAAGAATTCCCGATCGAACTTATTAAGATTTCGATAAAGTGTTCCATAGAGGATTGTGATTATAAAACGTTGACAAAGTCACAGTATCAGGATATGATTGAAGAATTTATAAAAATCTTAAAGGTTACTTTTAAAGGTAAAACAGATAAGATATTACAAATAGGTGTTTCCCCAGAATATCGGATAGATTCGAATTGGGCTACATCAATTTTCAACTTTCGGTTTATCATATTGGGTAGAAATATCATAGAAATGGAGCCCAACATCTTGAAGTCATCAGGAAGAATAGCTGAAGTCATCGAAGGGAATGCTAGTGTATATTCTAAATCCATTGATAATCGAGAGGATTTGTTTTTTGAACTATATCCAACGACTATGCTCGATGAGGTTTTAAATCTTCTTATTAATTCGGATATTCAAACCATAATACCTGAGGAATTATTACAAATCATGTTTGAACCAATTAACATGAAGAATCCTTCGGATTTTGTAAGATTTTACTTAAAATAATAGTTCCCTATGCACCCTTTTTTGCTGGAAAACAGTAACAGTCAAAATTTATATTTAAATGATCCTTCCTGGTTTGTTTTTGATGTCAGCATTCGATTGAAACAATTTATAGTGAGGTTTAAATCTATTCCTTCATATTACCGTCTTTTATCTCAGTCCGAGTATACATTAGGAAAGGTTAGTAATCGCTCATTTTTTAATGACCGATTTTCACATGGTTGGTATCGAATGGTTATTGATAAGGAACTCATTCGGTTTATTTTCATTTTAAAGGTCAAAACGTTGGAAAGAAAAGAACAGGATATATTTCAGCTTATTTGGAGATCTAAACGTTTGATGAATTCAAAGATCATAATTTATTCCATTAATGAACTTTCAAACACAGATAAGATTCTATTGATAAACAATGCCCGTGTTGGTGGTTTTAAGAGGATTTTAGGAAACCGGAAATAAGTATTACATATAATGAACCAATTGCACCGTAATAATCCCAGGCTGAACTCGTTTATCATCCATTAAATTGAAGAAATTACGAAGGGTAGACTCAAGATCTTCTGTCATTTGTTCTGAAGTTTCCCAATCTTGAAAATCAAACGCCAAATTATAATTATAGAAATTTTGATCTGGGAAATCACCGAACACGACACCATCAACACCTATGGCTTTATATTCCTTCGGATCAGGTTTTTCATTTTTGACAAACGCTTCAAAATTCCGTTTGATTTCATTTTTTGCTTTATTGACAAATTCCTCACGGTTAAGGTAATTGGTTTCGACCAATTGATGTGCAGCACGTATTGGTTCTCGTTTGTTTGATTGGTTTATTTCTTTTGATTTCATATTCAATAAATAGAGCTAAAAGTCCAATAAATCAAGAGTTCAACAAACATTATAAAGAACTTTTCTTGTAACAAAGATACCTTGGTTCGTTAGAAAGTGAAAGTTTACTATGAAGGTTCTTGTTCAAGCGGGTTGTTTTCTTTTCCTATTTAATTTTCTGATTTCCAATAAAAACCATTGGATGTTACATTCTCAACAAGCAACCATTAAGGACTATAAGTTAGAGGAATTTGTATTGGATGAAAATAGATACGATAATGAGACAAATCAATATTTCAACGAAATCGCACGATATAATGAATTTAGCAAAGAGGATAAAGAAGATCCCATAAGATGGAGCGAGGACATGAAAATATTCGTTGATGGGGATAAGAAAGATTATCTGATGGAGGAATTAAGAGTCATTACTGACGAATTAAATGAAATTATCAATCCGATTGAAATTCAGATTGTATCTAAGAAAAGCGAAGCCAATTTCAATATTTATCTGGGGCACTACAAAGATTTTGATCGGTTATATGATCCATATTTTTCGGAATTATTAGTGTCCAATCGAGGTTTTTTTGAGATTAGCGGTTTTAATTCAGGAATCATGTATGTTGATGTGGTTCGAACAACCGATGAGGAGGCTCAAAAACATTTATTGAGAGAAGAACTAACCCAATCATTAGGTTTAACCAATGATTCTTGGAAATACCCGGAAAGTATATTTTATCAAGGTTGGACAACTACCACAACATTTACGGAAATGGACAAACGATTAATTGATTTATTATATAATTAAAGTTTCAATTTGTTCTGGTGATATTGAATTATTAATGTCGTTGGTTTTGAATAGTTTTCGTTTTCCTCCATCTTAGATTCAGATTTGAAATTAAGTGTGATCTTTAGAGAACTTAGGAAGGGTTCAAATTAACTTTTTATTCAATAAAAAAATCAAAAATAATCCATTAAAAAGACTGGTGTGTGATTACCATTGTGTTTACCACTAAACAAAAAACCCTGACGTTGAGGTCAGGGTTTTGATGTGGTACCTCCAGGAATCGAACCAGGGACACAAGGATTTTCAGTCCTTTGCTCTACCAACTGAGCTAAGGTACCAGCCCATATTTGGATTGCAAAGGTACACTATTTTTCATTTTTTCAAAATTTTGTTAGGATTTAAATGCATCTGCGTACCTGTTAAAAAGTTTGAAATTTTTGAAAATCATTTTTTTCTTCCTAAAAAAAATAACATATTTGAATATGTCATAACCCACAGCGGTTTTTCCAAAATAATTATTAAGCATTTAATAGTAGGTTTTTAGCCTAAGGGGCAAGCTATGTTTTGTTTGTTCCGGAGTTAAAAAAAGTTCTTTGACATCTTGGTTGGTCGTCAAGAGTTACTCTGTGCAGTGACTTTCCAACACGTTTTGGCCTCTTTATGAGGTTCTTATTTACTTATTAATCTTAATTTTTTTACTTATGACACATTTAAAGCCTGTTTTTGGATCTGAAAAAAACGTAAAACTGATCCGTCGCCGCGTAGAAATTGGAGAAAATCCAAATTCAGTTTCCGGAAAGAAGTTTGAACTTCAATTAGACTATGACGCCATGTTTGAAGCGTTCAAAAAAATGGCAGAACAAATCCCAGCAGCTCCCGGAATTTTGATTGTCTCAGGAATTACCCCTCAAGGTAAATTAGAGTTTGTTAAATTAATAAAAGGCGATTTTAGTTTGCAGACTTCGTTTAGAAATGGTTCGTTAAAACTACGCCTCAATGAGTTTTTGACAATAATGGAGCGAAAAAAATATCGACAATTACAGGTTCAACTTGCCATCGCAAGTTGAACCTTTTTTTTTGCCTTAGTTTTTTACTACCGTGCCTAAGCGTAATTTCACATTAGCCGCTTTTGCGATTTCAAATAAATCCACCAATTTTTGGGCTTGTGCATTCTTATCAAAGCGTACTACAACGATGTCATCATTTAGTGCTTTTGTCCGTGATACCAATTGCGACATCAAGGCCTCGTCGTTGTCAATGATTTGATTTTCAAGATCTTTGTCAAAACAATAAATGTACTTATCATCCACATATTGTACGGACAGCGTTAAGTGAGATTTATTGGTTTTAAGCGTCGTATTCGATTCGGGTAAAGGAACCTTAATAACGTTAGGATTAGCAAGGGTTGAAATAATCAAAAAGAACAAGAGCAAAAAGAACATGATATCACTCAAGGCTCCAGTGGCTACCTCAATGTGCCGACGTCTATTTCTGTTTAATGCCATGATTATGGACGAGTTAGTTTCGTGAATTTAAGGATTACCTGTTGCATGCGTAAGGTATTTGAATCAATCACGGAGTTCAAAATGTGATATCCCGAATAGGCGATTAATCCAACAATAAGACCCGCGGCTGAAGAGAACATTTTCTCATAAAGTCCTTCAGAGATGATTCCAATGGAAACATTTTCAGTTTTAGAAATATCGTAAAATACCGTAATTACACCGGATATCGTTCCGATAAATCCAATGGTAGGTGCAATACCTGCAATCAATCCCAAATGGCCTAAGTTTTTATCCATTTTACCAATTTCAATATTGGCGATTTTCTCCATGTTAGCTTCTACTTCATTAGGTTTTAAGCTACTTTCTATACTCTCTAATCCTTCCTTAACAATTGAAGCATACGCACCGTCTTGGGTTTTTACCATGCCCATGGCATCAGCAATATTACCTTTCTCAAGGTGTGGCTGCATATTATCAACCAATTTGGTATCAAATTTCACCATTCTTCGGATATATAGTATCCGTTCGTAAATTACATACAAAGTATAAAACAAGAGAATCCCTAGAGGAATGATAAATTCCCAAGGAATTGGCGGCATTCCACCACCTTTACTGCTTGTTGCAACAGCATCTTCTCCGCCACCAATGCTGTTGTCTTGGGCCAGCATTGCAAGGTTGAAAACAAAAATTCCAAATAGGGTTAAAAACAATTTCGCGTTATTTCTCATGATCGTCAATATTTTGTCACGCTAAATTAACAAGCATTCCATGACCCAATTAGACCCGCGAGTTTAGATTTCCACATTGAAATGTTATTCTTTATTTTATTTAAGGTTAAACAAAAAAAAGCCTTGCATCTGCAAGGCTTTACAATTAGAATGTAAAATTTAATGTTTAGACAAGTAATCAGCTACTCCGTCGAAACTAGGTTTCATAGCTGCTTCTCCTTTAACCCAATTGGCTGGACAAACTTCACCATGCTCTTCGAAATATTGTAAGGCGTCTACCATTCTTAGTGCTTCATCAACGTTTCTTCCAAGTGGAAAGAAGTTAACTAATTGATGCATCACAGTACCAGATTTGTCAATTAAAAACAATCCACGGTATGCAATCATTGGTCCGTTCGCCGTTAAGGCCCCCTCCATATCGTACTCATATTCACCAGCTAATACACCAAACGCTTCTGATATCGTTTTAGATGTATCCGCAACAATCGGGTAAGTTACTCCTTCAATTCCGCCTTTATTTTTAGGTGTTTGTAACCAAGCCCAATGTGATTCCTCGGTATCTGTTGAACACGCAACAACTTTTACTCCACGTGCCTCGAATTCTCCTAATGCACTTTGAAATGCATGTAATTCAGACGGACAAACAAAGGTGAAATCTTTTGGGTAAAAGAAGAACAACACATGGTTTTTACCTAAATACTGATCTAATGAGAAATCATTTACGATCTCTCCACCGTTTACCACTGCTCCTGCTTTGAACGATGGAGCCTTTTTTCCTACTAAAACTGACATGTTATTTTAATTTATTAAGTTATTGTGTACAAAGTTAAAACAAACCGAATTAGGTTCTGTTCAACCAAATGAAAACTATGTTAATTCTCAACAAAGTTAGACATCCTTTGTTATCAATAAAATCAAAATAAATTATATTCACATAAATACTATCTATGATTTCCTTGCAGCAAATGCGATATTTAGTAATTCTAAGCGAAGAATTACAATTTTCACGAGCCAGTGAGCGCTGTTTTGTAACCCAACCCACCTTATCTATGCAGGTTAAAAAAGCGGAGGAACAATTGGGGTATAATGTGTTTGATCGTGCATCAAGTCCGCTTTCGCTTACGCCATATGGAGCAGAGGTTATTCCTATTCTTCGTGAGATTTTATCAGAAAATGAGAACCTTAGGCTGCTTAATGATCGCATGGCAGGAAAAATTAAGGAAGAAATTAGGGTAGGTATAATTCCTACCGTTTCGGTTTACATGTTAACTCGACTGTTCTCCTTGTTTTCAAATGCCTTGCCCAATGTTCGCTTTTTATATGTTGAACACCCGACGGAAACGTTACTTCTAGAATTAGAAAAAGGTACAATTGATTTTGGCATTTTAGCAGGGCCTTATCAACAAGCAAAATATCGGACGCTTCCATTATATACAGAGGAAATCCAAGTATATACAGCCTTGGGAAAGGAAGGTGGAATAGAGGTTTCGGCCTTGGATGGTCAACAGCCCTGGTTATTAAGTAAGGGGAATTGTCTACGAACCCAGGTAATCAATTTTTGTAATATTTCAGAAACGGCGGAAGCTCCTTCGTGGGATTATATCGGTGGAAATATGGATTTGTTGGTTGAAATGGTCAATATAAATGGTGGGTATACTTTGCTTCCATCAGAATTCAAATCAACCAAGGAACAACCTGGATTTCGTAAAAGATTAGCTTCACCCTATGGGTATCCTGCGCGAGAAATCATTGGTGTTTTCGCACAGCGAAGTTATAAAACCCCACACATGGAGCGTATGGTGAAGGAAATTCAATTAGCCTATCCTCAAGCGCGTAATGCGCCCTTACATATCTTGGATTGGAAATAAGCGCTTTAAGGCTTATTTTTTCATTTCAGCTAGAAAGTCATCGTACGATAACGGCTTCATCTTCAAGCTCGCATTCGTTTTGAAGTATTGCGTTAGTTTCTCTTCAGCTAATTGATCATAAATGCTATTCGCTTGGTCCTTTTTTGTAAGTAACTCACGAGCAGATGCTTCCAATTCGGCATCCTCTGGAGCAGGAAGACCATATTGCGCATAATTGCTAATAATCAATCCTTTCGTGAATGCCAACACTTCTTCATAGACCAATTTTGTGTCTGAATCTTTGAATATTTTTGTTTGAATCAATTGCCATTTTAAGGATTTTAAATAGGCTTCAAATTCTTTTTCAATGTCTTCGTCTGCAATTGGGGATGTAGCACTTAATTTAATCCATCGCTTTAAGAATGCTTCTGGAAACGTAATTTGAACATCCGAAATTAAGGAGTCGTATACTTTACGTGTCATTAATCGATCCGCATCTCTTTCGAACATTTGTTCTAAATCTTTGGTAACTCGTGCTCTAAGTCCAGCCTCATCGGTAATTTCACCGTCTTGGAAAAGTTTACCAAACAATTCAGCATTCAATTCAGCCAATTCCATGCGCTTAATATCCGTGATTTTAAACTCAAAAGCGACCTCGTTTGAAGGCAGTGTTTCGGGTGTTAGTCCCAATAACGACGCTTTATCGGCATCATCTTTAGAAACAACGCTTGGATCTAAGGGAAACACATCATCTTTCTTTTTACCAATCAATAAGTTCTTGGCCTCTGCACGTTCAATAAACTCAATAGATAGGGTCGTGCTGTGAGATATCCCACCTTCTTTAATCGTCCCGTCCTCTGATAATTCAGTGAATGTACCAACTACTAAATCCTTTTCACCGGCTTCGTCAGCACTCATCATTTTTCCATAGCGACGCTGAATATCCTCAATTTGCTGACTCACTAATTTCTCATCCACACGAACGGTGTTGTACTCAATCCCTTTTTTCAATACAGATTGGTATTCAAAAGACGGAGACATTCCAATTTCAAAAGTAAATTTAAATGTATCAGGCTTTTCAAAGGACCCTTCAATTGCGTGAGTTTCTGAAGGGATTGGATTCCCGAGAATATCTAGGTTGTTTTCACGAATAAAATTGTAAACTCCTTCATTGGCAAGTTTGTTCAATTCCTCAGCAAGTACTGCTTTCCCGTAGCGCTTTTCAATAATTCCTGCAGGGGTATGTCCTGGACGAAACCCTGGGATATTTGCTGTTTTACGATGTTTTTCTAAGGTGTTTTTAACCTTTTGACTGTAGTCTGCCGCACTAATTTCTACGGTAAGTAAGCCATTCAACGCATCAAGTTCTTGACGAAGTACGTTCATATTATGTGTCTTTATAATTCAAAAAAAAAGGTCCCGAATTCACGAGACCTTTAGGTGCGGATGGAGGGACTCGAACCCGCACACCTCTCGGCACTAGATCCTAAGTCTAGCGTGTCTACCAATTTCACCACATCCGCTGTACCAATTATACTGCTCCATTGAGCAAATTGGAGGACAAAGATACAAAAGAATTGAAAAGTAGCAAATCACAGCGTTAATATCCTCAAATATTAAATTCAGATCCCGGCTTAGTAAAATTGTAGTACCTTAACGATTTTGTCCTTTGAGTGAACTGCGAATTTCCTTCATAAATTCTGAAGCAAAAACAAAGGCTTCTATTTCTGGATTGTCGGTAGTAATTATGGAATGACGATCCCCTTCCCACCATTTTTTACCTTGATGAATAAAAATCACGTTATCACCAATTTCCATCACACTATTCATGTCGTGTGTAATTACAATGGTAGTTATGCCATATTCGTAGGTAATGTCTTTGATTAAGCTATCAATAACAATCGCTGTTTTTGGGTCTAATCCAGAATTGGGTTCATCGCAAAATAAATATTTTGGGTTCATGGCTATGGCTCTTGCAATCCCAACCCGCTTTTGCATACCGCCTGAACATTCCGAAGGATACAAGGCATTTCTTCCTTGAAGATTTACGCGCTCTAGACAAAAATCTACCCGATCCTGCATTTCTTTCTTGGTCATTTTAGTGAACATCGAAAGTGGGAATTTTACATTTTCTTCAACGGTCATGGAATCAAAAAGGGCACTGCCTTGAAACAACATCCCAATTTCTTGTCGAATTTCGGACCGGTCAGTCTTATGCATTGAGGTAAAGTCACGGCCATTAAACAATATTTGACCCGAATCCACTTCATGAAGTCCAACCATAGATTTTGCTAATACAGATTTCCCTTGTCCGGACTGTCCTATAATCAAATTGACCCGCCCGGCTTGGAAGTCGGCACTTACATCAAAAAGGACTTGTTGCTTTCCAAAGGTTTTATTTATGTTTCTAACACTGATCATTACAACAACATGAGTTTAGTAATAATGAAATTCGCGATAAGAATCACCACACTGCTCACTACCACGGCCTTGGTGGAGGCTTTACCCACATCTAGCGACCCGCCTCGTACGTAATAGCCATAGAACGAGGAAACGGACACAATAATGAAACCAAAGGCTACCGTTTTTGTTAAGGCGTAGGTAATATTACTTGCATCGAAAAAGGACCGCAACCCTAAGATATATGTTTCCGTACTTTGTAAATCAGAGACAATTAAGGCAACAAAACCCCCTATCATTGCAAGGAACATGGAGAAAATAACGAGTACAGGGAAATAAACTACTGCAGCGAGGACTTTAGGCAATACAAGGTGGTTTAAAGAATTAACCCCCATGATTTCTAAGGCATCAATTTGTTCAGTAATCCGCATGGTACCAATTTCAGAGGCGATGTTTGATCCAACTTTTCCTGCTAATATTAATGAAATTATAGTTGGTGAAAATTCGAGAATTACACTCGACTGGGTAATATAGCCTACGGTATAGTCTGGTAGGAGTGGGCTGTCCATGTTGGATGCAGTTTGTAAGGATATAACTGCACCGATGAAGGTGGACATCAAAGCTACGATTGGAATGGAATTAATTCCAATGAATTGCACCTCTTCCATAAACATTTTCCAAAATATGGAAGTTTTGCGAGGTTTTCTTAATACCCAACCCATCATTATAAAATAGGCACCTATGTTTCGAATATACTTCACGCCGATAAAGGTAATATTTATTTTGAGCCGTTTGGTGGAACGTATTCCTGTTTATCTTTGAATCGGTGGAAAAATTAATGAAATACCAACATACATTTTCAAAATTTGTACCTGAATGCTTTTCTTATCTTCTGGCAGAATTACTTATGGAGTCTGGAGTGCATTTTAAAATTGTAAAGGGAAGGAAAACAAAATGGGGCGACTTTCGCCCAAGAAATTTAAACGGGAAACCTCAAATTACGGTCAATGGGGATTTGAATCCATATGCTTTTCTAATTACCACCTTACATGAATTTGCGCACCTGCATACCTTCCAGCAAGTCGGATTGCGTGTCGCGCCGCATGGCACGGAATGGAAAGAGAATTTTCAAAAATTAATTGCTATCATTATAGATCACCCAGAACTTCCGCCTACCTTGCGCACGGCCCTGAATAAGTCGTTTAGTTCACTGAAGGCCTCTTCATGCACAGATATTGAGTTGAGTCGTGCCTTGGCATCTTTTGACCAAGAAGATCCCGCGGTGATTCCTTTAGAAAAGCTCCCAAAAAACAGTAAATTTGTACTGAATAATCGTATGTTTCAAAAGGGATTGAAGCGAAGAACACGATTTGAATGCATAGAATTAAGTTCGAATCGAACCTATTTAGTGCATCTAATGGCAAAAGTTCAACACGTAAAAAATGAAGAGTAACACATACAGTTTAATCATGGCAGGCGGTGTAGGGAGTCGCTTTTGGCCCATGTCTACACAGCATAAACCGAAACAGTTTCTTGATGTGTTGGGCATTGGAAAATCCTTGTTACGCCTAACCTTTGAGCGTTTATTGGGTGTTTCTGATTCCTCAAAAATTTACATCTTAACGAATGAGCGCTATCGCGACTTAGTAATTAGTCAATTACCTGAATTAACATCCGACCAAGTAATTTGTGAGCCAGAACGAAAAAATACAGCCCCGTGTATTGCCTTCGCAGCGGCCAAGATTTTATCTTTAAATGAAAATGCGACCTTGGTCATTTCACCTTCAGATCATTTAATTATTAATACACCACGATTTGAAGGCTTAATCAATATCGCAATTGAAGAGGCCAATCAAGGAAAACTAGTTACTTTGGGCATTCAACCTTCTCGTCCAGATACCGGATATGGGTATATTGAGGTTGCCTCTGGTCAACTTGATGCGGGTTCAGTAAAGCACGTAAAACGTTTTTGCGAAAAACCATCAGTAGAGGTGGCTCAGGCCTTCGTTGCATCAGGTAATTATTTTTGGAATTCAGGTATTTTTATTTGGCGGGCCGATGTTATTTTGGATGCCATGAAATTACATTCCAATGCCTTGTATCTTATTTTTTGTGAATCGCTAGATTCTTACAATATGCCAATGGAAGACGGGTTCATGCGTAATGCCTTTGCTGCAGCTGAGGATATTTCTATTGATTTTGCCGTAATGGAGCACGCGACAAATGTTTCTGTTGTGATTTCTGATTTTGATTGGAGTGATCTAGGCACCTGGGGTAGTTTAATTGACCATATGCAAACGGATGCCAATGGCAATGCCGTAGTTGGGGATAAGGTTCATCTTTTTGAAACGAATAATTGTCTAATTCATCTTCCGAAAGATAAGGTGGTACTGTTAGATGGTATTCAAGATACGATCATTGTGGAATCAGAAGGTATGTTAATGGTATTGCGAAAAGATAAAGAACAAGATTTGAAAAAGTACCTTCAAGTAATACAAAATACAAATCCTGAATTGTTTCTCTAATGGTTAAAATAAGAACCATTGAACTGGGTGATTTTCCACTTCTTTTGGCGCCAATGGAAGATGTAAGCGACCCGCCTTTTCGCGCCTTGTGTAAAAAGCATGGTGCAGATATGATGTACACCGAATTTATTTCTTCAGAGGGGCTTATTCGTGATGCGGTTAAAAGCGTCCAAAAAATGGACATTTTTGAATATGAGCGACCAATTGGAGTTCAGATTTTTGGTTCTGATGAAGATAGTATGGTACGTGCGGCGCAAATCATTGAACAAGTAAAACCGGATTTAATTGATATCAATTATGGATGCCCGGTAAAAAAGGTTGCATGCAAAGGCGCAGGCGCTGGGTTATTGCAAGATATTCCTAAAATGGTTCGCTTAACCAAGGCCGTTGTAAACGCGGTTAATGTTCCCGTTACCGTAAAAACACGGCTCGGTTGGGATGACTCCACTAAGAATATTGTTGAAACAGCAGAACGCCTTCAAGATATTGGGATTGAAGCCTTAACGATACACGGCAGAACAAGAAAACAAATGTATAAAGGGGAAGCCGATTGGACCTTAATTGGTGCTGTTAAAAATAATCAGCGAATGCGCATTCCGATTTTTGGAAATGGCGATATTGATTCACCGGAAAAAGCCTTTCAATATAAAAACATCTATGGGGTAGATGGGATCATGATTGGTAGAGCTTCCATTGGTTACCCATGGATTTTTAATGAAATTAAAGCCTTCTTAGCTAGCGGAGAACATTTGAACCCACCCACCTTCAAAGAACGGATGGAGGCCATCGAAGAACATTTGAATTTTAGTATTCAATGGAAAGGTGAAAAGGTAGGGATCGCTGAAATGAAAAGACATTATGGTAATTATTTTAAGGGAATTCCTCATTTTAAGCCCTATAAATCAGCCCTTGTTTTGGCGAATGAACTCGCAGAGGTTCAAGCGATTATGGCTGAAATTAAGGACGAGTTTTTGACCGAATCTTTATAGTGGTTTGCTTTTTTTCTTTCGGTTTTTTTTCCGCTGTAAATATTTAATCAAGGGTTTTACGGGGAAATCAATTTGAAGTTCAATACTTCTTTTTTTAATGTTCCCTAACCTAAGGTTAACGGGTGTCCCTTCATATTCCCAAACAATATAATTGCCCGGGTTAGTAATTAACCTTGGAAAATGAGATGACGAGGTAAATATATAGAAGGAGTTGTCATGTTTCATGGAAAGCAGTGGGGAAAATAAAAAACGTAATTTTTGTTCTTCGCTTCGCAATAAGCCTTTTCCAAAAAGCGAATTAATAAAGACGTTACTATTGGTATTGAATGCAGCGATGTATCCCGGAACTTGAATGCGCTGATTTTTTATTACTTCCCGTACATTAAAGTTTTCATCAAATTCGGAGGTAACGATGCGTTGCGTTGAGGCTACCACCCCTCCTTCCCGAAACGACAAATCTCCACCCCAATGATCAAAAAAAGTACGCGTTGGGAAACTGATTTTTTTTCCCATTTCATGCAGTTTTCCTATCATTTTTTGTCCAGTTTTGCTGTCTTTTATTTTAGGTGATATGTGTAATTCAATCGCTTTTGAATCTTGGTCCGTTTTTGGCACCCCTAATGCATTTGATTTTTTGCTAATTCCGTGGGGAACTCGGTTATATAGGTAGCATTTGACATGAAGCCCTGTAGTATCGTTATCGTGTGCAAATAGTCCATAATCAAATCCCCATGACTTTAAGCCTTCGCTTTCAGAATAGACTACCAGATTTTCTTTTCGAAATTCCTTCTTCTTTAAGAATCGTTTCCATAAGGGCCGTACCTCACCTGTTCTAACATGTTGCACTTCCGTTAGTCTCCTTGAAAACAAGTTACCTGAGTAAACAAAAAGGTAATTTTTTTCATAGGCAATTTTTATATTAAGTTCGTGGAAATGAAAGATTCTGACCTCGTCGGTAGAGGAGTCGCTTATAACAGTGTTTTTTCTGAATCGGTCTATCCCATTAATAACCTTTGATGAATCATTGAGTTGTACTAGGGCACCCCATTCATCGCGCGCTTCGTTAAAAAATAAATAAGCTGCAGTTTGAATATTAATACCGTGATGTTTTGCTTGGCCTAACATAAATTCCGGAGAGGCAAATTCACGAATCGGTAACTTATACTTGAAAAGAATGGGATTGATTTCCTTACTGAATTGAAGCGATTTAAGCCGTACTAAATAATCAGACTCAGGTAAGCGATCAATGAGCTGAGGTGTCGAGTTAAATTCAAAGAAGTTACTACGAGCAACTAGGATACCACCTAGAATGGCAATAAGTATAATAAAGAAAACCCCTTTATTTATTGACCTCACGGTTATTTAGTTATCAAATACAAGGTATTCAACATGTCTAATAAATGCTTCCCGGAATCCTCATTTGTTTCAAATGAATAAGATAGAGACAGTTCAGTTTTATTGACCGTGGTTTTTCCAGAGCGCATGACCATATTTCCTGATTTACCTCTCAAGGATTCCATTAGAGGCTGTTGCTCTGGTAATAAAAAATCAATAGGAAATTGATTTGCAACCGACTTCAAATCTGCGTACCCACACAACGAACCTGAATTTTTTATCGATTTTAATGTTTTACTATTCAGCCCTTCTTTACCATATCCTTCTGAATGATTAAGGGCTAAGTCTTCATCGTTTGTAAAAATAAATAAACCTTCTGTATTGATCATATAAACTGGCGCTGCATCGAAAATTGCTTGCTTATAAATCCAGTAATTTCCTTTTTTTTCAAACTTACTGGTTACATTACTTAGGTGATCCAAAATTAATTCCGGAACATCAGGGCGTGCTGTTGTAAATCCCAGTGTAAAAATTGGCATATCTTCTTCGGCATCTGTTTCTCGCTCACCATATTCAAAGGTGTCCTCATTATAGAAAAATTCAATTTTACGTGTCTTAACCTTTTTGATTCCATTGAATGTGCCAAACATTGTGCCTTTGTAGGTGTCAAATAAGGCATCTTTGTTAATGAATTCGTTAGCCAGCTTAAGTAACAACACGTTCATCGATAGCTCAACATTTTTTTCTTTGCCTAAGATAGGCAGTACAATTTCGTATGCCTTTTCATAGGCTTTTTTTAGATTAATGTTGTAAGTAAAGAATGCAGACTGATCTTGCTTAATATATTTCGAAATTCGCTTGTCGAATTTGGAATCATTCATTTCCATATAAATAGACCCTAAGGGCTCGCTATAAGCTGCAGAAATATTGAAATCTATGGCCTTGTCTTTTAAAACTAAGTCTCCAACAATTATATTTCCCTCATAAAGTTCTTGAACATCTAAATAGAGCGTTGGCAAAACAGACTTGAGGTACCAAAGGTTCTTCGCGCGGTCAAAATTCCGCTCATTATCCATATAAAAAATACCGGCTACCGGGTGAAGTAGCACCTCTTGGAACTTTGGATAATTGGAATAAAGCGATTCACCGTTATTAAATAAACCAGTGAGTACAGTGTTTAAGTATTGATTTTGAAGCACAAATTGAATGCTGTCTCTTAATTCATTATAGTTTTTTTCCCGAAGATCATATTCCAAATCTTGTTTCATGAGTTCATCGTCACTAAGCTGAGTATCCATTTCAAACCCATTATAATATGGCGACATGTTACCTCTTGAAAACCAAATGGAATCGGTTATTTCTAAAACACTCGATTCGATAGGCTCTACCCGTATAAGTAAGGCGTTATTCGATTTGATAACCAAGTTATTGAAAAACGATCCATATGCTTTTACGCCGGCGATTTCAGTGGCTAGGGGGTCGAAATCATCAAAAACACTAAAGAGGGCTTTTTCGTTTTTTATGCCAAACGTGAATCCGGATAATTCGAAATATTGATTCTTCCCATAAAAGATATTTAATCGCTGATCAAAGTCAATTCCGGCATCTTTTAAAGATTTATTGTCCGTAGAACCATCAAACAATTCTTGGTGGATTTCATCCATGAAGTCATACTTAATAAGCTCATCAACTCCGATTTTCTTAAGTACATCTACATTGTTGATGCTAAAAACAGTTACAGCTTCTTTTGGAATTATAAATTCTGATTTCTGTGCAAAGAGTGCATAAGTGATCAGAAGGAATAATACGGATATATACTCTTTCATACAAGTTATGGCGTTAGCGTAATGGCGTTTTCGATAAGCGAATTGTTCAGTTTCAAGTCATAGGTATTTACTTGAAGCATAGAGGCTGTTTTTGTTGGGTTTAATTTACAGTTCGTATTGCTTGTTTTTGAAATTGGTTTATCGAACCTAGATATGCTAGTATAGGTGCCGTTCTTTAAAAGATCCACATCTGAATTCTCAAATGATTTTGCTTTGTTCGCAAGAACGGTTGGTATGATTCGATTCAGGGTTTTACCGTCCCAACTAATCCAGTTGCCCTCAAACGCCTCTTTGTCTTTCTCTTTGGTCATAACTTGTAGCACAGATTTTACCCCGTCTTGTAATTGTGAAACGGAGGAGAAATCAATTTGAATTTTTAAGATAAAGTCCGCGGAATTAAAGTCTGTTTTCACCAATTTAATCCCTGGTTCTTTGTCTAAATTTGTTCGGAATTCCAGGATTTTTGCTTCGATTTGAGATAACTCAGGAACTTTTCTACCATTCAAACTATCCAAGGCAAGGATTGAATTTACTTTTAATTTACTGGAGCTGAGGTTGATGCTATATTTAAAAGTTCCAGATCCATCGGAGTGAATAGTTAAATCATCTATAATTTCAATGCAGGAGCTAAATAGTAAGGGTAAAAGGAGTAAGAGGAATCTAATTTTCATGCCGCGTTATTGACAAAATTAATACCATATCTTATATGAATAGGGATTGTTGGCCAATATTATCAACAATTTGTTGTTGCACAGCAGGTATATTAGGTGTTTGAGAAAACAATATGCGTTTGTCTACCCTATGTGCCTGCATCGTTTCAAAAGGCTGACTCGCAAATCCGTTAATGTTTTTCTCACTTTCTAGGTATGATTCAATTTGGCTTTGTTCAAGGATTAAAGGCATTCGTTTCTTGTGATTATGAATTTCTTCCATTAATGGATTCGCTACTGTTGTGATAATGGTAAAACTTTGTATTGTTTCACCTGTTTCTCGATTTAACCATTCATCATAAAGACCGGCCATTGAAAACAATGGCGCGTCACTAGGATAAATAAAGTATGGTATTTTTTCTTTCCCTTGGTGTTGGAACTCAAAAAAACCAGAGGAAGGAACGATGCAACGATTCGTGCTGACTAGCTTTTTGAAACTGGCTTTTTCGGATAAAGTTTCTACACGTGCATTTAATGTTTTGCTCGCTATGTTTATTATTCTTTCACCCGTAAACCATCTTGGTATTAATCCCCATTGCATACGTTTTATCTGGGGTTGAAGGGTGATAATGTTCCAGCTTGGGAAGTTAAATCCATTTGCGTAATAAGTCGGCTGAGCTGAAGGTAGTGCGTCAATTTCACGCTGGTAAAATTTACCAAGTGCTTCATTACTTGAGGTACTTGAATTGCTGTAACACATATTAGGTTATGACCAAGTTAAGTCCGAAAATAAAGATATTTTATTTAATACACCTTGCTTTTGTTCTTGCTCAATTTGAACATGGATTACGTGTGTTTCCTGAATGGAATTAAGTGTTGCGCTCCATCCGTGTTGTGTAGCAATACTTAGAAATCGCATTAACGACGGGTAGGTCCCCTGAACCTCAATCCTCAGGAATTCTACATACGGCTTAGGTTCATTCGCGAGAATTGCGCCTAGACAGGCGTTCTTGTAGGCAGAAATTAATCCAGGTACGCCTAATTTTGTTCCGCCGTAGTATCTAACCACAATACATCCTACATTAATTAGTTGATTTGATTTTAGCTGACCTAAGATTGGGAGCCCCGCACTACCTGATGGTTCACCATCATCATTTGCCCGCGTGCTTAACGGTTCAGCGCATTGATAGGCAAAACAAAAATGGCTCGCCTTGACATGTTCTTTTTTGACAAAGTTAAGCTGTTTTTTGAATTCAGTTACGTGTGCAAGAGGAAACAAATAGGCAATAAACGCACACTTATTCGATCGTAAAGTATACGTGCTTTCTTTTGAAACAGTCAGTTTCTTATCGCTCAAAGAGAATTAATGTATAGTTAACTTTTTTTCAAGCTCTTCTAGGTACAAACGGAATTGTTTATCTGTTTCAGAGAGATTTACTACCGTTCTACAAGCATGTAATACGGTGGCATGATCCTTCCCTCCACAATGTGCACCTATATTCGCAAGGGAAGACTTAGTCATTTTTTTGGAGAAATACATGCTAATCTGACGCGCTTGTACCACCTCACGCTTTCTAGTTTTAGACTTAAGCATTTCAATGGGTAGATCAAAATAATCACAAACGATTTTTTGTATATACTCAATGGATACCTCACGCGCAGTGTTTTTGACAAATTTGTCAACCATTTGCTTTGCAAGTTCTAGAGAAATGGATTTTTTGTTAAGCGATGATTGCATAAGAAGGGTATTCATTGCACCTTCTATTTCTCGAATGTTTGTATTGATGGAATAGGCCAGATATTCTACAACCTCTTTTGGAAGTTCAATGCCACTTGCATACATCTTCTTTTCAAGAATGGCAATGCGCGTCTCTAAATCTGGAACATTCAAATCTGCGGAAAGACCCCACTTGAAGCGCGACAATAAGCGTTGTTCCATTCCTTGCATTTCTACTGGAGCCTTGTCTGAGGTAAGTACTATTTGTTTGCCGTTTTGATGCAAGTGGTTGAAAATACTGAAGAATACATCTTGGGTACGTTCTTTACCTGCAAAAAACTGGACATCATCAATAATCAAAACATCCACCATTTGATAAAAATGGATGAAATCATTGGTGGTCTGATTTTTAATAGCATCGATAAACTGGTGTGCAAACTTTTCTGATTGCACATATAAAACAGTTTTATTCGGGTGCTGTTCTTTAATCGATAACCCGATCGCATGAGCTAAATGTGTTTTTCCTAAACCTACACCACCATAAATTAATAACGGGTTAAATGCGGTACCGCCTGGTTTGTTTGCTACTGCATATCCTGAAGCTCGTGCTAACCTGTTGCAATCACCTTCAACAAAATTTTCAAAAGTAAAATTCGTAATAAGGTTCGATTCAATGGTAACTTTTTTCAAACCCGGAATAATGAATGGATTTCGGATTTGAGGTTCGGTAGCCCCGATTGGAATATTTTGCGGTGAGTTTTGAGAGTGCGTACTGTTTTGTGTAGGAAGTTTAACGGTGTAGGGAGTGGAGTTCCGGTGATTGCTCTCCATTACGATACTGTATTCAAGGCTTCCTTCGGCCCCAACTTCCTTTTTTATAACCTTACTTAATAGGCCAATATAATGCTGCTCTAACCACTCATAGAAGAAATGAGAGGGGACCTGAATGGTAAGAATATTGTTTTCTAATTTTAATGGAATAATAGGCTCAAACCACACCTTGTATGCTTGTAAAGAGATGTTATCTTTTATTACTCTTAAACAAGACTCCCAAGTCGCTGCGTGATCCTTTAACATAATTCTTTTTATAAAAACATTAATAAAATTACCTAACTGAAAACCAATGCATTACCTGTGTTAAGCACAAATTAAACACTGTTAAAAAGTTGTGAACAAAGATTCATAGAAAAAACTTAAAAAAAAAGTCTAAAACCACTTGACTTTTAATTTTTTTTTACTTCTGAAGATAATTTTTGTTCAACTATGAAATAAGGAGCGTGGAGTATTCAAATTTAGAATAATTTAGACTTTTTGGCAAAAAAAAGAACGCTTTTTATAATGAATTTGAATTATTCTCACACCATCACGTTTAGGGTTCGGTACAGCGAAACAGATCGAATGGGGTATTGTTATCACGGTAATTATGCCACTTATTTCGAGTTGGGCCGTGTTGAGGCCTTGCGTTCCCTAGGAGTTGTGTACAAAGTGCTCGAAGATGAAGGCATTTTATTACCCGTTGTTTCTATGAGCATCCAATTCAAGGCACCAGCAATGTATGACGATTTATTGCGTTTGGAAACGAGGCTTGTACGGGCTGAGAATTGTACCCTTGAATTTTCTTATTCATTATTTAATGAAAACAACCAGATATTAACAACAGCTAAAACTGTGTTGGTATTTCAATCACTTCATAATCGAAAACCTATGCGCATTCCTGAAGATTTGCGAACAATTTTAGCTGCCAATGAAATCAATTCATAACAATTTCGAATTACGGCCCAAAGCCCAGTTGTTTGCAGACCTTTTGGTTATTGGGCGGGCTGGCGAAGAACGCATGGGTGATTTTCTCAAATCAACTCATGAAGCGCCTCGAGTTGTAATCCTAGGCATTAGCGAGGCTGTTGGCCCTTATGCAAATTATGGTCGGACAGGTTCTGAATTCGCTTTTTCTGCATTTTTTAAACATTTTTTAAATTGGCCGTATCAACAACAGTCATTAGACATCATAGGGAACATTGTTTTTGTAGGAACCTTTCCAACCGACGTTCAATCAGCTAGCCTCTTGGTTCAAGAATTAGATGCATTCGTTTTTGAAGTGTTGATGTCGTTTGTTTCATCAAGCCAAATTCCAATTATAATTGGTGGAGGTCATAATAACGCACTTCCATTGATGCGGTGGGCACATCAAGTAAAACGTTGTTCTACCGTAATAAACATTGATGCTCATACCGATTGTCGTGCAATGACAAGAAGGCATTCGGGAAATAGCTTTACATATGCCATGTCTGAAGGAATTCTAACCTCATATCATGTTTTTGGAGTGCATGCCTATGGAATCAATTCATTCATGCAGGATTTTATTAAAAATCATCAAGTGGATGTCAGATTCTTTGAATCTTATTTGACAGGGGAGCAATCGCTTTCAGAGGACATTCGGCAAGTGTTTTTTAAGGCTAATGATCTCGTTGGCTTAGAGATAGATTTGGATTGCATCGCTAATATGCCTTCTTCCGCTTCTTCTCCATCCGGTTGGAGTTTAGACGATATACGAAAAGTCGTATTGTCGCTTAATGGAAATCAATATGCGTATGTACATTTAACAGAGGGTGCAATTTCCCAAGGTGACCATGAACGAACAATTGGAAGATCCTTGTCTTATTTATGCCTAGATGCAATCGCGTCTATGGAATCACGGTAATTTCATCCAAGTTTACCACCGCATCAGCAGAACAGCCTTCAGGTGACATGGCCTTGGACAAGGTGTAGGTAAATTGAACCTTTAATCCTTTCTTTTTCATTCCATCCTTCAAGTTTAATGGAAATACTGTTTTGTATGGTACGTTGATACTAGGATTTAAATTCTCAGGAATTTCAATATATATTGGGCATTGATTCTCGTTAACATGAATAATACCAATGAGTTGATTGTTGGGTTCGTTCATTGCTTGGGCGCTTGTATTTTTAGTCGATTTACAGGAGATCAAGCTCAAAGCAACCAAAAGTGTGATAAATATTTTCATAGTCAAATATAAAAAAAAGGGGGACATGTCCCCCTCGATCTCAAATAACCTGTAGCATAGTTCATTTGAATTTGGTTAGGTATAACGCAGAACTTGGAATTAGGTTACATCGGTATTAACATTTTCAATTTGATAAACAAAGCAGTTCTTTTTTAAACTAGTATTCTAGTCGGATATTTTTGTTCCGTGATAATGTCCGATAGAAAACGAAAAGCATTAGTAGCCTTGTTGGAGGATCCCGATGAGCGTATATACTTGGTTATTAAACAGGTAATTAAGGCAGAAGGTCAGGCAATTATTCCAATGCTAAACGCCGTGATTATCGATGAATCTTCTGCTCAAATTCAGCGACTCAGAGCCTTGGAAATAGTGCAAGCAATACATATTGATGAGGTATCGCGGGAACTAATGAACTGGAGGGCTTCATCAGATAAAGACTTGTTAAAAGCAATCGTGGCTTTAAATAAATTAATGGA
>JBEAQY010000047.1:0-78951 GCA_041163605.1 Bacteroidota bacterium | reverse complement strand
AATTAGTTGTGCTTTCCCTTTTGGTATTGAGACCTGTGCATTTCCGGATAAAGACCAAATGCTTAATAAAAGCGTAGTAATAAAAATTGTCAATTTTGATTTCATGTTATTCATATTTTAAATTGTCCTACTCTTTTGGATTTTCAGATTACTCCCTATTTTTTTTAGTGGTTTTCTTGTCTCCACTTGTTTATTTACTTTTTTGTCACATTGGATGGTCAATCCTTTGGCTTTCGCAGACCGTATTATTTTTAAAACTTGCCCATAACGGTTTGCGTGCAGGCACTCGTTTTTGCTTTTCCTCGGCGCATAGCGAAGCTTAGTCTGTGTCTAAGCAAAATGGTGCTTACACGCTGTTATGAGCTGGTTTTCTTGTCACTGTATTAAGGATAGTATGTGATTACTTTTGTTTCAATGCTTCTAAGTTTTCCTGACTTAGTTCTGCTTTCAGAAAAATACGATTTTCTCTCAATCCAATTTCCTTGTTCGTTATACTTATATTCAAATGTAAATTTCGAAATACCATAAGGGTAATCATGAATTTCTTCAATTATATTATTTTTTTCATCATACTTAAAACTACTACTCTCATCTCCTGTTTTGTTTCCATTCTCATCAAAATTTTCAATGTCTTTTGAACCGTCCTTGTTATAATAAATCTTAGATTTTAACTTATCGTTTTTATCATAAACAAATTCATGTCTGGTTGTGAAACTATTCTCGAAATCAGCTCTGGTAAGTCTACCTTTAGAATCATAAGTATAATAAGCATTAGATACATCTGACGAAATATCAGTTGTAATATTCCTAATTTCCTTAATCAATTTTCTGCTACTATCATATATATATACCGTTTTTTGACTTGATTTACTGTCATTGTGGATTATTTTCCATTCAACCTTATCTCCATATTCATTATAAATATATTTTTCGCGAGAAATAAGTTTATCACCTTTGTCAAAATGTATTTCTTCAGTAATTTTTCCGATAGTATCGTAATTAATGACTGTTTTCGAATGAATTGCATCAGGATTATCATCTGTTATAACTTCTTTCATAATTTTTTTTGGCCTTTCAGCTTCTGAATTAGAATTTTCGTTACCCTCCGTACTTTTATTTCCTCCACATCCAGTTAAAATCATAGAAGTCATATATGTCGCTCCCCAAAAAATAAATGCTTTTTTCATCAGTTTAAATTTAAGAATTGTTCCTATTAGTTTGGCTTTTCAGTTTACACCCTGTTTTTTTTGTGGGTTCTGATCTGCACTTTTAAAGTTGAATTATAATATCTTCTTGTCACTTTAGGTGGTCAGCCCTTTGGTTTTCGCGGACCGTCTTTGTTTGTTCAACTTGCCCATAACGTTTTGCGTGTAGGCGATGTTGCCTTGTGTTACGCCTGCGGCAAGGCAATATTGCTTACACGCTGTTAGTAGCTGGCATTTGTGTCAAAATTTATTGCTTATTTTTGAAGGGTTATTATTCCAAGATTTGGATGCTGTTGATTGAATGGGATTGGGTAAACGAGATTCCATCCAATTAATTCTGGGTAATTTTGGAAGGAATTGGTCATTGTAGTGATTTGTTGTTGAGAAGGTTTATTTGTTACAAATGCACAACATACCAAGTTTATATTATTGTCAATATATCCATTATTTCTTAAATTATCTAGTTTTTCACAGTCCCCAACTATACCAACTTTTTTCATTTCTATTGTATTACCTGTATAGAATGTAAGTCTACGTCCTTGACCTCGATTTTGAGTAATCGAAAAGTGTTTTAATTCTAAATAAGTCAGAATATTATTTGTGTCAGTAAAGGCAATGTCAATATGAGCTCTTTGTGGATTTTGCAATAAAATAGTATGCTGAAAGGAATATGCGTTTATATGTCCTGCCTCCAGTAAAATATCAAGATAAACACCTGTATGGATAGCAAAAAAATTTTCAACTCTAATGTCATTACGTAGAATGAGATTAATTGCTTGTGTAGGTAAATTTTCAATTAAATAATTGTAAAGCCCTGTCAATATTTGGTCTTTGTTCATTGTAATTTATTTTTTCTATTTTTCATTTGCTTGCTGCTAACGTTTTGCAGCTTGGCGAAGTGGCGGAAATCGAAGCACAAATGTTCAGTTTTGCACAAAAATTCAATCGATGAACTGCCGTTGAGTTTAGCACTAAACCCGCCATTTTGCCAAACTGCTGTTATGCTCAGTGCTTTTTTTAAGTTGTCCAATCTATTTCTAATTGTTCAAGTTTTGATTTTTCTTTCAAGCCGTGATTGTGTTGTTCAAAATGCTCTGTGTTGAAATTACAAACCAATGCTTCTACAACTGTCCGTCTGTTTTCAATGCTACCACCATTATGGTAAAAATGGTCTTTAGTTACTACATTGAATTTATTCCAAAATTTTTCAATCATTTCATTTTTTCGCCAATCGTTGTGATGCCAAGTTGAAAGAATGAACTTTGCTTTTGTTTCGCTTAACAAGTTGAATAAAAGTTCTTCGTCCTGTTCTGTCCAGCCATTAAAATAGTCAACGTGTCTGCCGTAATATGGTGGGTCGCAATAAATAATATCGTTTTCGGTTGCCAATGGAATGATGTCGGCAAATGATTTGTTATGAAAAGTCCAATCGGGTTCAGACTGAATTATTTGAGAAACCGTTGCGACTTGATTTGTAATTTTTGTGATATATGCTTGTGCAAAGCGGTCTGGCTTTTTACAGAACGGAATATTCCAATGCCCTTTATTATTAAAACGCATCATTCCATTAAAACCTGCTCTTGAAAGAAAAATGAAGTCGTAAGGTGAAAATTCGCCACTATTGAAACGAGCACGAACTTCTAAATAATGCTCATAACCATTGTTTTCTGCTTTACTTAAAATTGCTCCTTCATTTTCAAGATAATGCTTCATTAAAGGTGCAGTAATTTCCTTGTGCTGAATACCTTTGTAGAAATTAATTATATGTGGATTTGTGTCATTTAAAATGGCTTTTTTATAACCCGAATTAAACGCAACAACACCAGTTCCAAGAAATGGTTCTATCCATTTGCCTTGACCTTTTGGGGCAAGTTCCATAATCCAAGGAACGAGCTTGGTTTTTATGCCTTGACTTTTTATGGGTGGAACTATTACTCTCATTTTGTATCTTTTTTATAGGTTGCTCGAGATACAATTTTATCCAATAAGTCTGTTCTGCCTTTAAATTCCAAAAAGTCTTTAAGCGTTGTAATTTTTGTTGGTTTGCCGTCTTTTACCATTGTGGCAGAACCGTAATTTATCCAATACTCGTCAAACCATTCTTCGCCTAATTGGCTGAAAATTCCGTTTTCATTTCTTAAATCATCAATGCTTAAAGTTGAACCAATATTTGCAGTATTTCCCGAACCTTGTTTGTCGCTGGCAATTTTCCATTTTTCTGCTACAAAAAAGTCGAAATCTTTAATTACTGAAGTGATTGATTTTAAATTATCAACCGTTGTAACTTCTCTGTCGCCTACTTTTTGGTTTGGTGTTTCGTATTCTTCTTGAAGTTCTTGAACTTGATAAATTTCTGTTTCCGAAACATCATCTTTCAAATCTGTTCTTGTATAAATTACACCTAAACAAAAATGTGCTAAATATTCGTTGTAAGGGAATTGAATATTTTTCTTTTTATCTCGTTCTTTGAAATAACTACCGTGACTTCCAAGTGTAAAACTCGAAATTCCACTTTTCTTGCGATAAGTCGTTTTCAGGTCAACAGCAAACTTTACATCTTCGTTTTCTTTGTGTATAAAAGTAAGGTCAGGATAGTAGTTTTGGTGTTCTGTTAAAATAATATTGTATCCGTTTTCTTCTGCAAACTGTAAAATTTGCGGAAAAATATGTATTTCAAGTATTTTGGAAACAATTTTAGTATCTGACGAAATAGTATAAATATTCTTGTAAACGTCAATAAATCCTTTTACAGACCAATCTCCGTTTTCTGTTGAAACATATTTTTCGAGTTTTTCTGTAAAGGTGTCTAATGCCTTTTTGAACTCTGTTTTATATTTATTTTTAACTTTTAAATCCATAATGAAAAGTTACAATTTTAATCTCGGTCAGTTTGTTGATAAGTTAGTTTTTTGTCAGTTGTTGATGTTGGCACGGTCGCTTGTAGCATTGGGCATAACTTACTTATAACATCACCAAAAGCAATTCAAGCAATCAACCATGTGTTGTATTGGTATACTTTTGGAAACTTTCATAAAATTAGAAAAACAATTCAAAAAATTTATAAAAGGCCGAATGAATTTAGCGCAAGTTTTTAATTCGCTTTATCTGTTCTATTCGCAAAACACCGAACATAAAAAATTACTCCGCAATGATCCCCGAGCCAATCAGCTCATCGTTCTGATACCAGGCCGCAAACTGACCGGGCGTAATTCCTCGCTGAGGTTTTTCGAACAATATATATAAGACTCCTTCTTTTTGAATTAAGGTTCCTTCTTGGAGTGCTTGACGGTAACGAATCCGAATGGAACAAGTCATCCCATTTTCCAGCGATTCCTCTGGAATGGGTTGAATCCAATTGATTTCTTTCGAACTTAGTTTGAGTGCTCGTCGATATAATCCAGGGTGTTCATCGGTCTGACCTGAATAAATCACATTCGTATGCGTATCGGTTGCCAGTACAAAACTTGGTTCTGGTCGGCCGCCGATATGCAAGCCTTTGCGTTGTCCGATGGTGTAATAATGCGCGCCTTGGTGCGTTGCAACTTGCTTACCCATGGAGGCCTCGTAGCTAAAGGGCTCTGCTAATTCCACGACATGCGCTAAATCATGCGGTATTGTTTGATAGCTTTTGTATTGCGGAAGCGTGGTAGGGATTTCTATAATCGGCCCCGGTTTAGCGGCTAATTGTTGTTGTAGAAAGGTGGGGAGACTGATTTTCCCCACAAAACATAGGCCCTGAGAGTCTTTTTTCTCTGCGGTTAGTAATCCGTGCGTGCTTGCTATTTCTCGCACTTGCGCCTTGGTTAAGTCGCCAATAGGGAAGAGGGCACGTTGAAGTTGCTCCTGACTCACTTGACATAGGAAATAACTCTGGTCTTTGTTCCCGTCGAGACCACTCAATAACCCATGGGTTCCGTCTTCATGTATGCGCTTACGGCAATAGTGTCCGGTGGCTACATAGTCTGCGCCCAGCGCAAGGGCTTCCTTTAAAAACACATCGAATTTAATCTCTCGGTTGCAGAGCACATCGGGATTTGGCGTTCTTCCTGCCTCGTATTCGCGAAACATGTAATTTACGATGCGGTCTTTGTATTGTGCACTTAAATCCACCACTTGAAAAGGAATGCCCAGGTGTTGCGCTACAAGTAAGGCGTCGTTCGCATCATCAATCCACGGACAGTCGTTGGATAGGGTAACCGTTTGATCGTGCCAATTGCGCATGAACATGCCAATGACCTCGTAGCCTTGCTGAATTAAAAGGTAAGCAGCCACACTGGAATCCACCCCACCAGAAAGACCAACAACCACGCGTTTCATGGTACAAAGGTAGGGAAATATGGAGTTATTAATATTTCTTTGCATATTATGGATTCAAATTACTGAATGTATTTTATTCTCATCTCCTGATTTTTCTAACACTTGTAACCAAGATTTTTTCGCTCGTTGTATTGGAAAATTAAACTTATGCAACATTCAGGATTTTTAGCCTCTGCCTACTTTCAGAGACTTTTGCGCGTTACATTTACTGCAACACTTTGTGTTTGGGTAATAGGAATTGTGTTTAAACGATTAGTTTTACCTGGCACGGACATACTCATAGTAGCATCTTTTAGCACATTTGCCTATTTAGCCATTCTTTCTGCCTTTGCCGGTAAGGTGGAAGGGGGACAACATCTTGGATTGATGCCGCGTCCGTTTATTGGATTTTGGAATTACGTGAGTTTGGGCGTGCTCATAATCGGTTTCTTATTTAAAATTCAGCATTGGCCTGGGGGTGATTTATTGATAATTCTTGCTTTCATGGCATTTTCTTGTTTGGCTTTTATTCGTGGCTTTTTGTTCTTGCTGACTCCGAAAAATGCCAGGCCACCTTGGGTATTTTCCTTTTTTGTGGCTCAATCTCTTGTAATTATTTCTGGACTTTTTTGGGTACAACATTGGCCAGGTTCCAAGTCAATCCTGATAACAGGGCTAGCTTCACTCTTATTTATGATTCTTGTTTACGGATCAGTTTTAGCGAAACAGGGGGTAAAATTAATTTCATTTTCCAATCGATTTACCTTCATCTTTGCCATAACAATTATTACAGTTTGGAGCTATAGTGATGCGATTAAAGTCCGATTAACCCGCCAAGAATTAGAAAGTGGTTTTTCACTTCATCAGCAAGTTGTGGATCAAATGAATAGAGGCGATGTATTACTAAAATCAATTTCTCGAAATAATCCTAAACTAGAACATAATTTAAGTCGTGTGAATCAAGAAACTGCTCGTATCATTGCCGGCATTGAGTCACTTAAAATGGAAATTTTGCTTGCCTCCCATGAAAATACAAAGCTTGGGAAGAAACAAGATTATGAGGCATTGTTTTGGTCGTCCTATAAAAAAAATAACCCATTGATACCTGCTCAATTAAATTTTTACGGACTTCAACATAAGCAGAGTTTTGATGAATCTATGCGTGTTTTAGGCATTGCTTCTGACGAGTTTAATGGAGAATCGTTTCATAAGGGTATTTATTTGCTCTATTTACCACTTCGGAAATTTCAAACTAACATGCTCACACTAGTTGCGAATATTGGTTCTGATGATGACAATCAATTGGTCTTTGATGATATTGATCCCAACGTCTGTGCTTTTGAAGAGGTATTACAGGTACTAAAGGATAAGAACGTAAGAAATGAAAATCTAATTAGCGCAGCATCTATCTACTCGGATTTTGGATTGCAAAAAGATGTTTTGCATTTAGATGGCAATAGCGAGCATTGGTTAATGGTAAACTTTGATCATGCGCCTTTGATAAAAGTAATGGTAATTCTGTCCCAATTAGAATTAAAGGTGGCCAAAGCACGCTTTGAGGTTTTATCACAGCTCGCTTTGAGGAGTACCCCCTAAGTTTAAACTACATGATTTCGCGTTCATTTAAAATAGCCTCAACACATTTCATTCCATCTATCGCAGCGGATACAATGCCTCCAGCATATCCTGCTCCCTCTGCACAGGGATAAAGATTTTCAATTTCTACATGTTGAAAGCTTTCTCTGTTTCGAGGTATTAAAATGGGGGAGGAGGTCCGTGATTCCGGAGCATGCACTACGGCATCATTGGTCAGAAAACCCGGCATTTTCTTGTTAAAGGCCTTAAATGCCTTCTGTAAACGTTTAGCTACAAGGGGCGGTAATACTTCGTCTAGACGAACACTTTCTATTCCTGGGGTATAACTAGAACGAGGGAAATCTTTTGATTTTCGTCCCTCAACAAAGTCCAGTAAACGCTGTGCAGGAACTTTTTGATTATTCCCAGTTGCGTCGTGGCATAACTTTTCAACTTCTTGTTGAAATCTTAAGCAAACAAACGGGTCCTCAGGGTTGTCAAAATAAGTTGGGTCAATAGCAACCACAATTCCTGAATTCGAATAGGGGTTGTTGCGTTTAGACGGTGACCATCCATTGGTTACAACTTCGCCATTTGCCGTTGCACAAGGTGCAATAATACCGCCCGGACACATGCAAAAGGAGTAAACACCGCGTCCATCAATTTGCTCTACCAAACTGTAAGAAGCCGGTGCCAGATATTCGTCGTTTAACCGCCCATGATATTGCATTTGGTCGATTAAGGCTTGTGTGTGTTCTACACGTACCCCCAAGGCAAAGGGTTTTGCTGAAATTTTTATTCCCGCTTCATGCAACAAATAAAATATATCTCTTGCAGAATGACCCGTAGCTAATATCACTTGCTTTACAGGAATCTGTTCCCCTTGGTTGATCTCCAAGTGACTGATTTTGTTTTCAGTTTTTGTTATCCCCGTTAATTTAGATTCAAAGTGAATCTCGCCACCCTGTTCAATAATGAAGTTTCGAATATTTTCAATGATTTTAGGCAGTTTATTCGTTCCAATGTGCGGATGCGCTTCCACTAAAATATCTACGTCCGCCCCGAAATAAACCAAGAGTTCGAGTACTAATTCTACCTCACCACGCTTTTTCAATCTCGTATACAATTTTCCGTCAGAATAGGTTCCTGCACCGCCTTCACCAAAACAATAATTAGATTCTTCATTAATTGTTTGTTCGCGGGCAATACGGGCTAAATCTCTACGTCGCGCTTTGACATCTTTTCCGCGTTCAAAAACGACGGGTTTTAAACCGCGCAGTAAGGCTTTTAATGCAGCAAATAATCCCGCCGGACCAGCCCCAACAATATGAACTTCGGGTGAATGATGTACCTTTTGAAATGCGAAGGTTCGAATACGGTCGGGTAGCGGAGTATTGGAACATTCAAAGGTGGCATTGATTTTAATTTGACGAGCACGCGCATCAATGCTACGCTTTTTCCAACGCATGTACTCATACGTTTTTCCCGTTTGTTTTTCAATGATTCGCTTGAGTGCGCTCCAATCTTTCGCTTCTTCTGGGGTACAAACGAAGGTAACCTGTCCCATTATCCTTCAAAAATAAAGGAAACAAACCAACCGCGATTATATAAGGTTTGTATCGGTGCTGCAATATAGGTGTTGTCTTTAATGAACGCATTGCTGAATCCATGGGTGAATTTCAACTCTACACCAAATTTAAAGTAGGGGGCAAAGAATTCCAGTCCACCTCCGATTTGACCTTGCCAATCGTAACGTTTAATTTTAATAAATGGGTCTATGTAATTCTGAGAGGCTTTTTCTTGAGACTGCAAATCAATGGAATACTGTCCGCCAATTAAACAATATGCCGCGAAATTATTTAGGCGTTTTGTCCTAAACTGCAACATTAATGGGAAGTCTAAGTTCGTTGAGTTTACACGCTCATCCTCAATACGATAGCCTAGTTTGGCTGAGGTGTCTTCGAAGGTATATTTAATAGATCGTTCCAAAAAGGAAATTGTTGGAATGAATCGCAACCGAATCATGGGCGTTCCCAAGCGCATGGTGGTTAAAATTCCAAGTTGTCCACCGGGTTGCGCATCGTTTTGAACATTCAAAATCTTAAATTGCTCGTATGCGTTTTGAACCGGATATAAGGTGAAATCCGACGAATTAAATCCGAGCATAAAGCCAAAATGAAATAACCTGCGATCGAAGTTTTTATAACGCTCTTGCTTGAACTTTTGTCCAAACAAAACCATGGGTATAAAAAACGCAATGAAAATGAATTTTGATGACATCGGTTAAGAAACGCAAAAGTACCGGATAAGTTGCATCATTTAATGCCTGAATAAATAGTAGCAATACCACCACTTACCAAGGTTGCACCCACCTGTTTATAGCCCAGTTTACTTAAAATATCGGTAAATGCCTTACCCTCGGGAAATGCGGCAACACTTTCAGGAAGATAGGCGTATGCTTTTTCATCTTTCGAAATGCGCTTTCCAAAGAAGGGAATGATAAATCTGGAGTAAAACCCAAATGCTTGTTTAATCGGAAAACGTTTTGGTTTAGAAAATTCTAAGATTACAATTTTACCTCCACTTCGAGTTACCCGAAGCATTTCAGTAAGTCCTTTTTCTAAATTTTCATAGTTTCTAACGCCAAATCCTACGGTAACAGCATCAAAATAACCGTCCTCAAACGGCATATTTTCAGAATCTCCCAGTTGCATGTCAATGATATGACTGACATTTTTTGCCTTCATTTTGTTTTTTCCAACGTCAAGCATCCCTGAAGAGATGTCCATTCCTATGATTTGAGTTGGATTTAGTTTCAACAAGGCAATCGCAAAATCTCCCGTTCCAGTGGCTAAGTCTAAGATGCGTTTAGGTTGAATTTCACGCAATTTGTTAACTGCTTTTCTGCGCCAAATGTGATCAATACCCAAGGATAAAAAATGATTTAAAAAATCGTAACGTGCTGAAATGTTGTTAAACATCTGAGCGACCTCTTCTTTTTTAGATTTATCAGTATTATACGGTTTTACTGTCTCGCTCATGGGTGTATTAATTTTTGGGCTTCATTCAATAGCGCTACTTTATCAACACTTACAACGCCAGAGTGTTCGCACACTAAACCGCCGGATAAATTTGCTATTGCAGCGATTTCAGTATGGGATAATCCGGCAATTAAACACAAGGTGGCAACCGCAATTACCGTATCACCGGCGCCACTTACATCGGTGATTTCCCTTAAATGCGCAGGAATGATTTTCCATGTGGTACCGTTCTCTACAAAGACTCCATGTTCAGAAAGTGTAATAAGGGTTAATTCGTGATTGAGTTTATCTCGCAATTGTTTTGCTCCATGGACTATTGAATCAGGATGGTTAACGACATCGATGTTCACATCAAGTCCTTCTTTGATTTCCTTGAGGTTTGGCTTGAATAAGTTCACGCCTCGATAACTTAGAAAATTATCTTTCTTCGGGTCCACTGTTGTTTTTACGCCCTTTTCCTTAGCATAGGCGATAAGTTCGGTAATGACGCGATGGGTAAGTACCCCTTTGTTATAATCTTCAAAGATTAAGGCATCAATTCCCAAATCAATTCGATGTTTTGTAGCCTGAATTAAGGCGTCTTCCAGGGTTTCGCTTAAGTCGCACGTATCTTCTTGGTCGATGCGCAACACGTGTTGCGTTCCCGATAAAACCCTTGTTTTTACTGTAGTTTTTCTATCTTCCGATTGAATTATTTCTTGATTTTGAATCGTTGCTTCTGACAAGAGGTTTTGAAATTTCTTTGCAGCGGTATCGGTTCCAATGACAGAACAAAGGTAAACCTCGGCGCCCAGTGCTTTTAAATTCAGTGCTACATTCGCTGCGCCTCCTAAGCGATGCTCTTCTTTATCAAGCAGTAATACAGGAACCGGAGCCTCCGGGCTCATGCGGTGAACTTTACCCATGACATAGGAATCTATCATTACGTCGCCAACAATGGCAACCTTCATGTCATTAAATGAATTGAAAATAGCCTCTAAATTCATCGGCTTAATTTGGCTAAGGCTGCAGTTAAACGTTCCATTGCTTTCATTAGCTTTTCTTCTGATGCAGCATAACTTATACGGATGCAATTTGGCGCTCCGAATCCTTTGCCGTCTACCAACGCAATGTTACCTTCACGCAATAAATACATGCACAAGTCATCGCCATCTTGAATTAACTGGTCACCATCTTTTGTTCCAAAATATTCGGATACATCCGGAAACAAATAAAAAGCACCGGTTGGTACATTGCATTTTACTCCTGGGATTTTATTCAAATAGGAAAGCACTAAGTCTCGACGTTTGTGAAACGTTTCTACCATTTCTTTTAATACGCTTGGATCAGCATCCATTGCTGCAATTGCTGCGCGCTGGGATATGGAACTGGTCCCTGACGTAAATTGTCCTTGTATTTTATTACACGCATCTGCAATTTGTTTACTCGCGCCAATATACCCGAGTCGCCAACCGGTCATTGCCCATGCTTTAGAAACTCCATTTACGGTAACCACCTGGTCGAATATTTCTGAAAATTGGGCTAAACTCGCGTGTTCACCTTCGAACCGAATATGCTCGTAAATCTCATCCGACAAGGCAATAATGTTGGGATGCTTCACTAAGACGTCGGCCAATCCTCGCAATTCTTCTTTCGTATATACTGAACCCGTTGGATTACATGGCGAAGAGAAAATAAACAACTTTGTTTTTGAGGTGATTGCTGATTCGAATTGCGCAGCATTAATTTTAAAATCTTGCTCAATGCCTGCATGAATTACAACAGGGATTCCACCTGCCATTTTAACGATCTCAATATATGAAACCCAATACGGTGCTGGTATTATTACTTCATCCCCCGGATTAATTAAACTCAATACAACATTCGCAATCGACTGTTTTGCACCGGTAGAAACTACGATTTGTTCCTTTGGATAGTTCAGGCCATTGTCACGCATGAATTTGTGAGAAATACGTTCTCTGAGGTCATCATAACCAGATACCGGAGTGTAGTTCGTGAAATTTTGTTCAAGTCCTACTACCGCTGCGTCCTTAATGAATTGCGGGGTATAAAAATCTGGTTCTCCTAAGGACAATGAAATGATGTCTTTTCCTTGTGCTTTTAATTCGCGACTTAATCGTGCCATAGCCAGCGTAGCCGACTCTTCCATGGCGTTTAAACGTTCAGATAGTTCAATCATATAGCAAAGTTACGAATTATGATCGTATCCATTAATCCAATAAATCTGGCCTTCGGGTTTTTGTGCGCTCAAGTGCTTGTTCTTCCCTCCAACGATCGATTTCCTGTGAGTTTCCGCTAAGTAATACATCGGGGACACTCCAACCGTTGTAAACCGGTGGTCTTGTGTATACAGGGGGAGAGAGTAATTGGTCCTGAAAACTGTCGGTTAAGGCCGAGGTTTCGTCGTTTAATACTCCTGGAATCAATCTGACGATAGAATCAACTAATACTGCTGCGGCAAGTTCTCCGCCAGATAGCACATATGACCCAATAGAAATTTCTTTGGTGATATAGTGCTGTCTAATTCGGTCATCTACGCCTTTGTAATGTCCGCACAAGATCATTAGGTTTCCTTTTATTGAAAGCTGATTTGAAATATCTTGTTCCAAGAGTTCGCCGTCAGGAGTCATATAGATGATTTCATCATAGCTGCGCTCCGCTTTTAGTTGATCTATGCATGCTGCGATCGGTTCAATACGCATTACCATTCCGGCGCCACCTCCGTATTGATAATCGTCCACATTCTTATGCTTATCTGTTGAATAATCCCTGATGTTGTGTAAATGTATGGAAACATGGCCCTTTTCTTGGGCACGTTTAAGGATAGAATCCGAAAATGGACCATCAAAAAGTTTGGGTAAGATCGTCAGGATATCAATTCGCATGTTCAAAGGTAGGAAATACCCGTCAATTCGTCTGCATGTGCTACCTTTACCTTATGATGAGAGTTGTTTTTTCTTTGCTTATCATAATAAGCACAGGGTTGAGTTTGTGGGCACAATCAAAATGGACCGGAAATACATCCCCGGATTATTATCGCCTAATTGATGAGCTTAAACGAATGGATAAAGAAAGTCCCTTGGTTAGTTTATACAATATGGGACCGTCGGATGTGCCAGGTTTACCAATCTATGTTTGTGTATTAAACGGTACAGGAGATTCATCGACTACCTTCCTAAAAGCAAGGAAAGGGACCACTCTACTTTTTAATAATGCAATTCATCCGGGCGAACCGGATGGTATTAATGCGTGCTTGATTTATACGGAAAACTATATGCGTTTGGAAAGTATAAATCCGAAAGACCCGGTAGTGGCTTTTATTCCCGCATACAATGTCGGTGGTATGTTAACCCGAAGCGCGACGAGTAGGGCGAACCAGAACGGTCCTGAGCTTTATGGGTTTCGTGGGAATTCCCAAAACCTGGATCTAAATCGCGACTTCACTAAAATGGATAGCGAGAACGCGCGTACGTTTGCTAAGATTTTCCATGCCTTGAATGCGGATGTGTTTGTAGATAATCACGTATCCAATGGGGCGGACTATCAATATACCTTGACGTATATCTCATCGTTACGTGAGCGAATCGCACCTTCATTAAGAAAACTTATCTATGGTACGATGCTGCCACAATTAACCCAGGCATTAAAAAAGTCGAAATGGGATTTGTTTCCGTATGTGGAATCGGTAAAAGAAACGCCTGACTCAGGGATCTATCAATTTAATGATCTTCCACGTTATGCAATGGGATACGCTTCCTTGTTTAATGTGATCTCTTTTACAGTAGAAACACATATGCTCAAGCCCTTTCCAAATCGGGTTAAAGCCACGCATGACTTTATGAATGAATTGGTGAAATGGACTGTTGAACATGCCCCGCAAATTGAATTGGCTCGAGAAAAAGCGCATGAGTGGGAGGGGAGTCAGCGGTATTTTAGATTCAATTATTCCCGGACTTCTGTAGCGGATTCAATACAATTTAAAGGATTTACCGCGGTTCAAGATACCAACGATATCACTGGTCTATCTCATTTGACCTATGATCGTAACTTGCCTTATCAAAAGTCGATTCCCTTCTTTCGAACCTATATTCCCTTAGATTCTGTTGAAATTCCTCAGTTCTACATTATTCGTGGACAAGAGCATCGGATAATTGAACAACTTAAAGCGAATAATATCTTGTTCGAAGTATTGAATCAAGAAAAAACACTAAACGTGAATGCACAATTTGTCCGGTCGTTTGATGCAATTTCTAAGCCGTATGAAGGACACTATTTACATCCCAATAAGGCGATTGAAAAAGTTTCCATGAAAATGAGTTTTCGTCCGGGAGATGTGCTTGTTCCAACCAATCAAAACGGATCTTTATTTCTGCATGCCGTATTGCAGCCCATGTGCGAAGACTCCTATTTTACATGGAATTATTTTGATTCCTACCTTCAAGAAAAAGAGTACTTTTCGAATTACGTATTTGTGAAAAAATTGCGAAGTATTTTACAGGCTAATCCTGAATTACGTCAAGAATACGAAGCTAAAAAGGCAGCAGATAAGGAATTTGCCAATTCAGAGTGGCAACAGCTTTATTATATCTATCAGCATAGTGCCTATTTTGAACCAAGTTACATGCTGCTACCTGTGTATGAATTAAAATGATTCTCGGTTGGTATGAATATACCTTAGGATATGTAATTCACCTTCGGATAAGGTTTTTCCGCGACGCGACATCATGCTTTCTATGCCTTCCAATGCCTTATCAAACCGATATGGGAATAAACGAGTCGGTTCACCAAAACTGAAAGAAGGGATGTGCTTTTTGAAGAAGCCTGGACCGTAAACATTACACCCAACACCAAGTGCGGTCCCTGTATTAAACATCGTGTTAATCCCACATTTTGAATGATCTCCCATGTGTAAACCAACGAATTGTTCTCCAGAGGAGGTTGTTTTGCCGGTTTCATAGTCATGCACATCAACAATGCCGTAATTATTCATGAGATTGGAAGCGTTGGTATCAGCCCCAATATTGCACCAAGAACTAATGTAACCGTTACCAAGAAATCCGTCGTGTGATTTATTGGAATAGGATTCAAAGATGACATTATTAATTTCACCACCTACCTTACAGTGCGGACCAATGGTTGTGGCACCATAAATTTTAGCACCCATCTTTAGTTGTGCATTTTCACAAAGCGCGAACGGTCCACGAATCAATGAACCCTCCATGATTTCGGAATTTGCTCCGATGTATATGGGACCGCTTGTAACGTTTAAGGTTGCGGCTTGAACTATGGCCCCTTCCTCAATAAAAAGTAAATCTGGATTTCCAATTAGCGTGCATGTAGATGGGAGCGTCTGAGATTTTTTATGGCTTGTCATTAAGTCAAAATCCAATGCAAGTACCTGTCCATTCAATTTAAATAAATCCCATCGATTGATTACCTGAATTATTGGTGTACCTGTGTATGTTACTTCGTTATTAGCTTCCCCATGCCTTGCAAGGATTGTCCCGTTGTAGCTCAGGTATTCATTGGCATTTAAAGCGTTCAAGGCACGAATGAAATCAGGCGAAGGAATTATGCTTGCATTTACATCAATGGCTTCATTCAGCGCTGGGAAATGCGCTTCTAAATAGGGTGCAGTATGGAATCCAACCTGTATTTCAGGACTCAATAGCTTATATCGTTCCATGTTTGTTAGAATTCCACATCTTAATAACGCAGAGGGTTTAGTCAGAGTATGAGGTGCTAACTTAAGGTGAGATGAACGATCATTCAGATTAATGCGTAGCGACATGATGTGTTTTTTTACTGAAAATGAATAATAGGATAAAGGTAATTGTACCGTTCAGAATTAAAAGTTCATTCCCGATTTGATAAGTACCTAAGAGCGAAGATGCATAGGTTTTTAACATATAGCAGAGCAGGGGGGCAACTAGGCTTATAACGGCTATTTTCGGGTGGATAAATTGTCTTTTCGTGAGAATTCCAAATGCAAACAATCCTAAAAGTGGACCATACGTATATCCTGCGATATCAAAAATTAGGTCAACAATACTCTTATTATCTAACCATTTGAATAAAAACACAAGAATCATAAATAATAGGGCAAAACTTAAATGAATCCATCGTTTGACTCGTTTCTTTTTTTCTTCTTCAAAGTTGTTACGATTGAAGCCAATGACATCAATGCAAAAAGATGAGGTAAGTGCGGTTATTGCTCCATCAACTGAGGGAAATAGCGCAGAGATTAAGCCCACAATAAAAATTACAAAAACACCGAATGGAAGGTAGTTTTGAACGACGTAAGGAAATAAATCATCCGGCGCCACTTTTATTCCTAGCTGTCCAATGTATAAGGAAAGTACTCCTCCAAGTAATAAAAACAAGGCATTAACAGCAAGGAGTGTAATACTAAAAACTATTATATTTTTTTGAGCATCCTTTAATGATTTAACACTGATGTTTTTTTGCATCATTTCTTGATCTAATCCCGTCATGGCGATTGTAATAAATGCGCCTCCAATAATATGTTTTA
The DNA here is from genome assembly GCA_041163605.1 of Bacteroidota bacterium. Lineage (GTDB taxonomy): Bacteria > Bacteroidota > Bacteroidia > Flavobacteriales_D > Crocinitomicaceae > UBA952. The sequence goes on along the minus strand of JBEAQY010000047.1, from coordinate 62,302 downwards.
AGAAGTAATCACCTTTTAGCCAATTGGTTTCCCATAAGCCCATCAACTTGTTTGTATTCATGGTATTGACAATATCGTTCCAGCCTAAGTTTAATTTACTTTGAATGGAAAAGATACAAACTACTAAAGCCAATAGCATGAAGGTGGTTTGAAGGGTATCGGTCCAAACAATTGTTTTAACCCCTCCTTTGAGGGTATAGGCAACAATCATAAGTATAATGCTTAGCGTACTTAGCCAAAACGGAATTCCAAGTTTATCAAAGATGAAGAGTTGTAGTACATTAATAACTAGGTAAAGTCTAACCGTGGCCCCAAGCGTTCTTGAAAGAATAAAATATCCTGCACCCCATTGATACGCATTGAGACCTAACCGATTTTCGAGATAGGTGTATATTGACGTAAGTTTTAAGCGATAGTATATCGGTAAAAGAACATATGCAACCACAAAATATCCAATGAAAAAGCCAATTACCAACTGATAATAATGCCAACCGCTTGAAAGCACCTTCCCTGGCACGGAAACAAAGGTTACTCCTGATAATGAGGTTCCAATCATTCCGAATGCCACAAGATACCAAGCACTTTTTTTATCTCCTGAAAAAAAACTGGAGGTAGTCGCATTTCTTGAAGTGAACCATGAGATAGCCAGTAATACTATAAAGTAAAGGAATAATACTCCCAGTAAGATGTAATCTTTCATTAGGTAAAAATAGTGTTTTCATCGATATTGTTTCCGATGTAACTTAATTCTGTGTGCACACGTTCTCTTGTACCATTAAAGAAAAAGTATATTTGCCAAAAAGTTTGACCAATGAATAACATTTATGCCCTAGTTATTGTCGCTGTTGTATTTGCAATTGCCTTAGTGATTATTGTACAACATTTTCTAAAGAAATTGAATTTTAATGAGTCTTTGATGCTTCAGGGAGAATTGAAAAAGCAACGTCAAGATTTTTTCCTTGCTCATCGAATGGAGGCGTATCAACGGGTAATTCTGTATATGGAACGCATTCATCCTTCGTCAATTGTTCTGCGAATGAATCAACCCAATATGAATGCACTTGTTTTGCAGAAGTTGGTTTTGAAAGCGATTCGTGATGAATACGACCACAACGTGGCGCAGCAAATGTTCATTTCATCTAACGCTTGGAATTTACTTAAAAATGCAAAAGAAGAAACTGTTAAACTAATTAATGTGGCAGCATCTCAATTGGGTAGTGAAGCATCAGCTAATGATCTTGCAACTGCAGTTATTACCTTATCTGCTGAAATAAATCCGTTGCCGTCTGAAATCGCGATCAATGCATTGAAAGCTGAGTTTCAACAATTGTTCTAAGAGAATTCTCCAGTACAAGATATTTGATAAAAAAAAGGCAGAAGTAATTCTGCCTTTTTTAGTTCATGTTTTGTTTCATTTATCGAACTACATGGATAAATCCGTGTTTCTCGTAGTTTTCGAAGATTAACTTGTACGTATAAATTCCGTCCTCTAAATCATTCCCGTTCGCGTCTTGTCCCCGGAAGAACGGAGTGTTTTGACCTTGCTCAAACACCAAGTTACCCCATCGGTTAAAGATGTATAAGGTGAATTCATCACAGGTCATAAAATAGGTTTTTAAATCCAAGAAGTCATTTGTTCCATCATCATTAGCAGATAAAACATTTGGGAAATCGAAGTCGTTAAAACTCATCGTGTAGGTTATGGTTGCATCAATTTCTGAAATATCCGAAATACAGCCATATTCTGAAGTTATGAAGGCATTATAAATTCCCATACCACTTTCGTCTAACGGGAAAGTCACATCGAACAGCGTAGATGTAAAATTGTTCGGGCCTGACCATAAAATGGTTGAATTTGCTTCTGCTGTTGCACTCAAGAAAAATGGATCACCAGGACATTCAGGAATATTAAAACTTAAAACTGGCGGCTCCGGCGTTTCCATAACATACATGTCAAAAGTTGTATCCACTTCACAACCGAAATCCGAGGTAACAGTATAGGTGAACTGGTAAACACCAGGATTTGCAATTACAGTATTTAAGTTGACTGTAGTATCTTCTAGAACACCATTAATATCCCATGTGTATGAAATTGGTTCATTGGTTGAAATGTTAGGGAAACTATTTACAACAAATGGAACGTCTTCACATTGTATGGTATCCGCAAGGTAAGAATATGTGGGGTAATCATGCACAAAGAATGAAAAACTGATGGTATCATCACATTGTACCACTGGAGAGAAAGAATCAGTTGCTACCAAAGATATATTATGAATCCCCGGCGTATTGAAAATGTATGATAAATCAACGGACGTATCCAATAGCTGATTGTTATATAGCCATTCAAACGTAGTTGAATTTGATAATCCTGTGGTCGTGTTATCGAATTGAACAGCTTGATCTATACAAGATTCAGTGATAGAGAAATTTGCTGTTGGATTATTGAATACTGTAAAATTCTGTGATATTGTATCTGAACATCCGTTTTCAGTCATTGCAACCAATTCAACAAGGTAATTGTTTGGTCCGTTGAAATTGACCGTAACCGTATCTCCAACGAGCGTATCATTATTCACATACCAATAATTAGTAATTGTATCGCCTCCTAGAATAGAGCTAGATGCTTCAAATACCGCCACTTGCCCAAGACAAACATCCTCAAATCCAAAAGCAGCTACAGGGTTTTCAAATACTTCTACCACCGTATTAACGGTATCAATACAGTTTGCTGTATTTGTAACAATCATTTCAACTGTATAAGAGCCAGGTGCAGGAAAAACGTGATTAAACATCGTGTCATTCGAAGTATACCCATCCGACGCACTCCAGAAAATGGAGTCAGGCGCAGCATTAGTGTATGATGTGTTGTTTAAAAGCACTGTGGCAAAGCCATTACAAACGTTACTGTCTACAATAGCTCCAATTACCTCCGCAGGTAATACAGCTGTGGTAAGTGTAGCAACGCATCCGTTATCTGAAGTAATTTGACAATTTACGGTATCAATTCCTTGAATATTAACTGTAGCAACCTGGCCTGTTCCTAATTGTTGACCATTTGCCGCATTCGACCAAACATAATTAGCGAAACCTATGGGTGCTGTAAGTGTAGCAGTATTATTTGCGCCATTTTGACAATAAAATGCTGAAAGTTCAAGCGATGTGCAAGAAGCACTTACATATGCATATCCCCAGTGGCCTCCTAGCGAACAGTCACCAGTGGCTACATCTAATGTAATGGTTTGACCCATATAGGAAGTAACGTCTACACCAAAGGTAGTCCAATCTTTCCAACGATATTGCCCACAATTTTGGAATCCTGGAACACCATTTGCTGCGGCTACTTGATAAAAAGTACAAGGGAGTGGGTTTCCAGCAGCATCATATAATTGAGCTTCAAATCTTGGTTGTTGTGAAACACTATGTCCAGGATCTTGAAGGACTACCGCATAACTAACAATAATCATATTAGACTGAGGTGTTATTGTAAACTGGTATTGTAAACGTGATGCTTGTGCACCAGCACCAGTAAAATCGCCTACCATAGCCGAATAATTGCCGCCCGGAGGCACAATCGACAGGTTTGCACATGCAGCAACCATCGGATCTGTTCCAGGTCCAACCATAATCTGATGTTGGTTAGTAAATCCTTGATTGGGAGTATTGATTCCACAACAAGAACCATAGAATCCGGTCCAATTAGTAAACGAGTTATCCTCAAAATCAGCATTAAAACACGCCGCAGGTTGAGCAAATGTTAAAAATGAAACACTTATTAAGATAGAGCTTAGAAGTAATTTGAACGAGTTCATAGGTGCTTTTTATATGGTTTAGCGGTCTATTGACGTACGAATTTAAGGTAAAATTGCATGGGGATAAAAAAAAAACTAATTTTTTTCTAATGAGTCTATTGAACTTTTTGTGCCGTCGGATTGAATAAATCGCCAATAAAACCTAAAATTTGAATTGACCGAATAAAAAGAGTAGAATAATTTCAAACTGTTACTATTTTTGAGGTCACCGTTTCTAAATAAATTAACTATCATGCGAAATATTATAATTGCCTCTATCATCTGCTTTTCTTTTGTTTGCAATGCGCAAATTGATCCACAAGGTGTTTCGACAAGCTACAAGTTTCAAGAGATTATTCATCATATAGAGCGCAATTATGTGGACCCGGTAAATACAAAGAAATTAACCGAGACCGCCATAGTCGCGATGCTCGAGGAGCTAGATCCCCATTCTACATATATTCCTGCTGAAGAAGCTCAAGAAGCGCAATCCCAGATTAATGGAAGTTTTGTTGGTATAGGTATTCGGTTTCAAATTGTTAAAGATACTTTAATGGTGGTTGCTACTATACCAGGGGGACCAAGTGAAAAGTTAGGGTTATTAGCGGGCGATCAAATAGTTGCTGTTGACGGGAATTCCATAGCGGGTATTGGTTTAAAAAACAATGAAGTACGCACAAAATTGATGGGCGAGCTAGGATCAAAGGTACAAGTTAAAGTACTTCGCAAAAGGCGTGATGAATTAAGCTTTAACATTACAAGAGATAAAATACCGATTTTTTCGGTAGATGCCGCCTATATGATAGATAAAGAGATTGGGTATATAAAGCTAAATAGCTTTTCGCGAACCACGGTTGAGGAAGTTCAAGCAGCACTCAAAGATTTAAAATCAAAAGGTATGAAAAACCTGATTTTCGATTTGCAGGGAAATGGAGGAGGACTCCTCGATGCGGCGAGGGGCGTTGCGGATGAGTTTATCTCAGGAAACAAATTATTGGTTTATTCCATAGGGCGCGCACAGCCGCGCAGTAATTTGAATGCGAGTAAAAAAGGCTTGTGGGAAGAGGGCGGCTTGATTATATTAACCGATGAATATACTGCCTCTGCAAGTGAAATTGTTTCTGGGGCAATACAGGATTGGGATCGGGGCTTAGTAGTAGGTAGAAGAACTTTTGGTAAAGGTCTAGTTCAACGTCCAACACCTTTGGCCGACGGTAGTGAATTAAGATTAACCATAGCGCGATATTTTACGCCAACGGGACGATTTATTCAAAAACCATATCAAGATGTGGAGACTTACCGCAAAGATCTTACTCAACGCTATTTAAATGGTGAATTTCAGCATGCAGATTCTATTAAATTACCGGATTCTTTGAAGTTCTACACCATGATTAAAAATCGATTGGTATATGGAGGCGGTGGAATTATGCCAGATGTTTTTGTTGCTTTAGATACTACGGATATAACAGACTATTACAGCAGTTTAATTCGTGGAGGGCATGTGAATTCATTTAGCTTAGAATATGTTAATAGGAACCGTGAACAATTGAAGAAAAAGTATCCGGATATTAATACATTCATCGCGAATTTTAACATAGACGATTCTTTCATGGAAGGCTTTTTTAACTATGTTACAAAGGAAGATATTAAATTAACATTTGATCAACAAGCGTATGACATCAGTGGTAAGTCGATTCGCATTCGTATTAAATCAAACATCGCTCAAGATCTTTTTGGGTATAGCGAATCGTATCAAATCTTTAACGAGTTGAACGAAGTGGTTCAAAAAGCCACTTTGCTATATAAGGATAAATCCTATCAAGGATACGATCTCGCCGACTAATAAACATTATACTGAATAGAAAAGGCCGCAGATGCGGCCTTTTTATTCTTATGTACTTTTTACCAAATCTTGGATACTTTTTCTTTGGGATTGCGCATTTTTTTTCCTTCCATTATGCCAAAGGCCTCGAAGAATTCCGGACAGTTTTTCAAGGGGCCATTAACACGATACATGCCTGGAGAATGGGGATCCGTGGCCAAACGGTTTTTCATTTCTGCATCGGTATACTTTATCTTCCATAATTGTCCGTATGCAATAAAAAAGCGTTGTGCTGGAGTAAATCCTTCGCGTACTTCATTTCGTTTAAATTCATCCGTTCGCTTGTACGCGTAATAGGCCATTGTTAATCCGCCCAAATCTGCAATGTTCTCTCCCATGGTTAGTTCAGCGTTAACACAATTCCCTTCCATTGGGCAAAAACCAGCAAAGGTTTCTCCCAAAAGTGCGGTTCTTTGCTCAAATGCCTTTCTGTCTTCTTCTGTCCACCAATTGGTGAAACTTCCATCCGCTGCGAATTTAGAACCCATATCGTCAAATCCATGCGTGAATTCATGCCCAATAACCATTCCGATGCGCCCATAATTCACTGCATCTTCTGATTCGACATCAAAAAATGGGGGTTGCATTATTCCTGCGGGGAAGGCAATTTCATTTAACAGCGGGTGGTAATACGCATTAACCATGTGTGCAGGCATGCCCCATTTTTCTTTATCTACGGGTTTATTCAATTCTGCAAGATTCTTCTGATTGGAATAACGAGCCATCAATTTTATATTTTCGATATAGTCCTCAGGATTAAAAATAAGTGATGAATAATCCTCCCATCGCTCAGGGAAACCAAGTTTTCTTCCGATTGAATCCAATTTGTTTCGGGCTTGTTTCTTTGTTGCAGGGGTCATCCAATCGAGTTTTTCAATCCGTTCTCTAAAAACCACGAGTAGGTTATCTACCAATTCATTTACTCGTTTTTGAGCGGCAGCTGAATAATATTTCTCTACAAATGCTTTGCCGAGTAATTCACCGATTTCTAAATTCGTTATTTCATCAATGGCATATTCATTCAATGGTTTCTGTTCTTTTTTACCTTTTAAGGTCTTGCCATAGAAGTCAAAGTTTTGGTCCACAAAGGCTTGATTAAGATGGCCAGCATAATGATTCAATACATTCCATTGCAAGTAGTACTTCCAAGTTTGTAGAGATTCCGTTTCAAAACACCCCGCCAAGGTTTTTATGAAATCAGGATTAGATACTATGATGCTGTCAGGGGTTTGTGCCCCAATTTTAGATAAGTAATAACGGAAATCAAAAGTGTCGAACGACTTGAATACGCTGCTATAAGAAAGTTTATTGTAGGTGAGCTCGGGAATTCTCATTTTAGCTGGTGTAAGCATGGATTCCGCTAATTTTGTTTCGAATTTCACAATATTCAATGCGGCTTCGGCGGCTTTTTCATCACTGTTTCCTGCCAATTTAAAGATCTTTGTAATATGCGCTTGATATGCAATTAATATGTCCTTTTTATTCGCTTCGGTGTAATAATCTCGGTTAGGTAGACCAATTCCCCCTTGGCCTAAATAACTTATGTTCTTATCCACTTCCTTTAAGTCTTGTCCGATTCCGTAACCAAATGCACTTCCGATTCCATCGCGGTGATGGCTGGCGATGATTTCAACAAGCAAATCTTTACGGTTTAATTCGTCTATCAACGATAGTTCGGATTGTATGGCTGAAATCCCTAGTGTATCGCGTTGTTTCATGTTCAAAACACTCGAATAATACGCTCCTAGAATTTGATTCTGAGTACCAGCTTCACCTGATTGAGCGGCACAATCTTCAAGTATTTTTGTGAGCTTTTCATTATTGGACTTCTCCAATTCATTAAAGCTTCCCCAACGTGATTCTGTTGCTGGAATAACCGTGTTCTTCACCCAATTCCCATTACAAAACATAAAAAAGTCATCGTTGGGATTTATTGTGTTGTCCATTAATTCCGTAGAAACCGTTTTATACGTTTGTTCTTGAGACTGATTTTTAGGATTCGTACTAGCGCAACTAGCAATTAATAACGCGCTTGTAATAATTAATAAACTTTTTTTCATAGTGCTAAATTAGGATTATAAATCATTTCTATGTGTGGTATACCGTCTTCTAAATATGATTTTCCGGTAAATGTAAACCCATGTACTTGATAAAATTGTTCGAGATGAGCTTGCGCTGAAATACGAATTGGAACCCTTCCAGCCATCGATTCAATCGCATCCATGCAGTGATTCATCAGCTTATGTCCTTCACCGCTTCCTCGGTGGGATTGTGCAACAATTACCCGACCTATTGCATGTTCTGGATAAACAACACCAGGTGTGAGTATACGGGCATAGGAAACCAGGTTGTTTGAATCGTCCATTCCGAGCAAATGAGTTGCCTGATGGTCAAGGTTGTCAAGGTCTTGATAAATGCATTGTTGTTCTACTACAAAAACTTCACTTCGTAAAGCTAAAATCTGATAGAGGAGAGTTGGAGATAATTCATCAAATCTATATGTAAATCTTTTGATCATAATCAAATTTAGTTAGATTTTTATTTAGCAGAACTTTTCGTATTACATTTGCCATTGATGAATCACAATCAACTTATTCTTGTCGTGTTTTCTGTCGTTGTAACCTCGTTATTAGCGTTGGATATACGCTCACTCATTAAGTATAAAGAAAATGAGGTTTCTACCAAAAATTCAATTCGTTGGTCAGCAATTTGGATTTTGACGGCCATGGCATTTAGTGGGTTTGTTTTTTATGAAAAAGGCTTTGAAAAATTTTCGCAATTTCAATCGGCTTATTGGATTGAGCAGTCATTATCCGTTGATAATCTCTTTGTGTTTTTGATGGTGTTCAAATATTTCAAAATAACAGGTAAGGCTCAACATAAAATTTTACTTTGGGGTATTTTGGGTGCAATGGCGCTTCGTGCTTTCTTTATTTTTTCCGGTACTTGGTTGATCAAAATCACCTATCTCCCGGCATTTTGGAAATTTACCTTAGGTCCAGATCAGATGGAAGGAGAAGGGTTTCATCGGATCAATTTAATCATGACTATTTTAGGAATCATGCTATTGTATGGGGGGATTAAGGCTTTATTTTCCACGGAGGACTATGAGAGTCAAGATTTGAACAACTCCTTTGGTGCACGATTTGTTCGAAAGAATTTTCGCTTATTGACAAATGATTCACCCAATACTTTTTGGATAAAGCGAAATGGGAAAGTGTTTTTTACGCGCTTATTCATGGTTCTTTTTATTGTGGAAACTACCGACTTGATTTTTGCGATTGATTCCATCCCAGCAATTTTTTCAATTGCACCAGATGACCCACTCATTCTATATACTTCTAACATTTTTGCAATTTTTGGCTTGCGTTCTATGTATTTCTTATTGGCAAATTCAATGGATAAATTTGAGAAATTGAAATATGGTATTTCGTTAATTCTCGCCTTTATTGGATTTAAGATGTTATTTGCTCCAATATATCACATAGAATCCATTGTTTCACTGGGTGTGATCCTTGGCACCTTGCTTATTTCTATTATTATTTCTGTTCGTATAGCCAATTAAAACAAGGTACATGCGCCTTGTTCAGAATCAGTAACTTGTCGTCTAAAAACACCGAATAATTCGCGGCCTAAGCCAATCTGATCGGTACTCTCTTTGTTCGCTGTAGCGCGCTGCTCAAAATCTGATTCATGACATGTAAGTGTCCCATCAATGCAGTTCAATGTGAGTAAATCACCAGTTTTTATTTTTCCGATAAATCCTCCTTTGCTCGCTTCAGGACTCATGTGAATGGCAGCTGGAACTTTACCTGAGGCTCCACTCATTCGGCCATCGGTAACCAAAGCTACACGGAAACCCTTCTTTTGTAAAATGGTTAGGGTAGGAGTTAATTGATGTAATTCTGGCATTCCCTTGTGTGCAGGACCTTGAAACGGTAATACAGCGATGAAATCTTTATTCAGTTCATTATTTTTGAACGCAGTAATTAATTCGTGCTGTTCGTTGAATACAATGGCGGGTGCTTCAATAACGAGATGTTCATCAGCAACGGCTGCCGTTTTAACAACACTTCGTCCGATATTTCCTTTGATGATTTTAATGCCACCATCCTTAGAAAAAGGATTACCTGCATCTCGAATAATTGAATCATTAAGTGATTTCTTGGCGCCGTCTCTCCAAGCTAAGGTGTTGCTTACAATGTAAGGTTCTTGCGTATATTTTGTTAGTCCGTTTCCAAGAATAGTGGTTACATCTTCATGTAGTAGCCCATGTGCAAGTAAGGTGTGTATTACAAAGCCCATTCCACCAGAGGCATGGAAGTGATTCACGTCAGCCGCACCATTCGGATACATACGAGTAATTAATGGGATTACTGCTGATAGATCTGACATGTCTTCCCAATTAATTATAATCCCAGCTGATCTGGCCATGGCAATTAAATGAATTGTGTGATTCGTTGATCCTCCCGTAGCCAGCAATCCAATAATGCCGTTAACTATTGTTTTTTCGGAAACAATATCCATTAAAAGATTGGTTTCCTTGCGTGCATTTTCAGCGGCTACACGTACGGACTCTTCAGTAAGTAAATCACGTAATTCTGTGCCTGGATTTACAAAGCTTGATCCGGGTAGTTGAAGTCCCATGATCTCCATGAGCATTTGGTTGCTATTCGCTGTACCGTAAAAGGTACATGTACCTGGAGAGTGGTATGAATCTGACTCACCTTTTAATAATTCGGCACGTCCAATTTTTCCTTCGGCATATAACTGACGAATGTTGGATTTTTCTTCATTCGAAATACCACTCGGCATCGGTCCGCCGGGCACAAATACTACTGGTAAATGTCCAAAGCGAAGACTTCCCATAAGTAAGCCAGGAACAATTTTGTCGCAAATACCAAGGCATAGCACCGCATCAAACACATTGTGTGACAAGCCAACAACGGTTGACATGGCAACCACATCCCTAGAAAAAAGTGAAAGGTCCATTCCGTCTTGACCTTGAGTTACTCCATCACACATCGCAGGAACAGCTCCAGCTACTTGAGCAACCGCATGATGAGCAGTAGCGTATGTGCGGATTTGCTTCGGGTAATCTTCATACACCTTGTGTGCCGAAAGCATATCGTTGTATGCAGTTACAATTCCTATGTTTTTTAGTTCATTTTCAGCTAATGCATCTTTTTCATGGGCACTACATCCTGCATAGGCATGGGCTAAATTACCACAACTCATTGCTGAACGAGCTACTCCATTAATTCGAGCCTGTTGCATTTGACTCATGTACGCGCTTCGAGTTTCGGAGCTTCGGGCGATTATTCTTGAAGTTATTGCTTCAATGGTAGAATTCAACTTCATGGGGCGTAATATATTTCTGTCAGGTTATCGACAATGTAAGAAATTGGAGTTCTTTCTTTTGATGATGCCTTGAGCTTGTCTAGTTTATCTTTACCGGTAATTAGTAAAATACGGTGTTCAATGGATTCAATTAATGCTAAATTGGTGGAAATACGTTTTGTTGGATGACTTGGAGCGTTTGTTCCCAAGCAACCATATTCATTTGCCAGCAATCCTTTTGAAGAAGATTCATCATTTGGGAATAAGGAAGCAAAATGCCCATCACCACCCATTCCCAATAAAATAACATCGCCATGAATAAATTTAAGATATGTTTGATTGCAATGCGCGATGCTTTGCGTATAATCTTGCGGATATAGAACCATGGATTCGAGGCTGAAATCTGATTGGTTGTTAAATATTTTCCGAATTACCCCCTCGTTAGATGCTTTATCTTGAATAGGAACAAAGCGGTCGTCAACCAAGCCAAATTCAATTTTAGAAAAGTTTAAACAAGAATCGGAAAGCATTTCATAAACAGGTATCGGAGTGCCTCCGCCAGACAATAAAACCTTGGCGATTCCTTTACTTTCTTGTGCCTTTATGATTAATTCTTTAATCCGCAGAACAAGACTAATAAGTGCTTTCTCTCTCGAGGCAAATGAAATTATTCTTTCCATGACTTTGTTATCCATGTTGCACCTTTTTCAAGAATTAGATCTCCAGGACCCCATGTGCCCGCTTCATAAAGTACATTGGGTTGGTTGCTTAGTTTCCAACTGTCAGTTATTGTTTCTATCCATTGCCATGCAGCTTGTAATTCATCTTGTCGCATAAATAAGGTTTGATTTCCACGGATAACATCCATAAGTAATCGTTCGTAGGCTTCTGGTAAACGCTCTTTAAAAGAATCCATGTAATCCAGTTTCAGAGCAATGGGCTTATACCGATAACCACCAGGACCTGGAACCTTGGTCATTTGTACGAGTTCAATGCGCTCCTCAGGTTGTAGACGAATAATTAATTTGTTGTTATTAAGTTTTTCTTTTGAAGGGAAGATGTTATGCGCTATTTCTTTAAAATTAATTACAATCTCAGAATAACGCTTTTTCATTCGTTTTCCAGTGCGTAAATAGAACGGTACATTCTTCCATCTGAAATTATCAATGTAGGTTTTAATTGCAACAAAGGTTTCCGTTTTCGAATTGTATTTTCCTATGTCCTCCAAATACGAGCTAACCTGATCGCCTTGCACATTACCACGCGTATACTGTCCTTTTACTGTTTCCGTAAGTGCGGTCTGCTTGGTCATTGGTCGTAGTGCTTTAAGCACCTTGAGTTTTTCGTTTCGCACCTCATCGGCTTCAATAATGTGAGGTGGCTCCATAGCAACAAGGCAAAGTAATTGTAGCAGGTGATTTTGCACCATATCAAGCAAGGCACCACTCTTATCGTAATAATCAGCTCGCTGTTCAACACCTAAACTTTCAGATACTGTAATTTGAATGTTGTCAATACTGATTGAGTCCCATGTTCGTTGAAAGAGGTTATTAGCGAAGCGCAATACCATAAGGTTTTGAACGGTTTCTTTTCCTAAATAATGATCAATTCGATATACCTGATGTTCGTCGAATGCTCGCGTAATTTCTTCATTGATTTGTTTTGAGGACTCTAAGCTATTCCCCAAAGGTTTTTCTAACACTACTTTGCTACGGCCGTTGATTAACCCGCAAGCTTTTAATGTTTGTGAAATAGGTCCAAATGCTGCTGAAGGGGTAGAGAAATAGAATATGTGATCATATTCGTTATAACTTGTTAAGAACGTTGCCAGTTCAGCATAGGATTCAACATCTGGCTTTTCAGCTTTAATCCAAGCAATTTTTGAGTTAAATGCCTCCCATTGCGCATCCGTAGCAGGCTGATCATCAGTAGTAAATAAAAATTGTCTAACCTTTGAGTCAAGCGTGGTTCGATCGACAGCTTTTCTTGTAATCCCTACCACATTGAATTGGTCTTCAATCTGCCCATCCAACATGCGATGAAAGATGGCAGGATATATTTTTCTGAATGCTAAGTCTCCGTCACCACCAAAAACGATTACATTGAATTTGCTGAATTTTTCCGTGTCTTGTTGTTTTTTACCCATAGTTATTTTTCGGTATGTGTCAAAAATACACTAAGTATACATTAAAAGCAACAACTAACCTTGATTTCATTCACTAAAGAATGTTAAAAACCTAAAATTATGCTTTTTATTCTCTTGAATGCTACTTGTGAATACTCGTGATTTCTTTTTCAATGTATTACCTTTGAAGTTATGAAAATACTGTTGGGGATTTTATTCGTTTGCTTTTCTCTTTTTGTTGTGGCGCAACGCGCTCAGGGTGAGGGGATTGTATTGGGGAGAATAGTGGATCAGAATGCAAAAAAAGCCTTGGAATATGTTAAAATTAAAGTGCTACTAGCCAAGGACAGTTCGTTCGTTTCCGGACAGTTTACCGACAGTGAAGGAAAATTCAATATTGAAAATCTACCGTTTGCGCCCTTAATTCTGCAAGTTACTTTTGCCGGGTTTGACACCCTGTGGGTTAACCAGATTATTCCAACGAAGGAGCTTCGGATTGTTAATCTTGGCGAATACAACTTAGCAGTTAATAATCAGCGCATCGTTGATGAGATCATTGTTCAGGGAAAACAAGACATTTTAAGAAGCGGTATAGATAAAAAGGTTTATAATGTCGCTCAAGATTTGACTTTGCGTGGAGGTACAGCGAATGATGTGTTAAAAAATTTACCATCCATTGATTTAGACCAAGACGGGCGAATACTTTTACGGGGAGAAGGTTCAGTTAATATTCTTATTGATGGGAAACCGAGTTCACTGACAGGTTCAAATGGTAAAACCTTATTAGATGCCTTACCGGCAGGTTCAATCGAACGGATAGAAATCGTTACTAATCCGTCTGCAAAATATGATCCAGATGGCAGCTCAGGGATTATTAATATTGTACTTAAAAAGAATAAGCTTAAAGGGTTCAATGGGCTAATAACCGCCAACTTAGGTAGTGGAAATTTTAATGGAGGAAACGTGTTAGATGAAAGTGTTTCTTTCAGTTATCGAAACACTTCAGTCAATGCTTTTGCCTCTTATACTGGACGTTATTTGGAAGGATATCGAAATAACTTTAATTATAGTCGACAAATTGTAAATTTAGATTCAATATCAATTTTAGACCAGCAACGCGAAGGAACGGATTTGAATGCAGGTCATACTGCTAGAGTGGGTATTGATTGGACTTTGAAACACAATCGAAGTATTGCTTTTTCTTCTACGGCTTCTATGGGGCAACGAGACCGTTCGGGGGATTTATGGAATACACGATATAGTGAAGATGCGTTAGGCAATCTATTTGCCACCAGTTTATGGCAGCGAGTATCTTATGATCCTAGTAATCAAAGGAATATAGATTTTAATTTGAATTTTCGACAAAAATTTAAAAGCAATCGGGGCTATCTAACGGCAGATGCAACTCATTCGGTAGGAAATAATGATATTGAAGGATTTTATGATCAATATCAATACAGTTTGGATACTGTTTTGTTGTCGATGATTGCTCCATTAAGTCAACGCTTGTCAAATAAAGAATCATCGCGCGTATCAACCCTACAAGCCGATGGAGTTTATTTGTGGCCAGATCAATCAATTCGGATTGAATTTGGTGCGAAGGGGATTGTTCGGCATCAAGTAGTAGATACATATTCGGAAACAATGGATTCCGTTTCAAATGTTTTTTTAGAGGACACGCTTTCTAATTTCTTGTACAATTACGATGAACAAATTTTTAGTGGCTACGGAATTATTGCGCATCAATATAAGAAATTTAGATATCAAGCAGGGGTGAGGTTGGAGCAGGCATATCAAATTCCTAACTTGATTTCAGATACTATTAGAATTGTAAATGAATATTTTAATTTTTTCCCTTCCGCTCACGTACGATATTCTATCAAACAAGGCATTGAATTAGGTTTGAGTTATAGCCGAAGAATAACTCGGGCTTCTAGTTCCGCTTTGAATCCGTTTACCTCCTATGCCGACCCCTTAAATTTACAACGAGGTAATCCATATTTACAACCAGAGTTTATTGATTCATACGATTTTAGTTATAGCAGAGAAGCTAAAAAGTTGAATTTGTCAGCCAGTATTTTTTATCGCCGAACCACAGATATGATCTCGAGAGTAAGACAATTCAGTGATAACAATGCTTCTGTTATGACATTCATTAATTTAAATACTTCGCACAGTCTGGGAAGTGAAATCGTTGTAAGTTATAAGCCAACAACTTGGTTTCGTTCAACCTTATCATCGAATGTGAATTATATAAAATATATAACTGACGTTGAAAGCTGGAATCGATCTGGATTTAACGGGAATGTTAAATTAAATTCTTCAGTAGATTTTTGGAAAAAAACAGCTACTATTCAGTTTAATGTCAATTATATTGCACCAAGAGTTATAATTTTAGGGACAGCACAACGAAGAGGCGCAATTGATGTGGCTTTCGATAAGCGCTTGGGTGATCATTGGACCTTAGGATGTAAGGTTACGGATGTGCTTAATCGACAAGGGTTTTATGCCTATTTACGCCAACCATCCATCAGTCAAGATATTGAGTTTAAATGGTTAACGCGTCGGTTTTATATTAATATGACTTATAAATTTGGTAAACTTGAAATGACAAAACCAAAGTCAGGACAAGATTCCGGCCCGTCAGATATGTAGTGTTATGAGTAAGAAAAATAATAATCGTGTCAATGTGGTTTATTCCACAAATCCCAATTATAATTATGAAGAAGCTTCGTATGACCAGGTAGATACCTTGGCTCCAGCCCAACAGCGCTTGTATGTATCTATTGACCGAAAACAACGTGCCGGTAAGGAAGTAACCTTGGTTGAAGGTTTTGTAGGCTCTGATGAGGATTTAAAAGAACTCGGGAAATTGCTCAAGTCAAAATGTGGGGTAGGTGGTTCGGCTAAAGATGGCGAAATCCTTATTCAAGGAAAGTTAAAGCAAAAAGTTTACGACATCCTTATTGCCACTGGATATTCTCAAACAAAACAGAAAGGCGGAAACTAAAAAAAGGCCCTAAGGCCTTTTTAAAAATTAACTAAAGGGTGTTGATTTATAGCTTCGTCACCTTTAGGTTTCTAGTCGAATTTCCAGTGTTTAAGGATAGGATGTACTGCCCATTCATCAAGGGTTGTAGCGATATAGTTTCCATAGAATTTCCTTTTCCTTGAATCACTGCTCTTCCATTTAAATCATAGACGGTGTAATTAAATGCATCTCGCGCTTCAATGGTTATCGCATCCGTTGTTGGATTCGGGAACACCTTAAATAAATCAGAAGCCTCATCAATTCCTTCAATCCAAGTATTTACATTATATGTCGTGTTTGTAATAATTGGTGCATTCCAATCAAAATAGATATATGCAGTATTTGTGATTTCACTCATATTTACATTTCCTGCATTTTCTCTAATTCTATAGGTAAATTGTCCGTGGCTTAACGGTTCATTCGATGCTGAATCTGGTAACCAAATTCCATTGAATTCAAAATGCATAATTCCGTTACCCATGTTTACCAATTCAACCGCATGGCTGCTGCTAACCAAGGTAAAGGTAGATAAGTCTAAATCCGTGTCTAGTGTATCTACCACTACAATATTCTGTGCGGGTGCTGTTCCTGTATTTTGGAAGCGAATCGTGTAGGTAAGAATGTCATCTACACCGGTTTCAATTTCTGTAGCCCCAAATAAACCATTGTTATAAATTTCAGGTCGAGCTACGTTTTTATCATTTGGATCATAACTATTTCCAAGAATTTGCAATAAACTTCCGTTATTGTTTTGAGCGTTACAATCTTGGATGTTTCCAGTAGGTGTAATTGTACTGGTGAAGTAGTGATTCGCACCGTTAATCAATCCGCCAGGAATTGAAAATAATATGATGTCGTTGTTAGAGAAACTGCTTAACGCGCTATTTAAATTCCAAGTAATGGTATTTCCAACAATACTATACCCTGGGGTGTTAATCGATGCTGTATTCACCGTGACTCCTGCAGGAAAGGTTAATGTTAGCGTGAACGGTCCAGGCGAAGAAGGTCCATAATTGCCCCAATTCAAACGAATGTGTGCCGTGGTGTTTTGATAATAACCAATCCATGGGGTAACAGTTGTCCAAAGGTCGGCGCACGTGTTTCCTCCATTTCCACCGCAGTTTACAGGCAACATGCCTGCTGCCTGATTAACAATAAGGGTTACTAAATTGAAATTCACACTGTACCCCAGATAGTTTAAATAATTTGATGGAATAGAAGCTAGAACATATTGCCCATTTCCAAATTGGCCGCAATAGGTGAAGTAACCGAGTGAGTCCGTGTATACCGTAACTGTATTTGCATTTGCTCCTTGAGTATTAGATAAGACAACAGGCGCAAACGTCATTGGAAGTTCATTGTTATCCATAATCCCGTTGTTGTTTGCATCACAGAATACAAACCCAGAATAACAGCTTGGATTACCAGGGTTTTGACCGCATTGAACAGGGAAGTTAACCGTTGCGGGTACTGCACCTGCCATACAAATTATGTTTGAAATCGTATCAATAAGATTTCCGGCGCTGTAACCGTGTTGAGTTAACCAATTGTTATTTAGTGATACAGTCGCAATGCCACCAAGAAGACCCAAATAATTAGTGCTGTAGTTCCCTTGTTGGTTGGTATAAACAATGGTAGAGCCAGCACCGTAATTAATTGTAATTGGTGCATTCACGATTGGAATATCGCCATTGCTGAATTGACCGTTATTGTCTTGATCGCAGTAGACTAGTCCGCCAACACACATAGTGGCTGTTTGATTTCCTCCATTGTTGCAATTCAGTGTGATCGCGATAGTTTGAGGACCTGCACCAGCAACTAAGGAATTTGGGCCCTGTATATTTCCAATAATGAAATTATTTGCTGCAAGCCAGGCAGGATCAACCCCTAAGGTGTACAATCCTGGTTCAATACCCGTAAATACATAATAGTTATTTTGAGTTATTCCTGTATAGCTCTGACCGGAACCTGTAATAACTAGCGGAATTCCAGAATTATTTAGTGTTGAGTCAATAACCCCATCATTGTCGCAATCCAATTGAATCATAGAATAAATTGGAAGGGAGCATGAGCCCAATGATATAATAACTGTATCTATCGCACTGGTTTGATTCGCAAAATTTATCACGTAAGTAGTTAATGTGTATGTTCCTGGGCCTGGATACGTATGGGCAGGCGGTGGATTCAGTACTATCGAAGTTCCCGTGCTCGATACACCGCCATTATAGGTATTACTTGTGCCATCACCCCAGCTAATATTAAATTGAAACTGTGAAGAAACAAAGTTGTTTCCGCTTAACACGAAAGGTAGCGTATGAGTAGATTGTGCATTATTTGCCGCTGATTGAGCATAATAAGCAACCGTAATTGCAGTATCGCATCGGGTAGTCACTGTATTTGGCATCAAACTGAGTCCTGTAAGCGTATATCCTGTTTGGGCGTTAATTTGTAGTGTGAACAACGCAAAAATTAGCAAGGGAATTATTTTTTTCATAATATAATTTAACAATTTTTTAGACGTCACTAATAAGGTAATAGTTGCTTACCAAAGCTTGCCCACTTATTTTTAGTATTTTCGCTTAAAATCACAAATGGATCGTTCGAAATTAGTGGAGTTCGGAAGCTTAGAGTTACTTGCGAAACAGGTTGTAGAGGGATTTATTACAGGTATGCACAAGAGTCCGCTTCATGGATTTTCAGTTGAATTTGCAGAGCACCGAATTTATAATCAAGGCGAATCAACCAGACATATTGATTGGAAACTGTTTGGTAGAACTGACCGATTGTATACGAAAAAGTATGAAGAGGAAACAAATTTGCGTTGTCAAATGGTGATTGATTGTTCTCCTTCCATGTATTTTCCAACAGACAAACGTGAGAATAAACTAACTTTTGCAATTTATGCTGCTGTCAGTTTAATGGAACTGCTGAAACGTCAGCGTGATGCGTATGGCTTAAGTTTATTTCACGAATCCTTGATGCTTCATACTGCAGCAAAATCTTCGCCAATGCATCAGCGATTTGTTTATGCTGAATTGGAAAAGTTTTTTGAAACATACTCACCAACCAAAAATTCAGATACACACATTTCAAAAGCGCTGAATGAGATTGCCCAAAGCATTCCTAAGCGCGGAATGGTCATGGTTTTTACTGATTTATGGTCCGCAGGTGAAAATGATGAAGATTTCATGAATGCGTTGAGTCATTTGAAACATGAACGACACGAGGTGGTTATTTTTCACTTATACAGCCGAACAATTGAGCAGGAATTTTCTCTAGATAACAGGCCATACATCTTGGTTGACATGGAAACTGGTGAAGAATTGCGAATGTTGCCGAATGAATTTAAGAATCAATACATGGCCCGCTATCAAAAAGGGATTAATTCATTGAAATTAAAATGCGGTGATTTGGCTGTAGATTTTGTTCCTATGGCTATAGAAGATGGATATAATGAGGTGCTTACGCGATATTTGTTGAAAAGGCAATCTATGTTATGATTTTTACGGCTTACCTTTTGTTACCTTTGTGTAATTATGCGTGTTGAAGAAATTATTGCACCAGTAGAAAAGGAACTCGCGGAGTTTGAGCAGTTTTTTTCGTCAACTATGAAGTCAGATGTTCCTTTGCTCGATAAAGTGACGCACTATCTTGTAAAGCGAAAAGGGAAGCAGATTCGTCCCTTATTTGTCTTTTTATCCTGTAAAATGTTTAGTGAAACTAATTCTAAGTCATTTGACGCGGCTGCTTTAGTTGAATTATTACACACCGCGACCTTGGTCCATGATGATGTTGTGGATGATGCTAATGAACGTCGTGGCTATTTTTCTGTAAATGCGCTCTGGAAGAATAAAATTGCAGTGTTGGTAGGCGACTACATGTTATCTCGAATACTCCTTTTATCCATAGAAAATCAAAACACGGATTTACTAGCAATTATTGCTCGGTCAGTTCGTGAGATGTCTGAAGGTGAGTTACTTCAAATCGAAAAAGCTAGAAAACTTGATATCACCGAGGATGTTTATTTTGAGGTAATTCGTAAAAAAACAGCCTCCTTGATTGCAACCTGTTGTGAGGCTGGCTACCTGGCATCAGGAGGGAAGACACATCGTGAGGTGATGCGACTTTTTGGAGAAAAAGTTGGCCTGGCCTTTCAACTAAAGGATGATATATTTGATTTTGGCAGTGCCGCTGATATTGGAAAGCCCACAGGGAATGATATTCGAGAGCAAAAGATGACACTC
The DNA here is from genome assembly GCA_041163605.1 of Bacteroidota bacterium. Taxonomy (GTDB): domain Bacteria; phylum Bacteroidota; class Bacteroidia; order Flavobacteriales_D; family Crocinitomicaceae; genus UBA952. The sequence goes on along the minus strand of JBEAQY010000047.1, from coordinate 41,892 downwards.
CCTATTATTTACACCCTGAAAAATGCCCCTATCGCTGAAGCTACTGAATTAAAAAACATTATCAAGAATCACAACGAGAGTGAATCACACATCAGAAAAGCCATTGATTTGGTTAAAAGAAATAAAGGGATTGAATATGCTGAGGAACGGATGCGCTCCTTGGGAAATGAGGCTAAAGCGTTACTAGATGAATTCCCTGATAATCAAGCTAAAATGGCCTTGCTTGGCCTTGTAGAATATACCATGAATCGAACAAAATGAGACTAACTACCCCTGTATTTATTGCGTTAATTTTTGCTTCTTGTACGACTAAGAATGCAACTAAAAAACAAGTTAAATCTGAAAATTTAATTGAAGTTAATCACGGCATTTACTCCGAATGGTATCCTGGTAAAAAACAATTGAAATTTCATGGTTCCATTGATAAAAAAGGAAATCGTGATGGGAAGTGGGTATTTTATTCAGAAAACGGAAATGAACAATCTATTACCGTATATAACAAAGGGGTGCGCGAAGGATTTAGTTTGGTGAAATATCCAAATGGTGCCATGCACTACCGTGGAGAATACCGGAATGATCAAATGGTTGGTGTGTGGACAACCTACGATGAAAAAGGTAAAGTAATTAGCGAAAAAGACTACGGGTTGCCGGATGAGTAGAATTCCTGAACATATTGTTGATCAAATTATCCAAACGGCCAGAATCGAAGAGGTTATTGGTGAATTTGTGCAATTGAAACGCGCGGGTAGCAATCTGAAAGGTTTAAGTCCTTTTACCTCAGAAAAAACACCATCTTTTGTGGTGTCTCCGGCTAAACAAATTTATAAATGCTTTTCTACAAGTAAAGGAGGGAACGTGGTTAGTTTCTTAATGGAAAAGGAGCATTTTTCATATCCTGAAGCACTTCGTTGGTTAGCGGATAAATATAATATTGAACTTCCGAAGGTGGAGGAACTATCTGCCGACCAACTAGCAGCAGCCAATGAAAAGGATAGTTTATTTATTATTAATGAATTTGCGAAGAATCATTTCATGGAAACGCTCCATGACACCGATGAAGGTAAAAGCATTGGGCTTTCCTATTTTATTGAGCGGGGATTTAATCCGGATATTATTAAAAGATTTCAATTAGGATATTGCAAGAATACAGGATCCGATTTAACTAAAGCGGCCTTAGATAAAGGATTCAAGTTTGAATATTTAGACAAGGTAGGATTAAGTAAGGAAAAAGACGGCCGCCAATTTGATTTTTTTAAAGGTCGGGTAATCTTTCCAATTCATAGCATTTCTGGCCGTATACTTGGCTTTGGGGGAAGAACCTTATTGTCAGATAAAAAAGTCGCAAAATACTTTAATTCTCCAGAAAGTCCAGTTTATAATAAAAGTGAGATTCTGTATGGACTATATTTTGCAAAAGGTGAAATTGTTAAAAAGGACGAATGTTTGCTTTGCGAAGGTTATACAGATGTAATTAGCATGCACCAAGCCGGGATTCAATACGCAGTGTCGAGTTCTGGAACCTCTCTAACACGCGAACAAATACGTCTGGTATCAAGATATACCAAGAATATTACCATTTTGTATGATGGAGATGCAGCCGGTATAAAGGCCTCGTTCCGAGGCATAGATTTGATTTTAGAAGAAGGACTGAATGTTAAGGTTGTTTTATTCCCAGAAGGGGAGGATCCTGATTCCTTTGCTAAGAAAACTACTACGGATGAATTGAATGAGTTTTTAGATTCTCATCGACAGGATTTTATTTCGTTTAAAGCAGGGTTGCTTTTGAAAGGAACGGAAAATGATCCGCTTCAAAAAGCAAAGCTGATTAAAGATATTGTGTATTCAATTTCATTGATTCCCGATTCAATTACTCGAACCATTTATGCAAAACAAATCGCTTCTTCGTATGAGTTGTCAGAAGAAATGATTATACAGGAAGTCACCAAACATCGTGCGGGTAAATTTGCTGAAGAGGTAAATGAACCTTGGGTTAAAGAGGCAATTACAGTAAAACCGCAAACACTTAAGTATGCTATTCAAGAGGTTCCGAATGATGAAGCCTTGGTTGAAAAGGAGCTGATTCGCTTGATGCTTAAATTTGGAAATAAAGAAGTCCTCCTCGATCCTGACGGGGATAAAATCCCTGTTAGTGTTAATGAACTAGTTATTCAAGAATTAAATTCAGACGACTTAAGTTTCAAACATTCCGTTTGTTATGATATTTTTGGTGAAATCGCCGACGGAGTTGCTGAAGGTATTTTGTACACCTACAAATATTTTTTGAAATCAAGTAATCCTGAAATTTTACAGTTAACTACACAATTAATAGGTTTTGAAGATGAATTAAGTCCAAAATGGGCTTCTCAGTATAGGATTTATACAAAACAGGAAGATAGCGATTTATTGGCTACGGTTCTATATGCGATTTATAATTTTAAGCAATACAAGATAACTGAACATATTAAAAGTTTGCGCGTTCAAATGGCGTCCGAAATGCTGAGCGAGCAAGAACAGTTAGAGCTGCTTGCGGAACAAATGGCCTACGAAAAGATTAAACAAACGTTCTCAGAAAAACTGGGAAGAATAATTATTAAATGATGTTAAGTACCACCTTATTTAAAATTGGGCCGTTCAATATCTGTATTTGGAACTTAGTTTTTATATCCACAATTTTCATTTCAGCTTTTCTCCTGCGTCGTGTATTATCAAGATTTTTAAAACAACAACTAAAAAGCAATAACATTCATCTTGAAGGTATACGGGAAACGTATTTCAAATTGTTTACACAAAGTGTGTATTTAATTGCCTTGTATTTTGGTGTATTAAGTTTTAGATTCAATAATAGGGATATCACTTTCGAGGAGTTTATAAAATATAATTTAGTAAGCATTGGGTCGTTAAAAATTTCACTTTATAACGTTATTCTGGTTGCTGTAATCTTTCTTTGCGCTAAGATTAGTTCAAGTGTTTATAAATTATTTATCGGTAAAAAACATCGATTAAAATCAACATATGATCCCGGAGTAGAATTTGTTTATGTACAAATCGCTCGATACATTATCTATACAGTTGCTTTCTTGCTTTCATTTAATGTGCTCGGATTAAATATTTCTTTAATACTAACCGGTTCCGTTGGGCTTTTGGTTGGAATTGGGTTGGGCTTACAGGATGTTTTTAAAGATACTATCGCAGGTATCGTGTTACTCTTAGAGGGTAATATCAAAGTAGGGGACATTGTGGAAATCGATGCTAAAACTCAAGCTAATTCTCACAAAGGTGCCTACAATTTTGTTGCTCGTATTATTAAAATTAGCTTCAGAACTACTCAAATTCAAACAAAAGAAGGAAATGTGCTCATTATTCCGAATACACATTTAACACAACAGCAAGTAGAAAATTGGAGCCATAGCTCGTCATTGTCTATGTTTAGAATTAATGTTTTAATTGAATATGGTAGTAATATTCAGTTGGCAATTGAGTTATTGAAAACTGCAGCGAACGGACATCAAATTGTGAGTAAGGAAGAACCTGTGGTAATACGAATGTCTGATTTCGCTGATAATGGTATAGAAATGGAGCTTTTATTTTGGGCGGAAAATAGCTGGGATATTGGAAATTACAAGTCCGAAATTCGTATCGAAATTGAACGCCTCTTTAGAGAAAATAATGTGAATTTTGCATTCCCAACGCGTACAATAATCAACAAGGCTTAGTATAAACAGCGCTTGTATTGGTAAATAGTGTTTTCGATTCCGTAATAAAGTGCATCTGATATTAACGCGTGTCCAATCGAAACCTCGTCTAATCTTGGCATTTGTTGCTTAAAATACTTCAAATTTTCAAGGCTTAAGTCATGTCCTGCATTGATTTCTAGACCGCACTCCACCGCAAAAGAACAGGCATCTACATAGGGTTTTATGCAGTCTGGTTTTGAAGAGAAGTGCGCCGCATAAGGACCCGTATAGAATTCAATTCGATCCGCGCCAAGTTTAGCCGCCAGTTCAATTTGCTCGTGATTTGTTTCTATAAACAAAGAGCATCGTATTCCCAAGCTTTTAATTTCATCAATCCATCGAATTAGGGTTGTTTCATTTGCTTTTACATCCCATCCCGCGTTAGAGGTAAGTACGGTTCGACCATCAGGTACTAGCGTTGCCTGAGCTGGCTTCGTTTTTTTTAGTAAGTCGAAATATCGTTCATCGGGGTATCCCTCAATGTTAAATTCAGTGGTTATAAACTCAGAAATTTCTAATGTGTCTTTGTAAGTGATGTGACGCTCGTCGGGCCGTGGATGTATCGTGATACCATCCGCGCCAAAGGTCTGACAATCAATGGCAAATTGAACAACATTTGGAGTTTGGCCTCCTCGTGCATTGCGTATTGTCGCTATTTTATTAATGTTTACGCTGAGTTTCGTCACGTGATTTTTGTTCAAAATTACAAACTCTATACGGAATTCCATACCTTAGCAACCGGTTATGCGCGCGCTAGAAATCCTTTCTGAAGAAATTCCTCCCTTATTGCATACGGATTCGGGTGAAAAAGTCATGCTCTGGATGGACGAATTCAAGGTTAGCCACCTACCTGTTTTAAAAAATGGTAATTTTGTTGGCGTGGTATCTGAATCTGCGGTTCTTGATCATTTAAATCTTGAATCGGACTTAGATCATTTATTCGACCATTTACCAAGACCTTTTGTTCATCAAAATGCTCATTTGTACGACATTTTGCTTAAAATGTCTTCCGAGAAACTCTCTGTACTACCTGTACTAACCGACAATGAAGAATACTTAGGATGCATTTCGGTTTACGGTATCATGTCAGTGCTTTCGGATTTTGGAAGCTTGAAAGAACATGGTGGAATCTTGGTGCTTGAAATGAATCAGTCAGATTACAGTTTAGCACAAATAGCACAAATCGTTGAAAGTAACAATGCGAAAATTTTAAGCTCTTACATAACTTCTAGTGGAGAATCTACGAATACGGAAGTTACCTTAAAAATAAACACCTCTAGTTTATCGGCTATCATTCGAACCTTTGAGCGTTATGATTATCAAGTTAAAGCCGCTTTTCAAGATAAGGATGCGGAAGAGGATTTACGCAATCGATTCGATGCCCTAATGAACTTTATGAAATTTTAAATGAAACATGTAGCGATTTTTGGGATGAAATTTACCCGGCAAAGCTTGGATTATGTTCACCAAGTACACGCCGAATGTCAAAAACGTAGATGGAATGTAGTCTTGGAGCATGATATGCTGAGTTACCTGAAATTAAAATATGATTTTTCCTTGCCCTGTACAACATATGCAACCGATCAAGATTTTAAAAAAGGTATCGACTATATGATATGTCTTGGGGGGGATGGCTCATTCCTCCGAGCCGTACGTTTTGTTCGGGATTCCGGCGTACCGATTCTTGGCATAAATACTGGAAGGTTAGGATTTTTGTCAAACATCTCAAAAGAGGCCATTAGTGAAACGTTTCAGTTGTTGGAGGAAATGAAATACGAATTTCAGCAACGATCCTTGATCCGAGTAAGAACCCAAGATGAGTTGTTTGGCATAGAAAACTTCGCATTAAATGAATTGACGATTTCAAAAAAAGATTCATCTTCCATGATTACCGTCCATGCAAAATTGGATGGTAAATACTTAAATTCTTATTGGGCGGATGGGTTGATTGTTTCCACCCCGACAGGTTCTACTGGTTATAACTTAAGTTGTGGAGGTCCGATTATCACACCGGGATGTCAAGTTCACATAATTACACCGATCTCGGCACATAATTTAAATGTACGCCCAGTGGTTGTTCCCGATCATATGCCGATTGATTTAATGCTTGAGAGTCGCAACCGATCATGCCTTGTGAGTTTAGACGGAGTCACAAAAAATATTAAACAAGGAGAAGAAATCCGTGTAACCAAGGCAGAGTTTCTAATTAATGTGATTAAATTTGAACATACGAACTTCTTAGATACCATTCGCAATAAAATGTACTGGGGAGTTGATAATCGAAATTAACTTATGAAAAAAATGATTGTTTTAACAGGCGCTGTCCTGTTCGCTTTTACTGCACTTGCGCAAAAGAAAGCAAAAAAAGTAGTTCTTAAAAATGAAATTGATTCAGTTTCTTACTTGATGGGAGTTAACATCGGAAACAGCTTAGGTAAAGAAATGAGTGAGGCAAATTTTGAATTGATTATTCAGGGATTTAGGGATGCTGTCGCTAAAGGACGTTTGGTTTGTCAAGACAGTACCGATATGATATTATCTATGTACTTTCAAGAAAAGGCCATGATAAAACAGGCCGAAGAAGACAAGAAGAGTGAAGTGTACAAAGTGGCTGGCGAAAAGTTTCTTGCGGATAATGGTAAAAAACAAGGAGTAGTTACCACTGCATCTGGCTTGCAATATCAAGTTATAAAAGAAGGAGATGGAGTTCATCCCACGGCAGAATCTACGGTTAAGGTGCATTATCACGGTACCACTATTGAAGGCACAGTATTTGATAGTTCGGTAGAGCGAGGTGAACCGATTGAGTTTCCTTTGAATCAAGTAATTCCAGGATGGACAGAAGGTGTGCAGTTAATGTCGAAAGGAGCGAAATATAAGTTTTTCATTCCTCAAGAATTAGCCTACGGATCTTCTTCTCCAACGCCAGTTATTACTCCGTATTCTTGTTTAATATTTGAAGTTGAATTAATAAGTTTTGAATAATATGAATCGTATATTTTTATTAGTAGCATTAACCTTGACCGTATTGGTTCAAGCTCAAGCCCCAAAATTGGCAGATGGACTTTATGTAAAGTTTAATACAACGAAAGGTGATATTATTTGCCAATTATACTATGAAAAAGTTCCAATGACTGTTGGCAATTTTGTTGGCTTAGCTGAAGGTAAGTTATCCGTAGATACAACTAAAGTGACGAAACCATTTTTCAATGGCTTGAAGTTTCATCGTGTGATTGCTGATTTCATGATTCAAGGTGGTGATCCACAAGGTAATGGAATGGGTGGACCAGGTTACAAGTTTTTCGATGAAATTGATACGTCACTCAAGCATTTATCTCCAGGTATTTTATCAATGGCCAATTCAGGTCCAAATACCAACGGAAGTCAGTTTTTTATTACGCACAAAGCGACACCGTGGTTAGATGGAAAACATACCGTTTTTGGTAAAGTAGTTCAAGGTCAGGACGTAGTTAACGCAATTGCACAAAATGATGTGATGAATTCAGTAACAATTATTCGAGTAGGTAAGGCTGCACAAGCTTTTAATGGTCAAACTGCGTTTGATGGAAAATACTTGAAATTAATAGAAGCGGAAAGAGCAAAACAAGCGGCTTATGCCAAAATTGCTGCAATGAGCGATGCCGACTACAATGCAGATTTCAAAAAACGTGTTTCCGCAAAAGATAAAAATGCAGGATTAACGCAAACAGCCAGTGGCTTGATTTATGTGATTCAAAATCCAGGCGAAGCCTATAAAGGAGAAATGGGCGCTAAGATGTCCTTGCACTACAGAGGAACTTTCTTTGCTACAGGAGAGAAATTTGATGCATCTTATGACCGAAATGTACCCATGGATTTCAACTATCAAGTTCAACGCATGATTCCTGGCTTTGAAGAAGGATTAAAACTAATTGGTAAAGGAGGAAAAGCTACCTTGTACATTCCGTATCGTTTAGCATATGGTGCACAGGGAAATCCGAGAATTCCGGCTTACTCAGATCTTGTGTTTGAAATAGAAATGGTAAACCTTGAAGCACCATTAAAAACACCTGTAATTGAAGAGCATCATGACCATGATGGGCATGACCATAAGCATTAATTAAGTTTTGAAGCTTTTTATAGTTTGAGCATCCTCGAATGAAGGGTGCTTTTTTCATAAACATTTGTTACTATGAGAAGTTGTTTACTAACGAGTATAAACATAGTACAAGATGTTCGCCCCCATTTTCAAGGCTTGTTGACGTTTATCGTTAGGATCATTGTGTACACGCTGATCTTCCCAACCATCACTTAAGTCTGTTTCATACGTATACAGCAGTACTAAACGTTCTTCGTGAAAGATGCCAAAAGCCTGCGGGCGTTTACCGTCATGCTCATGAATTTTAGGTAGCCCATTCAGTTTGAATTTTACTGAGAAAATGTCATGAGTTGAAGGAAGTTCTTGTAAATCATGTTCTGGAAAAATTTTCTTGATTTCGGATCGAACATATTCATCCATACCATAATTGTCATCTATGTGTAGAAAACCGCCACCTAATAGATAAGTTCTTAAGTTAGAAACTTCAGCGCGTGAAAAAACTACATTTCCGTGACCAGTCATGTGCACAAACGGATATAAAAAAATGTCTTTACTACCCGCATCCACATATGGAACTTCTTTTGCGATTTGTGTTCCAATATTCTGATTGCAAAATTGAACCAGGTTGGGCAGGGCCGTAGGGTTCGCATAATAATCTCCCCCTCCGTTATATTTTAATACCGCTAACTTGTAACTGCTTTGCGTTTGACCAAGCATTAAATAGCTTATCAGAATTAGGGGAAGTGTAATGATTGTTCTCATGGCAATAACAAAAATAGGATTTTCCTGAAAGGCTAACATCGCTATTAACATTTTTAATGGAATTGTGTAAAAATTACCATGTGTCAAATGAAACTTTGTGCCTGTTTTTAAGCTAATTTTATCCACAATTTATACCGTCGCAAGCTTAAATTGTAAACATGCCAAAAGACATCTCCATTTCATCTGTTTTAATTATCGGTTCTGGTCCAATTGTGATTGGTCAGGCCTGTGAATTTGATTACTCTGGATCTCAAGCTGCACGCTCATTGCGTGAGGAGGGAATTGAGGTGACCCTCATAAATTCTAATCCAGCAACCATCATGACCGATAAGGTTGTTGCAGATAACGTGTACCTCTTACCCTTAGAAACGGAAAGTATAATTGAAATACTTTCAAAACATCAAATTGATGCAGTCTTGCCGACCATGGGGGGACAAACAGCCTTAAATCTATGTATTGCTTGCGACGAACTCGGGATTTGGGAGCAACACGGGGTGAGAATTATAGGTGTGGATATTAAAGCTATAGAAATTACAGAAAACAGAGAAGCGTTTCGTGATTTAATGACCGAGATTGGTGTGCCAATGGCGCCACAGAAAACTGCAAAATCGTTTCTTGAAGGTAAAGAGATTGCTCAGGAATTTGGATTCCCTTTATGTATTCGTCCGAGTTACACCTTAGGTGGTTCAGGGGCTTCAATCCTCTATAAACCGGATGAATTTGACAACCTCTTAGAACGTGGATTGGAATTATCTCCGATTCATGAGGTGATGATTGATAAAGCCTTGATCGGGTGGAAGGAGTATGAGTTAGAATTGTTGCGTGATGCCAACGATAATGTGGTGATTATTTGTTCTATCGAGAACTTTGATCCAATGGGTATTCATACCGGCGACTCAATTACCGTGGCTCCGGCAATGACCTTATCTGATACAACGTTTCAGAAAATGCGTAACATGGCCATTAACATGATGCGTTCGATTGGTAATTTTGCCGGGGGATGTAACGTGCAATTTGCCGTATCTCCTGATGTAAAGGAAGATATTATTGCTATTGAAATTAATCCTAGAGTTTCTCGCTCATCAGCTTTGGCATCTAAAGCTACGGGGTATCCCATTGCGAAAATCGCTTCCAAATTAGCTGTAGGGTATCATTTGGACGAACTACAAAATCAAATCACGAAAACAACCTCTGCCTTATTTGAACCAACCTTAGACTATGTAATTGTTAAAATCCCGCGTTGGAACTTTAATAAATTCCCAGGAACTAACCGTGAATTAGGCTTACAAATGAAGTCGGTGGGTGAGGTTATGGGAATTGGACGATCGTTTCAAGAAGCACTACAAAAGGCTTGTCAATCCCTAGAAATTAATAGAAATGGTCTTGGAGCTGACGGAAAGGAGTTGACTAACCAGAATGAAATATTAAATAGTTTAGAAAAACCAAGTTGGAATCGGTTGTTTCACATTTACGATGCCATAAAATTGGGGATTCCTTTTAAAACCATTGTTGAGAAAACTAAAATCGATATCTGGTTCTTAAGACAAATTGAGGATCTTATCAAATTGGAACGCAAAATTGAGAAACATTCCATTGAAAATATCCCAACGGATTTATTGTTCGAAGCTAAGCAAAAAGGGTACGCGGATCGTCAAGTAGCACACTTGCTTCGCTGTCTTGAATCAGAGGTGTATTCAAAGCGTACTGAATTTGGAATTCAACGGGTCTATAAATTAGTTGATACTTGTGCCGCCGAATTTGAAGCACAAACGCCATATTATTATTCAACCTTTGAGTTTGAAAATGAAAGTGTGGTTAGTGATCGTAAAAAAGTGGTGGTTTTAGGTTCCGGACCGAACCGCATCGGACAAGGAATAGAATTTGACTATTCTTGTGTACATGGGGTATTGGCTGCGCGTGAATGTGGTTATGAAACCATCATGATTAACTGTAATCCAGAGACCGTATCTACCGATTTTGACACCGCGGATAAACTATATTTTGAACCGGTATTTTGGGAGCATATTTACGACATTATTCAGCATGAGAAACCTGAAGGGGTAATTGTGCAGCTTGGTGGACAAACGGCGCTTAAATTAGCGGAGAAACTACAACGATACGGAGTTAAAATTTTAGGGACGAGCTTTGACGCCTTGGATTTAGCAGAGGATAGGGGACGATTCTCGAAATTATTAGAACAGCATAACATCCCGTTTCCTCAATACGGAGTGGTGGAAAGTGCAGAACAAGCACTTGAGTTGGCAGATGAGTTAGGATTTCCATTGTTAGTTCGTCCAAGTTACGTGTTGGGTGGACAGAAAATGAAAATTGTAATTAACAAAGAAGAGCTTGAACACCATGTCGTGGATATTATTAATGAAATGGGAAGTAATCAGATTTTATTAGACCATTTCTTGGGGGGTGCGATTGAAGCTGAGGCAGATGCGATTTGCGATGGAGAAGATGTTTATATTATTGGAATCATGCAGCACATTGAGCCTGCCGGGATTCACTCCGGAGATTCCTATGCGGTGTTGCCACCATATAATTTAGGTGATTTTGTGATGACACAAATTGAGGATATTACACGGAAAATAGCGGTAGAATTACGCACGGTTGGGTTGATTAATATTCAATTTGCAATCAAAGACGATAAAGTCTATGTAATTGAAGCCAATCCGCGCGCTTCTAGAACGGTTCCGTTTATTGCAAAAGCCTACGATGAACCCTATGTAAATTACGCAACGAAGGTAATGCTCGGTGAGAAGAAAGTTAAGGATTTCAGCTTCAATCCACGAAAAGAGGGGTATGCGATTAAAATTCCAGTATTCTCATATGAGAAATTCCCAGATGTGAAGAAAGAACTTGGACCTGAAATGAAGTCTACGGGTGAAGCGATTCGTTTTATAAAGGACCTGAAAGATCCATTCTTTACTAAGGTGTATTCCAAGCGGAATATGCACCTTTCTAGATAGCATGGGAATTGTAAAGAAAGATGCTTTACGAACTACACTAATCTCTTACATAGGATTAGTTCTTGGGTATATCAACAAGGCCTTTCTGTTTATTTTATTTCTAACTACAGTTGAAATCGGACTGGTTAATTTGCTGACCACCACGGGATTATTGTTTGCTCAATTGAGTAATCTTGGGAGCATCTATGTCACTTGGCGTTTTTTTCCATTTTTTCGAAACGAAGCAAAAAAGCACTATGGGTTTCTATTGTTTAATGTGCTTATCGTATGCTTTGGAATCATGCTTTGTTCAGTATTGTTTTGGCTGTTTAAAGCCGAAATCGGAGCCTATTTTCATGATAAATCCGCGTTATTCAATCGCTATGCCTGGTGGGTGATTCCGGTTGGTGTTGGCAATGTGCTGTTCATGCTATTTGAGAACCACATGCGGGGGATGTTTAAGAATATTCTGCCGGTATTTTTACAGGACATAGGGCTTCGAGTGTTAACAACGATCCTGCTTATAGTATTTGCGTTAGATTACGTTTCGTTTGAAATGTTTTTAACAGTGCTAATGTTGAGTAATATGTTACCTGCTTTGGTGTTAATGGGATATTTGATTTATCATAAGGAATTACATTATTCATTAAAGTACATTACCATTCCAAAACGATTTCGAAAGATTATCCTTTCATTTAGCCTTTTTTCGTACGTAAATACCTTGGCCACTATGGTCGTAGTGACGATGGATGCAGTGATGATCGGTGGAATGATTGGGCTCGCGGCTACTGGTATTTATACCACCATGGTTCAAGTGACCAGCGCCATGTTAATACCCTTTCGTGCAATGACACGAGTGAGCTCACCCATTGTAGCTAAACTTTGGAAGGAAAAAAACATGAAGGGGCTTCAAGAAATTTATCAAAAGTCGAGCGGTGCAGGGTTGTTTATTGGATTATTGTCCTTTTTGGGCTTATGGTTGCCGGTTCATGAGTTGTTTTCTTTTTTGAAACCGGAATTCAGTGCAGGAATTCCTGTCTTATTTTTCTTATTATTGGGTAGGGTAGTGGATATGTATTGCGGACTCAATGGAATCATTTTTGCTACTTCACGAAAATACAAGTATGATTTACTCTTTACCGTATTTCTGTGTGCAGGAATATATATCATGAATCGCTTATTAATTCCTCGATATGGAATAGCCGGTGTTGGATTCGCTACTGGATTCATCTTTGTGTTTTACAATGTAGCTCGTTCCGTTTACATTTATTGGGTTTATCGACTGAATCCTTTTCATTGGGGACATACAAAGCCCTTATTGGTCTTTTTGGGCGTACTTGGAGTTTATTACGTAAGCGTTCATTTTTTTCCATTTTATTCTAAATCCACAACGATTTATAAGCTTTTACGTATTGGCTGCATAGAAGCGTTAGTTTTTGTTGGATTTATAATCCCTGTTTTACGCTTCAATTTGGAGCCAGAGACAGCGGCTTATGCGCGTAGTTTTATTCAGACGGTTAAGAATAAATATTTAAAGTTGTAATTTTATACAAATGAAAAAAGGAATATATACCCTGATACTTGTAGTTTTTGCATGGCTTCAAAGTAGCTATATGGCACAGGATATGGAAATTGACGATTCATTTGTCTTTGAATTAGGGCTACCAAATGGCTTTGTCAATGCGCCTTTTAAAAACATCATGCAAGGAGTAGTTTATGTTTCACCGATGTATCAATATACCTTGAGGTCTGGTTTAATGTTTGGAGCTGGGGTGCATTATTCTTTCTTTAATATCAATCAGTTTAGAATCAATCAGAAAATAAGCGGAGGAATGCATAATGGGGCGGCTTTTATAAAGCTAGGTCATGAAAAGTTTTGGACGCCAAGCTTAGCAACGGATATTGGTGTAAAAGCAGGATTTGCCCAAACAGCCTTTGTAACAGATACTCTGAAAAGTATGGGCATCACCTATAATTCTAAACAATCAGCATATATAGAACCGAACATAGGGATTTGTTTAGCAGCCGATGTGAATGCATCGTTTCGCTTGACCATTGGGTACGCCTTTTATGGCTTTGGCTATAAACCCTGGGATATCGGTATTAATTCTGATTTAGGATATTCCGCCAGTGAATTAAACAAAGTGTCATCCTACCTCATTGTTGGATTTGGTTATTCTCGATACTTCAACGGCAAGAAAAGTTCTAATACGGGTTGGGACGAGGAGTAAGGTGTGCATAAATAATTCAACGTTCCTGCGTGTTAAGTAAGCGGATATAAATCATTAACTATTCCATTCAACTCTACCTGTTATTTTTGTACTATTACGCGTATCGATTCACTTTGACATTCATCAAAACTTGCTCTTAATAAATAGGTCCCATTACCAAGCGCTGATAAGTTAATTTCAGCCTTAGAACCAATGTCTTGAAGTAATACTTGATTTCCCTGCATGTCAAATACATATAGTTTGCCTTCCATCGACCTATTGTTTTGTATTTCAATGCTAACATTATTTGCCGTTGGATTTGGATAAACTTTAGAAATGGTTACTTGCGGTTTGGATTTTTTTCTCGAAAAATAAAATATTATTCCACCTGTAACTAGCAGCGCGGCTATTCCAATACCGCTATTTCGTATCAGGTTTTCTTGAGCTTCTTCTTCTGCCTCTGCTTTTTCTGATGCTGCTTTAGCTGCTTCTTCACGTTGTTTAGCTTCTAAGTTCTTTTGCTTAATATATGCTATCGCTGTTGAATCAATTGTGAAATGCTCGATTTCACTTACTACGTGTTGCCCTTCTTTCACAAATGAGATTTCCAATGAGCGATCCCATGAGCCCTTGGATAGGTTAGGTGACAGGTAGACCAAATCATAAAAAGATTGAAGTTTTTCGCTTATTTTTTCATAAATATTATGAAGTGATTTAGCTGAATTCGCATAGAAAAACTGTCCGCCTGTTTCTGTGGCAATTTGACTTAGCATAGCTCGGTTTACATCACCTAATCCAACAACGTAGACTGGGATATCCATTTGTTTTGCTTCATTTATCGTTTTGACTAAGCTAGCGTAAGAAGAGTTGTCGTTTCCGTCCGTTAGGGCCACAATGACGTTCATGCCTTCCGCACCGTTAAGTTGTTTCAAACCGGCTATTATTGCATCATAAAATGCAGTGGTTCCTTCGGTTTTCATGGTTCGAATATTTCGCTTGATTTTTCCAACGTTGTTTGTCAGTCCTAGGGTGCGGTCAACTTTTGAAGAGAATCCTACAACACTAATGTTGTCTTTTTTGAAATTAAAAGATTCCACAAATTCAAGTAGTGCCGACTTGGCTAAGGTTATAGGTTTAACATAGCCCTTCGGGAATTCGATTAATCCTTGGGCATCTATTGGTAAATCAAACATATCAATTCCTAAGCGCTGTAATTGGACTTCATCGTAATCCATCGATCCTGAATGGTCTAATACGATGCCAATATTAATGGGTTTTTGTTTGGAGAGTTCTCGAATGGAAATAACTTGACATTCCTCTTCATTCTCTAGAACGGTTAACTCTTTTTTGCTCAATCCGAACACTGGATTGCCATTTTTTTTCTCAGCCCTGAAAACAACAGATATATTAGGGAAATCATCTTGATAAACCCCAAGAATACTCAGTTTTGCACTGTCTTTGGTGCTGATACCGGCTTGAATTTTGTTTGATTGGCTTAAACCAATAAGTGGAAGAAAGAAAACAAGGTGCAGGAAATTTTTCATAAAATTAGTTTTGAAAGCAAAGCTACTTTCTAATCTCTTTTATGCCATTTCGTTACAAGGTTGCAGAACGCATTAGTTGTAAGTAATTACGTCTGAATAGCTCCAACATTATACCGTTTGGTAGGTTTAGCATGATTTGCCATGGATATGCCCATGGAAATCACTTTTCTTGTTTCGATGGGGTCAATGATGGCATCCACCCACAAACGACTTGCCGCATAATACGGTGAGATTTGTTCGTCGTATCGAGATTTTATTTTCGTATACAATTCGTTTTCCCGCTCCGCTGTGATTTCTTCACCCTTGGCTTTTAAACCAGCAACTTCTATTTGCAACAAGGTCTTTGCTGCGGCAGCTCCGCTCATTACGGCAATTTCAGCGGTCGGCCAAGCCACGATCAATCTTGGGTCATAGGCCTTCCCGCACATTGCATAGTTCCCTGCACCGTATGAGTTACCCATAACTACCGTGAATTTAGGAACCACACTGTTTGACATGGCATTCACTAATTTAGCGCCGTCTTTGATGATCCCGCCGTGCTCACTTTTGGAACCTACCATAAAGCCCGTTACATCCTGTAAAAACACTAAAGGAATTGCTTTCTGGTTGCAGTTCATTATAAAACGAGCCGCTTTATCTGCCGAATCCGAATAAATAACGCCTCCCATCTGCATTTCTCCCTTGGCTGATTTTACAATTTCTCGGTTATTCGCCACGATGCCAACACTCCAGCCGTCGATTCGTGCATAAGCACAGAGTATGGTTTTTCCATAACCTTCCTTATATTCAGTGAATGTGGAGCCGTCCACCAAACTCTTGAGTATTTCACGTGTGTTATATGGTTTTGATCGTTCATCGGGCATTAGTCCGTAAAGTTTTTCGGCTGCCTCTAAAGGTTCTTCAGACGCAATTCGGTCGTAACCGGCTTGTTCGGTATGTCCGATGCGCGACATTAAATCACGGATGGTAGCCAGGCATTCTTGGTCTGAATCAACATTATAGTCACAAACTCCTGATATTTCTGTTTGTGTGGTAGCGCCACCTAAAGTTTCGTTGTCTATGCTTTCGCCAATCGCTGCCTTTACTAAGTAAGATCCTGCCAAGAAAATTGTGCCTGTTTTATTGACAATTAAACTTTCATCTGACATGATTGGCAAATATGCACCGCCGGCAACACAACTACCCATTACTGCAGCAATTTGCACGATTCCTTCTGAACTCATCACCGCATTGTTTCGGAATATTCGTCCGAAATGCTCTTTGTCGGGAAATATCTCATCTTGCATAGGTAAGTACACTCCGGCTGAATCAACAAGGTATATAATCGGTAAGCGATTCTCCATGGCGATTTCTTGTGCTCGAAGGTTCTTTTTTCCAGTAATTGGAAACCATGCGCCTGCCTTTACTGTCGCATCATTCGCTACAACGATGCATTGCCTACCTGCTACATATCCAATAACTACCACTACGCCTGCACCCGGACAACCACCATGCTCCTTATACATTCCATATCCTGCGATTGCTCCGATTTCTACACGATCAGTATTTGGGTCAAGCAGTAAGTCAATACGCTCACGGGCGGTAAGTTTTCCTGAATCATGAAGTTTGTCAATGCGTTTTTTCCCTCCACCAAGGTAGATTTTCTCGAGTTCTTGTTCCAAATTTCTAATGCGATGTCGCATACGGTCTTCGTTAAAATTGAATTCCAATTCCTTGTTTGAAATGGCCATGAGCGTTTTTTTAACAAAGATACGGATTGGGAATCAAAGTTCGAATTCATTACCTTTACGGCATGTGGAATACTATAAAAGCGTTAGCCAACTTAAAGGCATATTTAGTGATTTTTGGTATGTTATTGGCAGGTTTTGTTGCCCAAGCGTACCTAAAAAATGTACCGTCTGGCTTGTTTGAATCACTTCGATTCGTCTTAATTACCTTGCTTTTTGTGATCGCCTTCGTTCGTAAGAAGATGTCACTTTGGATTTTTAGTGCCATGGTATTAGGTATTGAGGTTGGAATGGATTTTCCTTCATTCGCCTTGGAAATGGAACGTCTTGCAAAAATTTTCCTTCGCTTAATAAAGACCTTGGTTGCCCCCTTAATTTTCGCAACCTTAGTGGTTGGCATTGCAGGACATAGTAACCTGAAACAAGTTGGGCGGATGGGATTAAAAAGTATCATATACTTTGAGATCGTTACTACCTTGGCCTTGTTTATTGGTTTAATGGCAATTAATATCACACAAGCTGGTAAAGGGGTGCAGTTAGAAGTCAATGAAAAAGTAAAAGAAAAAAGTTCGGAATTGCTTGCTCAACGAACGGAACATAAGGATCACATTGTTGAGATTTTCCCGGAGAATATTGCCAAGTCTATTGCCGAAAACTCAGTGCTTCAAATTGTTGTTTTCTCCGTGATTTTTGCCATTGGTCTTGGTATGGTTAAAAATGAGCAACACAAATTAACTATGCTTCGGATGAATGAAAGTTTAGCTGAGGTCATGTTTAAGTTTACAGATATTGTAATGTTCTTGGCGCCTTTAGCTGTTTTTGGCGCCTTGGCTTCTACAGTCGCTAAATCGGGTATTGATGTGTTAATGTCACTCATGAAATTAGTGGGTACCCTCTATGTTTCTTTAGTAGTATTTTTATTACTCGTGTTGTTGCCGATTGCCTTACTCGCTAAAATTCCAATTCGTAAATTCTTAACAGCAGTATCCGAGCCTGTTTCTTTGGCTTTCGCCACTGCGAGCAGTGAAGCTGCCCTGCCAAAGGCGATGGAGAATTTGGAGCAATTTGGAATACCTAAGCATATTGTTGGATTTGTTATCCCTACCGGATATAGCTTTAATTTGGATGGCACCACCTTGTATTTATCGCTGGCTTCTGTATTTATAGCGCAAATGTCAGGAATCAATTTAAGTATTGGAGAGCAAATTTCAATTTGCTTGGTATTAATGCTAACGAGTAAAGGTGTTGCAGGAGTTCGAGGTGCTTCGTTTGTAATTTTAGCTGGAACCGTAGCGTCCATGGGCCTCGACCCTGAGAAGGCGAGTGTGATTCTAGGTATCGATGCGGTGATGGACATGGCTCGAACCTCTGTAAATGTCTTGGGGAATTGCCTTGCAACTGCTGTGATAGCACGTTCTGAAGGAGAATTAGAACATATAAACGCATGAAAAGATTAGTCGGTTTATTATTGTTAATCGGTTTCAATGCATTAGCACAGCCCTGTGTAGACCCTACCTTAATTGATACGTTAGCAATCTGTCCGATGGTATATGATCCTGTATGTGGTTGCGATGGGTTAACCTATGCGAATGATTGCATTGCTACCACCTCTGGTGGAGTAACCTCATGGACACCTGGTCCGTGTGAACCTGTGGAATTAGATACCTGTGTGGAGGTACCCTCGGGGGTAGATTTTGGAGCATGTGCTATGGCCTTAGGTGTAATTAGGCAAAATGATTCATGTTTTTTCGTTTCAGGATGCAGTATGACCGGTAGCAATGGAGTTGATTATAGTGGCTATTTCTTTAACAGTTTGTACGCCTGCAACAGTCTTTGTATGAATGACACGGTAGTAACCTTAGAGTGTATTGATTCAAATTTAATTAATTTGAATGTTCTTTGTCCTGGTATAATTGAACCGGTTTGTGGTTGTGATTCAGTCACGTACCAAAATTCTTGTATTGCAATGAACTACTTTGGAGTATCTAATTATCTTCTGGGAGAATGCCCTGGGGCAGGAAATAATCAGACTGCGTTGAAAGAAATGGTACTCTTTCCAAATCCAAGCAGTGATAAAATTTATTTGATAGGTTACCATCTAAGTGAGGTTAATGCATATCAAATTTATTCCATGGATGGAAGAAAAATATACGAGACAAACTTTAGCCAATCAATTGATATTTCCATGCTGAATGTAGGTAAGTATTTACTGCGTTTGAACTTCTCCTCTGGTCAGGTGATGATTCATACCATCATGAAGGATTATCGTTTTTAAATGCACATAAAAAAAAGGGAACCCTAAGGCTCCCTTTCTTTTTAAAGTAATCTTTTATTAGTTTACTTTCCCGCTTAATTCAGCACCAGCTTTGAAGCGAACTGATTTTTTTGCAGCAATTTTAATAACTGCACCAGTTTTAGGGTTTCTTCCGTTTCTTGCTTTACGATCTGAAATTGAAAAAGAACCGAATCCAACTAAAGAGATACGGTCTCCTGATTTCAATGCTCCAGTTGAAACATCAACAAACGCATCAAGCGCTCTTTTTGCATCAGCTTTTGACAAATTAGCAGCAGCTGCCATTGCGTCAATTAATTCTGCTTTGTTCATAATTAATTTTTTTAAAAGGTTAATAAAAACGTTTAACGGGACAAATATATCTGAATATCTTTCCCGCAAACCTGTAGCCCTTGAAAATTCTAATAAAATGTTGAAAAAACCATATTTTTGTTGAAAACGTATCAATAAACATGAACTGTTTTCTTGTTTTGTTGTTCCAAACCTTGGTATGAAAGAAGAAGTAATTGTTATTGGAAGTGGGGTAGGAGGCTTGGCAACAGCAATTCGGCTTGCTAAATTAGGAAACAAGGTTACTGTTTTTGAAAAGAATTCTTTCATTGGAGGTAAGGTGCATACGCGTGAATTCAACGGCTATCGATATGACATGGGCCCCTCGGTTTTTACCGAACCTGAATTAATTCGTGAGTTGATAGCCTTAGGGATCGATCAAGAGCCTTTTGAATATCATGCGTTACCTGAGTCATTTCGTTATTTTTTCTCAGATGGCACGAGTCATATTTTACCAACTGGGATGGAGGCCACAATGAATGTATTGGTGTCGGATTTCAATGAAAATCCTAAAAAGGTTCACACCTATTTAAACCGCTTGAAGAAGAACTATGACGTATTGAAGCCTGTTTTTATTGAAACGACCTTGCATCGTTTTTCTCATTTATTTAATAAAAAACTGATTCCTGCCATTTTAAATATTCCACGCTATGGTTTATTGATTAGCATGAATGGATTTTCGAAACGATTTTTTAAAAATCCAAAATCCATACAGCTTATGAATCGATTTGCTACGTATAACGGTAGTGATCCATTTAAAACACCGGGCTTATTAAGTATTATTGGACATTTGGAATTTAATGAAGGAATCTATTTTCCGAAAGGTGGAATGGTTTCAATTACTGAGAGTTTAGCACGTACAGCACGTTCTCTCGGCGTAGATTTCCGGATGGATTCTCCGGTTCAATCCATAAAAGTTGAAAATGGTCGTATTGTAGGCGTTTATGCCCTAGATACTTTTCATCCCGCTTCGATTGTTGTTAGCAATGCAGATGCTCATTTTACCTATGAGCAATTAATGCCTCAGGTTAAGCGTCCTTCTAAAATTTTAAGGCAAGAGTTGTCTTCTTCTGGTGTCGTTTTCTATTGGGGGATAAAAAAGGAATTCAAGGAACTAGGAGTTCATAACATATTTTTTACGGAAGATTACAAGGAGGAATTTAAGGCAATATTTGATTCTAAAACCTTGATTGATGACCCCACCATTTATGTTCATATTAGTTCTAAAGCTGAACCCTCTGATGCCCCGAAGGGTTGTGAGAATTGGTTTGTAATGGTGAATGCCCCGGTTAATATTGGTCAGAATTGGGAGGCCATGGTGGAACAGCTTCGTGATAATGTTATTAATAAATTGAATCTCGCTTTGGGTGTGGATATCGTTCCTTTGATTGAAACTGAATATATTAATGATCCTGTAAAGCTAGAAACGGTTTACAACGGAAAAGGTGGTTCTATTTATGGAAACAGCTCTAATTCTGCCTTGGCTGCATTTTATCGGCATCCGAATCATGCTCCTACTGTCAAGGGGATGTATTTTGCAGGAGTAACTGTGCATCCTGGGGGAGGAATTCCATTGGCAATTAATGGAGCAAAAATTGTTGAGCGGATGGTTAAAGAAGATTTTAGTTCAACGGTTTTTTAAATGTCTTAAATCCCTTGATGATTTTGGGTTCTTCAAGCACGTCCAAATTAAAATAAAGTAGCTTCGTTTTTTTCTTCCCATGTTTCGTGTAGGTTATTTCCACAACCGATAATTGGCCTTTTTCGATTATATGGTGGTATACGTACTTACCATCCGGCGACCTCAATAAACGCAGATATATTTCCATATTATCTGTACTTCCAACATGAATTGGATTGCGTTTTTTTGTACCATAGCCACGCATCGAACTTTCTTTAGTTAGGAAAAGGAGCGGGTGTTTAATAAATCCAGGGTATGATGTATCCCCACATGCCGCTAATTTTTCTGCAGGTACTGGATATCCTTTGGCTTGCGCATTCTGATAATCGGTGCATGCAAAATCAAATAAACCTTTGAGTTCATAAAGATATGCTCGGTAGTAATAGGCTCCGGCATATTCCCGCTCAATTTGAATTGCCTGCGTTAAATCAACAATTGCGCCGTCATAGTTAGAAACATACATTTTTGTGAGCCCTCGGTTATACCAAACCCGTCCATATGCAGGATTAATCCCAATACAGGTTCCAAAGTCATTTAATGCATCTTCATATTCACCGATCATGTTTTTTGCCATTCCTCTGTTGTACCAAGCGTAGGCATCTAAGGGCAATACTTCAATGGCTTTAGTGAATGAGGTGATTGCGCCTAGGTAATCTCCTTGTTTCGCTTTATCTATTCCTTCTTGATGGTTCTTTTCGAGCGCACGTTCTTGGGCGAACATCGCTGTACTTGATACAATAAAAATAACGTAGAGGATAAGTTTGTTCATTCGTTCAGGTTAATACCAATATAAACAGGCGATCGTTGGATAAAATTCTTGCGAAAAAGTTCCATTCCAACCTGATCAATAAAAGTTCCTGCATCCAATAAGTTATTGAATGCAGAAAACTCCATGGAATATCCAGGACTATTGAACGCGTACTGTAAGGCGATTCCCGCATCAAATAGGGTCGCGTGTTTTACGTCGAGTAATTTAGCAAGCTGACTGATTTCACGCACATCTAACAATCCGCCATTACCGGAAGCAATGCATACTATACTACCATCCGCTTTTTCTCCAACCAAGTTGCGATACGTTCGTTGACGCCACTTTGCAAAGGAATTATCTAGAATGTACTGAAAAATGACGCCGTCTTTCATCGTGGATGGATGCGCTTGACATGAATATTGTGGGGTATTGGAATAACTATCAAACACAGAACGAGGGCCTGCGTGGGGTACGCCATCGATCACTTTGAAATACCCTGAGGAACTGCTTTTTGTTTGGTATTGCTTGCTGCAATAGATTACTTCGCCCAGCGCGCGGTTTGATGGGTCATAAAAGCTCGCGTTGATTAGAAAACTACTTTCTTTTCGAGTATTTGCTTCACTAACAGTGAGCGGAGCAAACCCATTGTTGGGATCTGCAACTAAGTAAAAGGCATTCGTTGGCTTAAAAATAAAAACATTCACTTTTTGGGAAACTACGAGGTTTAGTGCTCGACCAAGGATCCCCTCCTGATTGCGTTTAATGTCAATGCGTTGTACAACTACCGAAGGATTTGAATACACTTCATTCACATCGATTCTGTCAGCATTATGAATTAATACCCACTCACCATCTTGTTTTATCTTTAACGTATTAGTTCGCGTTAACAAATAATAGTAGTTGGTTTCGGTTCGTAAAATACTACATATAATTCCTGCGACAATAAACAAAATAACTAACAGAGTATTTTTAAGGATTCCTAAGCCATTGGGAGCATGTCCCGTAAGTTTTCTTATAACTAATCTTCCGCCAAAAAACAAACCCATCAAACAAAGTAAAGGCACTAACCCATTGTGGAATACGATGAGGATCATACACAAGACAAATAAGCTCAGTATAGCCAGGTAATGAATGATATTTAATCCAGGTTTTGCCAACCCCCCAAAACTACTAATTTTATAGCGCATGAAACAAACGATTATTACGATTTTATTGATTTGTATAATTCAAGATGGTTTATTATTTGGACAAGGATTTAACTTGGCGTTTGGGTCATGTCTTCACCAAGAAAAGGAGCTTGTATTGTTGAATAAGGCTGCGGCTATGTCGCCTAATGTGTTTGTCTTTCTTGGTGATAATATCTATGCGGATACCTATGATTCAATGCGAATTAATAAGGCATATCAAGCCTTAGCATGCAATCCTAATTTTCAAGCACTAAAGCGCAGCGCGCCCATTTATGCAACCTGGGATGATCACGATTATGGGATGGACGATGTGGGTAAATACTACCCATTGAAAGAGGCGTCAAAACGCATGTTTATGTCATTTTTTCAACCGCCAAATCTAACACAGTTATTAAGTCATCAAGGCATTTATCAATCGTACTTATTTAGGTACAAGGGAAAAAAGATTCAGTTAATCTTATTGGACACGAGAACCTTTAGAAGTTCATTGAAACGAATTAATGTGCAAAGCGAAGAAAACGACACCTATTATCCATATGAACGCTTGTATCTTCCATGTTTCAAAGCGGATTCAACTATGTTAGGAGAAGAACAATGGAGTTGGTTATCGGAACAATTAAAGGTAAAATCTGCGGTAACAATTATTGCGTCCTCTACCCAATTTGCGACAGAATATAATGGCTACGAAACGTGGGCTAATTTTCCGCTCGAACAAGAACGTATGGTCCAGTTAATTGAATCCACACGCAAAGAGCACGTGGTGTTTATTTCGGGTGATGTGCATTATGCGGAATTATCTAAATTATGTAGTTCGTCATATCCACTATATGATTTAACTAGCAGTGGGATTTCTGAATCTTGGGAATTTGCAGCACCCAATGTCCATCGAGAGAAAGGTCCGGTTATGGACAATAATTTTGGCGTTTTACGAATTCAGCCATGGCGTAAGATGTTAACCTTTTCCATAAATACTGAAGATGGGTTTCGTCTTCAACGTATTATTTCGTTAGATGAGTTAGAGTTCAAGTAATCTAAAAATGGATGGCAAACCGGGAATGGATGTATTGCCTTTTTTACGACACCTTTTACTGCATCGGGTAACAATGGACCTAAATCGTGGACTTCTTTTTCATCTCCTGAACGGTACCATTCTATTTTTGCGGGTGTCAGGTTAGTTCGGAGCAAAAAATGAAATTTTGAATTTATTAGGGATAACCCCGTATTAAAACTTGCGATTTGATTATTGTTTAAAGTGATGACATTTCGGTCTTCAGGGATTTTCTTGAGTAAACTATGCCCAGTTAATCGTTCCGTATAGGGTTTCCATTGATTTGATTGTTTAATATTCCATAAATCAAGCAAGGTGGGTACAAGATCGATGTTCGATGTAATACTTTTCTGATTATTACGGAGTGCTACACGTTGAGCTTGCGTGAGCAATGAAGGCGGGATATACGCAAATAACGGTATGGCAATCGTTTCATAATAGTTGCTCTCAACATGGCCAATGTTGTGATGCTCCATCAAAGATTCCCCGTGATCACTGGTAAGTAGAATAACGGTATTATTAAGTTTATTTGTTCGTTCCAAATAATCAAAAAGTTTCCCTAGGATAGCATCCTGATACCTTACCGCATTGTTGTAAGCGTCTTGATAGCGACCATTCCAATGCTCATAATCTGTTGGAACACGGTAAGGATAATGGGTGGTGTTTAGTTGAATCACCCCAGTAAACGGTTTGTCTTTGAAGGAATGGATTGTTTTTATCGCTTTGTTTATGGTTAGCTCATCTCGAATTCCCAAATCATTATAATAGGGCAGGCCTGAATTGTCATGATTCCACCAGATATCTAAGGAGTCATGTTTATAGAAGTCGGCAAACCGATACCATTCGAGTGTATGTGAACTTAAAAAGAATCGTTTATAATCATATTGTTTGGCGTAATCCCAAATTAAGGGCTGCGAATACAAAAGTGCGGAGTCTTGGTAAGGTCCTATACCGCTTAAGGTAGCAGGTACAGCTAACATAGTCGTAGTAGAAACCGTATAGGGTTTCTGAAATAAATAAGTTGATGCCGGATGAGAAGCTATAAATTCTTGAAGCTTTGGGGTCGTATTTTTGGGATTTCCATATACTCCCAAACTCCGTTTTCGTAAAGATTCACAGACAATCACCAAGACATTGAATGTTGCGGTTTGTTTTCGATCGATTTGAATAGAAACTTTTCTTACTCCTAGGCCTTTTCCTTTGAAGGAGGTATGATCGTCCCAAGTAAATAGATGGCGTTGAACGCATGCACAGAAATTTACATCAACCAAGGCGCATTGATCATACTTTTTGTGCTTGGCAACCAATCCTTCAAATAGAAGGATGGGAAAAATAGATACCAACAGGATTTTCGTCGTGATGACCGTAGGAATATGCCTGGTAATAAGCCTTCTTGATCCCCAGGTGACTAACGCTACGGTTCCAAATATTCCGAGCAGTTCTTTCCATCCGCTTACATCGCGAATTATCATAAAGGCGCTCTTGGGTTCTGTTTTAAAATAGAGTAGGGTGTAGTAGTTAGGGAATAGGTCATTAATGTTCTTAAACGCTAAGCTTGCTCCAACAATAAAAAATGTAAGTAAAAAGTAAAAAGAACCGAGTGTGTAATAAAGCCAATTACTCGCGACGATTCGTTTTAAAATAAGAAGCCAAATCGTATGGAATAGAATGGATGCAATTACAGAGGCTAAATAAAAATAAACGTGTTTCGCATGGAAATAGCTCATACGATCCCATCTAAAATATAAGTCTAATAGAACAATTAGGATGGGGAAGAATAATAATTTAATGACAGCACTTAGTTTCACTAAGCGAATTTAACTAAATATTAAGCGATTTTAACGCAGTGATTAACTACTTAAAACAAGGTTGCTGTAGCAAAGCCTAAACTGAAACCAATTTGTTTGTTTTTTGCTTGCCATTCTAAATATTTAAGTTCCGATTGAATATAGTTTAATTCTCGCATATTGATTAAGAACAAAGAGCTCTCCCCATTTTCAAACATGTTCCGTTCCGCTTCAAGCAGTTGTTTAGAGTCTTTTGCAGCACGTTGATAAATGGCTAATTGCTCAATGCTATTACTTAACTCTATTTTGGCGTTGTTTATTTTCATTGTCAGCTGAGCCTTCAGTTGTGCGAGATTAAGTTGAGTTTCTTCAATTTTTAAATTAGCTAATTTTAAATCACCGCGCTCTTTTCGGAGAATTAAAGGCATTTCAATAGAAAATCCCCATTTATAATCGTTAATATCTAGGTCACTAAATGGATTATAATTAACAGGCTCATTAAGGATATTATAGTTTACTTGAACGGAAGGTTTTAAACGATCAGCTTTTAATCTTCGGTCAATTTGAAGCATATCTACCTTGAATTCAGTAATCATTAAATATGGATGGTTGTTTATTAAGGAGTCACTTTGAAATGGGATCAGTGCCGAAGCAATCCAGCTTGTTTGAGCTATGGGCCTTGCCGTTTCTCCAAGCATTAATGGCTCTTGTTGTTCAGACCATAAGTAGGTGGATTGTACATTACATTTTTCTCGGTAATTCGCTTCTGCATCGCGCAATAAACTTAGACGTTGTTGCACTTGAA
This sequence comes from Bacteroidota bacterium, assembly GCA_041163605.1. GTDB lineage: Bacteria > Bacteroidota > Bacteroidia > Flavobacteriales_D > Crocinitomicaceae > UBA952. The sequence goes on along the minus strand of JBEAQY010000047.1, from coordinate 15,004 downwards.
GTCCGGCCTCAACGGTGTCAATATATGCTCGATCCCCGAGAATAGCTGTTTCCTTTACTGCGTTAAACCGTTGCAATGCAACATCATAAGCTTCTTGTAGTAATTTTGTAGAATGGAAAGCGAGATACCAATCCCAATAAGCATATCCGGTTTCATAGATCAATTTGTTTACTTGTAGGCGCCGTTCCTCTTCACTCGATTGCTGATTTATTTTTGCACTCCAAAGGTCTGCACGTCGCTGGTCAATCAAGAGTCCCTGACCTAAATTCGCACCAATGCCACCGTAAAATAAACCACCAGAAGGCGTCTTGGCTTGCGGGTCTAAGTAAGAGCCTCTGTTGCTTTCTACCCCTGTTTTTACAGTAACCCCATACCACGTGGGATATTTAATTCCATAGTCACCCACCGAGTAATATTGCTTCCCATCAAAATATTTTTGATTTAACGAACCCTCAATTTTGGGATCAAATCCTCCTTTTGCTTTGAGTAGATATGCGTCACCGTATTTCGGTTGAATATCGCTGATTTTAATTAACGGATGATTCTGTTTCACCAAGGTTATGAACGCATCTTCTGTTAGAGGTTTTTGGGCATTTAAAGCTAACCAAATGCAGCTGTTTATGAGAATGAATAGGTTTTTCATTTCTTTTTTGATGATTTTACTTCTTTAGAATCTTTTTCGAAATAGAAATCAGGCGGGAACCCGTTGATATTACGCCATAATTCATACCCTATTGCTACATCTTGAAGGAGCAACATGGAGTTTACTCCACCACCAACACGCAATGCCCTAGGCCAAGGATGGTCTTTTTTATCAGGAGCAATAAGAACTCTAAACATTCCATTTTCTGAGCTAAAGTTATCTATTGCGAATACTGTCCCACCATAGGTGCCATAGCTATTGTTTGGCCAACCTGAAAATACAATGGCAGGCCAACCGTCAAATTGCATTCTGACATGCTGACCTTTACGTACTAATGGATAATCCATCGGGCGAATATACATTTCCACGGCAAGGTCATAATTTAAAGGCATTATGGTAGCCAATTCTTGTCCAGCCTTGATTGTTTCTCCAATCCCACTACTTAATATTTTGGTGACATAACCATCTTGCGGAGCTAAAATTAAATAGTTTCCATTACGAATAGAATAACCAGCTGCTTGGCTTTGTAGCTTGGTAACATCGACCTCAGCATCATACATACTGGTCATGGCCGACATTTTTTCGGATTCTGCTTTTGCTATTTCATCGCGATATTTTGCTTCAGTTGATTGGACCTCAACTTTTGCATCGATGAGGTCGTTTCTGCTTTGAAGTAGTTTCTGTTGCGCTGAAATCATAGAAGCTTGTGCACGTTGCATAGCCATTCGACGTGTTTCTACCTCGGTTTGTGATTTTAAATCACGTTCGTAAAGTTTCTCAAATCGATGATATTGGTCTTTAGCAATATCGTAATTTGTTTCTGCTGCTTGAAATTCTATGCTGTCAGCGGTGATTTTTAAACGGGCTTGTCGGTATTTAATCTTTGCTTGTTGTAACTTGAGTTTAGAGGATTCAATAAGTGCATCGATACGTTGGTCTAAGGCATTTACTTTTTGTTCATAGGAAATAACACTTAACTCCTTGTTTTTAATTTGGTTTTGAGTTCGATCTATAAGTTTAGGATCAAAATACCCATCCTTGACCTCGGAAATAATCACTATCGTATCGCCTTTTTTTACAAAATCCCCATCCTTTACATACCAAGATTCAATTCTACCGGCAATTATTGAATTAATTGTTTGAGGACGTTGCTCGGGTCGAAGTGTTGTTATTTTTCCATTGGAACGTATGTTTTGTGTCCATGGTAAAAACATGATTAACAGCAGCACAGATCCGATGATATACAGTGTGCGCTTCAATTTTGGATTGGATGATTCTTTCTTAACATTTTGGAAAGAAATAAATTGTTGCTCATCAATTCTATTTCGATTATTCGGAGAAATATTCAACATACTTTACGATATTAATGAGTTGTTACCCCTTGGTTAATATTTATTGTTTGGGTTGCCCGCTCTACAAGCAATTCATCGTCTGATTGAATGAGTACGGTTGTGTTTTCGGGGGAAAGAATAACGTTAAGAATTTCTTCACGTTCATCCAATTTAATGTCCTGTAGTGGTTCTTCAAGTAATATTAGTTTCGGAGAACCGACCAGAGCCCTAGCAATTAGGATTTTCCGAATACAATCTTTGGCTAAAAAATGTCCTTCCGGATTTAACAAGGTATCATAACCTTCTTTTAAATGTTGTATTTGTTTCGACAATAAAAGCCGATCGCAAAGGGTTTGAACTTCCCCAAAACTTACATAATCTCTACCGAGGGTAATATTCTCAAGCACGGTAGCATGTACCAATAAATCTTGTGTTAACATGTTTCCTATTCTATTTCGAAGATAGGTTCGATTTAGATTACCCAGTGGGATGTTGTTGATGGATAAACTACCTTCTTTTGGGTTATAAATACCAGCGATTAATCCAAAAATCAAATTCGTGGAAACGGAATTATCTGTTCGGAAAATAGCTCGTGCATTGGGTTTAATGGTAAAGGTAGCCCCTTCAAGTAGCGTCTGACTAGTTAGGTCATTTTCGTAGCGAAGATTGTGGAAATCAACTTCAAATCCTAGTTCACTGTGTGGAATGTCCATCCCTTCTTTGTCTTCGAGTGGTAAGTCTGTAACCTGACCAATCTTTTCAATTGCGGTAAATAGGTCGTACACTGTTTCAAGACTCACGATGAGTTTTTCTACTGAACTTAGGATCAGAAGTATTATGATTTCGGCAGCTACAAATTGACCAATATTCATGGTTTGGTTAATTACTAATACTCCGCCAATTACTAGCAATGCCATTGCAATAATTGCTTTAAATCCAATAAGGTACAGGTATTGCTGTTTTAATATTTTGAAATGTTCATTTCTGCTGCTCAAATATTCCACTAAGTATTGATCAGTTCGATACATTAAATAGGATGGGGTACCGGCCATTTTAAAGCTAAATCGAGTGTATGCAATTTGCTGGAGCCAATGCGCAATTTTATATTTATAATTCGATTCCCTCAAGCTCGAGCGAAATCCGCGTTCAGCAGTAATTCGAAATACAATAACTAGCAATAAGATTAAGGCTAAACCGAAGAAAATAAAAAAGCTATGATAAAATGAAAGCAAAACCAACCCAAAAATAATCTGTAACGAGGCCGCAGCAAAGTCAAGAATAAGTTTTGATAGTCCCTTTTGAATGGTAATTGTATCAAAAAACCGATTTGGAAGCTCCGGTGCATATTTGTTGCTTAATGCCTCTGTATTAATAAGAGGAATTCGGTCTGTGAAATCGAGTGCGGATCGAACAAATATCCGTTGTTGTAAGTTTTCTGTAATTCGCATTTGGGCAATGTTTAGAAAACCAGAAATAATGATCGCAAGCATGACCAAAATAACTAATATAATCCAAGAGGTACTTACTCTTCCCATTTGTATGAAATTCACAATCGCCTGAATACCGATGGGTAAGCCTAAGCCAACAATCCCGCTGAATGCCGCGAAAATATACACGTTGCGAATTTCGCTGTTATCGGGTTTAAGCATAGCTAATAGCCGCTTAAAGGGGGTCATTTCTTCTGATTTCATAATTGAAGAACTTTTTGAATAATTAAATGAGAAAATGACTCTACTGCATCATCCGCAGAAGAGGTATTGGTTAGCCGAGGTAAATGAACTGAGAAAAAGCGCTGCTGGTTTGCGTTCTCAATTAAATTCGAGATTAACATTTCAGGATATGGAAATGACGGATCTATTTTTTTGACGAGTTCTGATACCGTGGAAACGATATGTTTATAATTTAAATAAATTCCATTTTGATTCTCATCATCTACCATTTTAGTGTGTAAGGCTTTCCCAGATTCCTGAATTACAATTTGTTTAAGTTGCATTTCTTCTTCAATAGAGCCCAGTTGAGACGGGTCGGGTAAACCCGTAAGTACAGAAATAGAATTTGAAAGTTGCTGCTTAAGGTCAGGAACATTAGCCGTTGCAAGCATCAACCGATAGGATAAAATACCCCAATACCAATTGATTAAGTAAAGGAGGAAATTGTGCTTGTTCTCGAAATACCGGTAGATTGTGGCTTCCGTTGATTGAATGTTTTGAGCAAGTTTTTTAAAGGTAAAGGCTTCAAATCCTAGATCTTGCATCAATTGAATTCCTTCCCTTAAAATTTTTAATCCAATCTCAGAACTTGTTGGGTCCTTGAGATAAAGCGTCGAACTTACTTGAATTGAAATGTTCATAAAGTTATTTGTTGAACAAAAATAATAGTATTACTATCAAAATTGAAAGTAATAACATTTTTTAAGAGAAAATGTTTGATTTTTATGTGCCACAAAAGGTATGGTAGGCTTGGTTTTCTTCCAAACTAGGAGGTTTCATCCAAGGAATGCGCGATTCATCGTAGGTGTACGGATCGGTCCATAAGGATATTGCTTTGTAAAATCGGTCTGAAAACTTTGCATCCTTTTCCCATAGTTCTACCTCCGAAAGTATAGACTCAACCAAGTGGTTTCTTGGAATAACGACAGGATTTATCTTACGCATAATCGCTATTCGTTCTTCTAAGGATGTACCTTGACTTTTCGCATAGTTGTTCCAATGGGCTTTCCATTCAATAAATCCTTCTTGCCTCCATGGGGAAAGGGAATTAGGGATTTCAAAACAAAGTGCAGCAAAGGTATTGGTGTAATCTGCGCCATGCTGATTCATCAGCTTCAATAAATCGGTAATCAAGCGTTCTGTTTCCTTGTCAGCTTTTGAAAAACCAATTTTTTGCGCCATCATTTGCTGGTATTTCTGTTTCCATTCCTGTTCAAATCCTTGAATAAACGATTTTGCTATAACAAGCGCTTGCTCTTCTGATGGATCGATGAGTGGCAAAAGGGCTTCTGTTAGACGCACTAAATTCCATTGAATGATTGCGCCTTGATTTCCGAACGAATACCGCCCATGCGTATCTATTGAACTAAATACTGCATTGGGATCATATTGATTTATGAAAGCGCACGGACCATAATCAAACGATTCGCCACTGATCGCGGTATTATCGGTATTCATTACGCCATGGATAAACCCAACGCGCATCCAATGAGTGACTAATTCAAATTGTGTTTCAGTTACTGATTTAATGAATTCCAATGCAGGATTGTCCGAGTTTTTGCAAGACGGATAAAGTCGATCAATTGTGTAGCTTAAAAGTGCTTTTAATGCCTCAGTATCCAAAAAACACCTAGCATATTCAAAGGTTCCTACTCTAATGTGGCTTTTCATGACGCGTGCCAGTACCGCGCCAGGTTCAGGGCCCGTACGAAATATGCGCTCGCCTGTCGAAATAACTTCTAATGATCTTGATGTTGGAATGTGCAAGGCCTCCATGGCTTCGCTCATTATATACTCTCGAGTCATGGCCTTTAAGGTTGCACGGCCATCTCCACGACGAGAATAGGGGGTAGGACCGCTTCCTTTGAGTTGCAAGTCGAATCGTTGCTTTTGAACTACCACTTCGCCTAGGACAATTGCACGTCCATCACCAAGCATTGTGAAATTCCCAAATTGATGTCCTGCATAAGCTTGCGCGAAGGGGCATAAGATTTCTTCAGATGCTTCTGAAGTTGAGTCAAGCAAATCGGGTATGAAATCCTCCGAGATATGTATTTTTTTTGCGAGTGTTTCATTAAAAAGTAGGGTTAAGGCTCCTTTAAATTTCAGAGGCCTAACCTTAGAATAAAATTTAGGGGGAAGTTCAAAATAACTGTATTCCAGTTTATTCATTGATCGTTCGATAGGCGTGAGCAATTAAATCATGAATTTCTATGTATGTCAAAGCAGCCTCGGATGTAGCTTCTAGGTTTACTAACGGAGCTTTTCCCGCATCGAATGCTTGCTTCCAACGAAGTGCACAGAGACACCAGAAGTCTCCTGCTTTTAACCCAGGAAAATCATATGCGGGTATAGGTGTGGAAAGGTCATTTCCAACATCTTTCGAATAGACAAGAAATTCTTCGGTCATTTGAGCGCACACCACATGGCGTCCTTCATCGAGTGAATCCGTTCGACATAATCCATCCCGATAGAATCCTGTCATTGGACTTATACAACATGGAATTAGAGGCTCGCCAAAGATATTTTTAATACTAGGATTCATACTATATCATTCAACACGTATAATCGATTTTGGTTCAATATACAGTTGATGCTAATTGAACGCAACAATAAGTGTTGTTACAATGGCTGCAAGACCGCTAAAGTAAGCGATAAAAGCGTCTTTTGTTTTACGTTTTCTGGCTTGATTTATATACCCTTTTTTATACTCAGGTTCGGTATAGATTAGTTTATTATTAGGATTTAATGGGTTATCTATTTTGTTTGGTTTAACGCAGGCAATTGTGATTCCTGCAACCATAGGGTAAAGCATTATAGATGAAATTCCAAGTAGTACTTCACCAACAATAACTCCTGGCGCCGTTTTGTAATAAATTAAGGCATCACTTCTGCCGAGCTCATAAAGAGCTCCGTTGCTCAGTTTTGTATTGTTGGCGTTTTGAAAGAAGTTTTCAAGGCTTCCGTTGGAGAATTTAATAAGTAATAATTCACTAATTGATATCTGTTTTTGAGATTCCAGACGTCCATTGAATCTGAAATATGCCACCGAGTCAGGAGAAATCTGGAGAACCTTACCCGTTAAAATAACCCCTAATTTAGTAATGAGTGTATCGTTTTTATACAACACTTGATATTCTGAATTTGCCTTTTTAATCAGTAGCAATTGGTCTACAGCAACGAGGTTTATTTCCTCGCCTAATGCTCCCCGATATGAAATGTATCCGTCGGCCTGATCAATTACGATACCTGTAAGCAGTTCACCGGTATTTTTAATTAGGGTATCCTGCGCAAATACCCCATAACTGAAACTGATAAAAACAAAAAGAAGCTGTTTAATCGATTTCATAATCAACCCTTACGAGAATTAAATCCAACAAGTAAACTTAATCTAAAGCCGGACTTAGTAATTTCTCCTGGAATGGTTTCGTACATTCCTGTATTTGGATTATACACCTGCTCATCTGGAAGGATTTTTTTAATGTTAGGACTAAACGCAATATTGAATGGGAAAGTGATTTTACCAACTTTAAAGGATGCTCCAGCGGCCATTATGAGTCCAAATCCTGCAAGCGATACACTTGGACCTACGCCAAATTCGATACCATTTGCCGCACGAAAACCAAGGATTCCTGATGCGCTAGGTAAAAACAACCCTTGTTCTAGACCCCCGATCATGGGAATGAATTCTACCAATCCAGCACCTCCGCTTTCTAGCGTGAAAATACGGGTTTCAAATTGCCACCCAAACTGAGAAACAAAAGGAGTGATATCAGCACGATTAAATGCTTCAGCAATCCGTGTACGTGTCGTTCCCGAGCTGATGTATGTTAATCCTACCCTCGGTCCGCCATAACGTTTTGTAGGTATTAGCATTTCATCTTCTTTCGGGTCGGGATTTGCAGGTGTAATTGGTTTATTTGAATTGGATACTACCGGAGCAGGGCCAAAATTCTCTACTGTACCATTTTTATAAGTGATAGAACTTAAATCAGTAAGATTCATCGAATATACCGGTCCGTCACTGGTCTTTTTAAATTTTACAAGCGAAGGAGTTACCTCCAAGACGCTTCCGTTTATTTGAGTACCATTTTTAAGGGTAATAAGATCTTGGGAAAAACCAAAGCTTGCTAACACACAGCTTAATAAAAGTGTACAAAGTAATTTCATTGAGTTTAATTTAAGACATAAAATTAATGATTTATTACACGATTTTATTTGCAGATAAACCAACTTGCAAAAATCAACTTGTGATTTGTAAAACTCATCGTAATAAATTCACATGGCCTTCTAATACCCTTAATCGATTTTCTTTCTTATCGAAAAAAGTAATGGTGTATGTGTATACTCCAGTTGGTACTTTTAGACCGCTATAATATCCAGGCCATCCTTCTTCGTGAGAGAGGGACTCAAAAAGGAGTTCTCCCCATCGGTTGTATATAGAGAGGTTATAACCCGTCGGATCGAATCCACTAGTAAAAATTGGTTTAAAAACATTGTTGAATTGGTCTCCATCAGGAGTGAAGGTATTTGGCACATAGTAAATAGGATCACCAGATACTTGTATACTTATCGTTGTGGAATCACTGCAACCAAATTCAGTCATTACATTCAAGCTAACTGAATAGTTTCCATCTTCACTCGGGTAGGTATGAAAGATATCTACGGCATTGTCCGTAAGTATGGTGCCATCTCCAAAATTCCAAGTGGAGTGTAAATTATTGATTGAATTGTTTTGAAAATTCGCCACAGGGTTATCGCTTTGTAAGTTTCCGTTGCTTACCCCAATACTTGCAAGCGGATTTGGATGAACTATTATTTCGGCATAAACTGTATCACTGCATCCAAACGTATTAAAGCCAATGATGCTCAAGGATTCAGAACTCGTAGGGAAGCTAGTAAAGTTATTTGCTGTATTGCCATTCGACCATACGTAAGTGTTTGCGCCACTCATATTGAAGTTGACAGATTCGCCAATACACACTTCGTTCAATATGGGGGTTACTGTAATCAAGGGATTAGGATTTACTGTAACATAAAGCGAGTCTGAGTATTGACATCCAAAAATACTGGTACCTAATACTTCATACCATCCTGAATTGATTGCCGTTGCCGCTTGACTATTCCCTGTAAATCCGACTAAATCAATCCCAGACCACGTGTAGCTGTCGGCTCCCGAAGCTGTAAATTGGATGAGGGTATTCGGACAAACATTGTTATCGTCGACAAGTATTTGGGTATTAGGAATGGGGTTGACGGTAACGGTAATAGTATCACTGTCGCTGCACCCATCCATATTAAAACCTTGTACAATGTAGCTATTGGTCGCATTTGGCGTAACCCACATGGCACCGAGGTTTGAAACGGTGTTTACAGTAGGAGACCACGTGTAGCTTAGTGCTCCATTAGGAATTAAGAGCACAGAATCACCAAGACAAAGCTGAGCATCCGTTGCGGTAACCACCGGACTCGAAGAAATTAATATATCAAGGGTAGCAATTGAATCACAACCAAATATGCTAGTTAGGGTATCCACATAGTAGCCGCTTTGACTAATTAAATTCCCATTGAAATTATATGGATTTCCATCGCAAATCGTATGCGTAACATTGCTGTTATATGTTGGGTTTATGGTTACTTGCACCGTATCTGTTGTTGGACAAACTCCAGGGCTTGCGGACATCGTTGTGGTTACTACATAGTTTTGAATTACTGGTGCATTGGTATTGTTAGTTAAGTTCACTGTTGGATTGGAGACGGAGGTGCTACTTAATCCATTGGATGGTGACCAAGAATAAGAATAATTTGGATTATTCGGGGCACCAATGGAAACTGGTGTATTGGAGCATGTTTGTACGTTTGTACCAGCATTGCTTGTGGCTTGTGCGGTATAAATTACCACATTTCGAATGGAATGTTGGTCTGTTGCGCCTCCCGTACTGGCAGTAAATCCCATGTACCCCGAAAAATTGATGGGGAAGTTTGCTGTTAAGTACAAAATATTATTGATCAATAAACTGATTTGACCATTATTATAAATAATACGAACTGGTTTATAGGTGTTTCCACGAATAAAGTTTAGGTTTCCTGCAGTATTGGTGAGTTTAACTATTCCAGTAATACACTCATTATAACCAACCCCACTATAAATTTGAAGTTCAGGATTTGCGCCACATCCATTATTCCAAGTATCAAGCACCACCTTAAGGCCATTGGCTGTTCCAGGAATCCCAATTCCACCACCGGCTACAAAGCCTGCAGGAGGAACTTGAAGAAAACAAAAAGCTAAGCCGTCGGCCGCACTCCCGCCCCAAATTCGATATTCAAAATCTACTGTCCATTGAGAACAAATCCCAAGATTTAAAGGCTGTGAATAAAAAACACCACCGCTTTGATTACCTGCAGCATTGGTTAGAATTAATTCATTGCCGAAATTGTCGTTGTCTCCCGGGGTGTCACCTACATAAGCGTTACCATTTAGGTTCCAGCCGCTCGTATTCAAGACAGGAGATCCTTGAAGTTGACCGAAAATAAAGTTCTGTGCAAAGCTATCGGTAGCACTTAAGAAGACTAATGCGAAAACGAGGAAAAGAGATTTTTTTATCATTTTACGATGCAAAGATAATGAATCGTTGCAAGCTATACTCGTTCGTTTTTTGGGTGAATGGTTTTTATTTGACTAGAAATGAATCTCTTTTACTTTTTTCCAATGGTATCCAGGTGTTTCTTGACCTTCATCTTGCCAGCCTTGAAAAACTTTTATCATATTACGTTTATCCGGAACCAAATAAAAGTAATCGCCGGCTCCAGCATACCAGCTTCCGCACGCATCTATTGCATTAGATGGGATATCCATATCAGGAAATTGACTTTTTTCAACGAGCTCTGCATCTCCTATAACTTTTGCAACTAAGGTTGTTTCAGCTTGACAAATCACATAAATTAAGGATTGAGGCATTTCGTTCTCTGAATCAACTTCATGAGTAATATAAAATTTACAGCTAACGATGTTAGATTTTTCATCCGTTTTATTGATTTTATTTTTTATCTCAAGAGGTTTTTTTGCCTCCAGGGGAGCAGGCGAAGAGGATATTTTGGTATTATCTTCTGTATTGCAACTGGATACAATAAACATAAGTAAGATTAGGAATGGGAAATATTTCATTAGATAAAAATAAGGTTTTTTTATTTCTTTTCTTTCATAATAGAATTGATTAATTATATATAGTTAGGTTCGTCAGAGCTCGGGATAATTAATCATGAAATGTGATGAAAATAAAAAAGCCCTAACTGTAACGAAAGGGCTTTCGTTGCGAGACCGAGAGTTGAATACTGACGAAACAAGTTTGTCAGTGTTCTGATAACTTTTGAATAAGCAAAAGTTCGTCAGAGCTCGGGACCTTAGGGTTATGAATCTCATGGTTGGGAAATTTATTCTAGTTAATATATTGAACTACAAGTAGTTAAAAAATACTGATTTTCGGGTTTTTTCGGAAAATGGTGGATAAAAGTGGAAAATTCCTAGCAGAAGATTTAGGGTATAAATTGGTTTTCACATGACTAGTTCAACATCTGTTACCCTGTTAAAGTAGACGTATAAAATATATTAACTAATTCACCATCAACTTCTTCATCATTTTCTTGGTGAAATAATAAAAACGATTTATTTTTATTCCCACTGAAAAAAACACTATCATGAAAAGATTTTTAATACTTCTTACAATTTGTATTTCATCTGTTTCTTTTGGACAAGTTCCTAATTATGTTCCAACAAATGGACTTGTTGGTTGGTGGGGATTTAATGGAAACGCCAATGATGAATCCGGAAATGGAAATAATGGAGTCCTAGTAAATACATCAAGTTTTCAACCTGGTTATTCAAATGAAGGAGTTTTCCTACAAGGGGTTAATGCCTTAAATAGCTCGAATGGAGGACATGTTGAATTTCCAAACATTAGTTCGTCGTTTGATAACGAGTTTACATTTGCGTATTGGGCAAATTTAGATACTTGCCTCTTTGATCCTTGTAGCAGCGGTGGAGAAAGATATTTAGCAATTGGAAATGGACTAAATACTTTGAACGAATTATCAATGTTTATTCAGCCTCCATGTAATAATCAATTTGGGTTTAGATGTGGAAACAACACTAGTAATAGATTGACAATACCTTTCGATTCATTAATGAACTATGATACTTGGCATCACATTTCAATGACAGGGTTTAATGGTATTTGTAACGCTTACATTGATGGAAACTTTGTAGGAAGTTTCAACGGCATTACTGATTTTTCTCAATTTGATTTCACGAAATTTTATTTCGGAAGACATTACTTTGGTACTTCTAATTCAACAAGATTTCTAGGAATGTTTGATGAATTTGGAAGTTGGAATAGAGCCTTAACCCAATGCGAAATCCAAGATATCTATAACGCAGGTTTAACTTCAACTAATGGTGTTACACAAACAGACGTTACACTCACCGCAGATCAAAACAACGCAACATATCAGTGGATAGATTGTGATAACAACAACTCCCCAATTCTAGGAGAAACAAATCAATCGTTCACACCAACAGTAACAGGAAACTATGCCGTGGAGGTTACCGTAAACGGTTGTACTTCAGTTTCGGAGTGTGTTTTAATGGATTTCACTGGAGTTGATGAACTACTAATTCCAACAACGAAAAAACTAATCAAAACAGTTAACCTATTGGGTCAAGAGGTAGAATATACTCCTAACACTGTTTTAATCTACCAATACTCTGATGGAACATCAGAAAAGGTATTTATAATAGAAGATTAAATTTCCTCAAAATATTTAGAGAAAGACCCTCATCACGAGGGTCTTTTTTTGTTTTAAAAACCATAAGACGAGGAAATTCCTAGCACAAGACCTAGCACAGTTCCTAGCACAAGAAAGTTTAGGGAATAAAAAAGGTTCCTGTGAAAACTCTGAAACCTTTACTGGGGTTGACTTCCCTTGTTGTAGCGAGAGAGAGATTTGAACACTGGCGAAACAAGTTTGTCAGTGTTCTGATAACTTTTGAATAAGCAAAAGTTTGTAAGTGCTCGGGAATAATTAATCATTAAAAGTGGTTGAAATAAAAAAGCCCCGAATAAACATCGGGGCTTTCGTAGCGAGACCGAGAGTTGAACTCGGGACCTTAGGGTTATGAATCCTACGCTCTAACCAACTGAGCTATCTCGCCATTTTTTGAGAGGGCAAATATAAAGATTTTTATTCTTTCGTCAAGTCCTTAACGTAAGAATCTACAAATTGCATTAACTCTCCAATGCGCTTCGTACTCAAATCAAAGTTTACGCCCGCTGCTTCATAGATTTTGGGTAAACTCTGTGTATAGCCCAATGATAATCCCGCTTTGTATTGTTGAATTGCCTTAGCTTCATTTTCAAGGCTGTTTTTCCAAACCCCAATGGCGCCCAATTGAGCAATTCCATATTCTATGTAATAAAACGGTACCTCATACAGATGTAATTGTCGCTGCCATGAATGAGCCTGTAAATCTTCAAAACCTGTCCAATCCGTTAACCCAGTGCCAAAACGCTTACTAAGTGTTAACCATTGCGCGCTACGATCTTCTGTGCTATGTGTTGGGTTAGTGTAGACCCAATGCTGAAATGCATCGATTTGGGCAATCCATGGCAATACCTTAAGAATATCTTCCAGGTGTTCTTCACGGGCCCTCAAGAGTTCTTCCGAATTCGGATAAAACGCATCCCAATACTTCATACTCAATAATTCCATCGACATCGAGGCTAATTCTGCAGCCTCCGAAGGGATATTCTTGAATGCAGTTAATGTTAATTCACGGTTCAGAAAACTGTGAATGGCATGTCCACCTTCATGCACCATGGTTACCAAGTCCCGATGTAATCCTACAGAATTCATGAATATAAAGGGAACTCCAATCTCGTACAAGGGATAATTGTATCCTCCCGGTGCTTTGCCTTCTTTCGATTCTAAATCCAAGTGACCCATTTCCTTCATCGTACGTAAACAGTCTCCAAAGTAAGAGTCCATCTGATTGAAAATTTCAATCGTTTTTTCAAGCATTTCATTCCCGCTGTTAAACGGTTTTAAAGGTTCTTTTCCATCCGGATCAACATCTAAATCCCAAGGCTTAAAGCTAGATTTGCCAAGTTTTTGGAGTTTCTTGTATTGAATTTCTTTAACCAATGGAACGACTTTCTGCGCAACTGCTTCGTGAAAATCAAAACAAGCCTCTTTGTCATAATCAAAACGCCCCATATTTTGAAACATGTAATCTCGGTAATTATCAAACCCTGCATTTTTAGCTAATTCATTCCGTTTTTGAATTAAATCAGTAAAAAGCACATTCAATTTATCCATGTCTTGTCGCCTTCGCGCTGCGATTTTGTGGTACACCTCTGACCTCAACGTTTCATCTTGATTCTTCAAATAAACGGATGCCTGTTGCATGGTTAAGTTCTTCCCGTCGTGTTCAATGGTTTGCGCAGCACTTATGCTTCCATATTCTTGAGACTTTTCACTTAAATAAGCTTCTATCGCAATGTTTTCTTCGCGAAATAAATCGAGTTGTACGCCAACCGAGCGAAAATAGATGGCATAAGCAGGGTCTTCACTTAATTCCTTGTGGAATTGACTCGCCATCATTTTTTTATTCAAATCATTCGTTAGTGGTGCCAATTTCGGCTGAATCTCGGTAACGAAATACGTGTAGGATTCTGTAAGAGCTGGATTTGTGGTATCGATCGACATTTTGATATATCTCCACGCACCGTCTTCCTCTAAGAACGCCTCCAATTCACTGACATCACAAAGCCATTTTTTATAGCTGCTCAACTCATTTATTTCACGCGTCAAGAGTTCGTTGAAATAACTTTCTACATCTTCAAAGGTTTTTAACACAATGTCTTTTGCTATGTAGCTACGCTGTATGGTGGGTATTTTCATAATGCAAAAGTAATAATTCTCTCTAGGTGCCGTGAAATTAACAGCGTGGAATGAACTTATTTTCTAACTACCTTTGTGCCATGAGTTTTGACATCGCAATCGTAGGTGGGGGGATTGTTGGAGCAGCAACCTTTTATAAGCTGCAAAAAAGAAATCCGTCCTTGAAGCTAGTACTTTTTGAAAAGGAGAATTTGCTTTCAGATCATCAAACTGGACATAATTCCGGGGTAATTCACTCCGGACTTTATTACAAACCCGGCTCATTGAAGGCTCGAAATTGTATTCAGGGTCGCCGTGAGCTGGTTGCCTTCGCTAAAGAATATGGAATACCTCATGACGTCTGTGGAAAAGTTGTCGTAGCCACT
>JBEAQY010000046.1:0-5079 GCA_041163605.1 Bacteroidota bacterium | reverse complement strand
TGCTTTAATCCGCGTATGACACCGTTCGATTGGAATTGATGCCATGGAATTTGCTTTGACTTAAGAAAGGCCGCAATTCGAATGTCTCGATTGTATGAAATCCAGTTCCCAGTTTCTTGATGTGAAAATACCGCATTGATTTCATATTGTTTATTGAGTTCTATAAAGACCTCATCAACCGTAGCATGTACGATCGTTAATGAATGGTTAATTAGCACCTTTTTTAAATCAGTAATCGACTCATACACAAAGCGCCAATGACGCACATCCGAATCCTCAGCTTCTATTAATTCAGGTTCAAAAACATACAGTAAAATAAGGGGTAGACTCTGTTCTATGGCTCGCTTAAGCGGTAAGTGATCACTAAGTCGTAAATCCCGTTTGAACCAAAGCACATTTACTTTCATTATGTGAAAACAACCAATATGGAAAAGTGTTTCAAAAGAATTCATGGTTTAGCTACCTTTGTAGTATGTCACGATTAACTAATTATTTATTTCTCCTGTTTATGGGGATTGTTTTCTTTGGGAACTCTCAAGAAAAACAAATTCAATACAAATCTGAGTACTTTGTGATTTTAGTTATTGATGGCCCAAGATATACAGAAACCTATGGAGATACCGGTTGCACCTACATACCCAATTTATGTAACACCTTGATGCCTCAAGGCACATTCTTTTCCAACTTTCGCAATAATGGACCAACCTTTACGGTTCCAGGACACACGGCGTTAATGACAGGAATTTACCAACGTATATCTAACTTGGGTGCAGGCCTACCGAGAAATCCATCGTTATTTCAATATTACATCAAGGAACGTCACGCTTTAACTACGGATGCTCAAATCATTGCAAGTAAAGGAAAATTGAATGTCTTATCCAATACAAAGGATCGTAAATGGAAAAATAAATTTCGTCCGTATTCATACTGTGGACCGAACGGCAACGGGCTGAGTTATGGTCCTGACCGAGAAACGATGGTTAAAGTGAAAGAAACTTTATCTTCCACGGCCCCACCCCATTTGATGTTGGTCAATTTATTAGGGGTGGATGTAAATGGGCACGGAAACGATTGGAAAAAATACCTAGATAATATCAAGTACACGGACGCCTATGCCCTTGAAATCTGGAACTCTATTCAAGCGAATCCTCTACTTAAAGATAAAACCACTTTATTTATCACAAACGACCACGGTCGACATACGGAGGGGCACAAAAACGGATTTGTTAACCACGGTGATGGGTGTGATGGGTGTCGGCATATATCTTTATTGGTGTTGGGTCCAGATATACCAAAGAATCAAGAAATAACCACGGAGGCAGAAATGATTGACATACCTGTTACGATTGCAAAGATGTTGCATATTGGATTTCCTACAGGAAAAGGAAGGATTCTATCTGAGATTTTTAGTAAGAAGCCGTAAAATGGTGGAAGTGTAAAACCTCCAATGTAACATAGGTATCAAAGCAATAAATAAAAACAGCTGATTTTTGTAAAAACTACATTTTATGAAAAACACATTTTATTCAATTGCTTTTATGTTAATGGCCTTTGCTAGTTATTCGTGTACGTCAACCGGTACAGCATCAACGGAAACTGAAAATTCGCAATCGGGTGGAATAAAAAACTTAGCTGCAGGTGATTTTAACACACTTGAAAAAGATTCGAATACAGTCGTTATCGATGTACGCAGCCCCGAAGAAGTAGCCAATGGCTTTATTCCAGGAACAGATTTATTCATTAATTTTTTCGACGGCAACTTCCAAGGTCAGCTTGAAAAGCTAGATAAAACAAAAACATATATTGTTTATTGCCATTCAGGTAATCGAAGTGGAAAAGCTACGAACGTAATGCAACAGCTCGGTTTCACAGATATCTATAATTTACAAGGCGGCATTTCAGGTTGGACTGGACCCCTGTCGCAAAAATAATGAATCAAGACAGACTCTTCGGTGTACTTTCGGTTGTAGGCATCAGTGCAGTAGCATGGTTTATTGCGCCCTACACTCCAAGTGCACTGAATAGTATTATAATTGCGCTACTATTTGGAATCCTCATTGGGACGCTTGTAAAATTTAAAGAAGAAGTAAAAAAACCGGCAGCGACCATTGGCTCAAAAGCATTGGAATACTCGATACTATTTCTTGCGTTTGGAATAAACTATCGATTTTTGGTCAATATCGGCTGGATTCCAATTCTTGGTATTTTATCAAGCATCACCGTCGTATTGCTAGTCACGAAAATCCTTGTGAAACGCTTTAACTGTCCTGCTTCTGCGGGATGGTTAATTAGCATTGGAACGGCGATCTGTGGGTCGTCAGCAATCGCAGCGGCCGCGCCTTTTGTTTCAAAAAACAAAGAGGATATTGGGATATCATTAGCTGTAGTTAATTTATGGGGTGCACTTGGAATGATTCTGTTACCCTTAATTTTTCAACTTCCGTTTCTCAATTCATTAAACCACGGATTAATCATAGGAGGAGGTTTACATTCTGTTGGAAACGTTATGGGTGCTGCGTATGGTATTAGTGATGCGCTTGGGAATGAAGCCTTGGCAATAAAAATGGCACGTGTTGCCTTGCTAACCCCAGCATTGTTAGTAATCGTTGCAATGAATCGAAGGGAAAACAAAACTTCTCAACGAATTAAGGTAAAGATACCGTGGTATATCTATGGATTTTTAATCATAACGGCCTTAGTAAGTATATTTGAAATTCCAATCGAACTCATTGAGTGGAATGAGTGGTTTGGTAAAATTGCGCTTACGGTAGCCATGGCGGCAATCGGGGTTAATGTTAATCTTAAAGAACTCTTGGTATCAGGTAGGAAAGGGCTTTTGTTTGGATTCCTAATTTTTATGTCTCAGTTGGTAATTTTGTTTTTTGCAGCAAGTTTATGATTAAAAAAATTAAACTATACGAATGACAGGTGCAATTTATGAACCTATTGAAATTGACTTATTTAAACCAAATATCTTACCTTAAGAGCTTCCATTTTCTATATACTTTTGATAAAGTTTTCGGTAAGGATTCTTTTTAATATTATACGGTGTATTTCGTGTAGTTCTACGAATAACTTTATTCAGCATTATTTGCTTAAATGAACCTAAGGTGCCGTTCTTAATGGCAGTCAAATTCCAAATTGGTGCATTCCCCAAGGTATCAATAAGAGAGGCTCGAAGGGTAATTGAATTTGTAATTAAGGTTGTACCTGTAGCTTGTTGAAAGAAGATGGCAGTTGCCTCTGAAACGGGTTCAAGAATTTGAATGTTTGATTCAAATACTGCATCAACCTTTAGTAATTTACAAAGTTCTTTCGGCGAAATTCTACCTTCATTATATCCTGCCGGTAACACAATATCATTTATTGAATTTATATCCAACACCTCAACAAAACATTTTCCTTCATTCATGCGGCGTGCAAAGGATCGAATTAATTGCTCTTGCAATTGACGCTGTTTTTGTAGTGTTAACTCATTGAATCGGTCGTCCGTCATCCAAATTTTACGTTCGATGGTTGTTCTTGGTGGCAACACCGCAATGGCATGGTGTTTTTGTGTGATCTTAATGATGTGCGGTAGATAGTCTACACTCACACAAGAAGAAAGAAATAAAAGAATGATTAAAGGAGCTAAAGATTTCATGTTTCAAAGGTAGAAAAATGAATGAAACTTGATTGCCACTTACCCTGACTCTGATTTTATAAAATAAAAAAAGGGCTGTTTCCAACCCTTTATCTAAATGTTATAAAAATATATATTACTCTGATTTTAATCTAATAGCTAATGGAATCGCGAATTTTGGCAGAAAGTTTATTAAGGCTATCGCCAATTTAAGCACGTAATTATAGATTTCTCTGTAAATATAATACGTAATCAAAATTAATACAGATCCAACGATACCAAAAGCACCCATTTGCAATCCTTCGGCTAACATATTATAATCTCCACTAATCGCATTCGGCATCATTCCGCTCAAAAGATTTAACCCGGGCATCATCCAAAATACACTGCCCAAATCAAGTAGAGGCGTATAAACTGAAGCTCCAACCAAGGTAGCAAATACTTGTGAAACCCCGATATAAAGTGTCATTATAAAGGCCAACTCCCCACTAAGGGTAATCACTCGTGGAATAAGGTTGACAAATACATAATGTAGAAGACTTGAATATTCAAGTTCGTGAATTTGTTCTACTCGTTTTTTCATTACACTATATAGACCCCAAGCTGTGATTATACTTAATACTAGACCAATAATTAATCCAATACTCGAGCCAACCTTTTTTCCCCGGATAATCCCTCTGCACTTATAGCTGTTTTGATATATCCCGAATCACCGAATAACAGGACAATTGAAGCCACAATGCCTCCTATCAAAATACACCATGATAAGAAGCGCAGCAAATTACAGAAATACCATTTATAAATATTTCCATTGTCAATATTGCCTAATAAAGGCAAAACTTTTGAATTATAAGTTTGATCAGCCAGGCCGAAACTCATAAAAGGTAAATTTTGTTCATTCATAATTTAGTAGTTAGGTTTTCCTACTCTATTTAGGCTTTTCGGAAACCACCATATTATCAACATTTAGACAATTTTAAATATAATAGTTTTTACTAAATATTTTTATTTCTATAAATTCTACTTAAAAAAAATTCACTGATTATTTTCAACTTTGGTTACTTTTAGCCGCATTATGTGGCGTACGAAAGATACCCTGCGCCCACTCAAAAAACCGAGAAAAATCAGCAATTCATAGGAGAATTGCGATTTAATAATTAGAAGGGGAAACTTTGGGATTAATCTCGATTCGATTATACAGTCAAATAAAAAGCAAGATCTTTAATTGAAATTAACCAAATAAAAAAAGGGGGCAGAAATCTGCCCCCTTTACTTTTAAGAAATTAAATTCTAATTAAAATCTCCAACCAATTCGGATGCTACCGTGTGCAGCACACAAAGAAGTAAATCCTAATTTAGACGGCCCATCAATAATTTTCATAGTTGTATTATCAGCAAATGTGATATCAGTAGTAACGTCTGTATAATTAACGTTTGACGACTGTAACCCCATTTCT
>JBEAQY010000045.1:0-24480 GCA_041163605.1 Bacteroidota bacterium | reverse complement strand
CCTGAAGCTACTAAATATGGTTTTTTTATTCGTTTAATTAAAATTTAAATTTATGCAAGGTTTTCAAAAATGTAATAACGGTCATTTTTTCAAAGAAGGTATGGCCAAATGTCCTTACTGTCCTTCAGGGGATGCCGGCTCAAGTGCTCCCGTGGATTTAAACAAAACGCAAATTACAAGTAATTTTGATGAGCCTTCACCATCATTCGATGGCGGAGATAAAACCGAAGTAGTTAATCCAAATGGTCCATCGCATGCCGCTGCAGCACCAACGGATCGCACGGAGCGTATGTCGGCTCCTTCGCCTTCTCAAGCTAAAAAGAATAGTAATCTAGACCGTACATTTATTCAAGGAGTTGAAGAGGTGGTAAGTATGGGCGAAGATGGGGCAGAGGTGAACCATCGTCCTGTAGGTTCCCCTCGTGCTTCTCGAAGAATGGTTGGTTGGTTGATTTCTTACAGCTTAGATCCTATGGGAATAGATTACAGGATTTATGAAGGGAATAATACATTAGGTAGAGAGAATAGCAATTCAATTATTATTAAACAAGACACCGTGATTTCTGCGAAACATATCAACATCTTGTACCGAAAAGAACGGTATTGGATTCGTGATGAAATGTCAGCCAATGGAACCCTCTTGAATGGAGAAGATCTAGATTTGGATAAAGTATACGAACTTCATGATGGGGATATGATTAAAATCGGTAATACCACCTTTAAATTTAAATCCAGTTTATAATGAAAAAGTTGCTTTTATGGAGCTTCATTCTATGCAGTTCCTTCGGTTGGAGTCAACAAAGTACCATTAAGTTTAAAAACGTAAAAGGTGACGATTTTCCGACTATTTCAGGTGATATTTGGTTTCGTAATCCAAATGAAATAAATACATCATCGATAACTATTTCGGAGAATGGTAAGGTAAGTAACCTGGTGCTCAATGGACAACGTCCTGGAGATTCCGTTGCCAAACAAAAAGCAGTTATTTTCTTAATGATGAATCCTGGGCCATCTAAAATGGCTCAGTTTAATTGGTATCGTAATGTTATTTCTGCTACCTTGAGCTCGGATTATATTCAGGCAGGCGACAAAGTTCAGATCATGTCGTTTAACCAACAGTTGCAGGGGCAGTTACTTTTTCCGTCCAGCTTTACCTTTACCGATCAAACCGATGTGTTAAAGAAGCAATTAACAGATATGCTTCCGGTTCCATATCGCTCTACCTGCAGTGGAACTAGAACATTGATTTGGAGTGCCATTGATCAAGTATTGGATTTGGTTGAAAAGGAAAATCTTAATATTCCCGTGAGTATTATTGTAATTTCCGATGATAATTCATGCATTACACAACAAGCGAATCAAACGCCGGTAGAGAAAGCTAAGAAGCTCGGTGTTGCTGTTTATTCTGTGGCTCGTAACGACAACAATAAATTCAATTCGATTGAAAAAATCTGTACAGAATCATTTGGGATTTATTACATGTCTCCGGGGAATGACTTGACGCAAGCACAAGTTAAAGTGCGTGAATTCATGCTTGCTATTAAACAACGTGCCGCCGGACAGTACTATAGTTTTTCTTACGAAACTTCGCTAGAAAATGATGGATCCAGTCAACCAGTAACGGTAACTATGCCAGGTAGCGTAACGGATACGTTTATTCAAATGCCTGAAAAAAATACCATCCAATGGATGCTCGCAAACTGGTTAACCTTGGCTTTAATTATCCTCGTGATCGGTATGTTTGCATTTTTCATTTGGAAAAATCGCAAGGATGCTAAATTAAAGCAGCTTGAATTAGAGGCTCGCACAAAATCCGAATACAGCCGATTAAAATCCGAACAAAGTCAAGCGGACGCAGAAATGGCTAGACAAATGGCCGAACAGGATCAGCAGCTGAATCAAATGCGGCTTAAAGCGCAACAAGAGGAAGAGGCGAAACGCCAAGCTCAAAAAAATGAACACGCAGAATTACGTAAGAACGAACTGTTGCAAGAAATGCGCATGCGAGGTAACCTGCCTTGGCTTATCGTAATCTCTCAAGGGCAAGAATATCGGTATGATATTGATGATCCCATGTTTACGATAGGAAGAGAAGAAGGCAACAGCCTTTGTATTCCAGTGTCTACGATTTCTAGACGGCATGCCGTGATAAAATTTTCGAACGGAGAATATACCATTCAAGACCTAAACAGTTCAAACGGAGTAATTGTCAATGGGGAAAAACAACAGGAAATTCTACTGATGCATGGCGATGTCGTACAATTAGGAGATACGTATTTAACATTTATGATTTAACACTACTTAAGATGAAATTTGAGTTTAAAGAACATACAGATAAGGGCCTTGTTCGTGAGGTAAATGAAGATAATTTAGGTCATTCATTGAATTCTAAAAACGGTGACGTTTTCGTGGTGTGCGATGGTATGGGCGGTCATGTGGGGGGGCAAACGGCTTCAACCATTGGGGTTAATGCCCTCTTATCAGAACTTACGACTAAGCCGCATAATAATATGCATGTTGCCATTAGTCAAGCGCTAACCTTTGCAAACGAACAGGTACTTGGGCATGCGGAAGCTGATCCTTCGCTGAAAGGCATGGGAAGTACGGCTACCGTTTGTTTGTTCAAAGATGACTTGTTATACGTAGGTCACGTAGGCGACAGCAGGGCATACATATACAGCGATAAGAAATTATATCGAATCACGAGAGATGATTCATATGTTCAAGAATTGGTAGACAAAGGCGTAATTACGGAAGATGAGGCAGAGATGCATCCCAACAAAAATAGAATTCTTCAAGCCTTAGGTTCTACAAGCGCCATTACCCCAAGAATTCCGAAAAAACCATTTAAGTTAAAAACAGGAGATTTGTTGTTATTGTGCTCCGATGGATTAACCAGCATGGTCGTGGATGAGCTCATCGAACAATTGATTAATCCACAAGATCTTGGCGGAACCCTACAAGAATTGCATAAGATTGCGATGACCAATGGGGGCAAGGATAACATTACGATGACCTTGATTAAAATAACAGAAAGTCCATACTTGCAAAATGATTTCGATCATTTTACTGTAAAATACAACAAGAAGCAGACGGCTGCTTCGCACAAAATTACGGGGACGCCTCCGCCGATGGACATAAGTGTACCTGCCAAGAAAAAACTACCCATGTCCTATATTCTTGGCGCTGCGGCAGTGTTATTAGTGATTGTGGCGTTGATTGTCTGGGATAGATGGCAAAATGGTACTGAAACATCCGCAAAAGTGAACACGCAATCTAAACAAAATGAAAATCCAAAGGTTGAGGATACAAATGGATTAGACCAATTCGAGGACGAGGATGGTAAGCCAAAACCCGTTACTAAACCGAAAAAGGAAGTAAACGAAAAGACTCCACTACAAAAAGCAGAAGAAGCAGTGACTGAAGCAGAAGAAGCACTTGAAGATTTAAGAGGAGAATATGGAGTTAAAGGTGACCCTACAAAAGATTGTTCTAAAAATTGCACAGACTCGACTTCAAAGGCAGCGTGTGTAACTAAGTTTAAAAACGCCAAAATAAAGTTGAAAAGAGCCAAGGATGCTTTTGAAAAAGAAAAAAATAGAAACTCTAACAATTAGTAAGGCCAGCTTTTAATATTAAAAATGCGAATCAGGCACTACGAAATATGGAAACCCATCAACAGCGGAGGCACGGCAAACGTGTACTTGGCGATTGATTTGCATGACGGCAAGCCTGTAGCCTTAAAGAAATTAAAGAATGGGATGCTTGAAAATCCCATCATGCGAGAGAAGTTTATTGAGGAGGCAAATCGGTATTTATATTTAAATCACCCCAATATTGTCAAGTTAAAGGATTTTATTCTGGACGATAAAGAAGGCTATCTAATTATGGAATATGTAGATGGCATGAACCTTAAAAATTTCGTAGAACAGGTTGGGGGTTTACCGGCTCAGAATGTGGGATTGTTTTGTATGGAGGTGTTGGCTGCCTTGGAGTATGCCCATAATAAGGAAGTATTGCATTTAGACATAAAGCCGGCAAACATCATGCTTTCTGAAAAAAATGAAATAAAACTCATTGATTTTGGGATTTCCTCGGATTCAAAGAAATCCAACAAGGAAATTATGGGCAGTCCGTTTTACATGAGCCCCGAACAAATTTCCGGTAATAACATTGATCAACGAAGTGACATTTATTCTGTAGGAGTAACGATTTATGAGCTTTTTACTGGAAATCTTCCGTTTCAGGATAGCAAAACAAGGGAAGAACTGTATGCGCGCATAAAATCGTCTGAAATTCCTAAAGTTAAAGTGAATTTTGAAAGTGATATAGATTATGTAACCGATGTAAATGAAATCATTTCCAATTGTACCGCTAAAAATCCGAATGATCGATATCAAACGTGTGAAGCGCTACAATATGATATTTTAAAACTTATGCAATAAATTACCGCGAATGAAACAATTAACATCATTTTTAGGGATTTTCATTTTTACAACGTGTTGCGTTGCTCAAAAGAAAAATACAAATCACGACCTAAGCTGCTATGACAATGGGACACTTGCTTTTCATCAATTGGAGGGCTCGTTTTTAGAAGGTGTTGAGATCAGTTTAGATGAGGAGTTAGCCGTAGGAAAGGCGGTGTATGATGAAATGTCCAATAAATATACCATTAGAACATCAGGCATTCAATACGAAAAAGTTCTCAGTATAATGAATCGCCTAACCGCACAGATTCCTAAATTTAACAATCCCACCAGCCACGTAAATTTTGGAAAATATAAATCGAACTATAAGATTTATATCATTGAAACTGAAGAAATTAATGCCTTTACTGCCGGTGCCCGAATTTTTGTTACTACAGGGATTTATAATTTTTGTAAAAATGATTCTGAATTAGCAAGCATCATTGGTCATGAACTTTCACACAATGAATTAGGCCACATTGCAAATCATGTTAAACGCCAGAAGGCAGCCCAAGGCTTGTTTGGTGGATTTGGTGGTGTTGCATATATGGCGGGTCAAGTACTAACAACGCCCTTCGGTCAAACGGATGAAGGGCATTGTGATTTGTTTGGGATGGATTTATCAAAATCTGCAGGGTTTGCTCCATGCTACACCATCGATCTTTGGGAACGTATGGCTGAAGAAAGTGGTGATAAAACCTTTTTCAATTTGTTTAGTTCACATCCATATTCTGGGGATCGAGCTACCTGTGCCGGAAATCATTTGAAGGTTAATTATAAGCTTAATTGTAATAATTAATTCCTCGGGACATGAGAAGTTTTATCCTATTGCTGTTAAGTATCTTTATTCTAAATTCTTGCGCAGCGATTACTGCCCCAACCATAAAATCACTAGATTCGATTCGTGTTGTGTCGGTTGACGAAGGAAACGTAATCCTTAAGGCTCATGTAACGATAGAAAACCCGAACAGAATCACTATTTCTGGAAAGGAGTTGAGCTTTGGATTGTTTTATGAGCATACATCGCTCGGCTATGGGACATGCGATGAAGCCTTTGAGCTCAAAGCGAAAGGGGATACACCACTTGTATTGGATATCGAAATGAACTTGGATTCCATTCCTAGTTCTTTGCGTATGGGTTTGTTTGAAATGGATTCAATCCCATTAAAAGTTAAACTAGCATTTCAGGGTAAATTAGGTCTTGAACATTCACACCATGGTGAATTTAAATTGTCCATGGAAAAATTACAATCGGCACTAATTAATCAATATTTTAATGAGTCTGGCTTTGAAATGAAAGATATTAAATTAGAGTCCACAAACCAAAGCAAATCAATATTCAAAGGAAATATTAGTTTTTCAAACAAGCTCCCATTTGACATACAGATTTTGGGTTCCGATGTTTTTGTGTTTTCTGAACGCTCCGGTGGGGTCAATGTCGGTCGGTTTGATTTAGCGGATAGTTTCATAATTAAAAAAGAAGAAACATTACTTATTCCATGTATAATAACCGTGGATAATATGAAAGCCATGAGTTCTGGTTTCGGGAAAATGTTATCCGGGTCCCTCGACTATTATGCCATGGGTCCCATGCACCTTAACTTAAATGAATTAGAATTTAAAGTACCTGTTTCTGTTCATTTTAGCTTCAATCCGTTAACAGGAAAAGTTATTATACTGGAGTAATGAGTTATACCCTTAGCTTTTTATTCAACGGATCAGAATTGATTTCAAAAGAAATCAATAATTACGCTTCTGTGCTAACTATCGGCCGGAATCCTTCCAATGATATCGTGATTTCAAATGGTGTTATATCTGGATCCCATGCACGAATTACATTAACTGGAGGGGTATTATATATTCAGGACTTATCCAGTACCAATGGAACGTTTGTAAATTATCAACGAATTGACCCCAATTCTTCGGTGGCAATCCTTGGTAAAAATGTCAGTTTAGCCGGGCAGATTCAAGTTTCGATTCGATCCGCCTCCATTGAAACAAATAGCCCCAGAACGAGTCCTCGTTCGGAGCACGGCCTCGCTGATTTGGGAACACGTATTTTAACACAATTACAACAAAAAAAATCAATTGTTCTTGGTCGGGCCGAGACCTGCGATGTTGTGGTTGATAATAGTCAAATTAGTAGAGCACATGCCAAGATTACAACAGTAGGAGGGAAGTATTTTATCGAAGATTTGGGATCAATGAACGGAACGTTCGTAAATGGTATTCGCTTAAATGGAAAATCACCTTTAGCTTCCACTGATACAATCATTTTAGGTAGAATCCGATTCACGCTGGGTGGTAAGGTAATTGATATTTCAAAAGAGATTGCCATTAAAACGGTAGGCTTAGTTAAGAAATTTTCAAATGGCAAGATTGGACTTCATGAATGTAACATAGAGATACCCTCTAATTCGTTACTCGCTGTTATGGGGCCTTCAGGCTGTGGAAAATCAACCTTATTAAAAGCCTTAAATGGTGAATCTCCAGGCTCAAGCGGCGCCGTTTATATCGGTGGGCAAGAGTTAAATCAATATTTTGACTACCTCAAGATGCAGATTGGATATGTACCGCAAGATGATATCGTCCATCGCGAATTAACGGTAGATGAATCACTGTGGTATGCGGGTAAATTAAGACTGCCTCATTTTACGGAAGCGCAATTACGCTCCAAGATAAATCAAGTACTCGAAGAACTGAACATAGCACATATTCGTTCTAATTTAGTCAGCGACATAAGCGGCGGTCAACGTAAACGGGTTTCAATTGCAGTTGAAATATTAACCGATCCCCTGATATTATTCCTTGATGAACCAACATCACCCTTGGATCCTCAAACCATAGAAGACTTTTTGATGATATTAAAGAAATTAAGTCAAAAAGGTACGACCGTGATTATGGTAACGCATAAACCCGAAGACTTAGCCTATATGGATCAAGTTATCTTTATGGCAGAAGGAGGGCATATTTGCTATTACGGTAAAACAAATGAATATCTCAACTTTTTTGGTGTAAGTGATACCGTAAAAGTTTATTCCTTGTTGGTAAAAGAAAACAAAGACAAATGGGTTGCTAAGTTTAATTCTAAACCGGCAAACACCATACCTAACGCCAAATCGGCTAGAATATTTAAGAACAGTAAAGTGGATTATTTTTCACAATATTATTGGCTAACGAGAAGGTATTTAAACATAAAATTTAACGATAAGGCTAATTCACTCATTATGGTGGCTCAAGCGCCCTTTATTGCTGCCATTATTTGTATTTTATTTACATCGATATCTCAGGGATTACCTTTTTTAATGGCGATTGCTTCACTTTGGTTAGGTGCTAATAACGCTGCAAGAGAAATTGTGAGCGAACATGCCATATTCAAAAGAGAACGGATGTTCAATCAAGGCATACTGACCTATATGTTTTCAAAGATTACTGTATTGATGATGTTTTCAGCGATTCAATCATTTTTATTTGTAGGTATATTATACCTGAACTTTTCAGGAACAACACCAGAATTTAATGATCCGATAAATGCTTCATTATGGATGATTTTTATTTCCTTGGTGGCTACCCTAATGGGCTTATTATTATCAGCAACGGTTTCTACAGCTGAAAAGGTGATGTCCTTAGTTCCAATTGCCTTAATTCCACAAATTATGCTCGCGGGAATCATTACAAAAATTTCGAATCCATTGGTCGAATTTTTAAGTTATATTTCAATCTCAAGATGGGCTACGGAGGGTTTTAATGTGATACAGAAGGAAATTGCTATTCCGAAATATATTATCTCAAATAAGGATTCCTTGTTTACACCCAGTAGGCCTGCACCGATCATCGAACAGGAGGTTAACAGTGCGGGTGATGGAATTGACAGTGTTGCAAATGCTACCACTCAAATTCAAAAAAACTATGACGCTGAATATACGAATCGTTTCGGGGAGTTAGCAGGGTCCTTGGAGTTAGACTTCTATATGCTTGGTGGATTGGCTCTTTTGTTTTTTGTTTTAATCTTTTTAGCAATACGTAAAAAAGACACGATTCAGATTGGTTGAAAATATTTAAATTGTTAGATTTGCATAACTTTAATTTACTATGAAAAAAAATCAAATTATTATTATTGGAAGTATTATTTGTGTATTACTCTTGTTTTTCATGTTAATTTACCGTTCGTCTGGAGGTAAATCTTATGTGGGGGATAGCCAAATTTCAATTCGTGTAGAGTCCGGAATTACGCTGCCAAAAGTATATCTTGATAGCCTATTAACACTCGTAGACTTATATCAGAATGATGGTGTAGAATTTACACAATCTGCTGTAAGTGTTTTTACTTCTGCAGTCGACAGTCAATCGATCGAGTGCCCCATAAGTGGAATGAATCAATTTAGAAGCAAGTTTAGTGGTGGTTTTTATACCTTCACTGCACGTCAAGAGGATATACGCACCATGCAGTTAAACCCGGCACAGTTTGTTAGTGCCTTCTCGAAAACCTGTCCATTGCCAGACCAGAATGCCAGTCTCTTGGTGCATTGCTTTAATGATTCTTCTGGGTTTAAGGCGGCTTGGTCCGTTAACACCATAAAATCATTGGTAGCTCAATCACTTAAAACCTCAAGATACGTAAAAATCTACTTTACTACGGGTACTGGTAAAGTTAACATACAAATTCCGCAAGGCGATAAACCAGGCGATTACGTAGGCAACAATGGAGGTGAAAACGGCGGCAATGGAGGCGAAGATGTAGGTGGAAACAACGGTGGAGACGGTGCGGGTTCATGTACCTCAGAAAGTGTGAACGCACAAATTAATTTGGAGACAGGATTGCCAAATGTATTCTCTTGGAATGAGCAGGAAGGGTTTACCTATGATTTTTCCCTCAGTTGTCTCCGAGGAGATTGCGAAACAGCACTTTCAGTCAACCGATCCAATGTGATTGGCGGCAAAGTTGAGGTAGAGGCTTCATGGGCTCAATCTTCGGAAAAGGAATATTTAGCCACCCTTACTGTTAAATGCGACGGAAAGGTGGTTAAAGTTGTCAAAAGTACGGTGCAGATAAGATGTGCATAATGACATTCTAACAATTAACTTATACAATATCAACTATGAAAAATAAATTTTTACTGTTTTTTTTATGCCTTTATTCTTTAGGGTTTGCTCAAAAATTTGAAGTTGTGCTATTAATAGATAATACCTACGACAAAGCCAAATTGAATTTGAAATTGGAATCGATGAATGTACTTTCGTTAATCGAAGAGGATTACCTCAAGATAAAGATGATTGCAGCCGCTGAAACTGAAAGTAAAATAAAGCATGACAATGGTGAAGAGGGGAAGGAGCGCAAAGATTGTGATATTATACTGATGGCGGGCGTTAGATGTGATCCTTGCCGTCGCTTAGGTTTAGAACAAAAAAGCTCAGGAACAATAAAGGTTTATGCACAAACTACTGATAATGATTTTGGCACATGTGATTTGAAAGTTGAAAACTATGAGGCGATTTCAGCTACGGAGGATTTAGGTGTTATTATAAAGGAACAAAAGAAAATAGCTAAAAAATCAAAGTCCGATTATAAAGTTATTTTTTGGATCCCATCCAATGAAACAATCTCAATCGATTTAGTGGCTTCACCAAGCGATAAAAAAGTGGATTTTGGCACCGAAGTTACGTTTACTGCAAAAACAAACAGTAAAGAGAATACCAGTGTTATAATGAAGGTTAACGATGAGCTAATTGAAGAGTGTTCTGAAACAGGTTCGGTTAAAATTAGTAGAGCAAGTACCTTGGTCAAAACAATCGAAATCGTTGAAGCGACCATTGTTACTTTAGAGGGAAAAGGTTGCGGAAACCCTGAAAAAATTGAAATCGAACTAAATGGTAGATGTGATGAGGTTGAAAAAGTGCAACATGACATTTTGTACGATTCAAAGTCTGTTGGTCCATTGGGTACTAAAAAGAGTTTTGCGCTGGATGGAATTCCATTTACAGAAATTAAACTAGTAGATAACAAGTTATATATGGTTGTCTTAAATAAGCAATGTGGTATTCGTTCTTACCGAGCTGAACTGGTTGATGTAAAGACAGGGGTAGAGTACAAATTAAATCTTAAAAAGGATGCAAATCAAAGTGCAATTCATCTTACAACATTGGATCGTGACAATTATTCTGTTTTCACACTGAATCATGACGATATGAAGTCAAGGGGGATTTTTGATGATAGATCTGATAAAACTGTACCTAAGTATAAAATGAGAATCGTTCCAGTGGAGGCGATTAAAGATGATCTTGATGTAAAAGGGTATGAAAGCAAGTGGGAAGTTGTAATGTTCCAAAAGTGTAACTAAGCGAAAAGGTGCGTTTGTTTCTACTTATATTGATTTTATTGATTAATATATCTAGTATTGTTTCACAATCAAACCGATGCAGTCTTGTTCCAGTATATACACAAATCCCAGGTAAGGTTTATTTGGAAGACCAAAATTTAATGGCCTTAGACTTAATGGAACTATATTCAGATATATTAGCGAACAGGCCGTCAGAACGTAAGGTGTTATTTCATTTTTTTATTGATGAATTGAGTCCTGCCCGAAAAAGTGCAGAGCAATTTATGAAATTACTTAAGGATTCATTAGCCAAACTAAAAACAGATATCGAGGTAATATTTAGAATTCAAAGGACAACAGGAAACTTATTCTTAAATAAAGGAGAACATAAATTTTCTTTAGTGGGTATGAATGCCTTGGTTTTTAGCACCGATTCCTTGGTATTAAAAGAGTTGTTTGGTTATGGGAAAAAGTCGAGAATTGACACAACAAGTTCTTCGGTGAAGCGATTCAATCATGAATTTTTGCCGGTGTTTAACGAACCAGATTCAAATCAAGGGTACTTATTTCTGTTTCGAACGCGCACAAACGGCCGTGGCTTTGCATGTAATCCAGAAGAGGATAAAGAAATCGCCTCATTATTGAAATTAATTTATAAGAAAAATTGCAAATGATAACAAAACGTTTCCTAAAGAGTTTATTCGTGTTAATATGCATGGTAATATATACGCATATTTATAGTCAGAGTCATACTGAATCATGTCGTATGAATCCAAGCTTCATTCCTTTAGTCAAAAAGACATTGTCAGAAAGTTTTAATATCCCAACGGCAGATTACGTAGATAATTACAAGGAGATAATTAAAGACTCAAAGTCAAATCGTAATGTAGTTTTTCATTTTTTCTTTGATGAAACGAATAAATTTCATAAAACCGCAGAGGATTATATCTCATTATTAAAAGATAGTTTAGGAGCTCTCAAAACCGACATTCAAGTACATTTTAAGGTGCAAAAAACACAGGGCTCAATTTTCTTTAATGACGGAGAGAATAAACAAGCAATTATCCATTTAAACGCATTAGTCTATTCAAGTGACATTGACGTAATCAAGGATTTGTTTGGTAAAGGAAAAGAAGTTCGAATTGATACGTCAAGTACAAATTTAAAGAAATTTACACACGAGTTTTTTTCGTTTGAGACCGTTAAAAGTGAAGAGTCTGGTTATTTGTACTTGTTTCGTGCTAAGTTAATCGGTAAAGGTTTTGCCTGTGATCCGAGTGAAGACATGAATATAATTGGTATCCTCAAGAATATTTACAACAAAAAGTTTGAAAAGGTATGCCAAGAACGAATGCAGGAAGAAGCCAAAAATAAATTGGAGCAAGAAATAAAGATGTTGAATGATTCCTTGGGGTATTATAAAACAAAATATAAAAACTTGATAAAAGCGGTAGCAAAACCGCCCAAATGGACAATTTTTTCAAACATTGATTTTCTTGTTGGTAATGTTAAAGAAAATTCATCATTCATCAATTCTGAACTTAAATTTAAAGGAAATGGAGTTTCAAGCACTGCCGGCGTAAATGTTTTTATTAATAACGCTGGGAGCAGCGGAGTATTCTTAACCACGGGCTTGAATATCGGAAGTTCTACCTATAACTTGAGTCGATTAATTACCCACAGCTATATAAAGCAGGAGAATTCATATGAGTCCGTTTCGATGCTGAGAGATTATTCCGAAACCATAAGATCTTCCATGTTTAATGTGCCATTAGGTGTTGGATACCAATACAGAGAGTCTGGCTGGCCTATTTATTTTCAATTCAGCGCGGGATTGATAATAGGAGGAAATAAATTAAGCGCTACCCAAAGTAATGGCTTGATTGATTATAAACGTAAATATGCAATACTAGGCGATATGTTTGTAGAAAATGATTCTGCTTTGGGTTTAGAAAATGAAGTACAGCTTAGTGGTTCTGCTTCATACCTTTCTAAGACCTTAATGTCATTTGGTGTATTCGCTAACCTGCGGGTTAATTATTCGTTTTCAAAAATATCTCCGTTATCCGGTTTTTTAAACTTTGGTTATAATGCAGTTAAAGCAGGTACAACTTCGAATCAGTCAAACTTCGTTTCTACGAGTTTGGGGGATCATAATAGCGTATTAAATTCGATATCTAATCTTTCCTATTTACCTTTTCAATTTGGGATTGGATTAGCGTATGACCTAAGAAATGTAATTAATCCATCAAAGAAATGAAAAAGCGAATTCTTTTCCATGTAATCTTTTTATTAAGTATTCATGCTTTTGGGCAGACCACCCTAAGTTCCAATAGTCAAACTGCTTGTGCTGGAACAACAGTTAATGTTACTGCGAACAATGCTGATCCTCTCGTAACATTTGTATGGACTGCGCCAAATCAGGCGAACGTGAACGGCGCGCAATTGAATTTGAATTCCGTATCTCAGAATATTACGTGGACTTGCACAACGTATGATGCCACGAATAATCCAGTTGATACAGATGTGTTTACACTTACCGTGAATGCCTTACCAACGGTTACAGCATCACCAAATCAAACCGTATGTTCAGGTACTAATGTCACGTTAACTGGTGGTGGTGCTTCAAGCTATACTTGGAACAATGGAATTACAAATGGTGTGGCTTTCGTTGCGAATGCAACCACGACCTATACCGTAACTGGAACAGATACGAATGGTTGTTTTAATACAGCGCAAACTACGGTCACCGTGAATGCAAACCCTACGATATATAATGGTCCCAATGTAAACGTATGTGTTGGGTCATCAATTCAACTTTTTGCCAGCCCAACACCAGCAGTAACCAACGCATGGACTTCCACTAATAATTCAATTTCTAATACCGGGTTTTTTATTGCGACTTTAATTGGAAACGATATGGTTACATATACCAATAATAATGGATGTTCAGATACTATCTTGATAATTGTTGTTCCCAGTCCATTTATTTCCGGAAATAATACGCTCTGTGTAGGTTCTACAACCCAGCTCACAGGTACTTTTACACCTGCAGCAAATAATGCTTGGAATTCTTCGAATCCCGCGGTTGCTACAATTACTAATACTGGACTTGTTTCTGCGATAGCTGCTGGTTCTGCAGTGATAACTTATACTACCAGTGCAGGGTGTATTGCAACAAGTAATATTACGGTTAATCCGGTTCCTACGATAACTAATTCCCCATTAACGCAATCCATCTGTTCTGGATCAACCACCACCGCCGTAACTTGGACAAGCAGTACTCCAGGATCAACTTATAACTGGACAGGCACTGCTTCAGCAAGCATTACAGGGTATACTGTTTCTGGCACCGGAAATTTAGTATCGATGAATACGATACAAAATTCAGGTAATTCTAATGGAAATCTAACCTATACGGTGACCCCAACATCCAATGGATGTGTTGGTTCTCCGGTTACCTATACCATTGTGGTAAAACCAATCCCAGTGCTTTCTCAGTTCCCCAGCCAAACAATTTGTGGCGGTATTTCAACCACTACAACTTCATTTGTGAATTCTGTTGTTGGAGGAAGTTTCAATTATAATTTAATGAATCCTGGTTCAATTCCTGCATCAGTTACCGGTTACCAAGTTAATGGCCCAGGCCAAATTCTGGCTTCAGTTATTAACAATGGTGGTGCAAATCCTTATACATTGTCGTATGCTGTTGTGCCAACCGCTTCAGGTTGCAATGGACAGTCGGGTACCTTTAATATTACGGTTAATCCAGCAGCGGTTACAACGTTTTCGGCACCTAATCAGACCATATGCTCTGGTCAAAACACCAATTTGGTTAACCTTAGCAGTTCCACACCGAATGTCAGTATTTCTTGGACATTACCCGGTGGTGTTCCGCAAGGGATAGTGGGTTTGAATCCTACCCAAGGCGCCGCAAATATTCCCGCATTTAATAGTTTGGTCAATAATACAAATTCTCCCATTCAAATTGTGTTTGATGCCCAGGCATCGAATGGACCGAACGCATGTATAGGGGCAGTTGCTACTTATACCATTACAGTAAACCCATTACCTTCTTTAACATCCGCATCCTCACTTGATGCATGTTCTGGGTTGTTTTTAAATTTTTCCTTGACTACAAACGTTCCGAGCTCATTTGCATGGGTAGCTGATACCAATGTGAATGTGACTGGGGAGAGTTTAACCACACAGAATTCTAGCATCATCAACAACATGTTAACCTTAGCTAATCCGCTTTCAACGGAAACAGTTAATTACTTTATTACTCCAACAAGTTCCATAGGGGCTTGTGTGGGAACCACACAACAATTAGTAGTAACCGTTCACCCCATTCCTGCAATGACCTCACTCAACAGTGCTGTGATTTGTTCCGGAACTGCTTTGAATTTCCCGCTAAGCAGCAATTTACCGAGTTCTTTCTCGTGGGTAGCAAACCCTAACGCAAGTGTTTCAGGTGAAAGTTTGAATCCTGTGATTTCAAGTACTATTTCAGATAATTTATCTCATAATTCATTGATAAATCAAACGGTAACCTATTCTGTAACTCCAATTTCTTTAGCTGGTTCTTGCTCGGGTATTCCGTTGCAAGTGCAGGTTACTGTTAAACCAATTCCGGTTATAACATCCCCTGATTCAACCTCAGTATGCTCGAATATACCATTAAATGTCAACCTGGTTGCAAACATTCCGAGTACCATAACTTGGATTGCTAACTCAAACCCGAATGTAAACGGTGAGAGTTTAACATTACAAAATAGCGCGCTTTTAAATAATACGCTCACGCAAAGTACATTGAATTCTCAAAATGTCATTTATACAATTACACCCACATCCACAATTGGAGGGTGCCAGGGTAATCCCCAAACATTGACGGTCACTGTTAATCCGTTGCCAACAATGACATCGGGTACAACAGCAGCAATTTGTTCAGGTACTCCTTTGAGTTTTAGTTTAAGTAGTAATATTTCCTCAAGCTATAGTTGGTATGCCTCAGCTAATCCTATCGTATTTGGAGAAAGTACAACGGCTCAAAACACACCGATAATTAATAATACACTTACCCAAAGTACTTTAATTTCACAGAGCGTTACGTATACTGTAATCCCAACGTCTTCCTTGGGTGGGTGTATAGGAAGTTCACAAACATTGACGATCACCGTTAATCCATTGCCTTTAATGACATCAAGTAATACGGCATCGATTTGTTCAGGTACCCCTTTAAATTTTAGTTTAAGCTCAGATATAGCAAGTAGTTTCAATTGGTTAGCAACAAACAATATGAATGTGACAGGGGAGAGTTTAACAGCTGTAAATTCAAATTTTATTAATAATACCTTATTTCATACCTCTTCTCAAAATCAAGAGTTGGTAACGTATACTATAACACCAACCTCAACCTTGGGGTTGTGTATGGGGACGCCACAAATATTAACGGTTACGGTAAACCCCTTGCCAGATAGTACGATTACAACCAATGGTGATACAGTGTTTTGTAGTGGGGGAAATGTAGGACTATCGGTTCCTCAGGTAATAGGTAATGTATATACTTGGTCTTTAAATAATAGTCCAATATTGGGCGGCGTTGGTTCATCATATTTTGTGAATCAGTCTGGGGTGTTTTCTGTTGACATTGTTAATCAATATAACTGCGCAAGTAATGAATCAATAACAGTCATTGTAAATCCTAATCCCGCCACTCCAATAATTGTTGGGGTTGAATCCGTTTGTCTTAATTCCCTTAACCAGGTGTATTCTTCGTCGCCAAGTTCAAATTGGCTGATTTGGAACATTAACGGGGCAAATATTTATTCAGGACAACATACCAATCAAGTACATTTAGATGTCACAGCTTTGGATTCGGTATGGATTGAACTTACTGAGCATGTGCTAGAAACAGGCTGTTTTGCAACAGGAAGTTTGTTGGTAATCGTAGATACAACTGCTGTTGCTCCTCCTTATGTTAATGTTTTACCTTTGGGGAATGATAACGATTTGTTGTGTGCACCGCAAGCAACAAACGTAATTAGATGGGGTAAAATGAACAAGGTTACGAACCTTATTTATTTGGAACCCTCAGGATTAACATACCATAATTTTATTTCGTTGGACACTTCTGTTTATTACTACTTTGTGGATCATGGTGGTGACGGTTGTTACACCAGATCTTATTATAATTACCCAGAATTGGTTACCGAGGTGGAGGATGTACAAGAAGTTGGTTTTTGGCTTGCACCAAATCCTGTGCAAACTGAGTTGAGAATTATGTCTGATACGCAAAGTTTTAACTCATTATCCATTGAAAATCTTGAAGGAAAATGTGTGTACCAGGGATCACATTGGACGAACACACCGATAGATTGTGCTAATTTTATACCTGGTATGTATTTTGTTAAAATCCAAAACGGCTTAAAGTCCTACGTTATTAAATTTTTAAAATTATAGTTATGAAAAAGTGTTTAGTGTTTATCGGTTTTTTATTTATTACTTATTTGTCCATTGCACAGGGACCATTGACGGGGACTCTGGTTATTAATAAAGGAGAAATTGAAAAAAAATGGGGAGAAAAAATTGAATACGAGTTTAATGTTAAAAATTCGGGTACCAAGGCTATTGATATTTTAAAAGTTACCGGTTCGTGCGATTGTCAATCAACATATGAAAGTAATATACAAACTATACAAGCGGGTAAAACAGGGAAAATTAAGGTTACTGTAAAAGTTGATAAAAATCAATTAGGAAGTTTGGTTGAGAATGGGGTGATTGATTATGACAAATCGGTTATCGTGGTAACCAATGGAAAGAAAGAAAAATATCAATTATACACAAGAGCAACCATAAAAATTAAAAACTAACTTAAAATTCAAGAACATGAGAATCCTAACTGCTATTTTCTTGCTTTTTGTGCTATCAATGCAAGCACAGGAAGGGATTGAATTGCCTGAGTTCAGTATCAAGAATCTGAAAGGCAAAACAGTTACAAAAGACAGCTTAACGAGTATTGGCAAAATTACCGTATTGAATTTTTGGGCCAGTTGGTGTGCTCCATGTAAAGAGGAAATGCGTGAGATTTCACGAATTAAATCTGAGATTGAGTTTGAGAATGTAGTGTTCTTATCGGTATCAATAGATAAGGATGAAGCTGTTGTCAATGCCAAAGAATGGTTCAAAATGAATAAATGTTCATGGAATCTGTATTTTGATACGAAACAAGATTTGTTTAATAAGGTGCTCAATATCACAGAAAATACGAGCACAGCAATACCGGTTACTATTGTACTCGATAAATCAGGACAAATTGTTTCCTTCAATTCAGGGTTTAACCAAGAAACATATAAAGAGGAGCTTTTGCAAATTATAAAGCAAATTGAAAATAATTAATCAAATATTTTTAACCCATGTTTAATAAATTAATTTGGCCGATTCGGGTATTGTTTTTTTTATTTTTCTTCCTTTCTGCCTTTTCTAAAATTTATCCAAACCCAGATGTAGCGATCCATTTATTTGAGAAGGAGCAGTTAATGTCCTTACATATTCCACTGTGTTTGTCGACATGGTTTTCAAGGTTGCTTATTGCACTTGAATTCACCATCGCAATTGGATTTTTAGTACCCTATTATTTTAGAAGAATAACGCTACCATTATCATCAATTGTGCTTCTATTATTCAGTGTGTTTTTAGCTTTTGAAGTTTTTGTTCTTGGGAAATGGACAGGAAATTGTGGATGTTTCGGACAATTAATTCCCATGACGCCACCAATATCATTGGTAAAGAACATTGTTGCATTAATCATCTTAGCCTTTGTTATTTGGAAGAGAAGCGAGCTGAAAGAAATTCAAGATCCCCCACTGGTATATTATATAACAGCATATGCTTTTATTTTCCTTTCAATTTATTTGATTTCACCAAAAACATGTTTGTGTGAAAGTAGCAAGCCCTCGATTAATAAATCTTCTGAGATCAGTTCAGAAATCAAGTTGTTGCAAGATAAATTTCCGGGAATTAGAGATGGTAAAGCTATTTTGTGTTTTTATTCACCGACGTGTCCACATTGCATGGAAACTGCAAAGACACTGCAGGAATTAAAACAAGAGACGGGTATAGACAAGCATTTTGTTGTTTTTATGGTCGAAGGTGCTACT
This sequence comes from Bacteroidota bacterium, assembly GCA_041163605.1. Taxonomy (GTDB): domain Bacteria; phylum Bacteroidota; class Bacteroidia; order Flavobacteriales_D; family Crocinitomicaceae; genus UBA952. The sequence goes on along the minus strand of JBEAQY010000045.1, from coordinate 5,538 downwards.
ACCGAAACTAAAATACAAAAGTTTTTGAGCAAGACTAAGTTATCTGCAGTCTATACTACGATGGAATTTATTGACTTCCCAACGGATACAGATCCACCGGCTATTCTACTTGTGAATAATGGAAAAGTGGAGACAAGATTTTTTGGAAATGATAAAAATAAATTTAACAAAAATGCTTTTATTAAAGCGTTTAATTCAATTCAAGAATAGTTCATTTAATTGATTTAGGTATGAAAAGGTATAGTATATTTTTGATGCTCGTTTTAATAGGTTTATTTAACACATCATGTATTAAGAGGAAGTGCAGGGATTCTTCCGCAACCAATGGCGCGGTTATCTCTTCAGGTCCTTCAGATAACAGCCTGTGTATATATTCAAAGGTTGTTTTTTATACCTCTAGCGGCTATCACTTGAATAGTACAATCAATAAAATTGAGATTTATATTAATCAAGTATATGTTGGAGATGTAACAGCCGTGTACGCAAATGCTCCTGGAAATTGCACAGCGGGTGTTACATTAGGCTATCTGTTCCTTGATAAAAATCCAATCGACTGGGAGGCAAAAATCATACTTACTAATGGTCAGATTGCATATACAAATGGTGTTTTAAATCCATCATCAAATTCATGCATCGTTCAAGATATTTTTCAATGATCCGATAAGGTTTACTTGATTACTTCAGGTTTTATATAATGGGAGTAAATATTTTGAAGACATCAATTGAGTAATTAATGCTTTACTCGTATTAATCTAAAAGGATATAAAGCCAATCTTAGTTAGATTGATTCTATTCTTTAGTATTTTGAAAACAAGATTTCTGAGCATTCTTTTTGGAAGAATGACGTGTTTTATGCTCTTTTAATTAAATGTTAGAGTTCTGATTAAGTAATCGGTATTTTTAATTACCTATCCTTTAACTGGCAATTCGTAACTCGCTTTCATCAGATTAATTACCCATTCAATCTGGTCTTTCCTGTCTTGATGTTCTTGACTTAAGTCATTAATGATTTCATTCCATTTTTTATCTTCTTCCTGCTTAGCACGTTCAATAGCAGCAAGACGTATTGCTTCTGTCCCTTCGCGCATTTCAGATTCAGCGCGCTCATTTTTCCATTCTTCACCCATTCGTATGATTATTTACTTGATGTTATTAATTATTCACATTCAACAGATCTACTCAAATTGATTTCACAATTTGGATATTTTGCTTTCAATCGATTTTTCGCATCACTCGAACTCTTAGCTTTAATAATTTCTTTAAATGAACTTGCGTTGGGACATTTAATACGGTATTCATAACAGCCTTCCCATTTGTGTTTTAACTCGTAAGTTTCAAAAGAACTAATAGCGAAGATTGCCAAACTAGAATAAATTATAAAAGCACTAGATTTCATAGATATATTTTAACCAAATATATTCAATTATTTATTATTAATATCGGAAAAACGGGGAAGTATACCAAAACGGGGAAGTATACCAAACAATCACAACCCCCAATCTAAATCCCCCGGCTTACAACCTTGCAAGAAAAGGGCGGCGCCGGGTGTCGCGTTTAAATTTGACCAAAATTTTTACGTATGACTAAACGATTTTACAAACAAAACAATTTATGGTATGTGGACTTGCCGGATTACATAGAAGCAGGCTTGGGTTCATACAACAATCTATTAATGGTCGATGGTTCCGATGCATTTTTAGATATATTGAGTAATCATGGCAATGCGATAAGCTTGAAATTAGAAACATCGCCATTTGAAACAGCGCAATATACCTTGGTATCTGAACGCTTGGGAATGAATTTAGGAATTTTAGACCGGGTAGGACATGCACAGGTAGACTATGGGATGTATTACAGAATCCCTGAATTATCAAACCACCGCATGTGGTTATGTCCTGTCACTGAATATGTTTTTGACGGGGCCTATCCCGACAAAATTTGGGTGGAGGTAGTGAATAATTAAGCACAAGGTGTTAAATTTAAATCAATAATAACCATGAGAAAACTTGAGAGATTGGATTCATTCATGATGAGAGAACAAATTATAGGGTTCCTAGAAAAGATAAATTATACCTATCAATTGGAGGAAGATACCGAAGAACAAACTGTAATAAAATTAGGAGTACAATTAACGGTAGGGGCCTCGACAGGGTTGGTCATTGTACATAATAGGGCAGGGTTAGTAGAGTGTTACGCTACTGGGCCTGTGAACATTCCTGAATCGCATCGCTTGGAGGTTTCTAAGTTCATTGATATCGCGAATTCCATTTCCTATTTAGGACATATGCAATTGAATCATACCAATGGAAATTTACGTTCCAAAACGTATTACAGGTTCCAAGAGGAGGGAATGCATGAATTAATTATTCAGGACAATTTAACCGAAGTGTTTCATTTGTTGGATAAATTCTTACCCGGAATTATGAACATTGTGTATGGCAATAGAAATGCAGACGAAGCAATTGAAGAACTTATAAACAAGGTGAATCCGAAGAATAATTAGGCCAATTAGCATCTTTCAATCTTATCAATAATCGTCATAAGGATCGTTAGTGTGCTAAACGGCGAAAATACTTTTCAATCATTAAACATCTCATTCGAGTTTCGTGGACTTAAAATAATTTTTAACCAAAAGGCCAAGCCGATGGTTTCAAATACCTCAAAGCAAATCCAATAGTTTAAACGCAAATCCATGTCCATTGCGGCGTTGAGCCAATTCCAGGGAAAAACAATGAAGCATGAAATAATGAGGGCTAAAATGGTCACGAGGAAAGTATATCCAACAGCAACAATAAGTACTAATGATACATAGTATGAAAAATATACAAGTTATAGTACTTTTCTTTCAATTTCAAGAAACCGAGAATGGAAATTATTATTATGCCTGTAAATTAAAATAAGTAGCAATGCTGCAAACACTAAAAACACTTACCGATAAAAATATTTAAACCTAATAATTATTAAAAAATTGGTTTATTTCGTCTATATGCGGTATCACATAGTTTCTAAAATCTCCGTACGGGTCATCAAAAATCCCCGTGCTAATCCAATAATTATCTTTTCCGTAACAGTCATCAAATTCAATAACTAAGTTCTCCAACGGATTATTCGATGTGTAACAATTCATGTGAGGAAAAAAGTGGAAAGTAAGTTTTACACCTTTTTCATTAGTAAATGTAAAATCTCCAGATCGATAAAAGGTAGATGACGATACTTCTCCATTTTTCTTGGATACATCATTGCCATAAATTTTACATTTTTTATATAAGTAGGTACATTTCATTTCGTTTTCATTTTTACCTTGTTCAATGATTAATCCAAGAATAAATTCGTCATAAGTACTAAATCTTTCGTATTTCCCTTCTTTACAAAGTATCAATTCCGACAGCCCAATTATTTTTATTTTATGGTTTTCTTTAAATAAATATTTAAAATCATTCTCAACAAGGGTTTTAATAACCTCAACTCCTGAGTTATTATAATATTTTGAATATTCTGTCACAAAGGATTTTTCATCAGGTAAATCATAATGAGAAATATTTTTCCAATCGATAGGTTTAACTTTTGATTCTGAAATATTTTCTTGGAAACTTTCATTCCTAATATTTGAAACTGAATCATTTGCCTGATAAAGTTGTCCCATAAATAGTGAGTATTTTGTTGGAGTCTGTAAACTGCTATTAATTTGAGCATCACGAACACAGATTACATATTGGTCAGGTTTATATAAACCTCTTGTGATAAATTCTCCGTTTTGAGCTCGGAATCCCGGGTAATCTACTCCATAAACAAATTGTGACCTAATATCAAAATTAATACCTAGAGTAGACGATATGTGTAATCTATCAGCTTCAGTTATTTTTCGCCAACCATTTGGTATAATTTCCCTGGGGTCATTTAGTGCTATATCATTGTATATTTTCCAATCAGAATTTACTTGATTCATGTAATAACAATATGCAGGAATCTTATTCTTAATCGCCAATTCCCACTCGATTGGATCTTCTATATATTTAATCGGGTCACCGTTTCTAAATTTAGTCACATTCAAAAAATTAGACATAAGTTCTAAATTTCCTATTTGCTTGGAATTAAAATTATCATCTAGTTTTTTTAATTCTCGATCTTTACAAATGAAAATTTGGAATTCAGCATCCTCTTTGTTCCAAATGTCAGTAATTTTACTCAAGCTTCCGTTGTCTTCTACAATTGATTTATATCCAACCTTCCAAAGTTCATTAATTAAGGATAATCCTGGGTAAATTGGAATTTCTCGCTTTTTCAAACTTATACTTTTGAACTGCCCTGTTCCATTGCAATTACTGCATTTTTTCTTCCCGGTTATTTTTAAACATTTGTTATTACAATATCTACAAACATTATATTTCCTTTGTTCTTTAGTCCAATGACTACAATAACTACACCATTCATAAATAATTTCCTTACCATCTGTGCACCAACATTTTTCGAATTTCGTTGATTTGAAAACAACTTGATTTTCTAAATAATTGTAATCAAGAAGGTTTAATTTATGAAAACCATAAGGAGCGACTTCTCTTAAATCTACGTAGGCATAATAATTGTAAATTAATCCATATGACGTATTGCTCTCATCGAAATCTTTGTACTTATAAGCAGGGGTTTTTGATTGTATAAATTTCTCCCATTCGCTCTTTGTTCTTGCTAACATTATTTGGTCCCCATTCCTGAATGCAGTAATTGACAAAGGGGCATTAGATATCTCCACACCATTTATCTTGGTTGTCATATATTTTGAATAGTTGATCGAAACCAATTTCTTGTTTTCACTTTGTTCTTTTAACTTTAAATTATAAAAATTCTCAAGTGTTAAAAGTGTCAAAGAATCTCCAGCCCGATGTTTTTTCAACGTATCCATTGAAAATGTTTGCTTAATGCTACTCAGGCTTAATTTCTCTTCATTGAATTTTAAATTTGAAGCGTTAATTTCATTTGTTAAATCGATGATTTTTTCATTTATTTCTAAAGGTTTTTTATAATCGATGTAACTTATTAATTTGATAAACAATTGAGTATTTAAATCCTCAATGATTCGATTAACCTCGCGATAAACATGTATGTTTCGATCATATTGTTTCTCACCTTGGTAGTTTAGAAATGGCCAAGCTTGAATTTTATTTGATAAAAGATAATCTGGCAGATAACTTTTAAAGTTACTTTCTATTGTTATCGAGCTGTCACTCCAAAAATAAAGCAAGTCTCGATTGTGCATTTTTCGATCCATTCCTGGTTGAGCTGTCGCAAAAACCGCAAACAGCAATTTCACTTTTTTAAACCCTGTTGTGAATCGTTTTTTAATACGTTTACAATCCGCTTTGTTTTCATATAATTGCATTTCATAATTTTTATGATCATCGCAAAATGTTTTTATAGATTTATATAATGAACCTTGTTTTTTATATTTTAAATACTCTGTTTTCAATTCATTTATATTGACTTCTTTCTTATAGATTTCGAGTTTGTGATTTGTTTCGAGTGTTTCAAGTTTACCAGTTATTT
>JBEAQY010000044.1:0-4998 GCA_041163605.1 Bacteroidota bacterium | reverse complement strand
ACATATTGCACGGATAATGCAGCCATGATAGCGATTACAGGGTCATTTTTATTTGAAGCGGGAATTACACATGACCAAAAGATTTCGGCAAATGCAAAATTGCCTTGGTAAATTTGGACGTTTAGAAAAATTTCCTAATTTCAAAGAACCAAACTCACCACTATGTTTTTAGAAATCCAAGAAATCCAAAAGGAGCAGGTTCCAAATTGCACCTATGAAAAACTAAGCTCCATTGAACAGAAAGCTAATTTGCAGCAAAAACTTCACAAAGCCATGATTTTAGGAAATACCCATCAGGGTAAAGTAGAAATCATTTTTTGTGATGATGATGGATTAAAAAAAGTTAATACTACCATTTGGGCCAAAGGCGAACAATTCATAACACTGAAAGGAGGAGTTTGGATTCCAATTTCTAAAATTGTAGATATAATTTTTTAACTTCGCGACATGCTTCGTGTTGTTACTTTTCTATCCTTTATTCTTTGCCTTTTAATTAATTTCGTTAAAATTCAGGCTCAAAATCATGTGACTTGGAATGCTTCCTGGGATAAGCAATCTGGCATGGTAATTATACGGGGTAATATTGAACCCACCTGGCATTTATATTCGCCTCAAACCGACCCTAACCTTGGACCAATCGCGTTAAGTGTTACGTTTGAAAAAAATAAGGGAATAAAAAAAATTGGGAGTTTAGAATTTTTAACAGCACCCGTTGCAAAGCAAGATGACAATTTTGGGGGAATGGTTTATATTTGGGAGAATGTAGTTGAAATACGCCAAGCCTTTCGAATTAAAAAAAGCGGCTCATTAAAATTTACATTAAACTACATGATTTGCGACGAAACAAAATGTATTCCTCCAATCGATGTGCCCATAACCATTCAAATTAATAATTAACTATGAGGTATTTTTTATCTACCTGCTTGATCCTCTTAAGCATAGCGACCTTTGCACAAGGTTCTTGGCAAGACAATATAAAATGGAAATTTAGCCTAGAGAAAATCGATAGTAGTCATGCGTATATCGTTGGTAAAGCAACACTTCTGAACCATTTCCATATTTTCTCAGTAAATCACGACCCAAAAAAGGCGGATTTTACAGGAACACCTACCACCTTTGACATCAAAGTCAACAAGAATTTTAAGTTGATTGGGAAACTTAAGGACGGCAGTGCACCTAAAAAGTTTGTTGATGAATTAGGTGAACAATTGTATTTTGAGGGAAGCGCCACCTTTAAACAACAAATTGAAATACTAAGCAACGAAGCGTTTAGCATTCCTTTCACCTATAGTTTTCAAATCTGTGATGCAGCGGGATGTATTTTCCCTCCCGCTCAAGACGCAACAGTCAAAATAAGTGGCTATAAAAGTGCATTATCTTCCGTTAATGTTCCCCAAGAAACAACACAAGACACCAGTACAACCAACACATCTTCAGGCGACAACACCACTGGAGACACCATGGTTCAGAAAGAAGACAAAAAAAATGCACCAAAAAAACCAAACACTCTATGGTGGACGTTTTGGGCAGGATTTGGTGGCGGATTATTTGCCTTGTTAACGCCATGCATGTTTCCGATGATCCCCATGACCGTAACCTTCTTTACTAAACAATCAAAAACACGCGCAGAAGGAATCTTTAAAGCACTTGTTTATGGTGCGTCAATTATTGTAATATATGTGACTTCAGGTATTTTATTTACGGCAGTTTTAGGAACCACGGGACTCAATGACCTATCCACTAACATTTGGATGAACCTCGTGTTCTTTGCAATTTTTATGGTTTTCGCTTTCTCGTTTCTTGGAGCCTTTGAAATTCAATTACCAAGTAAATGGGTTAACAAAATGGATAAGCAAGCAGATAGAGGTGGATATATTGGCATCTTCTTTATGGCATTCACCTTAGGTTTGGTTTCTTTTTCATGCACCGGTCCAATCATTGGGAGCCTCTTAGTTACCGCATCCACCACTGGGTCCTACCTTACCCCTGCTATTGGCATGGGTGGATTTTCACTCGCCTTGGCTATTCCTTTTACCTTGTTTGCGATTTTCCCAAGTTGGTTAAACTCGCTTCCACAATCTGGAGGGTGGTTGAATTCAGTCAAAGTAGTACTGGGATTGCTTGAAATCGCCTTGGCGATGAAATTTCTATCTGCGGTGGATATGGCCTACCATTGGGATATCCTTAGCCGTGAATGGTTTGTTGGATCTTGGTTTGTGATTTTTATGATTATGGGCCTTTATCTACTTGGAAAGATTCGATTCTCTCACGATTCCCCAGTAGAAAAATTAAGCGTTCCAAGGTTCATGTTTGCGTTTATTGCTCTCGTATTCTCTGTATACCTGTTTACCGGAATGTTTGGTCATCCATTGAAATTAATCGATGGGATTGCTCCTCCAAGAACCCATTCAGAGGATAATTTCCGCTTCAATAATGGCGGACTTGATACTGGAGTAAAACAAGATTCAATTACCGATAAATATGCTGCAGAGATGCATCCAGTGGGTGATGGTTCCATCTTAGTATTCCATGATTTATACAAAGGCCGTGCCTATGCCAAAGAACGAAATCTACCAATTCTTATGGATTTCACCGGACATGCTTGTCAGAATTGTCGTAAAACCGAATCTACCGTTTGGACCAACGACGAAATCCGCCCCTTACTACAAAAGAATTTTGTAATTATTTCGCTGTATGTTGACGACCACGAACCGCTACCTGAAAGCGAACAGCGATATTCAAAAGAACTTGGTGGTAAAATTCGCGACGTTGGAAATAAATGGGCCGAGTATGAAGTTATTAATTACAAAAGCTTCCAACAACCGCTCTATGTGGTTACAGATCATGAAGGCAAAGACCTTACTGAAACCATTGGTTATACGCCCGAAATTGATAGTTACAAGAAATTCTTATTGAAAGGAATACGAAAATTCAACCAGTAAATGAAACTGTGCATTGCGGAAAAACCGAGTGTCGCACGAGATTTGGCTCAAATCCTTGGTGCATCCACTCGGAAAGAGGGGTATTTTGAAGGAAATGGGTATTGGGTGAGTTGGACCTTTGGTCATTTATGTACACTGAAAGAACCTGAAGATTACAACCCAAACTGGAAGCAGTGGCGGGTTGAGGATTTGCCAATTTCTCCTGAACAATTTGGGATTAAAGTAATCAAAGATGAAGGTGTACAGCGACAATTCAATGTGCTCAAATCCTTGGTAGCTCAATGTGAAGAAGTTATAAATTGTGGGGATGCGGGACAAGAAGGTGAATTGATTCAACGTTGGGTCCTCTTGAAAGCAGGTTGTAAAGTGCCCGTTAAGCGCTTGTGGATTTCTTCCTTAACCGATGAAGCCATTAAAGAAGGCTTTTCTAAGCTTAAAAACGGCGAAGAATTCGACAATTTGTTTGCCGCAGGAAATTCACGTGCCATTGGCGATTGGATGCTAGGTATCAATGGAACACGACTCTACACTAAAAAATTCGCGCCGGCAAAAATGACCTTATCCGTTGGTAGAGTTCAAACCCCTACCCTCGCCATGATTGTGCAACGGCAGAAGGAAATCAATGCATTTAAATCTGAAACCTATTGGGAGCTTAAAACGATGTACAGAGAAACCGAGTTTCTTTGTCAAATTGATCGCCTGAAGTCGGAAGAAAAAGCCAAAAAAGGCGTGGAATACCTGAAAGATAAACCCTTTAAAATCACCTCTTTTGAACAAAAGGAAGGGAAAGAAGGAAATCCGAGATTGTACGACTTAACTTCATTGCAAGTAGACGGAAACAAGCGCTATGGTTTCAGTGCTGATGAAACACTCAAGCATGTTCAAAGCCTTTACGAGAAAAAACTGGTGACCTATCCACGGGTTGACACCACCTACCTCTCTGAAGATCTTCACCCCAAAATACCCAATGTATTAAAAGGGCTAAGAGATTACAGTAGATTTACTGAATCATTGTTGGACAAGCCCATTCCTAAAACGAAAGCTATTTTCGACAACAGCAAGGTAACCGACCACCACGCTATTATTCCTACCGGAATCGTTCCTTCTGGAATTTCACCCGATGAACATAAAATATATGACTTAATCGCACGTCGCTTAATTGCTGCGTTTTATCCGGAATGTAAGGTTTCAAATACCACCGTAATGGGTCAAGTAGATCAATTGGCATTTAAAGCAACCGGGAAGCAGGTTTTGGATAAAGGTTGGCGTGTGGTATATGTAGACCTCGATCAAAAAGTTCAGAAAAAAGGGGAGTCTGAAGATAAAATCTTACCCCTATTCACGGAAGGAGAAGAAGGTGCGCATGAACCCTTCATGCACCAAGGAAAAACCTCAGCACCAAAACCTTACACCGAGGCTACGCTTCTTAGAGCCATGGAAACTGCTGGAAAACTAGTTGAGGACGAAGAAATGCGGGAATTAATGAAGGAAAATGGCATTGGAAGACCCTCTACCCGCTCCGCCATTATTGAAACCTTATTCAAACGAAAATACATCGAAAAAAAGAAAAAGAACCTCATCGCTACCGATACTGGAATGCATTTAATTGACACCATTAAAAACGACCTACTTAAAAGCCCTGAACTTACCGGACAATGGGAACACAAATTACGTCAAATGGAACGCGGGTTATATGACCCTAAGCAATTCAAAGCAGAACTTTTTCAAATGGTTCGTGAAATTACCGATGAGGTAATTTTTGGGAATTAATCCTGTTTAACAAAAGGCTTAACAGACTTTGTACCATCACCAAAGTTGGCTACAACCCGATACGTACCTCGCGCCAATCCACTAATGTTAAGGTATGAAAGCGAACTGAGAATTGGACATTCCATCACCACCCGACCTGCTGCATCCACCAAAGATACAGATTGAGCAATGCCAATGGTGAACTCAACATTCAAGCGCTCGTTCGCTGGATTCGGATAAAGCAACCAATTATTTCCATTGAGTTCCGTTAATGAAGCATTATCCGCTATCACTTCAAACGTTGTGG
>JBEAQY010000043.1:0-35412 GCA_041163605.1 Bacteroidota bacterium | reverse complement strand
CAAACATGGCCAATATCGCCGCTTCATTGGGTGCGCAAATTCCGCGTTCGGTAATTAATCCAGTCACTAAGCGCGCAGGGGTTACGTCAAAGCCGTGATTCACCGCTTGCGTGGTTTCCGGGCAGATCAATACAGGTTCAATAGCTCCTGCGGCACTTTTACCAATCACATAACGTACCTCGTCTTGGTTTCGTTCCTCAATTGGAATTTCTTTAAGTCCATCCCGTACCGATAAATCCAAGGTGGTTGAAGGAAGTGCTACATAAAAGGGAATCTTGTTGTCGAATGCTGCCAAGGCCTTCAGGTAGGTGCCAATTTTGTTGGCTACATCCCCATGGCGTGTGGTACGGTCTGTACCAACAATGACCATGTCCACCATGCCGTGCTGCATCAAATGCCCTCCGGCGTTGTCCACAATTAAGGTATGCGGTATGCCGTGGCGTGTAAGTTCATAGGCTGTAAGGTTCGCTCCTTGATTGCGCGGTCGTGTTTCGTCAACATAAACATGTACGTCTAATCCCATGCGCTTGGCTTGATAAATGGGCGAGGTTACCGTACCCCATTCAATACAACCCAACATACCTGCATTGCAATGCGTTAAGATGTTAATGCGCTGCCCCGGTTTTTTAGCCGCAATTTCTTCTAAAATCGGAAGACCGTGCACGCCAATTAAACGGCAGGTTTCTACGTCTTGCTCCACAATGGCTTGAGCTTCTTCCCAAGCGGTTTGGACTAAATCCTCGGCTCCTTCTAAGCGCGCTTTCATTCGATTCAAGGCCCAGAACAGGTTAACTGCCGTTGGTCGTGAATTCGCCAGCGCCTCAAAGGCCTGATCCATAAAGTCTTGATTGCGGTTTTCCTCAACGCAGGTTTTGGCGGCCAAATAAATTCCATAGGCTGCTGTGGCTCCAATCAACGGTGCCCCACGAACCACCATATCCTTAATGGCTGCTTCCGCTTCTTGATAGGTATGCAACTTCACTACCACCCATTCATGCGGTAAAAATCGCTGATCTATGACCTCAACAAAACGGTCTTCGGTGGGCCAAATCGTTCTAAATGGACTGGACAAGCTTAGAGATTGAATGCCGCTTTGATGCGATCAACGTAATCTAATTTCTCCCATGTGAACAATTCCACCTCTATTGGTTTCTTTTCTCCGTTCGGTGCAGTAAAGATTTTCGTTTTCTTTTCATAATCACGCCCCATGTGACCATACGATGCAGTTTCTGAATAGATCGGATTTCTTAATTTCAAACGTTGTTCAATGAAGTACGGACGCATGTCAAAAATCTCTTCAATTTTCTTAGCGATTTCACCGTCGGTCATGTCTACTTTGGATGTACCATAGGTTTCCACAAACAAACCACACGGCTTAGCCACGCCAATCGCGTAAGAAACCTGAACCAATACCTCATCACACAAGCCTGCAGCTACCATATTCTTCGCAATGTGACGGGTAGCATAAGCTGCCGAACGGTCTACTTTTGATGGATCTTTACCAGAGAACGCTCCACCTCCGTGAGCTCCTTTTCCTCCATAGGTATCTACAATGATTTTTCTTCCTGTTAACCCGGTATCTCCGTGTGGACCACCGATTACAAACTTACCAGTAGGGTTAATGTGATACGTGATTTGATCGTTGAATAGGGCTTGTAAGCTCGGTTTAAGCTTAGCCTTTACTCTTGGAATCACAATTTCTATGATGTCTTTTTTAATCTTCGCTAACATGGTAGTTTCCTCATCAAAATCGTCATGTTGCGTTGAAACTACGATGGTATCAATGCGTTGCGGCACGTTATCATCCGAATACTCAATGGTTACTTGAGATTTCGCATCCGGGCGTAAATATGAAATTAACTGCGGTTCATTGTTGCGAATCCAAGACAATTCCTGTAAAATTTTATGGGCAATATCTAGCGCCAAAGGCATGTAATTGTCCGTTTCTTTGGTGGCATACCCAAACATCATTCCTTGGTCACCTGCCCCTTGATCTTCTGGATTTTTACGCTCTACCCCTTGATTAATATCAGAGGATTGCTCGTGAATCGCTGAGAAAATACCACACGAATTCGCGTCAAACATATACTCCGATTTAGTATATCCAATCTTTTGAATGGCTTCACGTGCAATTTTCTGAACATCTAAATATACCGTGGTTTTAACCTCTCCAGCCAACACTACCTGACCAGTGGTTACCAGCGTTTCACAGGCTACTTTCGAGGTGGGGTCAAAGGCCATAAAATGATCGATTAATGCATCAGAAATTTGATCTGCTACTTTATCTGGGTGCCCTTCTGACACCGACTCTGAAGTAAATAAATATGCCATTTAAGTATTGTTTTGTGCAAAAATAGGGAAATTCATCGAATTTTTAAGGGCTTACCAAAGCGGTTTGCCTGCAGTTACGCGATCCCTCAAGAGCGCATTCGGCCGATATCGGTCTTCCCCGTAACGCTCATGCAGTGCATTTAATTGGGATAAGACCGCGGAAGGACTAATTTCTTCTGCCCAAGCCAAGAGTCCTTTTGGATAATTTACGCCCTTCATCATCGCCAGGTCAATGTCGTTTGGTGAAGCCACCTGCATCAATACGGCATCATAGGCTTCATTAATGAGCATGACAATAATGCGATTAAAAATTTGTTGAAGTAAGGCTTCATCCCTCTTAGGTTCGGGGCGATCCGTAGAATAATCATAAAATCCTCGGCCTGTTTTTCTACCGAACAAGCCTGCTTCTTTTAATCGTTTTTGGGTAAAGGAAGGTTTAAACCGTGGATCGAAATAGAACGCTTCAAAGACGGTTTCAGTGACCGTATAGTTTACATCATTTCCAATGTAATCCATCAATTCAAAGGGGCCCATCTTAAAGCCACCAAGGGACGTCATTGCGTAATCAATGGTAGCAAAATCAGCGATTCCTTCCTCATACATTCGTAGGGCTTCCCCATAAAAAGGACGAGCCACTCGGTTTACGATAAATCCCGGGGTATCCTTACAAACCGCCACCGTTTTTCCCATAGCAAGAATAATTTCCTCTGCTTGGAGCACCACTTCAGGGGAAGTAAGTACGCTTGGAATTACCTCTACCAAGGGCATAAGGGTTGCGGGATTAAAAAAGTGAATCCCTAAAAACCGTGCAGGCGAAGTTAAGGCGCTTGAAATGGAAGCAATCGATAAGGAGGAAGTGTTGGAAGCCAAGATACAGTGAGCGGATACCACGTGTTCAAGGGACTGGAACACTTGATGTTTAATGCCTAAATTTTCAACGATGGCTTCAATCACTAAATCTGCCAAACGGGCCTCATCAAGCGATTGAACAAAATGTAAGCGCGTGTTGATACTTTGATATGTGGGTTCATCAATTTTACCTTTTTCCACCAAGGTAGTTAAGGATTTATTGATTCCTGCCTGCGCTTTACTCAGTTGGTCTTCCGATAAATCGTATAACCACGTTTCAAATCCTTTTTGCGCTGCTAACTGGGCAATACCTGCACCCATGGTGCCTGCACCTACTACAAAAATTCGTTTTACCATTATTTTCCTGTAAAATTTGGTTTTCGTTTATCTAAGAAAGCCTGAACCCCTTCGTTAAAATCAGCCGTATTTCCGGCCTCAACCTGTAACTTTAATTCAGTCTCTAATTGTTCATCCATGGATTGAAACCAACTCAACTGAACCGCCTGCTTGGTTAAGGTCAAGGCCTTTGTGGGCATACTTGCCAGGTTGGAGATGAAGGCATTGGTTACCTGATCATAATCCGCGGCCGGTACAGCCTTGTAAATCATGTTCATGCGTTCCGCTTCTGCAGCGCTCACTTTATCGCCAGTCATCATTAAGGCTAAGGCTTTTTGTGAACCGATCAAGCGTGGGAGCAAATACGTCCCCCCCGAGTCGGGTATTAAGCCAATTTTCGAAAAGGCTTGAATGAAACTTGCCTGTTCATGTGCCAAAACGATATCACACGCCAAGGCTATGTTTGCCCCTGCCCCTGCAGCAACGCCATTAACCAGGGCGATTACCGGTTTAGCAAGCGCACTGATTTTTTTAATGATGGGATTATAATGTTCAGAAAGAATACGTTCTAAGCCAGGGCCATCGGGCGCAACCGCTTCGCCAAGATCTTGACCCGCGCTAAACGCCTTTCCATTGCCAGTAATTACCACAACACGCACCGATTCATCTTGTGCAGCTTCATCCAGGGCCGCTTGCATTTGCAAAGCCATGCTTCGATTAAATGCGTTATATACTTCCGGTCGGTTTAACTTGATCCAAGCAATGCCTTGGTTAATTTCATAGGATATTTCCATGTGTTTCTATGCTTAATTGTTTTTGAATGCGTTCATTCCATGTTTGAACTAAATGTGCTGGACGGATAATCTGTAACTCCCCCATAAATCCGAGCAGGGTTCGAATCAATTCCTCATTGATTTGCACCGTTAATACAAAGTGGTTTGTTCCGATTTTTTCTTGCGAGGAATGCAGGGGTTGGGATTCAATATATTTCGATGCGATGTCATTTACTCGCAGCTCTATGCGTTCTGCGGCTTTCTTTTCGGTGGTGATTCCAATAGTTTCTGCAAAAAAGGAACTGGGATTAAATGCTTCCTTAAGAAGGTGTTGTACTTCGTTAACCACTAAACCATCCATGCGCTCCAAGGCATAGGTGATCCAATCTGATTTTTCTAGGTCGAACGAAATAAGATACCAACGGTTTCTATATTCCTTCAGGTATACAGGGAGCACGTTCCGTTCTTTTGCAATCCCGGATTTAAATGAGGCATAGGTGAAGTGGCACGTTTTCTTGTCTTGAATGGCGGTGAGCAGCAAGGGTAACCATTGATTCCCAATCGAGGAATACGCCGTTTCAAAGCCAATGAATGCTGAAGTTTCATTTCCTTCCGTTCCTGCCACGGCAACTCGGGTCGCAATTTTATCAATCGCACTACCAAATTCTTTGAAATAAGGGACTTCTTGAAACTGTTGAAGGGTTTGAACCGCAAAGCGAATCGACTCTAACTCGTCCTCTGAAAGCGGAATATCATTGATGGTATAGTCTGGGTCTTCATAATAATACCCTTCATGTTTACGGCTATATTTGATCGGAGCGTCGTGTTCCATGCGCATGGCAAACAAGTCTTTTTCAATGGTTGAATCACAAATGTGATCACCATAGGTAGAACCGAACAAGGATTCTTCGCAGGCCTCTCTTAAATTGCTTTTACTCGGGTAAGTCTTATAGGGATTTCGAATCATTCGGTCGATGATGCGATATCTGATAAGTGCGTTTTTAATGTGCGGCATTGCTACGCTTTACTATACCCAAACAATTCGAAGAACTTAATGGCTTGTGCGGCCTCATAAGGAACGTCATCTTCCCAATGTTTAGCTCCCACTTTAATTTTACTTAAGACATCATCCGACATGATGTGTAAGTTCTTGTCGTTAAAATGTTTAATCGGTGCGATTTTATCGTTTTGTACCATGTAGTCCATCAAGCTCTTTAAATACGCAGGCAGTTCCATGTTATACATGTCTAATAAGGCACCAGATTCTACATCAATTGCGGGATAAACATACAATTTCACATTATGACCAAAGCCTCTTCCGAAGGCTTCAAGTAAGCCCCCTGGAAGGTTATCGTAATAACGTTCATCGAACATCGTACTTAAATTGTAAACCCCTAAAATCACCCCCATGAATTGTCCCTTCGCGATGGCAGATAGGTATTCCACCATTTTGTAATGCTTCAAGTAATTTGAAATCATAACGGTATATCCCAAGGAGCTCAACAATTCGGCACGGTCCAGAAAATCTTTGTCTGAAATTTTACCGTCTGCCGTAAGATCCTTTAAGGTTAACTCAAAGATTACTTCAACGTTGGTATGTTTTACCCGCGGATCCTCAAGAAAACAAACTTTGCCGTTCTCAATCATATCCACATGCACATTGGTCACTGGACGAAAACGTCCGCGCATCAACAGAATATTTTTCTTGTACAACGCTGTTGCAGGTTGGAGCACATTTTTTGCTAAATCGAACATGGTCGCATCGGTAATTCCTTTACGCACTAAACTTAAAGCAATCATGCGGTTGTCGATGTCTTCGAAATCAGGTCCGGTAAATCGAAGCATGTCCACTTCAATACGCTCCCGGGGAAGACGCGATACCAAAGAGTTAATGAATTCCTCGTGATCGTTGGCCTGAAAAAATGCACCGTAAATTAAGTTAACTCCTAAAATCCCCAGCGCTTCTTGCTGCGCTTTATTAGAGATATCATGCATCTTTACGTGAAGAATAATCTCATTAAAAGGTCCACCTATAGTCGCTTGAAAGCGAATACCGACCCATCCTTGTCCTTGGTTAGTTTTATGATAATTCAAAGATTCCACGGTATTACAAAAGGCAAAGAACCGAGACTCTTTATTCTTTTGTGGCAGTATTTTCATGAGCTGGTCGAACTCCGCGCCAAGCATGGTAAGCAAGCGTTCTTCACACACATAGCGTTTAGCTATCCCATACATCGCGTCTGAAACCTTCATATCATAAGCAGAATGGGTAAAGGCAATAGTACCTGAGCTTCCGCCTGCTTTAAAGAAATTCGCCGCGACTTCCTGTCCGGCACCAATCTCAGCAAAACACCCATAGATGTCTTTCGTTAAATTGATCTTAAGTGCTTTGTCTTCCGTGGTAAGTTTATCAATCATTAATTTGGGTCTTGAAAGTCTGGATTATTTATAAATGTGTTATCAGTTAAGGTCATTAAGAACCTTTTCAATAAATACTTTTCTTGGGCATCCAATTGGACTCCTCCTTGACTAGAAAACTCAATAAGCGGATCAATGGTTGGAGAGGTATGAATCCCTGAGGAATAGTGTTCAATCACCTCATCTAAGTTCTTAAACCGTCCATCATGCATATAGGGTGCAGAAAGTGCAATGTTCCGTAGCGTGGGTACTTTAAATTTCCCATGGTCATTTGGATTGTTTGTTACGGCACCTCGACCGAGGTCGGAAAAAATTCCATCCAATCCATTGTTACTAAACTTAGCTACCCGCATCAACGGACCGTTGTGGCAATGAAAACAATCCGCGCCATTGAGGCTTTTAAATAAATCGTACCCGGCCCATTCTTCCGGATCGATAATCACGGCTTGTTCGGAGGCACTCAGGGGTTTGTTGTTTTCAATTTTATACATGACATCAAACTTACTGCTGCCAGAAATCATGGTGCGAATGAACTGCGCAATCGCTTTAGCGGCGTGGGTAGAATCAAAATCTTCTACACCGAATGCTTTATAGAATTGATTGCGGTAGTAGGTATCCTTTTTAAGTTTTGAAATGGCTTCTTGCCACGACAAGTGCATTTCAATTGGATTTGGGACAGGTTCCAAAATTTGTTGTTCTAAGGATGTTGCTCTTCCATCCCAAAAGAAAAAAGAATCCCAACCTAAATTAATCAAGGCCATCGCATTACGATTTCCTTTAATACCATCTATACCGGTAGAGTATTTCGCAGAATCTGAAAACGAAGTATAAGGAGTATGGCAGGTACCACAACTCATTTGGTCATTTCCACTCAGCCGCTTTTCAAAGAACAAATGCCTTCCCAGCTCAACGCCTTCCATGGTCATTGGATTATCTGCAGGAATATTCATATTCGGAAAGTGCGATGGGATATTTAGCTGATATGGCGTGGGTTTATAACCTACCTTATCCTTACCACAGGAGCTTACAACACATAGTCCAAATAAAATGAGTAAGAGCCGAATCATTGTGCTTGAAGAGCATTCTTGAAGTTAAGGGCAACTTTTTGTGTTAGGGCACTTAATCCGGCACCAGAGTGAGTAAAAGGCTCATTTGGTATATCAATCGGTTGGGTTGGATTGAAAAAGAACGATTCCATATCGAGATTAAACGCCAAGGTATGTTGATGTGCCGCCGTTTTTACCCAGGTTAAATTGGAGAAGCTCATGTCTTGCTGGTAGAGGTCAGTTCCGATGTGATAGCTGTAACTTAAATCAAAGTTGTCGATTCCATCGGCTAGAGTATCTGCCTTCCCTTCTACACTGATAAATATATATCCGGTATTCCAACCCCAATGCATAGATCCTGCATTCATAATATTTAAAGGACTATTATTTGGAAACGCAGAAGGATCATCATGATTAAATGAAGTGTCCACACCCAACACAAAGTCAAGGGATGGAAATTTTGTATAATCAAGGGTTTGTTCAATTAACAGCGCTCCCTTCTCTCGAAAGTCAAAATAAGCCACTTCAGCGAAGTTGTTGTTTTGGTTGGACAATAACGTAGTGAAGAATTTGATGTCGGAAACTTTGATACGAATTCCATTGGGGCCTTGATAAATGGAGTCCAGCATAAGAGGTGAAGCACCAAAGCTTGGGTTTACAATAATCCTCACCGTTTCTGAAGGCGCAGGAGGAGGCGTGACTTCATCTGGCTTACAAGAAAAAAGCACACCGAATATTATGAAATAAAAAAAGTTTCGTACCACGTAACAAATTTACGTTTTTAGACCTTAATTTTATCGAATTCAAATAAATTTTTACCATTGGAAGTTTCAAGTCAAAATACCCGTTCATTACTTGTATTAAACGCATCCGCAGGAAGCGGTAAAACCTATCGCTTAGTAATGGAATATTTAAGCTTGCTTTTTGACGCACAGGGTGGGGCAGGAAAATACCGTCATTTGGTCGCAATGACCTTTACAAACAAGGCGGCGTATGAAATGAAAGAGCGAATCTTGGATGCACTTCATGACATTTCAACGTATAAAGATGGGAATGAAGGAACCAAGCGTTTGATGGAAAAAATCTCAGAATCGACAGGAATGCCTGTTCATTCTTTCCCTACAAAAGCCAGTGAAATATTATCTGAGATTCTTCACGGGTATGAAGATTTTTTAATCTCTACGATTGATAAATTCAATCTTCGGTTGATTCGATCTTTTAATCGTGATTTGAATTTACCGCAAGAATTTGAGGTAATTCTGAATGAGTCTGACATTTTAGAGAAAGTAATTGATTCAATCCTTGCCAAGGTAGGCACAGCAGAAAATCAAGCATTAACGCAATTAATTGAAAATTACACAAAAAAGAACTTAGACGAAGAGACAAACTGGAATTTTAGAAGTCAATTAATTGAATTTTGCGGAATACTTTCCAAAGAACGTTATATCGATTTGGTAGAATACTTACTTGAGCAAGACTACCATGAAACAGAATTAAAAGAGGCTGTGCACCGTCAGGATGCCCTCTTAGCTGAATTGATTAGACAAGGGGAAAACGTCAGTAGGTTATTTGAAGAATCTAAACTTGAAGACGCACAATTACCACAAAAAAGTAAAACATCTAATCCGATCCGTCGCCTGGGTTCTTTAGTTCAATGGCCAGAGAAGGGCTTACTTACGGATACGGTTATAAAATTATTGAATGAAGGTAAATATGAAGGTATTTTTTCAACGGAATTAACAATCGCACTTAGCGACTTGATAGACTTTTATAACGAACAGAATGAACCCTATGTTAAGCTAAAATTCTTCCGGGAAACATTTTATAATCTTGCATTGCTTCAATATGTAGCCAAGGAAATGGATGTGATTCGAGAAAACGAACATTTTATCCGAATTTCTGAGTTTAATCGCTTAATCAGTGGACTAGTACAGCATCAGCACGCCCCGTATATTTATGAGCGATTGGGTAATAAATTACATCATTTTTTATTGGATGAATTTCAAGATACCTCAAGAATGCAATGGTTGAATATGATTCCACTAATCGAGGAATCGATTTCAAAAAACCACAAAAATCTCATTGTTGGAGATGCAAAGCAGTCGATTTACCGTTTTAACAATGGCCTTGCAGAGCAATTTGTTGCATTACCCAGCATCTACAATCCTGAAAATAATCCCAAGGTAGAAAGGCAATCCGAATATTTTGATCAGATGGGGATGCTAGAAGAGTTAGCGGATAATCACCGGTCTGGAAAATCGATTGTTGAATTCAACAATAAACTGTTTGAAGCAAGCCGCTCTTTAATACCCAACGTAGCAAAGGATTTCTATAAATCTGTACATCAAAATGCAATAAAGACCTTTGATGGCTATGTAGAAATAAAAAGTATGGAGGCTAAAAACTCCAGCATCGATATTTTTCCGGAAATCATTCAAATAATCGAACGATGCATCGCGGATGGCTTTATGCCCGGAGATATTTGTATTCTAAGTGAAAAGAACGACCAAGGGAATAAAATCGCACAGTATTTAACTGAAAATAAATACAAAGTGGTTTCAGCTGACTCATTACTGATACATTCCGATGCAAGAATTCGACTTATTGTATCTTATTTAAAGATTCGAAATAAAACATCAAATGACAAGGAATTCATGAAGTTCGCTGATTTATATCTGCGATTTACAAACGATGACCCGGAATTGGCCTACTTGGCCTTATTTGATGTAAACCCTAATGGGCGGCGTGAATTCAATGTCCTAAGATTTATTACCACCTATTTTCATCAAGAAGAATCGTTTTTCATCAATTATACCAACTTATACGACCTGATTCAAAAGTTTTATGACCTCATGGGTTGGCAAGAAACTCAAGATGTGTACCTGCATCATTTTGCGGATCTAAGCTTTAACTTTCAAATAGGACGTAAAGTAGACTTGAACAGCTTTATTGAATATTATGAGAAGAACCAACATAAGTTGGCGATACAATTCCCTAAAACCAACGATGCGGTTCAAATCATGACCATTCACAAATCAAAAGGCTTACAATTTCCGGTAGTAATTCTACCCAATGTGAATTTTAACATTAGCGATACGATGTCCTATTATTTGATTCCAGGACCAGACCAAGTGTATTATCGAAAACTAAGTAAAAACAGTCCCCTCAGTGAAATTCGAGCATTTTCCGAAAAAGAATCAAATCAATTCTTTATGGACAAATTGAATTTATTGTATGTTGCCATGACTAGGCCTGTGCATCGGCTCTATGTTTTCAATTTATTTGAAAGCAATAAAATGGGTAAACCCCTGCATGACTTATTGGTGAATTGTTATCCTGAACATCTCACCGACGGTGTGTTGTCTCTTTCTTTGGGCCAAGAGGAAGCGGCAACAGGGCAGGTGGCAAAAGATACCTTTTACCATCCGATGGAATTCGGTGACCGCTTATGGTACCCTGAATTGGTGGTAAGACAAGGCTTTGACAGTGACCAAACCTTACTGGGAAAAGCGTTCCATAGCATTATGGCAACGTGTGAAACACTGGATGAGGTCCCTGAGCACATAAAAGTACTTGAAGATCAATCCGAGGTTTTACCTGAAGCAGGTGAATGTATTCTTCACATGGCGGAACGTATTTTTAAAGACGATACATATGCTACATGGATTAAAAACGCGACCAACATTCAGAATGAAGCATGGATTATGGCACCAGATGGCACCTTAATACGACCAGATAAAATAATTGTTTTGGTTGATCAGGTTATTGTTATTGATTTTAAAACAGGACAAGCTCAACCTAAACATCGCCAACAGCTCGACGCATACAAATTAACCTTGTCACAAATGTATAAGCTTCCGATACTAGGTTATTTATACTATACTCAATCCGAAGAATGGGTGGCTTGTTGATGACTTAACGCAGCTTTGATAAAGGTATAAACTACAGGGTGAGGCAAGTCTCTCGTAGAGGACACCTGCGGATAATAAGACAACACTAAGAAAAAGAAGTGCGTTTTAATACTCAAGGCTTCAGGGTCTTCAAATTGATTAACCGCCTCAATTTCGATGTTATTTGACACTAAATCCAGTATAAGATTTGGATATAGACTATATCGTACCGCAGACAATTCGTTTGTAGTAAAATGCTCATACAATTTCCTAAACCCCTTAGATTTTGGAACAATACTAATTGACTCAAAATAGGAACCGATAACTAGATTATCTGAAATCAACTTCTCACCCGCTGCATTCATTTCTTGTTTGTTAATCAAAAACTCTAAAAACAACTTATATGCTTCCCCGGTCACTAAAACCGGTTTATTTAATTGTGTCAATCTAGAAAAAATACCGTTAAGAAAAAAGGGATTAAGGTATGGTCCTGGTGCAATCCAAAAAGCATCATAGGTGTCAAAAAATGCAACCTTTTGCTGAGCTAATTCTTGAATTCTTATCCAATAGTAACTCATTTCTAGATCTAAAAAAATTGAAGCGTGATCTAATGCAAGGTTTGTTGCATGGTGTGCATTAAATGTAAAATTATAATCACCGATAATTGCTATTTTAAGCCGATCCATGTAGTCAAAAAAAATGCCGCAAGTGCGGCATTCAGTTAGCGTTTAAACCACCCGTGATACTTTCCATTTTGTATCGGGAGCGAGTCAACTAAATTGGTTTGAGGATTCAAGCTGTATACATAACAAGAGAAATTACAATCAAAAAACGAATAATCTCCGGATCCATCGGACTCCTGCTTAATGTTAGTAAACGTAACCGATTGTGGAACCGGGTTGTTTTCTTTTGATAACCATACTCGGGATGTGTTATCTGTGTAAGTAACTTCAAAACCAGCAATGGCAGCATTAGAATAAGAAGGCGCTGCCGTAGAAGCATTCATTGTAAAATCATTAAACATCGCTAAACTTGGCTCTGAATTGGCTGCTAAATCCCAGTTTAACGCACCCAATTTGATTCGTAAACTAACTGGATTCAATGGAGAAGTCATTTCAAACATATAAACTCTTCGAGAAGGCAATGGAGAAGGCTGAACAAAAGTTTCTGAAGACGTATATCCCAGATAACTGTTCACATTTTGTGTGAATTCTACTTGTGTACCACTTACATAACCGGTAAAGTTAGCCTCCAAATTAACGGTGTTTGTTGGTGGTGGGACCACTTCATGCTCAATACATGAACTAACTGCGATTAAAAAACCAACTAAGGCAAGTGAAATTGAAAAAATTCTCATTTTATAAATTTTGGAATCAAATGTAACGATAAACGAGAAATAAAACAAAAAGATGCTTTATCATTAAAAAAAAGTAGCTCCGACGGGAATCGAACCCATATTTAGCGTTTAGGAAACGCTCGTTCTATCCATTGAACTACGGAGCCAATAAACAAGTTTACATTGAATGCTGACGATTAATGTCGGCACCAATTATATCTTTACTATTAGTTGCATCTCCTTTGAATGAAGTCGATTTACCACAATAAAATAACTGCCCTTAGCTAACTGGCGTGTGTCAATGATAGATAAATTAGTTGGAGACACCACCACGTTTCCACTTAAATCAACAACTGAAACGAAATCTCCTTCGACTAATCCAAGTAACGAGAACGATTCACTAAAAGGATTTGGAATAACCGTAAAAGAAGCACGCTCATTGGTGGAAATCCCAGCACACTGCTGAACAACAATTGTTAGCGTATCTTCACCAACACATCCGTTTGGATCTGTAATTGAAGCGGTAACGACAAAGCTACCAACGCCCGCATCCGTTGGATTAAATATCCCATTACTCACGCCAGTTCCTGACAGCTGAGCATTCGCAGGATTAACGATGAAATCTACTACACTTTCCGTTAAACAAACTACGTTATCCGTAGTACTGAGCGATACCGCTGGTGTTGTCAAGACTACAATTGTATCCGTAAAAGAAGTCGATCCAGCCGCATTTGATGCGGTAAGAGAAATAATATACGTTCCGGCATTCACATATGCATGCGTTGGATTTTCTATCGATGCGGTTGAACCATCACCAAAATCCCATGCCCAAGCCGATGGACTATTGGAAGAGGCATCTGTAAATGCTATAGTTTCACCCGTACATATAGCGTTTGCTGAAGTACCAAATGAAGCTATTGGCGTAACCGGTGGTGCATTTAAATTATAAAGGATTTCAAAATCGTCGAAATAATACCCATCCGCTACGGTTCCGCCATCTGAACCCAGTTTAAACCTGAATTTAACGACTTGACCTAAATAATCACTCAGGTTAATTTCTTCCAATACCCATGCGCTTTGCACGCCTTCATAAACGGGTTGATTGTTTGGTTGAACACTTCCGTTAGCGCTAGTTCCATTTACGGTATAATTCCCGCATTGAGGAATCCATGTAATACCATTGTCTGACGACACAAGAAATTGGACATAATCATAATCCGCTTCAAGGTTCCACTTTGCATAAAACCGCACCATCGCACTGGACGCATTGGTTAAATCCACCACTGGAACATAGGTATATGTTTTATTTGTGTTGTTTGCGTAATTACCCGTAGGAGAATCGGTAAACGAGCGAGTTGGAGAAACATAAGTAGAGGTAGTGGTGCTCCAATTACCTGTCCAATTGGCTGCAGATGTCGCGTTTTCAACCACTTGAGAAGTCAAGGCCCCAAAGGTTTTATAGATGGTATCTCTTTTTGTCCAAAGGCCATTATTAGTTTCCAATACATAAATTATTTGATCACCAAATTGTATGTTAGGATTTAATGAATAACTGATTGCTCCCGTTGAAGTCTGTAAATGCGCAAGTGTATAAGTGACAGAAACCCCAACATTTACGATGTTCTGAATCGGTGAAATAGACACCGTAACAGGCCCTGACTCCCTTCCTAAGCGTTTTATGCTGTGATTAAAGTTCCCATTGATAGTCGCAATCATGTTTGGATCGGTGTCGCTAGTTACGGCATAAACACGCGCCAAATGAGCCAATACCAAATTTGGGAATAGCATTTCCGCACTGGTAGGAATAATTTGATTAGATGGCTGCCAAAATGCAGTGCCTACCTCTGGTGTGTGAACAAACATGGTGTCTTTTTGTCCAACACCAATATCCACTTTGTACATATAATCATCCGAATCCCCTGATGCAGGATATAATCCGCTACTTTTCATAGCGGTATACCCGTTATATTGTACTTGATGGTTAGATTCATCTTGAAACCAATTGTGGTGCGGAGCAAACTCTGCTGTAGTAGTTCCAATCGGAAAGAGAATGTCCTCAGCATAGGTATGCGCATTAAAAGCCGTTATAAAATGATTGTTTTGCACCAACCAACGCATGGCCTGTGTTTCAGGTTCTGAAAAAGCAGAAGGTCCACAATAGGTGTCATTATTGGTATTGTTGCTCGTTCCTGTAGTTCCCCATCCGTAGGAATAATTACGATTGAGGTCTACCCCATATACCCCACCACCGTTATTACGGCGGTTTTTACGCCACATGCCCCCACCGTTTGGATTGGTGGTTTCATTGTAAACATACCCATCAGGATTAATACAAGGAACAAAATATAGTTGTAAATTATTTACCAAGTAAGTTACCTCATCATTCGTTCCGTAATTCTCCAATAAATACCACATGTAAAAAATTGTTTCCATTAACGCCATCGGTTCACGGGCATGATGAATTGCCGTGTAAAGTACTTTAGGCTCACCTTCATCTACGGTTGGATTATCTGAAATTTTAACATAGTACAAGGGTCTATTTTGATGCGTTAAAAAATTGGAAATTGGGGCTTTAACTGTAATCAACGACGGATAAGTAGCGGCCATTTCATCTAATTCAGCCAACATCTCGCTGTATTTTAAATACCCTCCCATCGTACCAAGATTGAAATGGCTTGGAGTTACCGGATTAATATGAGGATTCGTTGCGCTTGCGCCCGCACAGGTAGCATTGTGATTGCTGGTACCGGTTGCTGGTTCCGCTAAAATTTGCTCGTAATACGATACAACATCAGGAATTAAAATTTCAATATTGAAATTATTAGCTTGCATGATTTCAATCTCGGCATGAGAAAAATCAGAAATAAAATATAATCCTTCTTTATGAATCCCATGATCAATGGTAACCCCTTGATTGGAAAGAAATTGTAAGCCTTGTTCGTCTGTATTAATTTTAACTCGAGAATAGGCACCCAACTCTTGCGAGAATCCATTACCGTACATTACGAAAAGGGCTAATAGGAATCCTAAGAACTGTTTCATTGGAAAATTTAGTGGTAAAAATACAATTAATCTTGATTATTAAAAAGTCTTAAAAGCAACCATAAAACTGCCTTTGGAGTATTATAATTCAATCGCGCATGCGTAATTTAGCCTCAATGAAATTTTTAGTCCTTCTTGGTATTCATTGTTTTGTTTTTTCCTTCCTCGGGCAAGCCATTTGGATGACTCCAAATAAGGGGCAATGGGTGGATACCATTGATTTTACAATACCTGTAAACCAAGGGCGGATTCATGTGGGTGAAGAAGGTATGAACTTTTACATGTATGAACTCCCATCTCACGAAGAGAATCAAATGAATCCAACACTAAAAACACATTCGATTCATCAACGATTCCTTGGCGTTAAACATCATGACCTTCATTATTCAGGGAAGCAATCCGCTCATTATTCAAATTATTTTATCGGTTCGGATCAATCCAAATGGGTAAGTGAAATTCACGATGTAAATCAAGCCAAATACACATCATTTTATAAAGGGATAGACCTGTTTTATTCCACGCAAAGCGATCAACTTGAATATGGATTTAAACTTCAAGCAGATGCCAATCCCGCTGATATTCAATTCATCATTGAAGGGGCATCCCACGTTTCGATAAATAAAAAGAATGAATTGGTTATTGCGCACCGATTTGGCGAAATCATTGAAAGTGCACCTAAAGCGTGGACCTTTTTGAACGGCATCAAAAAACCAATTGCCATTTCATACAAACTCGATGGGAATGTATGCCGTTTTGATGTTGCTGCCCTAAATACAACCTATGATTCTTTGGTAATTGACCCTAGTCTTACTTTTTCATCGTTTTCAGGATCCAGTGCCGATAATTGGGGATTTACAGCAACCCCAGATGCCGCAGGCAATTTGTATGGAGCAGGTATTGTCTTTGGTTATGGTTATCCAACCACACCAGGAGCATATGACATTACCTATAACAATGGCTTAGGAGTAATGCCATTTGATATTGGAATTACAAAATTTAACCCTTCGGGTACGAACCTACTCTACTCAATCTATTTTGGCGGGGCGGGAAATGAAACACCTCATAGTATCGTTAGTGGTCCAACCGGTGAACTCTATGTATATGGTGTGACGTGTTCATCAAACTTCCCAACAACCCCAGGAGCATATGATGCTACCTACAATGGGGGTCCATCCGTAACAGAAAACTCGCTAACCTTTGACGGAAGTGATATTTTTATTTCAAGGTTCAGTACGAACGGTGCCAATTTAATCGCATCCACCTACCTTGGTGGGAGTGATTCTGATGGGTTAAACCTTAACAACTTACACTATAACTACGGTGATCAATTCCGTGGGGAAATAATTCTTGACGCAAGCGGCAATGTGTACATTTCCAGCACAACCGCATCTAATAATTTCCCGACGACAGGCGGAGCATTTTCAACTGTGCTTAACGGACTTCAAGATGCTGTAGTTTGTAAACTCCCTAATACGTTGAACGCCTTGCTTTGGAGTTCTTATTTTGGTGGAATCGGAGAAGACAGTGGTAATTCCATTGAAATCAGCCCAAACGGAAGTGTTTATTTAGCGGGGGGATCTACTTCTCCGAACTTTCCCGGCGTATCGTCTGGACATGACCTATCGAATAACGGTGGGCTTTCCGATGGCTATGTGGCGCGATTCAATCCGGGGAATGGAAATGTGATTTCTGCCACGTTTATGGGTGCCAATGAATACGACCAAACCTATTTCGTGCGCTGTGACCCCTCAAATCAAGTCTATGTTTATGGACAAACTGAATCGAACTGGCAAATTTCTCCGGGCTGCATTGGCACACCAAATTCAGGACAATTTCTTCGAAAATACGATGCCGGATTAGGAACGATACAGTGGTCTACGGTATTTGGAGCTGGATCTGGGCATGTGGAAATTTCACCAACAGCCTTTCTTGTTTCAGATTGTTATGAAATTTATGTTTCCGGTTGGGGGGGGCAATTGAATGCCAACAGCGCAGTTTCTCAAGCAGTTTATTCTACAACAAATGGGTTTCTTATTACTCCTAACGCTTATCAAAGTACTACGAATGGATCAAACTTTTACTTGGCAGTGTTTGCTCCTGATGCTTCTGCAATAAATTATGGTACGTACATGGGCGGGCTAACGAGCAGTTCAAACCATGTGGATGGTGGAACAAGTCGTTTTGATAAAAAAGGGCGGATTTACCATGCGGTTTGCGGCGCGTGTGGTGGTAATAATTTTGGATTCACCTCAACCCCTGGAAGTTGGTCGCCCCAAAACCCAAGTCCTAATTGTAATATGGCAGTATTTAAATTTGATTTAAGCACGCTGGACGCGGTATTAGCTCAACCTTCTCCGCTTATTTGCATCCCGCAACCCGTAGTGTTCAACAACAACAGTGTTAATGGCAACACATATTCTTGGGATTTTGGAGACAACTCTACCTCAACCCAATATCAACCAAGCCATCAATACAATGCCGCTGGTGTATATACCGTCACCTTAATTGTATCTGATTCTGCCAATTGTTATGAACCGGATACCGCTATAATTCAAGTGAACATTGGTGATTTTCAAGGAGGGGTAACAATTCCTTCCCAAGCGGTGTGTCCAGGAGCGCCATTTCAACTTGATGCATTTGGAGGATCTACCTACGCGTGGACTCCGGCCAACTTTTTAAGCAATCCATCCATTCCAAATCCAGTGGCAACTATATCTTCCAATACCCTATTCACAGTGATTATAAGTGACAGTTGTGGTTCAGATACACTGCAAGTACCACTGAATGTGGTCCCCCTGAACCTCAGCCTTTCCAATGATACTTCCATTTGTATTGGGGGGCAAGTTCCTTTATCTGCGAGTGGGATTGGCACGATAACGTGGTCACCAAATCAATTCTTAAATAACAATAGTGGAGCCAATGTGCTAGCAAGTCCAGATTCTAGCATTACCTTTATCGCAACTCTAACTACCCCCGAAGGATGTTCTACCACAGACAGTGTTCGCGTAAACGTCTATTATGACCCACCAAGCGCTAACCTACCTGATACCTTAGTTTTATGCCAGGGAACATCAACCTCCATTACCGCAGCAGGAGCAAGCACCTATTTATGGTCCCCTAACCAATTTATATCCGCAGTAAATCAAGCAACGGTGACCCTCTGGCCAAGCCAAGAAATGTACTATTTCTGTGATTTCACCAATGCCTGTGGGACGGTCACAGACAGTGTCTATATTGATATTCTTACGGCATCGATAACCGCAGGAAACGATACTATTATTTGTCCGAAAGAAACGGCTAACTTATGGGCTACGGGTGGTATTTATTATCAATGGTCTCCGGCATATGCCATTATTGAACAAACGGGAAATCAAGTTTGGGTAAGTCCAAACACCTCAACGAATTTTCAAGTAGTTGGAACGGATATCAACGGCTGCAAGGATACAGCCTATGTGGAAGTTGTATTACACCCGCTACCTACGATTACAATCTCTCCTGAGATTCAGGCATTTTACGGTGACTTAGTTGAACTAAATGCCATTGGTAATAGCCCGGGTTCCTATTTATGGAGTCCGCCTGAATTTTTATCGTGTATTAATTGTCCTGACCCTATTGCAAATCCAGATATAGACTACACCTACGTTGTAACGTTCACTGATTTGAACGGATGCATTGCAGATGCGATGGTATCTATTAGTTATGAAGCCGTAATCTATGTTCCAAATACGTTTATACCTGACGGAAATGGCAGAAACGACTTCTTTGGTGTGTACGGTGGTAACATCAAAACCATGGAAATGCTCATTTTTAATCGATGGGGTGAGTTAATTAAAACGTTGAGCAGCCTATCCGATCAGTGGGATGGAACTTATGATGGTCAGCGTTGTCCCGATGGTGTGTACACTTGGAAATTGACGTATACAGATAAGCAAGAACGTAAATACGGACTTGAAGGGCATGTCGTACTCTTAAGATAACCGAGGGAATTATTACTTTTGTGGTATGCATGTGCAGGTACACTCATTCACGTTTAACGGATTTCAGGAAAATACCGCGGTGCTCTCAGATGAGCAAGGACATGCGGTGATCATTGACCCGGGATGTTACGAAGCACATGAGCGGCAGGAGCTGTTACATTATATTGACACATCGAATCTACGGGTAGAAGGATTATTGAATACACATTGTCATATTGACCACGTCTTTGGCAATCAGTTTATATCAGAAACCTACCAAGTTCCATTGGGGATTCACTCCTTAGATTTAGATACCTTGAATCGCGTAGCCGACTATGCGCATGTATACGGTTTTGAGGGATACGTGCCCTCACCTGCTCCAAGTTACTGGTTGGAACATGAGCAAAAAATTCAGTTTGGATCCATCGAACTCACCGTGCTGTTTACTCCAGGACATGCGCCAGGACATGTGGTATTCTACATAGAAAAAGAAGGCATTGTAATCAACGGCGATGTATTATTTAAAGGGAGTTTTGGACGAACAGACCTTCCTGGTGGTGATATGGAAACTTTAAAGCGAAGCATACATGAGGTTATGTTTCAACTGCCGAATGATACACTGGTATATTGTGGCCATGGCCCAACCACAACGATTGGCGTAGAAAAAGAAACCAATTACATTCTTCAATTTTAATGGTAATCGCAATTAATTGCCGTCACTTAACACCCAAAAAACTCGAAGGATTTGGAACCTACACCTATGAGCTAGTAACTCGTTGGATTAAAGAACACAACGAAGTAAATTTCGTACTGATTTTTGATCGCGAACCCGCGGTTATAATCCCGGAATTACCGAATGTAAAAAAGGTAGTTATTGGTCCCCCGACAAGACACCCGCTATTATATTGGATATGGTTTGAATGGTCTATACCTAGGATATTAAAACGATACAAGGCTACCCTCTTCTTTTCGCCTGACGGATATAATTCGTTGCGAAGTAAGATACCGAGTGTCATTACCGTGCATGATTTAAACTTTGAGCACAACCCAGCTGACTTACCTAAAGTTATTGGCTGGTACCTCCGAAAATTCGTTCCGAAATTTGTTGAAAAAGCAACTCGAGTGCTCACGGTATCAGCATATTCTAAACAAGACATTACAAAATGCTACAGGTGTGCGAGCGAAAAAATTTCTACGGTATACAATGGTGCAAATGAAATTTATCAACCCTTATCCGAGGATGTAATTATCACTACAAGGAAACGAATTAGCAACAATCGCCCCTATTTTTTATTTGTTGGGTCGTTGCATCCAAGGAAAAATGTACAGCGCTTAATTACGGCCTATCAACGCATAAGTAATCCATCGGTTGATCTGGTGATTGTTGGAAGTGCCATGTGGCGAGATCATCAAATTTCAGTTAACCCTACCTGTGCGGACCGGATTCATTTTCTAGGGTATTTGGCGCAAAAAGAACTCGCAGAGGTAATGGGTTCCGCTTTAGCCTTAACCTATGTTCCGTATTTCGAAGGCTTTGGGATTCCTTTGGTAGAAGCCATGGGATGTGGTATTCCAATCTTGGCAGCAAACACCACCTGTTTACCAGAAATCGCAGGAAATGCTGCAATTTATTGCGACCCGTTTAATGTTCAAGAGATTCAAACGGGCTTAGAACAGTTAATTGAAAACGATACCCTTCGGATACAATTGAGTGAAAACAGCATAAAGAGAGCCACTGAATTCAGTTGGGATCAAGCCGCAAAGCAATCATGGGAAGTGATTTATACTACCGCAAACACTTAAAATAATCAAAAGGCTCTAGGCAAACTTGGCATTGATAATGCGCCTTGCATGCTGTGCTGCCAAATTGACTAATCAGCTTCGTATTGGTTTCTTTGCATTTCGGGCAAGGCACAACGGGCGATTTACTAAACAATACACTTTTGTCAACCTCATCTACCGGTGGAGCTATGCCGTATGCTTCAAGCTTTCGTTTACCTTCTTCCGTAATCCAATCGGTAGTCCATGCTGGGGAAAGTGAAGAATTTATGGTGAATTTAGTAATCCCATTCGCGTTCAAAACATTTGCGATTTCTTCTTCTATAGTTATCATAGCAGGACACCCACTATAGGTCGGAGTAATATCGATTACCCAACCATACCTAGATAATGTGACAGCTCGTAAAATCCCTAAATCCCTTATTGATAATACTGGAATTTCAGGATCTTTAACTGAGTCTAATAGAGTGAGTAGTTCTTCCTTGCTTACCATTGCATATTGGGATAAACCCGCTGCATATATTGAAGTTGAGCTAACAGGAAGCCCATATATTCTGAATGACGTCCTTGCCTACCTGCGCCAAAAAACCCTTGATTCTCAGGTAATTTGAGCGTTGCGATGTTTAATATCGAAAGGACATGTTCCATCCAAAGCGGTTTTAAGTCTTTTAAATTAGGAATAACCCCGGCACTTACTAATTGAAATTCTGTTTCATCCATATAAAACAACTCATCGGTGTATCGCCACAAATCCAAAATAGCGAACTGCGCACGCTCCTTTGAAAGTTCTGTTCCATCTCCCAAACGAATAACCCATTCGGAGGAATGTTTTAAATGATAGCGTGTTTCTTTGAGTGATTTTTCAGCAATCGCGGCTATTTGCTCATCCGTTGATGTCAATAATTGTTCAAATAATAATTTGCGATAAACATCAAAGAAAAATTGACGAACCAAGGTGTCTGCAAAATTTCCATTGGGTTGTTCTACTAAAATCGTATTCAAATAT
Organism: Bacteroidota bacterium; assembly: GCA_041163605.1. Lineage (GTDB taxonomy): Bacteria > Bacteroidota > Bacteroidia > Flavobacteriales_D > Crocinitomicaceae > UBA952. The sequence continues at coordinate 12,650 of JBEAQY010000043.1, read as the reverse complement.
TGATGTTCTAGGCGAAGAAATGCCAAGGCATCCGCGTCTCTTCCTTTACCTTCCAGTTGCGCCGCATAGGTATAAATGTTGGTTGCTTGACCAATTAAATCCAATGAAATATTTGTTAGCGCGATGTCTTCTTCCAAAATTGGGCCATGACCGCACAATTCAGCCAAGCGCTGACCTAGAATCAAACTATCATCTCCAATTCGCAATAAAAACTTATAAGTATGCTCCATAATTACATGTGTTCAATGCCATCTGGCAAGTCATAAAAGGTGGGATGACGGTATACTTTTGAATCGGCAGGCTCAAAATACGCCTCAGAATCTGCGGGATCTGAAGCCGTAACGAGTGCCGATTGTACGACCCAAATTGAAATCCCTTCAGATCTTCTGGTATACACATCGCGTGCATTTTGTAAGGCCATTTCAGCATCTGCAGCTCGTAGGCTACCAACATGTTTGTGATTAAGTCCTTGTTTGCTACGTATAAAAACTTCCCATAGCGGCCATTCGTTAGTTGACATGGTATGAAATTTAGATTGTATTAAGATTTATGTTTTTTTGCATAGGCCATGGCGGCTTCCCTAACCCATTCCCCCTCTTCTTTCGCTTTCACTCGGGCTTCAATGCGTTCTTTATTACAAGGACCATTGCCTCCAACTACTTGCCAAAATTCTTCCCAATCAATTGCTCCAAAATCATAGTGGCCACGTGCTTCATTCCAAACCAAGTTTGGATCTGGAATTTTCAACCCGATTAACTCTGCTTGCGGTACGGAGGCGTCTACAAAAGATTGGCGAAGCTCGTCGTTGGTATGACGTTTAATTCGCCACCTCATAGATTGTTCGGTATGCTTAGACTCTGCATCGCTCGGGCCAAACATCATTAGAGCCGGCCACCAAAAGCGATTCATCGCATCTTGTGCCATTTCGCGCTGTGCTTCTGTTCCATTCATCAGGGTGGTCATAATTTCATACCCTTGTCGCTGGTGAAACGACTCTTCTTTACAAATTTTAACCATCGCACGGGCATACGGTCCATACGAAGTTCGGCACAAGGCCACTTGATTCATTATGGCTGCACCATCCACTAACCAGCCAATCGCACCAATATCCGCCCACGTTAAGGTTGGGTAATTAAAAATCGAAGAATATTTAACTTTTCCAGAATGCAAGTCGTCTATCGTATCCTCTCTACTAACCCCCAAGGTTTCGGTTGCAGAATACAAGTATAAACCATGACCTGCCTCGTCTTGCACTTTAGCCAACAAGACCGCCTTTCTTCTAAGAGAAGGTGCTCGGGTTATCCAATTTCCTTCGGGCAACATACCAACAATTTCACTGTGCGCATGCTGTGAAATCTGGCGAATTAAGGTCTTTCGATAGGTGTCTGGCATCCAATCATTGGGTTCAATCTTAATATCCGCGTCAATTTTTGCTTGAAATTTTTCTGCTAATTTATCTTGCGTTAATGTTTCCATATCTTCCAATTATTATACAAATATACTCAAATCAAATCCTAAAAAAATGCGTAAAATTCCGAACGTTCAGAATCTTATTTTTTATATGAACAAGAGTTCGATTTGAATTGTTTAATTTTGCCAACACAACACGCAGCATGTCATTTAAATTCCACAACGTACAAATTGCATCAATCCGTTCATTAACAGATGATTCCGCAGAAATCACACTAAAAATACCTGCGGAAATTAAAGATGCTTTCAACTTTAATGCTGGACAGTACTTCACCTTTAAAACACACATTAATGGGGAGGAAGTCAGACGCTCGTATTCGTTATGCAGTGCTCCTTTTGAAGGTGTTTACCGGGTTGGTATCAAACGGGTTAATCAAGGGGTGTTTTCAAACTATGCGCTTGATAAACTAGCTGTTGGAGATTCCATCGAGGTCATGCCTCCAGCAGGAAATTTCAAATACCAAACAAATCCAACAGCGAAAAACAATATTGTATTGTTTGCCGCGGGAAGTGGCATCACCCCAATTCTTTCGATTGCAAAAGCTATTTTACATGAAGAACCACATTCTACGGTGACTTTATTCTTCGGAAATAAAGGTTTTTCGAAAGTGATGTTCGCAGAAGAACTGGAACAGCTAAAAAACAACTACCTGACGCGCTTTCGACTTTTTCATGTATTTAGTCAAGAAAGCCAGGGCATTCCGATTCAGAAAGGTCGTATTGATTGCGAACGATTAATTGCATTGCATCGTGCATTTTTATCTCACGATACCATAGACGGAGTGTATGTATGTGGACCTGAGGAGATGATTCTTAACGTGAAGTCCTTTTTTGAAGACAAGGGCTTGGCTGCTAGTCAAATTCACTTTGAATTATTCCATGCGGGGAATTCAACTAAGGCAACTGTAAGAGAGGATATAAGAAAGATCAGTACATGTGAAGTAAAACTAATCATTGACGACGACTTAATTTCTTTTCAAATGGAGGAGTCGGATAAAAATTTATTGGATGCAGCACAACGTGAAGGAGCCGACGTACCTTTCGCATGCAAAGGCGGTGTATGTTGTACTTGCAAAGCAAAGATATTAGAAGGCGAAGCCGAAATGTTAGTAAATTATGCCCTAGAACCTGAGGAGGTGGAAAGGGGGTATGTATTGACCTGTCAAGCCATACCAACTAGTAATAAAATAACCATCTCATTTGACGAATAACATGGGAATATTTTCATTTTTAACCGGGAGTAAATCCTTGCAATGGGCTACATTAACCATTACGGACAAAGAACATCTTTCTCCTGATTTTGTTGTCTTAACCCTAGAGAAAAACAGTAAAGATGCATTCAATACGCAGTTCACACCCGGGCAGTATGTTACCTTAGAAATTGACCTCAAAGGAGTTCAAATACGACGGTCATATTCTATTTGCGGGAAATCTGAAAATGGATTCAAAATTGGCGTAAAACGCATTGAAGGTGGTCAGATGTCGCCTTTTCTACACGACCAAACGATCAAAGGAAGTACAATTAAAGTACATATTCCAGAGGGTGGTTTTGTGTTGAACGGCGAGCAAAACATTTGTGCCTTCGTTGCAGGAAGTGGAATAACACCTGTTGCATCAATGATTGAAGCCTTTAACCCAATAAAAAAATTTAGGGTGTTTTTTGGTGTTCGACGTCAGAGCGACATCGCGTTTAAACCCCTTCTTGATTCAGTTAAATCCACGGTATATTTAAGTCGTGAATCCCAAGATGGATATAAGCACGGACGTTTAGATTACAATGCCTTGATGGAAGAGTTAAAGGCAGATTTAACGCTGCTACAATCCGATGTTTATTTACTGTGTGGTCCGGTTGAATTTATGCAAGAAATAGAACGCGGGTTATTGTTTTTTGGGGTACCCGAAACAAAAATAAAACGCGAGTATTTTACACCTCCGAAAAAAGAACTCACCAAAGAAATTGCAAATAAAATCAATGGTCCGGTGGCTATGACTGCAACCCTAGATGGTCAAACTCATGAATTCACTTTTCAGGCCGGAAAGAAAACCTTATTAGAAGGATTGGAAGAACAACGTTTAGATCCACCATATTCTTGCCGAGGCGGTGTCTGCAGTTCCTGTAGGGCAAAAGTTACTTCTGGTAAGGTGAGCATGCGCCAAAATTATACCTTAACAGACAAAGAAGTTTCTGAAGGATACATATTAACCTGCCAATCTGATCCATGTTCTGAAACTGTAAGCATTACGTTTGATGAGTAAGTGTATTGTAGTTTGCGGGACTTCAAGAGGTATCGGAAAAGCAATTCTTTCCTATTTATCCAACGACCCTCAGCTACACGTCGTTGCACTCAGTAGAAACGTTACGGAACTAAGTGAAATTTATAAGGGAAACAAACAAGTTACCGTACTTCCTTTTGACTTGTCTTTAGCGGTTGATGCTCAGTTAAAACAGCACTTTACGGGAATTACAGAAGTTCACGGATTAATTAATAACGCTGGATATTTGGAACAGGGCGCGGCAGAAACCCTAGCAATTGAAGCCTACCATCGATGCATGCAAACTAATTTTTTTGGTCCAGTAGCATTAGTTCAATGGCTATTTCCGCAACTCAAAGCCGGTAAAGCCCATGTGGTGAATATTAGCACGATGGGAGCCTTTCAAGGCAGCGTTAAATTTCCTGGACTTTCTGCCTATGCGGCATCTAAAGCAGCGATCACAAATTTCACGGAAGTATTTGCTGAAGAACAGAAAGATTCTGGAATTCGAATGAACTGTTTATGCTTAGGGGCGGTCAATACGGAAATGTTACGAGATGCTTTTCCAGGATATGTAGCCCCTGTTAGCGCAGAAGAAATGGGTGCGTACATTGCAGAATTCACCCTACGAAGCGGCCTTGTATTTAACGGGAAAATCCTTCCTGTATCGTCGAGCACGCCCTAAGCGCTTAACGTCTTTGATTTAATTGGCATTTTTGATACATTTACATGGTGAATCGAATCGTTGTACTTATTGTGTTAATGGCTAATTTCATTGGGTATGGACAAGACATACATTGGTCTCAATTCAACGACAATCCCATCTTTCAAAATCCAGCAAATACCGGTGAATTTTATGGGGACACCCGATTTATTGGAAATTTCAGGGATCAGTGGCGCAGTGTTTCTGTTCCATTTCAAACGTTTAATGTTTGTGTTGATCGAAAATCAAAGCATTTCAATTACGGGTTATTAATGTTTCATGATCAAGCAGGCGATGGCAAGCTCAAAACCATTGAAGCCATGGTTACCTTATCAAAAACCTTCAAATTAACCTCAGACTCCGTTCATATTCTCACGAGTGGCATTAACCTTGGAATTAATCATAGGCAAGTAAATACAGATGCGTTCTACTTTGATTCACAATACAATGGGTACATCTTTAATCCGCTATTGCCGACCAATGAAATCTTTCAAACCGACCGTAAAACCAATGCCAATATTGGATTAGGCGCACAATATGGATGGAATTTTTCTTCTCGAAAGTACCTTAAAATTGGATTAAGCGCGTTCAATTTAAATCAACCGAATCAAGGATTTTATCAAGACGTAATCCAACGAGACCTGCGATGGGTTTGGCAAGTTAAATATAGCCAAGCACTCAATGCACGTTGGGACATCTTACCTTCCCTACAATATTCAAAACAGGGCACCTATGACGAGGTGATGCTGGGAAGTTCTGTTCGTTACTATTTGCCGGGAAGTGACAAAAATTATATACACAAAGCACTTTTAGCCGGCGTGTGGTCGCGCGCCCGAGATGCACAAATTTTGTCGGTTGGTTGTGAATACAAGGATTGGTTTGTTGGCTTGAGTTATGACATAAACACCTCAAAGTTAGTTCCTGCAAGCAAGGCGCGTGGAGGATTTGAGATTGCCGTTCGTTATATCATGTATCGTTTTAAACCAAAGCGAATCGATCATCGCGTATGCCCAGACTTTATTTAACCCTTATTGCATCGTTATTGTTCGTCTGCGTTGAGGGGCAAGTAAAACTGAAGGATTTAATATCTTTTGGAGATGAGCAGTTTCAGAAAGGAGATTATTATTACGCGACAAAGATTTATGAGCAGGCTATTAAAATGGATTCTGTATCCGTTGATTTACATTGGAAACAAGCAGAAACACAACGTGCCTATAAAAACTATGCTGAGGCCGCTAAATGGTATGCTAAAGTGTATGCCGCAGATCCAGAATTGGTATATCCTAATGCGCTAATATATTATGCCCTCATGGTGAAGCAAACCGGAGATTATAGCAAAGCCCTGGCGCTATTTAAAAAAGCATATAAGGAAGCCGCAGCTTATCCAGAAGGATTTGCATACATTCGAGCAAAACAAGAAATAAAATCGACGGAATTTGCTATAAAATCAACAGCCAAATCAGTGAATAGTCCATTATTATCCATGCCTGATAGCATTAACTCCTACGATGCGGAATTTGGACATATGTTCAAGAATGGGGTGTTTTACTTTTCTTCGTTAAAGGCCGATTCAATAAACACGAATGAAGAGGTATATACAAAGTTCTATCGCACTAGAACGTATACCTCAAGCTTTGATTCGTTAAAACAGAGCTATTCATCTCCAACCCAGTGGGAACAGTTATCAGCACCGGAACGTAGCACCGGAAATGGGAGTTTTGATGATCATGGGTGGTATTATTATAGTATTTGTAACGATAAAGGATATAATTATCAATGTAAAATCGCTCGATTCAAGCAGGAAAACGGGGTAAATAAAATTGATACCTTGCCGAGTATTATTAATATGGAAGGGTCCAATACTACCAATCCGTGTTGGGTTAAGCTTAAGAATGGGAAAAGCTACCTGTTCTTTTCATCCGACCGTGAGGGGGGCAAGGGAGGAATGGATATTTGGCTTTCGGGGATAAAGGCAAACGGGACCTTTGATACACCCAAAAACATTGCTTCTATTAACAGCATTGAACATGAAATCACTCCATGGATGGATGTGGATTCAAACCGCTTGTACTTTTCGTCGCCATGGCATTATGGATATGGTGGATATGATGTATTTGAGTCCAACCTTTTGGATAAAATGCAATTTTCAAAACCCAAAAATTTGGGAAAACCTATAAACAGTCCGGCTAATGATTTATATTATTTCAGGCAGGCTGACAGTGTATTTGTATCCTCGAATCGCCTTGGAAGTAAATCCAAAAAAAATCCTACTTGTTGTAGTGACATCTATTTTGCGACCATTGATCGACCACTAATGGTACCTCCACCTCCAACAAATATTCCGCCTGATAGTAATCGCATAGAATTTCCAGTTGCTTTATATTTCAGAAACGACTACCCCAATCCTAAATCCTATGCGAGAAAAAGTAATTTGCCATACAACGTGTTGTATGCAGATTATTTAAATGCTAGAAAAGGATATTTAGATAGTGTTAATGACAAATCAGGGTTATCAGACTTTTTTATTGGCAAAGTTGATCGCGGATATAAGGTATTACTAAAACTTTATGACTCCGTTCGCAATGAATTAACACGCGGAAACTCAGTGCAATTATTTGCAAGGGGGTATGCAAGTCCATTAAACGTGACACAATATAATGTGAACCTAACACAACGTAGAATTTCATCAGTTCAAAAATTCTTTTTAGAGTATCAACAGAGTGAACTGAAAGAAATCCTCGAAAAGAACAAAGCAATTTCATTGGAGATTATTGAGGTTCCCTTAGGAGAATTCGCCGCCAATCAAAGTACCTCAGATAATTTACAAGACAAGGCGGCATCTGTTTATTCCGTTGCTGCGAGTATTGAGCGCAAAGTGGAAATCCTTTATATGACCCGAATTCAGCATCAAAACCTCCAACGAATAAGTGCAGAACCCTTGGTTCAACAGGATGAAATCAAAGAAGGTGTGGAGGTAACGAAACGCATAACTATTTTTCATGACGCGAGCGAACTTCAATTAAGTGAAGTTAGATTTAGTCAAGAAGGCTCGCAATATAAAATGAAATCTATAGCTGAAAATGAATCTGAAATATTATTCATGTTTACCCCATTATTCACCGGAAAACACGCGAGTTGTTATGCAGATCTTTATTTTGAGGATATCAAAGAACCTATTCGGGTGTATTTTACTTTTTTGAAAAAATAATCGTTAGTTTTAAAACTAATTTGAATAGGCCAAATTCATAATAATATTCTTTTTCTTTAATCTAACTCAATATCCATGATAATACGTATAATTCTGGTCCTGTTTTTTATTTTCCCAGCACAACTTTGTTTCTCACAGCCTATGAGAATCTTATTTATTGGTAATTCATATACTCATTATAATAATATGCCATTACTCTTTGAGAAAATGGCTAAAAGTAAAGGAATTAAACTAGAGGTAACGACTGACGCAAAATCAAACCATAGTTTTAAAATGCACGCTGAAAGAAAGGAACTTTTTGAAACGATTAATTCCAAAAAATGGGATTATGTTATTCTGCAAGGTTTCAGTAGAGAACTAGCTCAAGACACAAAAATCATCGACAGTTTAACGTTACCATTTGCAAAACAAATTCTTGACACTATATATGCAAGTAACAAATGTACCAATGTGCTTTTATATCAAACTTGGGGATACAAAAATGGGTATTTAATAGATTCGATTTCTTCGAAATGGGATTATCAAACAATGTCAGACCGCATTCACAGCGGATATCTCTATTTATCGAAAAAACTATCCTTAAGTATTGTTCCTGTAGGTAAAGTTTGGGAACTAATTAAAGAGAACCATCCTGAAATCAATTTATATCAAGCGGATAATCAGCATCCTTCGATTGCGGGCTCTTATTTAGCAGCGACCAGTTTTTATGCCGCAATTTTTAAAACCATGCCTAACTCCTCATATTACTATAACTTAGATTCTATAACTGCCACTAAAATACAAGAACTTACAGGGACATATGTCTTAATGAATAAAAATCGCTATGAGCTAAATAAAAATACAATTGAAATTTCGATTACCAAAAACACTAAAAATAAAAAAGAAATCAAGTGTATTGCGAACTATCCTAATGCGAGGAGTTGCACCTGGGACTTTGGAGAGGGTACTATACAAGAAGGATTTACAGCCAAACACAGTTGTGGAAAGATTAAGAAGCATTATATACTAATCAAAATAGAAGACTCATGCGATACGCGTATAATTAAACGCATAGTGATGCCTTAATCTTTTATTCCAAAAGCTCTATTCGTTATTTTTTTTATCGGCTCCAGAATGAATTTTAGTCTTAATCTTACTAAATCAATATAGTTTACATAGATAATAAATAAGGATAAGAAACCTAAGGTGTAAATCAATACTTCATATGGACCTAATTTCTTATGCAAAAAGTCGTTTATACCTAAATGAGTAATACTTCCATATAGAATTATCATGTGAAGGATATAAATACTCAATGTATTTTGGCCTATTTTCAAAAACAAATTGTTCTTTTTGATTTTTAAAACAAAGGATTCAACTGCAAGAAGTATAGACAAAATAATAATTACCATTCCAAACTTTTCAAATAACCAATCTAATTTAAAAATCAAAATATGTTCTGGAATCACAAAACTATAAATCCAAATCAAAACTTGCTTACTACAAAAAAACAACAAAACTCCAAAAATAAAAGCGGTGAAAATTACCCGTTTAGTTTTAATTAAATGATTATAGTTATATAGTAAAACACCTAACATTGCACCCAAAAGGGTGAAAGCCATGTTGGGAGTTATTGGAAATAATGAGTACGGGCCATGAAAAATATTCTGTATCACTTTTGGAGCTCCGTTTGGCCAATAATTATCCCCTAAATCAACAAAAAATAAATACGAATAAAATAAAAACAAACCTGAAATAAAAAAATAGATCCATAGAGGAATAATTTTAACCATTTTTGAAACACCATAAATGATTATAATCGTTAAAATCCCGAAAGCTATGCACTGTAATACATGAAACGCATAGTATTGCAGTAAATACCCCCAAAAAAGCAGTTCTACAACGCGCTTAAATCCTCGAAGTATCCTTTTGTTTTTCCAAAAGTCATCTTGATTATTTCCCATTAAAAGGTAAGTAAATACCAATCCAGTTACGGTTAAAAAAATGGGCGATGTAAATCCACGTATAGTGCGCCAAATGTAATACACAGGGTATTTATCATTTTCCCAAATACTCGCAAGTGAATCATGAACAAAATGCCCTTCTAACATTAATAAAATTGCTATTGACCTCGCTATATCAATAAAATATAATCTATCTATTGGCTTTTTATGCGTCTGGTTTTCCATGCCCTAATATTGATTTATGAATAACTTGACGTATTCGGGGAATAAATTGAGCAATAAGGACAAAAAGACACACAAAAACAATTGAACCAAAAAGGAACTGAAATATCATGAATTTGAATACGAGCAATAAGGGAAGGATACACGTCCATTGTGTTCGAAATAAAATGACCTTGAAGCAACATTATTATGGCAACACTGCGACAAAAATCAAGAAACAAAAGCCTTTTATTTTCAACCATATTAATGCAATTGTTGCTTATTTAATTTATCTTTTTTAGTATCGTGTAAATTTGATGTTTAAAGGTTGTCTTCATTACAATTAAAAAAGAACGAACCATCCCCCATTGAATAAAAGATAGTCATTACAACGAATCAAACCTTTTTTAATATATGCATAATTTTTCGCTCTATTCTCTAAAACATGTTACCAATTCGATTGCATTATCTTTAATAAAAAATTCTCTTGGTTTAGAAAAATTCATATCGTGGACAGTATTCATAGGAATCAAATGAATGTGGACATGTGGAACCTCTAACCCTATTACAGAAACCCCGATACGCTCACAAGGTACAATCTCTTTTAATCGGGTTGCAACATTCTTTGCAAAATGCATGAGCGATTGATAAGATTCCTCATCTAGATCAAATAGGTAATCTACTTCTTTTTTGGGGAACACTAATACATGACCTTGTACTAGCGGATTGATATCCAAAATTGCCATATGTAAATCATCATCCGCAAGAACATATGCGGGTAGCTCACCACTAACAATCCGTGAAAAAACACTGGCCATTATCTAGTGATTGAGAGGATTTCAAATTGCATCAATCCTCCTGGTGTTTGAATATCCGCGACTTCCCCTACCTTTTTACCCAATATTCCTTTGCCAATTGGTGAATCAACAGAAATTTTCCTAAGCTTGATATCGGCTTCACTTTCAGCAACCAATGTGTATTCAATTTCCATTTTATTTGCAATGTTTCTAATCTTTACCGTTGAAAGAATAAAGGCGCGGGATTTATCAATATTTGCATCGTCAATTAAGCGTGCATTAGCAATAACAGCCTCCAATTTAGAAATCCGCATTTCTAAAATACCTTGCGCCTCTTTTGCCGCGTCATATTCTGCATTTTCAGACAAATCACCCTTATCACGAGCTTCGGCGATCTGATTAGAAATGGCTGGACGTTGAACATGAGTTAGGTCATGCAATTCATCTTTTAATTTTTGTAGGCCTTCGGCCGAATAGTAATTAATTTGTGACATCTTAAAAGGGATTAAACGCAAACAAGAGAGCCGAAACCCTCTTGTTCAACAAAAATAATATAAATTCTTATTTTAAACTAATCGTTACCCCGAGCGTGTGAATGATACCAAATACTCCTGCAAACCGGGAGCAGTACTCTACACCTAATGCACTTTTATTCTTACCAACAAGCGCATCTACAGAGAACCCAGCAGTTGGACCTGTAAGGGCATTAGAACGATTCTCTGCGTCGAAAATTCCATTCTCATACACAAATCCTCCGCGAAGATTGAATGCAACTTTCTCCGTTGACATGCCATAATCTAAACCAATTCTATATTGATCTTTAGAGAACGAATTTGCCTGGAACGCAAGGGCTAAATTTAATTTACTCGCATCACTAAAAATGAAATCATAAGACCCCCCGATAGTCAACAAAGAAGGTAATTCATACGTAGCAGATCGTTGCTCTAACGAAGCAATAAAACCACTCGAAACATATTCAACTTGATTCGCTAAACCATCTCCTTTAAACTTCATTACCGGGCCAACATTCTTCAATGCGATTCCAAATTTGATTTGATTCTGCTCTCCTGTTACATATCGAATCCCTGCATCAATTGCAACGCCATTTGACTTTAGATTGTAAATGCTTTCTGTTACCACTTTAAAGTTAATCCCTCCGTAAATAGAAGAAGAGAACTTCTTCGCGAAGCCAACATTGAAAATATTTGCACGAGGAGAGAAATATCCGATATTGCCTTCAGGGTTTGCAACCGTGGTAATCGGAACATCACCGTAATTCATAGATTGAATACTCACCGCTATTACATTGGACTCTCCAACGCGTTGAGCAAATCCAGCTGAATTAAGGCTAATCCCAGCGTTACCCATCCAATTCGAATAATTGAATTTGATTTGAGTCTTATCTAAAAATGCTAAGCCTGCAATGTTATTATATTGAGCTTCTAAGCCATTAATAGTAGCTACACCCGCATCGCCAATCGCCGAACCACGAGCCCATGGATTCACCAATAAATGGGAAGCTCCCGCAGATCCAACACGATCTTCATTACCAGCAAATGCTGACAAAGAACACGCTGCTGCAAAAATTAAACTATACTTACTAATCGATTTCATGCTATCTATAATTAATGATTAGATTCCTTGATAATCAGGTGTTCTCATTCCTCCAAAGAACTTCAATACAACTTCTCCAATTTCCGGAACTTCCACGTGAATGAGATAAACACCACCCGCCACTGGAATTGCTTTGTTGTTCGTCAAATCCCAATCCAATGATGTCACTGGACTATCCTTTTTGAACGTACGAATCAATTTACCATTCACTGAATAAATTCTAACCGTACATTTTTCAGGAAGATTCGTGATTTTAACTTTTGTCTCAATTCGAGTTCGCTCATAATCCGAGTATGCATAATATGGATTAGGAACCACATTAATCATTTTCAAGGCATCCTTTAAGGCATCATGCGAACCAACTTCGGTTGCAATTTCATCCATCGACCACCCGTACATTGGTTTGCCTCCGTTTGCTCCGGTGGCCGTGAAGTTCTTGTATTCTTTGTTAATGCGTAAAC
>JBEAQY010000042.1:0-53449 GCA_041163605.1 Bacteroidota bacterium | reverse complement strand
GGTTGACGGAGGTGTGAATAGTGACAATGCCCCACAATTGAGTGAGGCTGGAGCCAATGCTTTAGTGGCTGGTAGCTTTATCTTTAATTCAAAGGATCCACTGTCAACAATTTATTCACTTAGTCTGGTTTGAGCAACGTAACTTATCTTCATTCTTCACGTTCCGTACGCATGCGCCTTACCATTTTTTTAATTACTCTAGCAACAGTTAGCCTCTGCTCCGCACAAAATTTAGCGGAATTAGAATTGAAACTTAAAGACCGCCTGACTCAACTCCGTAACGCTAAGTCAAATACTGAAATAAATAAGTTAAATAGTCAATTCACAAAGGAGATGGGGGAATTTCTTAAAAAAGAAGGAGCCTATGAATTCGAATTCACACAACTTTCCACCGTGGCCGATTTAAAAAGTGAGGATGGCCTGGTTCGAATCGTGCATTGGAATCTTGAATATACAGACTTTAGCTACAGCTATGCAGGCTTTATCTTACATCGAGATCCAGAGAACGAAAGCACTGCAATGTTCAGTCTAATCGACGTTACCGACCCCTATACCTTAATTCCCGAGAAAGTAATTGATTCAAAAAATTGGTACGGTGCACTTTACTATAAGATTATTCCAGTAGAATATAACAATGAGTTTCAATATGTCTTGTTTGGCTGGGATGGCGCTACGTCGAGCAGCAATTTTAAACTAATCGACGTATTAGTATTTAAAGGAAATACTGCAAAATTTGGGAGCCCTTTATTCGTAAACAAAAACAAAGTACTTAAACGGGTGGTTTTTGAATTTGCAGATAAAAGTACCATGTCATTGAAAATGGACCAAAAAAGAAATCGAATAGTGTTCGATCACTTATCCCCTGAAACACCTGCATTAACTGGACTTTATTCTTATTATGTACCCGACTTTTCTTATGATGCCTATGTATGGGATGAAGATCGCTTCATACTCAACGAGGATGTAATTGCAATAAACGATGTCGAAGACAAGGAATCCACTATTTATGTAATGGATCCAAAAACAGGAAAAGTAAAGAAAGAAACCTATAAATTGAGATGGATTAATCCAGAAGATAAGCAGCATGATGGCGATATAAGTCATGTGGCACGGACACCGGAAACAGAAAATCCATCGGTAACAATGAATCAGAATAATGAAGATATTGTTCCTAAGAAGAAATGGTGGGACCGAAGAAATCCGGATAATCTAAGTGTTACAACAGGAAAATACCGTAAAAACAGAAGAAGGCCCCCACAACCATGATGAAACTCGGTGAATTTAACTCCCTATTTATCAATCGATTTACTCCGCAAGGAGCCTATTTGATTGAGCATTTTCAAGCTGAAAGCGATGTGGAAACAAACGTTGAGGAGGTCTTACTACCAACAAAATATCTAGCGCCTAATGCGAATGAAGGCGACCCTGTTAATGTTTTCCTCATGAAAGACTCCGAAAATAGACGTGTGGCTGTTACGGATAAACCACTTGTGACACTTGACACGTGCGCCATTTTGCGAATTGTGGAAATCAATCCATACGGTGCATTTGCCGACTGGGGCTTAGATAAAAATCTAATGATTCCTTTCGCAGAACAACGACAAAACGTTGAAATTGGTGACACCTACCCGATTTTCTTAAAATATGACGAACTTACTGATCGTCTATATGGTTCAATGAAGATTAGAAAACACCTCATTGAAGCTCCCGAAAGCATAACCAATGAACGCGTTACCTTTATGGTTACAGAACATCATGAATTGGGATGGAGAGGAATCGTCAATCAATACTATGGCGGTATGCTCTACCGGAGCGATTGCAGAATCCCGGTAAAACTTGGTCAATACATCACCTGCTATGCAAAGCTCGTGCGACCAGACGGTAAAATAGATTTGCAAATGAGTGCCGGCACCGTAGATAAATACAATGAAGCTGTTTCTGTGATTTGGGACTATTTATCCGAACATAAGTTCCTGTATCTCACCGATAAATCGGACGCCGCAGACATTTACAATCAATTTCAAATGAGTAAAAAAACATTCAAGCAAGCCGTTGGTAGATTATACAAGGACCGAAAAATCAAATTATTCGAAGACAAAATTGCACGGATTGATGAGTAAATCCTTCGTGGAGCACTATTTGCACACATTCGCAGTACAACCGACGGGTCCGCTACCCACCCTATTCGATTTCCCCCATCAATATACCCCGAATGAATGGGCGTTAAGTGCGGCAGATCAGCTTCAAGAGTTAATCCCTAAGGCCTTTGCGCACGACTTCAACACCCTTGGAAAAATGTTTTGCGTCCTCGTTGTTGATTCGCCTTTGGGAGTAGTCTTTCTGGCTGGATTTTCAGGTAAAATTGACGAATCGACACAGTTCCCGGGGTTTGTTCCTCCAATCTACGATACATTGAATACGGAAGCATTTTTTAAACAAGGAGAGCAAGAATTAAATGACTTAACTCGTCGAATAAATGACCTTACGAATGGGGAACCGTTAAGCACAATCCAACAAGAGAAATCGAACTATGAATTGGATGCACAAGAGCAAATCACCGTGCTAAAGAACGCAATAAAAGCCAAAAAGGATCTACGAGATACTATACGAAATTCCCCCAACCTGACAGCAGAGCTTGAAGCGCAATTAGCGAACGAAAGTAAACAGGAACAGCTCATCTTAAAAAATATAAAAAAGGAAATCCAAGCCACTTTAGAAGCACTAAACGCGAAAATTTCTTTTATACAAGATGAAATCACTGCCTTAAAAGAAAAACGCACCAATCGATCCATCGCATTACAGCAAGAATTATTCAAGGCATATCGCTTAGTAAACTTCAACGGTGAAGAATCTACAGTCCTCGACGTTTTCAGAGCGTTTAATGGGGACATCCCGCCCGCCGGAACGGGTGAATGCGCCTTGCCAAAACTGCTCCACTTTGCAGCTATGAATCAATTGAAACCGATATGTTTTGCTGAATTCTGGTGGGGACAATCTCCTGTTGGTGAAATCCGAAAGCATGGACATTTTTACCCGGCGTGTAGAGCGAAGTGCGAACCAATTTTAGGGTTTATACTCCAAGGGCTTTCCGTCGCAAAAAACCCTATCCTATCAATCATAAACACTTCCCCTTTACGCATTCTGTATGAAGATGACTTTTTGATAATCATTGATAAGCCCAGTGGCTTACTGTCTGTACCGGGTAGAAGCGATCTTGATTCGGCTGAGGATCGATTAGCACTGAGGGAAGGAAAAGGAGGTTATATAAAAGCGATTCATCGATTGGATATGGGAACTTCGGGTATATTGATGTTCGCAAAATCTCCTGAAATATTAGGCGCAATGCAAAGTCAATTTGCTAAGAACCGGGTTGCTAAAACGTATGAAGCGTTGTTAGATGGGATTCCGAAAGCACTAGAAGGAATCATTACACTACCCCTGCGTCTAAACTTAGACCATCGTCCACACCAAATGGTCTGCTTTGAGCACGGAAAAAAAACGCATACAGAATTCAATGTCTTGGAATTTAAAGACAAGAAAACACGAATAGAATTCTATCCCAAAACAGGTCGTACCCATCAACTTAGGGTTCATGCTGCGCACGCGATGGGATTGAATTGCGCCATACTCGGTGATGACTTGTATGGAACGGCTTCCGATCGCTTACATTTACACGCCAAAGAAATTGAATGTTGGCATCCGGTATTCAATCAACCGATGAAAATTAGTTGTAAAACACCTTTTTAGGAGATTTGGAGAACATGACTGAGATAGAAACTTACATCCATACGATTAAAGAAAAGCATGGTGAAACTGCATATAAGCAGCTTTGTATACTTTATCAACACTTACAGCAAACCCTTCCAAAAGCAACAGAATGTATAAGTTATGGGATGCCTTGTTTTAAAAAAGATAATAAAACAGTAGTCTATTTTGCAAGCTATAAAGGACATATCGGATTTTACCCTACCGCTAAACCCATCGTACATTTCAAAGAGCTGTTAATGAGCTATAAAACATCCAAGGGTGCCATTCAATTCAATTTAAGTGAGCCCCTACCTATTTCGTTAATTAATCAAATTATTGATTTCAATTTAAATCATTCAAAGTAATTGGAACTAGAAAATCAAGTTTGCAGGAATTGATAAGGTAATAAAAGGACAGGCAACGTTGACTTTTTCATTATCTTTGGCCTCTTTATTAACGAGAAATTATGGCAAATACCTCCGATATCCGAAACGGATTATGCATTAAACACAACGATAAACTATTTCAAATTATTGAATTTCAACACGTTAAACCAGGAAAAGGCCCTGCATTCGTGCGCACAAAAATGCGTCAAATCGAATCCGGAAAGGTCTTAGATCACACCTTTTCTGCCGGTCACAAAATTGACCCGGTGCGTATTGAAAATAGAGAATATCAATACTTATATCAAGAAGGAAGCGAATTTGTTTTCATGAATAATGAAACATTTGAGCAAGTAAATATTCCTGCTAAAATGATTGAAAAACCACTTTTTCTTCAAGAAGGAATGGTGGTGAATATCCTCTTTCATGCCGAGGAAGAAACGCCGCTTGTAGTGGATCTTCCGATGTATATTGTTTCTGAAGTTACCTACACCGAACCAGGTGTTAAAGGAGATACTGCAACGAATTCAATGAAACCGGCGACCATTGCAACCGGAGCTGAAGTTAAAGTCCCATTATTCATTGACAATGGGGAAACGATTAAAATTGATACACGTACTGGCGTTTACGTAGAACGCGTTAAAGGATAAACATGAAAAACACTGCCCTACTTCAAAAACATCTCGATGCGAATGCTAAGATGGTTCCTTTCGCTGGTTACAGCATGCCCGTACAATACGAGGGGGTTAATGCGGAACACGAAACCGTTCGAACAGGGGTTGGTGTATTTGATGTGTCGCACATGGGGGAGTTTTTCCTCAGGGGACCCAAAGCCTTGGATTTAATCCAACGCGTTACATCCAATGATGCCTCCGTGCTTTTTGATGGGAAAGCTCAATACAGCTGTATGCCAAATGGTAAAGGTGGTATTGTAGATGATTTAATCATTTACAGAATTAGTCAAGAGGAATACTTATTAGTTGTAAATGCTTCCAATATTGAAAAAGATTGGAACTGGATTTCTTCTCACAACACAGACGGCGTTGAGATGGAAAATGCTTCCGATGACTATTCGTTGTTAGCTATTCAAGGTCCAAAGGCTGCAGAAGCGATGCAAGCTCTAACCGAAGTAAACTTATCCGATATGGGATATTACACCTTCGCCAAAGGAACATTCGCAGGACAACAGAACATTTTTATTTCCGCCACTGGTTATACGGGTTCTGGAGGTTTTGAAATTTATGTACCTAACGAAGTTGCTGTTGCTGTTTGGGATGCCGTATTCGAAGCGGGAAAATCCTATGGCATTAAACCGATTGGATTGGCGGCAAGAGATACCTTGCGCTTGGAAATGGGATTTTGTCTGTATGGAAATGACATCGATGACACCACCTCGCCCATTGAGGCTGGCTTAGGATGGATTACTAAATTCACCAAGGACTTTGTTGATTCCGATGTACTAAAAGCCCAAAAGGAACAAGGAGTGTTAAGAAAGTTAGTGGCCTTCGAAATGATCGAACGAGGTATTCCTCGCCACGACTATCGAATTCTTGATAAAAACAATCAAGTCATCGGAAAAGTTACCTCAGGAACCATGTCGCCTTCAATGAAAATTGCTATTGGATTAGGTTATGTTGACCTTGCTCATGCGGGACTAGATTCTGAAATCTACATTGAGATCAGAGATAAAGGCGTATTAGCAAAAGTAGTTAAGCTGCCATTTTATAAAAAATAGTTCATTACATACGAAAGTATTAAGAGCAGCGTTATTGACGCTGCTTTTTTTATGCGTATACTACAACTACCCTCCTCCGATCAACCAAGAAACAAACTTATTGCTCAAGGTGTTCGAAACTTAACAGATTCAGAACTTATTGCATTACTCCTTGGCAAAGGTTCACAACAAAAAAATGCGAAGGAACTGGCTCAAGAACTTCTAGTCTATTCCAAAAATGATTTGAGCCGACTTTTTGGCGCCACACAAGATACCCTGACGCGTTTTCAGGGCATTGGTCCCGCAAAAGCATCCACCCTTTTGGCCGCATTTGAATTGGGAAGACGATTTTCAGCTCATGACCCCATGCAAGGTAAAATCATCCGTAATTCACGGGATGTGTATCGATTTGCAAAACGCACGTTTTCGCTGCTTTCGCATGAAGAGTTTTTAATTCTCTTACTGAACAATAACAATGAAATATTGCACGCACATCGGCTTTCACGCGGAGGAATTACAGGAACAGTGGCCGATGGACGAGTTTTGTTCAAATTAGCCTTCGAGTATAGAGCTACTGCAATTATTCTCTGTCACAACCACCCAAGCGGTAATCCCAAGCCCAGTGAACAAGACATTCGACTCACCATGAACTTTCGAAAATTCGGAAAATTCATTGATTTACCTATTCTAGACCATATCATTTACAGTGATTTTGGCTACTTTAGCTTCGCCGATGAAGGCTTATTAGATCAGGAATGAAAATCATTACAATTATTGGAGCTCGTCCACAAATCATAAAGGCAGCGGCCATAAGTCGTGCCATCCATACGCATTTCAAAGACCAAATCACAGAACTTATTGTCCATACTGGTCAACATTATGATGACAACATGTCTGCCATTTTCTTTAACGAAATGGGAATTCCTGAAGCGGATTACAACCTTTCCGCAGGAAGCGGGAACCATGGGGCTCAAACTGCCAAGATGATGGAAGGCATTGAAACCATCTTACTCAAAGAACGGCCAGACGCACTTTTAGTCTATGGAGACACGAATTCTACCTTAGCCGGTGCCCTTGCCGCTGCTAAAATCCACATTCCAGTCGTTCACATTGAGGCTGGATTGCGTTCGTACAACAAATCCATGCCGGAGGAGATTAATCGAATTACCTGCGACCATTGTTCTACCCTGCTCTTTTCACCAACGAATCAAGGAATATCCAATTTAATAAAAGAAGGATTTAGCACGACAAAACATTCAAAGGCATCCATTGATCATCCTCTAGTTTTCAAAACAGGTGACATCATGTTTGATAACAGCATGTATTTTTCGAGTATTGCAAATGAAAAACAAGGGTTGGTTGAAAAGCTACAACTAACTCCAGATGAATTTATCCTTTGTACCATTCACCGCGATTCAAACACGGACAAGCCCGAACATCTAAATCAAATTATTCGGGGCTTATTGCAAATTCAACGGATTTCAAACCAAATGCTTGTGTTGCCCTTGCATCCAAGAACGCGTAAGAAAATGACGGAACTTTTGGAGCCCGCAGTTGCAGAAGAACTACAGGACAACTCGAGAATTCAAGTGATTGACCCTGCGGGATTCCTAGACATGATTTCTCTAGAAAGCCGATGCAGTATGGTGGTTACCGACAGTGGAGGGGTGCAAAAGGAAGCCTTTTTCTTTAAAAAACCTTGCATCATTCTTCGGGAACAAACCGAATGGGTAGAAATTGTCGAAAATGGAAACGCCCTACTCGTAGGTTCTAGCGAAGAGAAACTCATCGAAGCATATCATCAGTTAACCATTAAAAAAGATTTCACCTATCCCCCGTTTTTTGGTGACGGTTATGCTTCCGAAGAAATTTGTCGTTTGATGATTGAACATTTATGACACTGATATTTATTGAACAACTCACCAAGCGACTCCAATACACATTCGATTTTGTGTTTAATGCCCGTGGGCTTAGTTATGAGTTCACTTCGGACCTGGCATACTTCAGCGCTTCAAACCTTAAAAAATTCAACTATTCGGCACATTCTATTCCGGAGGTTCCTACCCTAGTTCCTTGCTCCTTGTTATTTGAAGAAGATATTCATCCGATTTCGCTGGATAAGGCATCTATGGATGAGATCGAATTCTTGTCGTTTAATGATTGTCCGGACCTTGTAGCCTCCATCTTTTTTGTGTTGTCTCGCTATGAAGAATATTGGAAGGTGGAGCGAGATGAACATGACCGTTTTCCTGCCTTTTGCAGTATGCAATCCGTTTTTGGTTGGTTACACGAACCAATTTGTGACCGCTGGGCACTTAGTCTTTTGCAATTTATAGGCACAAACTCGGTCCCTGACTCAGAATTTAACATTCAACCCACCTTTGATATTGACTCCACGTTTGCATATAAAGGGAAAGGAGCGTTTCGAACGACAGCTGGAATCCTGAAAGACCTTAGTAAGGGTCGGATAAATCGCGTTCAAGACCGGATAAAGGTTCTTATTCAAAAACGAAAAGACCCTTTTGATACCTTTGACCAGATTGCACAAATCGCGGAACAATTTCCGGAAACGCGCTGTTTTTGGTTGCTTGCTGATTTTGGTATCTATAATAAAAATCTTAGCCATACCAATCCTCAACAAGGTGAGATCATTTCGATGTTGTCATCAGCATGTGAAATCGGAATTCACCCAGGGTATGAAACCTACATGAATGCGACCATCTTAGCCCTTGAAATTCATCGCTTAACAAGTTTAACGAAAAAAGAAATCAAAATCAGCAGGCAGCACTTCCTAAGACTTTCAATACCTGATACTTACAATCATTTAACTGAACATAATATTCAAATAGATTACTCCATGGGATACGCAGAAACCACGGGTTTTCGTATGGGAACTGCACGTCAAACCCCTTGGTTTAATTTAAAAACCAACGAAATCACCTCGCTGCAATTACAGCCTTTTTGCTATATGGATGGCACCTTGAATGAATACATGAAGTTATCTCCCAATCAAGCCATTGAAGAAGTTAAAAGGCTAAAAGCACTAGTAAAAGTATACGGCGGAACCTTCTCTTTTATCTGGCACAATGAAACGATGGGCTTCAAGCATCATTGGAAGACTTGGGAGCCAGTGTTTGAAGAGAGTATTTCCTACTCATAAAACTTGACCTGTAAGCCAGCCTTGAACCAACGTCCCGGCATTTGAACATAGCCCGCCTCAATGTAATCGGTATTAAAGAGGTTGTTTCCCTCCATAAAAATTGAAAAATTACGTGACGGATTTACGGTAAGCTTCGCATCCACTAAAGAATACGTATTTCCTCCTACGCGATCTATTCCGCGATAGGCTGCGCTAAGGTAAACCCAATGAGTTAAGTTCATGGTTAATTTAGTAATCAACTGATGCTGTAATCCAGTAAAGGCGTACCTCGATTCCGACTGTTGTACTATATCAATAAACTGATGTGAGGCATCAATGTAATTGTAACCTACCGATAATTCCCTAATCATAATTATTCCATTTCCATTCCAGCGGTAATTAATATTGGATTCAACACCTGTAAAAACCACATTCGCGATATTTATTGGTTTCCAAGGATTCGACATACTGGCTGTCGATCTAACCCAATCAATCATATTCGTAGTGTTCCGGCGGTAGACGGCAGCTTCAATTCCTATTTTAGACTTAAAGCGCTCTGCACTGCCAGAGATCATAGTACCCCAAGCTACATTCCAAACCACCCCCAACTCGGCATTTGTGGCATATTCAGGCTGAAGGTCGGGGTTCCCAACATTCGAATAATCCTGATAAAACAAATCAGTGTAAGTTGGTGCACGATAACTTTGTCCAATATTCGCAAAGATTTTTCTTGGTACGATCATCCGACGGGAGCCCGGATTGAATGCCCCTTCAATACCCGGTAATATCTTTTGATACATTTGGTTATTCATCGCCAAATTGAAATAATGTGCATTCGCAATTAGCGTAAGTTTATCGTTCAATAAGCTTACCTTATGGTCTAAAAACCCTGAGATATAGGTACGTTCACGTGATCCAAGGTTTGAACTCAACAAGGATTCAGCTCTATACTCTGCCCCCGCTCCTGTTACTCCCAATGACGAAGTATATTGTGCCGTTTCTTCCAAGGTCAATACTTCAGACCAGTGTTTGTTCGTGTAAAACGAAGGATCGTAACGTTTCAACCTAAATTGATCCCGATGCGTTCTAAGAGAAGCTTTGGTTAATAAAGTTAAATTGGTCATCTTCAATTGGTGCGAAACCCCTGCAATCGCCATTTGGGTTGACTCCCATTGATCAGGAAAGGCATTGGTATAATATCCATTCGCACCAAAAGCGCGGTCGGTGTATCCTGCAATTGCTTTTATTTCGTTCATTTTACCGAGTGGTAAAGCCGCATCATAAAAAAACTGTTGATTAACGAAATCTGAATTATACCAATACCCATTGCTTTTATCCAACCCGGCAGAAAACGATTGCCTAAAGTTTTTCACAGGAGCATTTACTGTAAATTGTGTTCCTAGACCTCCAAAACTTGCTCCAAATCCTTGTGCATTTATGCCATGCAAAGTACTCGGCGCGGTCACAAAATTCACAGCACCTGTCATTGCGTTTTGACCAAAAACTCGCGTTCCAGAGCCTTTGTAAATTTCAATATTCGATACATTCGTTAAAAGGACCGGAAGATTCAGGGCATGATGTCCTGTTTGTGGGTCCACCAACTTAAACCCATTGATCAACACGAGATTCTGATCAAATCCCCCACCACGGATACTCAAATCTCCTTGAATACCTTGTACACCGCGTTGACGAAAATCCAATCCAGGAAGAAAGGATAGCGCTTCATTTACAGAACGTATCGGTAAGTCTCGATTTTGAACCATACTTATTAACTGAATGCTTGATGCACGATCCGTATAATTACTAGCAATTCCTTTTCCATAGACCGTTACTACCTTGCTTCGTATGCTATTCAAGTACATTATGGAATGCGTTGTATCCGCAGGCAATGGTGTGGAAGAAGGACTACCAGAAGATTGCGCATTGAGACCCGTGCAAAGCAACAGAAGGCCAAAGAACATGTGATTTTTCATCGATACATTAAATTAATTTCACCCAAATTTGTGTCAAAAGTAAAAGGAATTTCATGTCTTCCCGGTAGAAAATGACAGAAATTTGACTTAAAATGAACGCTCGGCAAGGTGGAATAAAACCAAACATCCGCCATGAAATCCGTATTCTCCAACAATAATATCCCCTTGTGATTTCTGAAGTCTATTTGTATAATCTGCGTCTCATATCGCACCTTTCGTTTACTGGATAGTTTGCCCAATAAGAATAAGCGCATTTCCTTATTGGGTAATTCAACCGTAACAACACACGGAGAAGCATTGGATTTTTGCTGAAATAACAAGGCATGTTTAAAATTGTCTAAAGAAATCATCTGACGCTCAGACTTTATCAGTCGAACCCCCTCTTTCTCAATGTTATAAACAGCTGTACCAATTTCTTCTCCATGAATCTCCGTATTATTTGCAAGTAAGAATACTTTTTCGGTATCTGAAACCACTTGTTTTAGGGCGCTAATGTTACTAAACAAATCACTTACCGCATAATGTAACGCTTTATGCTGACCATAAAAATCGACACTAGACCAGGTGGGCCCCGGCCAACAATCGTTAATCTGCCAATAAAGAGATCCCATGCATCGGGGAGCATCTAATAAATGGCCACCTATAGCAGAGGAAACGGCATACGATTGGGTAAGTTGAGATAGATAAACAAACTCCTTGAACGATGTTGGTTTTCCAAATAAGCGTTCTGCATGTTTCAAGATCATCCCATTACCCACGTAACTTTTTTGATGGTGTTTCATCACCGACGAATTCAGGTTCCAATCTTTCTCGACACTAAACCGGTTGAGGGTTGCAAATTCAGGAAAACTCTGAAAACCAAATTCTGCATTAAATCGTCCGATTTTTTTAGCAAAATCAGACATTGGGTCTGTACCGTGCCATACGCCCCAATAGTGCTGTGTTCCATGGTTATAAAAATCAGATTTACCCCAATTGCTTAACGGTGAGGTATGCACATAGGGTACATTTGAATACTTGGATAAGGTGTTTGGTAATAGGTTTTTAAAAAGGTCATCATATGCTTTTTCAATGGTGGATTGGTCTGACTTGCTAAGTAAATATTGGGCCTGAAAACCCCAATTCTTCCAAGCCACATCTACCTCATTATTTCCATTAAAATACACTACTGATGGATGAGCAGTAATCCTCGGCAGTTGATACTCAAGTTCTTCCTTAACATTATTTAAAAACATAGAATCCCCCGGATACATCGCACAAGCAAACATCGCATCATGCCAGACCATAAGGCCTAGGCGGTCACATTCGTTCAAGAAATCCTCCGTCGCATAATCACCTCCACCCCAAATGCGAACCATATTGAAATTGCTATTTACCATCAACTTAACCCAATCCTTCCATTCCTTTGTTGAGGTTTTTCCTCCATACATACTCGGAGGAATCATATCGCCTCCCTTCATGAATATTGGTTTGCCATTCACCTCAAAGGAAAATGATGTTCCCCATTCATCGGTATTCTGATGCAAAGACACCGTTCTAATACCAAAGGTATAGGGAATGCGATCAATCAACTCATTATTCAAGTTAAAAACCAATAAGGTATCTTCATAAAGATAAGCCCCCCCTTTGCCTTCTGGCCACCATAAAATAGGGCTCTCAATTTCAAACGCAATCGATTGAATCGTTGAGGAATCATTTAAAACCGACCAACCAAACTGAATTGACTTAAAATGATGCGCAGCAAAACGAGCCCCTTTAACCAGAACCATCTGCATACGGGCCTGCTCATCAATGCCTAATGTATTAACTACCATGTGCTTTAGCGCATTCTCTTGCTTCACTTCAATTACAACAGGATAGGGAAAGCCCAATGTATTTAATCTGGGGGCCCAATCCCATCCAAATTGATATTGCGGTTTTCGAGTTAAGGGTGCGGCTTTGATTTTTGAATTATCATTAGGCGCCGGATAATGAAAAGACTGATTCTTGTAAGTGGTTCTGTGATAAATCACGGGCGGAGTAAATACCGCTAAAATTTCATTGTATCCAAGTACTAACTTCTCTCGAACTTCGACCTGATAGGGGTGAAAATAATTCTCAGCCTCAAGAATTTTTTGCGAGTTTATATAAATGGAAGCATAGGTATCAATGCATGGGAAATCCAAATCAACTTCTGCCGCATTAAACATCTCCTCCGAAAGAAAAAAACGGCTTCGAAGATGCCATTGGTGCTCTTCAATCCATTGATACAACTTCTCGTTTTCCCCATAAAATGGGTCTGGTAAAATCCCTTGATCATTCAAAGCCTCTTGTACACTTCCTCGCTCCCCAAGCGGGAACCATTCTTTTGATATGGGATGTTGAATTTCCCATGACAATATCAACGACTTTTGGGAACGTGCATTAATTGCAATAAAACAAATTAACAAAAGGAACCCTAATCTTACCATTTACGGTCATATTCAGTGTCTACCATTTCATCTCGAGTATTCGTTTTCAAGGCAAAATTAAAGCCGTTATATACAGAAAATCCGCCCACATTTCCTTTATTGTCGATTGCTATAAATCCACATTGTAAGCCAGTCAGGTCTTTGTTTTTGCGAATGATACGCATAACCACCTCGCGACAAGCTTCTGAAGGTTTCATGCCATTCCGCATGAGTTCTACTACAATAGCACTTCCGGCAACACGAATAATGGCCTCACCTAATCCAGTAGCTGTGGCAGCACCTACTTCATTGTCGACAAAGAGTCCTGCACCAATAATTGGTGAATCCCCTAGCCTACCTGGCATCTTGTAGGCCCAACCACTGGTTGTACACGTTCCCCCAAAGTTTCCATTCGCATCTCTGGCAATTAAACCAATCGTGTCATGGTTTTCATGATTGATTTTTGGTCGTTTGAATAGGTCTTTATTCTCTTTTTTCCATTCGAGGTAATCTTTTTTCACCTCAGGAATTGGCGTTTTAATGGTTTCAAAACCGTGATCCAAGGCAAACTGTTTCGCGCCAGCCCCAACCAACATGGCGTGAGGAGTTTTTTCCATTACTGCTTTTGCTACTGCCGCGGGATGGGCAATTCCTTCCAAAAATCCAACTGCTCCACTTCTTCCATCACCGTCCATACAGCACGCATCCAAGGTAACATGTCCTGTACGATCCGGCCTACCTCCTATACCAACACTTCGATTCGTAAGGTCGGACTCCGTATGCATTGCACCGGCCACCGTAGCATCCAAAGCGCTCCCTCCCTGCTCCAATACTTTCCATCCTGCTCGATTTGCCTCTAATCCGTGAATCCAAGTGGAAATGATTAATGGGCCTTCAAACCGTACTTCAAACATATACGAAGGAAGCATTGCTCCTTTCACGGGTTCAATCATACCCGCTGCCACCAACAAGGATCCGGCTTGAATAAATTTCCTACGATCCATAACTTATCGTTTTTTCTTTTTTTGTTCTGCACCAAGCCAATCCTGAAAAACCTTTGCATTTCTCAGGTGCTCTGCGCCACTTACCGCAAAATTATGTCGACCCGAATAATCAGGTTTTGCACACATGTATAGGTAATTAACTCTTGACGCATTTAAAACAGCATCTAATACGGCAGTAGAAGGCAAGTTTATTGGTCCGGGTGGTAAGCCTTTTACAAGATACGTATTGTATGGACAAACAATATTTCGGTGAACGGCTAACAAGCGTTGCACCCCATCCAATTTATCACCCCAACAAAATTTAAAGGTTGGATCAGATTGCAATTTCATTCCAGTTCGAATGCGATTTAAATACAAACCAGCAATCGTAGGCCATTCATCAGCATTAACCGATTGTTCGGCATAAACGATGCTTGCTAAAGTAGTCACCTCGCTTGGAGAATTCAAGCCGATGGTTTTCATTTTTGATTTTCTTGCATCAGTCCAAAACAATTTGAATTCATCGGCCATACGTTGTGTAAATGCCTTTTCATCGGTATCGTAATAGAGCATGTAGGTGTTTGGGATAAACAAGGCGGGTAACTGTTCCACGGTAAAACCATACTTCGTTAAGGTAGCGCCTGAAAGTAAATAAGAAATTAATTTTGAACTATCTAGATCAAGGCATGCGGATACTTTTCCTGCCATTTGATAGAAGGTTTTACAATTGTTGAAAGTCACAGGAACCTCAATTTCAGCGTTCCCGTTCCCTGCCGAATTTATAGTAAATCCATTAAGTAAGGTTCGAAATGAGGTATGAGGTTGAATTTCATACATCCCCACTGCAATTCGGTTTTTATTTAAATTCTTGTAGGAGGCTACTTTTAAAAAATCGTCTTTATCCGTAATTAAGCCCTCTTTTTCCAGTTGAGATGCCAAAAGTTCGGGCGAAGTAGGTGAACTAATTAGAAAAGTAATATTTTCTGAATTCGTGGTGGTAGACATACCCGACCAAAGCACACGCAATTTAGGTAGAAGCACTAAGAAAACAATGAGTAGAAGGCTAGCTGCAACCGTTAAATAGATTCCTCTTTTTGATTTTTTAAACATAATTGAAACGCTATTTCATCTGTTAATTTTCCATTGTAAATATACCACTCCTTCCGAATTCCTACTTCCCGAAATCCTAACTTTCGAAAGAGGTTAATACTCGGAACGTTATCTGATTGCACAAAACATTGCAAGTTCCGCAATTCTAATTCATTGCGACAGTATGCAATACATAACGAAAGTGCTTCACTAGCAATACCTTGACCACGGTCGGCATCATCTGCAATTAAAATTCCTATGGTGGCAAATCCATGTTTAAAATTCACATCGAATAGATCAATAGTACCAACGGGTTTACCCGATTCCTTGCGGTCAATCATTAAACGTACCTGTCCTGAATTCCGAAGGTTAGAAAACTGTTCAATAAGTTGATGTATATTGTGCATTGAGAACGGAACCTCCGTATGACTTACCCGCCAATTCATGCGATTATTCTCCCATATAAATAAGGTAGATGCATCGTTGAGTTCTACTGCTCTCAGGGAAACCGTTAAACCATTTAAAAAGCTCATAACAGGACTATTTCTCCATTAAACACCTTGGATGCAGGACCAAGCAGCCATATGTGCTCAAAACCCGATTCATTTCGGGCAAAACTCACTGCTAATTTCCCACCCTTTGCATTAACAATTACGGTTCCCTGGTTGAGTCCATTTCGGAACGCTAAAAACAAGACACATGCAGTGGCACCTGTACCACAAGCTAAGGTCTCCCCTTCTACGCCCCTTTCATAGGTCGAAATATCAATTTCATGGCTTGATTTAACTTGAACCAAATTTACGTTTACTCCGTCCTTAATATATTGGGCAGAGTAACGAATTTCACGACCTAAAGCCAAGGTGTTCTCCGTGCTTAAATCATCCGATAGGGTAATATAATGTGGAGAACCTGTATTCAGAAATGCTGAATCAAACCCAACTAATTCAATATGATCGACATCTCCCATGTGAATACCTATGGAATTATCTTCAAGCGTATACTCATGAATTCCATCAATAGCATATAACGTATGAGTTGTAGCCTCAACTCCAAGCGCATTTGCAAAAGCAACAGCGCAGCGTGCACCGTTACCACAGAAACTTTTGGAACCGTCTGGATTATAAAAATCCATATCAAAATCGGCAACTGGGGATTCATTGAGAAGGATAAGTCCATCGGAACCAATGCCGTAATGGCGATTGCACATCCATTGTATTTGATCAATTCCCAAGGTGTTATGCTTACCACTACGGTTATCAATCATGATAAAATCATTTCCAGCGCCTTCGTATTTTTCAAACTGAACCAACATACCGTAAAAGTAGGAAAATGTTGTCAAATGTGCTTAACAATCTTTAACAACGCTCGATTTACAAATTTTCATTTAGCTTGTTAATATTGTAACGAATTAAAATTTTAAGCACATGAAAGGAAAAAATTTGCTAAATGTATTATTGGTTTCTTTTTTAGGCGGGGCACTACCTTTAGCCGCTTATTTAACCTATCAATCAACTTCAACAAAATTATCAGATAAGGTACTGGATGGTTCAAGCTACTATGCGCATCCTGTAGGTTTGAATGGCGAAGCATTGCCCGATTTAACAGCAGCTTCAGAAACTAGTGTTAATTCGGTTGTCCATGTTACTACTAAAGTAGTTTCAACAACCTTCCAACGGGATTTATTTCAAGAGTTCTTTTACGGACCTGGGGCGGGCGGACGAGAATTCAAGCAATATGGATCTGGAGCAGGATCTGGTGTGATTATCTCTTCTGAGGGATATATTGTAACGAACAATCATGTCATTGAAAATGCGGCAGAAATCCATGTGATACTCAACGATAATTCAGAGTATACGGCAAAAGTGGTTGGAGCAGATCCTTCAACCGACATCGCGGTACTAAAAATCGAAGGCACGGGAACCTTTGTACCGATGAAGTTCGGAAACAGTGATGAGTTAAAAATTGGAGAATGGGTATTAGCGGTTGGTAATCCATTTAATCTTACTTCCACTGTAACTGCAGGAATTGTGAGCGCAAAAGCACGAAATATCAATTTACTCTCTGATAGAACTGATAAAGACGTGGTACCAATTGAATCGTTTATTCAAACAGACGCGGCAGTGAATCCAGGAAACAGCGGGGGAGCGCTGGTAAACACCAAAGGAGAATTGGTTGGAATTAATACCGCGATTGCTTCTCAAACAGGTGCATATTCTGGATATTCCTTTGCAATTCCGGTAAATCTTATGGAAAAGGTCGTTAAGGATTTAATTGACTACGGCTTGGTTCAACGTGCTTATTTAGGGGTACAAATCTCTTCAATCAATCAAGAATTAAAAGAGAAAGAAAAGCTACCTAATTTGAAAGGAGTATATATAAACAGCGTTATTAATGGGGGTTCTGCAGACAAAGGAGGTCTGAAGACAGGTGACGTTATATTAAAGATTGGCGTGAAAGAAGTCAATTCACCAGCTCAGCTTCAAGAGGAAATTGGAAAACGGAGACCTGGTGACAAGGTAGTTGTCACGGTTCGCAAGAAAAACGGAGACGAAGAGGTACTTGATTTAGTTCTTCGAAATAAAGACGGTGAAACGGAATTATTAAGTAAAGAAGAAATCACAAAGAATTTTGCACTCGGAGCTACCTTTGTGGAGTTAACGGATAAAGAAAAGAAAGACTTAAATATCTCCTATGGCGTTAAAGTAAAGAGCATAACCACCGGAAAATTGAAGTCGATTGGGATCAGTGAAGGGACAATAATCACCAAGGTAAACAATGACCCGGTAGAGAACATCGATGAGCTTACTAACAAGCTCAATGGGGTTAACAGAGGTATATTATTGGAAATTGTCACGCCGAGTGGTGCGAGAGATTACAAAGGGTTTGGACTATAGGTTACAAAAAAGTTACTAAAGTGGAATGGTTGAAAAGTTGTTGAAAATCGAGAGTTAAAAATTTTAGATTACACAATTTTTGATTTTACTTTGCTTATCAACATAATTAACTAAACATTCCTTAAAAAATCTAATGAGACAGTTAAAAATAACCAAATCTATTACGAACAGAGAAAGTCAATCCTTGGATAAATATCTTCAGGACATTGGTCGAGAAGAACTAATTACAGCAGAAGAAGAAGTTGATTTAGCGCGCAAGATTAAAGCAGGCGATCAAAGAGCACTAGAAAAACTAACAAAAGCTAACCTTAGATTCGTAGTATCTGTTGCTAAACAATATCAAAATCAAGGACTTACTCTACCCGACTTAATTAACGAAGGTAACTTAGGTCTGATTAAAGCAGCTCAAAAATTTGATGAAACTCGTGGATTTAAATTCATCTCTTATGCAGTATGGTGGATTCGTCAATCCATTCTTCAGGCTCTGGCAGAACAAGCACGTATTGTTCGTTTACCGCTAAATCAAGTTGGATCATTAAACAAAATAAACAAGGCATTCTCACGCTTAGAACAAGAATTTGAGCGTCCACCGTCAGCGGAAGAATTAGCAGAAGCCCTTGAAGTTCCCGAAGAAAAAATCAAAGAAAGTCTTAACGTTTCTGGTCGTCACGTATCAATGGATGCTCCACTTTCAACCAATGAGGATGGTGGAACACTAATTGATGTTATGGTGAATAATGACACTGCTCGCACAGACTCTGGCTTAATGGCAGAATCCTTACAACGAGAAATCGAACGTTCACTTAGCACTCTAACGGATAAAGAACGTGAAATCATTCGTTTGTTTTTCGGAATCGGAATGAATCATGGCCTTACCCTAGAGGAAATCGGCGCAAAGTTTAATCTGACCCGCGAACGCGTACGTCAAATTAAAGAAAAGGCGATTCGTCGTCTGCGACATACTTCTCGAAACAAACTATTGAAATCTTATTTAGGATAACCTATTAGGCTGCGTTTTCGCGGCCTTTTTTTTAGTTTATTTTTCATCATCAATCAACAAGAACATGAGTGTATCACTTGGCTATGAGCAGGAGCTCAAAAATCACATTGAACAGGAACGCGCAGCTGTCAATCTGCAAGGGAAGGTAGGCGAGTTATTGTATGACCAAGGCATTGAATTAGTGCTTTTTCGCAACCACCTTGTAGACGTAACTATTTCCGAAATACTTAACCTTCATGAATATGCTGCAAGGGTTGTAAACAAACCTATTGACGTATTTACAACAGCAGAAATGGCTGAGATCATTGCTTCAATGAACTTGGCTCCATCGAAATTAGACATTGGTAAACTAGCGAATGAGTGGTCTACCGAAGAAAATGGAATTTCGAAACTTGAGTTCCTTCAAAATAAACTGGGTGGTTTCAATCAAACAAGCGCTCCGAGTTTTGAGCCACGCGATGTCGTGCTATATGGATTCGGTCGAATTGGTAGACTCGCTGCCCGCGAATTGATTCGTCAGGCCGGAAAAGGTCAACAATTAAGACTGCGTGCCATTGTAACCAGAGGAAATACGGAGAAGGACATTATTAAACGTGCATCTTTACTGAGTAACGACTCAGTACATGGTGCATTTAAAGGTACAGTTAATGTTGACATAGAGCGTAAATGCTTGATAATCAATGGTCAGGTGGTACAAATGATTGAAGCATCAGCACCAGAGGACGTTGATTATACGGCGTTAGGAATCCATAATGCGTTGGTTATCGACAATACAGGTATTTATACCAATAGAGAAGCCTTAGCTCGCCATTTAAATGCCAAAGGTGTTTCAAGGGTATTGCTTACGGCCCCTGGAAAAGAAATCCCTAATATCGTATTTGGAATAAATCAAGCCACCTTGGATTTGGAAAACGAGAAGATTTACTCTGCTGCGTCATGTACCACCAATGCAATTAGTCCGATCTTAAAAGTTATTGAAGACAAGCTAGGTATTGAAAAAGGGCATATCGAAACGGTACATGCCTACACTAACGATCAGAATTTATTGGATAACATGCACAAGAAAGTTCGTCGCGGACGTTCTGCAGCGATCAACATGGTTATCACTTCTACTGGTGCCGGAAGTGCTGTTACAAAAGTCATCCCTTCACTTCAAGACAAACTAACCGCGAATGCCGTTCGTGTCCCAACACCGAATGGTTCTTTGGCGATTTTAAGCTTAGAATTGAAAAATGAAACCAGCATTGAAGCAATCAACGAGCTCATCAAAGATGCGGCATTAAATGGTGATCTTGTCAATCAAATTTATTATTCGTTTGACCCGGAGCTTGTTTCTTCAGATATTATTGGAAATACATGCTGTTCCGTATATGATTCAAACGCTACCATTGTTTCTAAAAATGGAAAGAACGTTGTTCTTTACACTTGGTATGACAATGAATTCGGATATACCAAGCAAGTCATCCGTTTAGCTAAGTATATATCCAAGGTACGAAGAGCCATATATTACTAACTCATTAAACACCGGTTGTTGAAAAAATAGCCGGTGTAAAATCTCTTGTTCTTTGTTTAAGCGTACCTTTGTAGTATTAAAAACTATAGAGCAAGCAGAATATGGCTGATATTTTTGAAAAAATCCAAGCGAATCGAGGTCCAATCGGAATGCACGCTAAAGAATCACATGGTTATTTTACGTTTCCAAAATTGGAAGGGGACATTGGTCCACACATGAATTTTAGAGGAAAGGAAAAATTAAACTGGTCTTTGAATAATTATTTGGGCTTGGCAAATCATCCAGAAGTCCGAAAAGCGGATGCGGATGCAGGAGCTAATTATGGATTTGCTATGCCAATGGGGGCCCGAATGATGAGTGGAAATTCGAATTTTCACGAGCAATTGGAGCGAGAATTAGCAGATTTCGTATCGAAAGAAGATTCTATTCTAGTGAACTTTGGATACCAAGCGGTAGTTTCAGCAATAGATTGTTTAGTTGATCGTCACGATGTGATTGTATATGACGCCGAATCTCATGCCTGTATTCTTGATGGAGTTCGTTTACACATGGGGAAACGCTATGTATTCAAACACAATGACATTGATGATTGCGAGAAGCAATTACAACGCGCCACAAAATTAGCCGAAGAAACAGGAGGAGCCATTCTACTCATCACTGAAGGAGTATTTGGTATGCGTGGAGATCAAGGTATTTTGAAAGAAATTGTAGCCCTTAAGAAGCGTTACAGCTTCCGTCTTTTTGTTGATGATGCCCACGGAATTGGAACCTTAGGAAAAACGGGAGCAGGTACAGGTGAAGAGCAAGGTGTGCAAGATGACATTGATATTTATTTCGGAACATTCGCGAAGTCATTTGCTATGATTGGCGGATTTGTAGCCAGTGACGCCCAAGTGGTTGAATATCTAAGATACAACATGCGTTCCCAAATTTTCGCGAAGGCAATGCCGCTTCCACTCGTTGTTGGAGCTCTTAAACGTCTTGAATTGATTCGAACAATGCCCGAATTGAAAGATCGATTGTGGGAAATAACTAACGCCTTACAAACGGGATTAAAAGCAGCTGGTTTTGAAATCGGACCAACCAATTCTTGTGTAACACCAGTATACATGAACGGTTCCATTCCTGAATCCACCAATTTGATATATGATTTGCGCGAGAACTATAATGTATTCTGCTCGATGGTGGTATATCCTGTAGTGCCTAAAGGAATGATAATTTTACGCTTGATTCCAACGGCGGTGCATACCATGGAAGATGTAAATTACACCATTGAATGTTTTTCTAAAATCGTAGATAAACTCAAGAATGGTGAATACATGAGTGAGACCATCGCCAAAGTGTAATAAAAAAATAATAGACATAAAAAAAGGAGCTTTTAGCTCCTTTTTTTATGTGTTAGAACACTTATTCTTCTTTTCCGGGATTTGACTTCTTGCTTTTTTGTTTTTTAACCTTAAGGCTTAATTCTTCTTTCCCATCTTCAAAATCCATTAGTACAGTATCTCCTTCAGCCATGTTGTGATTTATGATACCCTCCGCTAATGGATCTTCAATGAATTTTTGAATCGCTCGTTTTAATGGACGCGCACCAAACTTTTCATCATATCCTCTTTCCACGATAAAATCCTTAGCTTTTTCAGTTAACTCCAGATTATATCCAAGGGTTTTGATTCGAAGGATTAATTTATCCAATTCCAAATCAATAATCTTATGAATATCCTCTCTTGTCAACGAACGGAACATAATCATGTCATCCACTCGATTTAAAAACTCTGGTGAAAATGCTTTTCTAAGGGCATTTTGTATTACTGCCTTGGAATTCTCTTCTTTCGACTCTTCTTTTGCCTTGGTACCAAAACCTACACCAGTCCCAAATTCTTGCAATTGGCGTGCACCAATGTTTGACGTCATGATAAGAATGGTATTCTTAAAATCAATCTTACGACCCAGACCGTCCGTCATGTGTCCATCATCTAATACCTGAAGCAATAAATTAAATACATCAGGATGCGCTTTTTCAATTTCATCCAATAGAATTATTGAATACGGTTTTCTACGAACCTTTTCGGTGAGCTGTCCACCCTCTTCATACCCTACGTATCCCGGAGGCGCTCCCACTAGGCGTGAAATGCTGAATTTCTCCATGTATTCAGACATATCAATTCGGATCAGGGCATCTTCTGTATCAAAAAGATACTTGGCAAGCACTTTCGCTAATTGTGTTTTCCCAACACCTGTTGGTCCTAAGAAAAAGAACGATCCGATCGGCTTGTTTGGGTCTTTTAACCCCGCTCGATTACGTTGAATCGCCTTCACTACCTTCATTACCGCTTCATCTTGTCCAATAACTCTCCCAGTTAAGGCATCTGTCATATTCACAAGCTTACCTGATTCAGTCTGTGAAACTTTTGTTAATGGAATACCGCTCATCATGGAAACAACTTCAGCGACATCTTCTTCGGTAATAGTAATGCGATTGCTTTTAGATGATTCTTCCCATTTACGTTTCTCTTCTTCTAATTTCTCAGACAGCTTGCGCTCAGTATCTCTAAACTCAACAGCTTTCTCATATTGCTGCGCTTTGATAACTTCACTTTTCTTTACCTTAATATTCTCGATTTCTTGTTCAATTTCGACAATCTCTTTGGGAACATTAATGTTCGTAATATGCACCCTCGAACCCACTTCATCCAAGGCATCAATCGCCTTATCTGGAAGGTGACGATCTGTAATGTATCGTTCCGTTAGCTTTACACAAGCGGTAATTGCTTCTGGCGTGTAGGTAACCGAGTGATGTTCTTCATAACGTTCTTTAATGTTGTGTAAAATCTGAATGGTTTCATCGATTGTGGTTGGCTCAACGATAACTTTTTGGAATCGTCGTTCAAGCGCGCCATCTTTCTCGATATACTGACGGTACTCGTCTAAGGTTGTGGCTCCAATTGCTTGAAGTTCTCCGCGGGCTAAAGCTGGTTTGAACATATTTGATGCATCAAGAGAACCGCTGGCTCCACCAGCACCAATAATAGTATGGATTTCATCAATAAATAGAATTATATCAGGATTCTTCTCTAACTCCTGCATCACCGCTTTCATGCGTTCTTCAAATTGTCCCCGGTACTTAGTGCCTGCAACCAAGGACGCCAAATCTAAAGAAACCACACGTTTGTTAAAAAGAATTCGGGACACTTTTCGCTGTACAATACGCAAGGCTAAACCTTCTGAAATAGCACTTTTCCCAACGCCTGGTTCACCAATTAATATCGGATTGTTCTTTTTTCTGCGGGATAGTATTTGGCTTACTCGTTCAATTTCTTTCTCGCGACCAACAATTGGATCCAGACGCCCAAGTTCGGCCATCTTTGTTAAGTCACGACCAAAATTGTCGAGTACAGGGGTTTTAGACTTTGAATCTGCAGGTCGTTTTGGAACCCCTCCCGCATCCTCTTCTTCGTCGTTATTCCCAGGGAACTCCGCCCTTGGAAATTTATTTTCTTGATTCATTGACATATATTCTTCTTTAAGATTTTCATACATAATACCATATTTATTAAGCACTTGACAGGCCACACAATCGTCGTATTTCAAAATGGTTAATAAAATATGTTCGGTACCGATCATACTTGACCGGAATAACTTAGACTCCAGGAAGGACTGCTTCAAAATATTCTCCGATTGCTTTAAAAGGGGAATGTTCGTAGGAAGAAAAACAGCATTCGTTGAGGATTGCTTTAGAATGGTTTCCAATTCGTCAGAGAGCGTTTCAAATGAAATGTCAAATTCCTTAAGCAAATCAAATGCTTTCCCCTCATTGAGTTTAATAATAGCGAGCAACAAATGTTCAGGGGCTACAAACTCGTTTTTCAACCGAACTGCCTCTTCCCTACTTATTCGAATTAAATCTTTTACTCTTGGCGAAAACTTAGCCTCCATCCTACAATGTTATAAGTGCAAATATAATTTTAATCTTCATCCGAAGTTCAATTTAACGTATATAGAAACAAGATTATTCACAATAAAGTTACAAGGGGCCCTTTATTCACATGTATGGCTCTAAATTGTTAGTAAATTCCTTAATAATCGGGTGATTTAGGCAGGTCCTTTTGTTAAATTTGTGGTTCCAACTAAATTTAATATAATAGGGCTCGAAGATTATGGCAGAAGGTGAAAAAATTATACAGATAAATATTGAGGATGAAATGAAATCAGCATACATCGATTATTCGATGTCTGTTATTGTTTCTCGTGCATTACCTGACGTGCGTGACGGGTTTAAACCGGTTCATCGTCGCGTATTATATGGTATGCAAGACTTAGGTGTTTATTCAAATCGTCCATATAAGAAATCAGCGCGTATTGTTGGTGAAGTATTAGGTAAGTATCACCCGCACGGTGATAGCTCTGTTTACGACACTATGGTGCGTATGGCTCAGGAATGGTCCTTACGTTATCCATTAGTAGATGGACAAGGTAACTTTGGTAGTGTGGATGGAGATTCTCCGGCAGCCATGCGTTACACGGAAGCAAGATTCAAGAAGATTGCTGAAGAAATGCTTGAAGACCTTGACAAGGAGACGGTTGATTTTAAACCAAATTTTGACGATAGTATAGAAGAGCCAACGGTTTTACCAACAAAAATCCCAAACCTGTTAGTAAATGGTGCTTCAGGTATTGCGGTTGGAATGGCTACCAATATGGCGCCGCACAACCTTTCGGAAGTTATAGATGGAATTGTTGCCGTAGTTGACAACCCGGAATTGCCTGCAGAAGACTTACTACAATTCGTTAAAGCTCCGGATTTTCCTACAGGAGGTATCATTTATGGATATGAAGGTGTTCGCGATGCCTTATTGACCGGTCGTGGACGAATCGTGATGCGCGGTAAAGCGGAAATCGAAGAGGTACAAGGACGTGAACAAATCATTATCACCGAGATTCCATATCAAGTGAATAAGGCGGAAATGATTAAAAAAATCGCCGAGCTTGTAAACGACAAAAAGATTGAGGGAATTTCTGATTTACGTGATGAGTCAGACCGTAATGGAATGCGCGTTGTGGTGGAAATCAAGCGTGATGCAATCGCCAACGTCGTATTAAACAAATTGTATAAGTTTTCTTCATTACAAACCTCATTCTCAGTTAATAACATTTGTTTAGTCGACGGTAGACCACGCTTATTAAACTTACGCGAAATCATCGACCAGTTTATTTTATTCCGTCACGATGTGGTGGTTAGAAGAACACGTTATGAACTCAGAAAAGCCGAAGAACGCGCGCACATTTTAGAGGGATTAATTATTGCTTCGGACAACATTGATGAAGTGATTGAAATCATCAAAACATCTGACAGTCCGGATCATGCACGTGAACGCTTATCCGATCGATTTGGATTAAGTGAAATTCAAACGCGTGCGATTGTTGATATGCGTTTACGTCAGTTAACTGGTTTAGAGCAAGACAAGCTTAGAAGCGAGTACGAAGAGCTCATGAAATTAATTGCTGATTTAAAAGACATTTTAGATCGTGAAGAGCGCAGAATGCAGATCATCAAGGATGAGTTATTAGAAATTAAAGCGAAATACGGAGATGCTCGTCGTTCATCAATCGAATATGCGGCATCAGAAATGCGCATGGAAGATTTAATTGCGGATGAGGAAGTGGTCGTTACCATTTCTCATGCTGGATACATTAAGCGTACAAACCTTAACGAATACAAAGTTCAGAATCGAGGCGGTATGGGATCAAAAGGATCTACCACCAGAGATAAAGATTTCTTAGAGCATTTATTTGTTGCTACCAACCATAATTACTTATTGATTTTCACAGAGAAAGGACGTTGTTTCTGGATGCGTGTGTACGAAATTCCGGAAGGGAATAAATTATCGAAAGGAAGAGCCATTCAGAATTTGATTAATATTCCTCAGGAAGATAAGGTTAAAGCGTATGTAAAAGTTCAGGATTTAACAGACAAGGAATACATCAATAATAACTTTATTATCATGTGCTCTAAGCACGGGGTGATTAAGAAAACGTCACTTGAGGCCTATTCTCGTCCGCGAACCAATGGAATTAATGCCATTACGATTCGTGAAAATGACGAATTATTAGAAGCGAAATTAACCAATGGAACAAACGAGATTGTGTTAGCAACTTCATCTGGTCGCGCGATTCGATTCAATGAATCTACCGTTCGTCCAATGGGTAGAAATGCCTCAGGTGTTCGAGGCGTTACCTTAGCTGGCGGTTCAGACGAAGTAATTGGAATGATTTGCGTGGAAGAAATCTTCTCCACGATTCTAGTGGTGTCTGAAAAAGGATTTGGTAAACGAACCTATTTGAATGACCCAGAGGATAAAGAACCGGTATATCGCATTACCAACCGCGGTGGTAAAGGGGTTAAAACCTTAAATATCACGGAGAAAACAGGTAAATTACTTTCGATTCAAAACGTATTCGACGAAGACGATTTAATGATCATTACTAAATCTGGTGTTACCATCAGAATGCATGTCGACACGATTCGAACGATGGGTAGAGCAGCTCAAGGAGTTAAATTAATTAACTTGAAAGGGAATGCCGAAATTGCTGCTATTGCACGCGTACCACGAAGTGAAGACGAGGATGAGGACGAAGAAGTGATTGATGCAGACAATAATGGCGATGTATTAAGCAACGATGGTATGAATGTTGATGAACAAGATGCCGATTCTACGGATGAACCAAACGATAACGAATAATAATTTTATGAAAAAAATCAGTCTTCTGGTAGCTTTACTGTTTGTTGGAGCTTCCTTCTTTGCACAAAAGTCTAGTATTACTGACGCGGCGCTTAAGTACAAAAAATACAACCCGATGGGAAGTATGGAAGAAAACAAAAAAGCCCTATCCGGAGCAAAAGCAGATATAGATCTAGCGGCGGTAAATACCGAAACAGTGAATGACCCATACATGCACCGTTATAGAGGAATAATATATTTCGGTTTAATGGAATTGGCTACAATGGAAGCTGCTATGTCTGGCGCTCAACCGGATGAAAATCTAATCAAAGAGTACGATGCCAAAATCAAAGAGAGTTTCAATTTCGTATTAAATGCACCGAAAGCGAAAACAGACAAACAAGAAGTCTCAAATTTTATTAATGCGAAATCTAAGTTTGTTTTTGAAAATGGTCTTGCCATGTACAACGCAAAAAACTACGAACAAGCAACCCAACTTTTTATCGGCGCTTATGAAATCTCTAAGTACATTAATGTAGAAAATGTAGACGCAAAAAGTAATGCAATACTATGTTTTAGAAAATCTGCAGATACATTGATGTCATTAAAGAAATACGATGAAGCAAACAAACTTGGTGAGATTGTTATGGAGTTTACCCCCAATAACATCGAGGTAATCATTTCATTAATCAATGTAAATCTTCAAAAGAACGATTTGGCTGCCACTGAAAAATACTTAAATATTGCAACGAGTATTGATTCTACCAATAAACAGTTATTTCTTGTACTTGGCACGTCGTTAATGGATATGAAACAGCAAGAAAAGGCGGCGTCAGCATTTTTGAGAGCCCTAAATCTTGACCCTTTATACCCAGATGCAATTTACCAATATTGCTCCTTACTTTTTAATTGGTCAATTGAACTTAGAGGTAATGCATCCGATTTAAAAATTAATGACCCAAAAGCGAAGCTTATGGAAGAACAAGCATTAAATAACTTAAATAATTCCATCAAATACTTAGAACCATTCTTGGCCGCAAACCCTAACGACAAAACTGCCTTGGAAATTGGATGGAGAACATATTCATACCTTGACCAAACCGATAAATCGGCAGAACTCAAGAAACGATGGGAAGCCATTAAATAAGGTAAAGCCTCGCTCATGCGAGGCTTTTTTTATCACCGCCTTGTCCGTTGAGTCGTATTAAATTTGTATTTTTGAGCTATGTCATTTGTGCATCCAGGGTATTTATGGTTTCTCAGCCTGCTTGCCATCCCCATTATTCTGCATCTTTTTCATTTTAGGCGGTTTAAACGCTTTTATTTCCCTTCGTTAAAATACCTTAAGGAACAAGAACAAGAAAAGAAATCGGTTAAAAAACTGAAGCGTTTGCTTATTCTTTGTGCACGGCTTCTTACCTTAGCAGCGCTCGTAATTGCATTTGCTCAACCCTTCTTCAAACAAGCAGAGGAAACAAAAAGCGGAATCCCGGTTACTGCAATTTATATTGACAATTCACTGTCCATGAGCGCTAAAGGAACCGAAGGAGAATTGCTTTCCGAGGCGCGCGAGATTGCTAAAAAAATCATTGCAAAAAGTGCCGGCAATACACGTTTCTTTATTACAACCAATGAATTCTCTGGTGTTGAACGAAAATTACACTCAAAAGCCACAGCCGTTGAAGTCATAGATAAGATAACTCTTAATAAAACACCCCGAGACTTAGATCAGGTAATTGAATGGCAAAACGATTATTTAAATCGATACCACCGTGAAGTAAGCAGCATCGCAAAGGTTAATCGGGTCGTCTTGTCTGACTTTCAAAAAAGTACAGGAACCCTGTCTTCGTATAAACAAGCCAAAACCGCATGGATCGATCAATCGTTTCTAATTCAGTGCTTACCGCAAAAAACTGACAATGTATTTGTAGATTCAATTTGGATGGATAACCCAGTTCATAAACCAGGGCAATCGTGTAAAGTGAATTTTCGAGTTAAAAATGTGGGTAAAAATGACCTAACGGATGTTCCAGTCACGGTACTTTTTGATGGAAAAACCCGCATGACCAACCTTTCCATAAATGCAGAAAGTAGCGCAACGAGCCACATGTTCTTCACCCCAACCAACCCTGGATATATCGAAGGAAAAGTTAGCGTGGCAGACCGTAACATCACCTTTGATGATGACTTTTATTTCACAAACGAATTATCAAAAGAAGGGCGTGTGGTAATAATTAATGGGGAGTTCGGAGAATCAAGCACAGAAAAAGTA
Organism: Bacteroidota bacterium; assembly: GCA_041163605.1. GTDB lineage: Bacteria > Bacteroidota > Bacteroidia > Flavobacteriales_D > Crocinitomicaceae > UBA952. Next base: position 23,594 of record JBEAQY010000042.1, on the reverse strand, counting down.
TTTTTAACGGAACCTTTTTACACTGTTGAAACCTGTACCGAATTTTCGTTCAATAAAAGACTTTTAAATCAAGCGGATTTATTAATTCTGAACGGAATAAATGAACTTCCTTCGGGCTTAATTTCAGACATCTCCTCATTTTTAGCGCAAGGAGGAAGCGTTTTTTGTATTCCCGGAAGCGAGATTAAACTAACGGATTACACACAATTGTTAAAAAATGTTGGACTATCCGGATATAATGGAAAAGTCACCACGGGGAATCAACTTTCCGAAATCTCCTATGCGAGCAAGTTCTTTAATGGCATGTTTGATAAACAACAAAAATCCTTGAATTTACCTTTATTGAAAAGTGTTTACTCGATCAAGAATTATCGTCAAGCGAACGCCGAAGTGCTTCTAAAATTGAGAAACCAGTTGCCCTTGATGCTTGCTGTAAAACAAAAAGGCATGTTTTACCTATTAAATACAGACCTTAGCAAAGCAAACGGTGGGTTCACCGCCAATGCTTTATTCCCATCCATTTTATTGCGAAGCGCGGAACTTAGCCTGCGCTCCCTCCCATCCTATTTCACCATTGGATCAGCTGGAGTCCTTGACATACCGAGCAACACCAATCAAGATGTTCCCTTAACACTCCATTCAAAAACTACTTCCTTCATTCCCAAGCAAATCAACACCGATGGCATAACGCGCTTACAATTGAATCAACCTGAACTTAATGAACGAATTGGCGAAGGTTTTTACACGATTAAATCGTCACAAGCCCTAGGAAAAATTGCGTTCAATTTAAATAGAAGCGAATCACAGACCTCCTTACTCTCAAACAATGACATTGAAAATCAATTTAAAAACGCCGGTTTCACGAATGTAAAGGCTCAATCTATGAGTACAGGGAATTCTACTTTTGAATTGGCAATGGAAAAACCTAATTCATTTTGGCTTACTTTTGTTTTATTGGCTATGCTTTTCTTACTGATAGAAATGGCCTTACTAAAATTCTGGAAATCATGAAGGTTCTTTTAAAATCAGCACGTATTACGGATGTTGAATCGCCTCACAACAACACGAGTAAAGACATACTAATTTCTAATGGCCACATTGAAAATATCGCAACTTCGATTTTTGATCCAGATGCCTTAATACTTAGTATGCCCGAATTGCATGTATCACAAGGTTGGGTTGATTTCAAGTCTGCTTTCTTTGATCCGGGATTTGAGGAACGCGGTGGATTAACTCAAGGACTTGATGATGCAGCCTTAGGAGGATTTACCCATGTAGGAGTTTTACCCTCAGATCATCCATCCACAGACACAAAATTGGCCATTGAATATAAACGACGTATGGCGGATGGTCATTGCGTTCAACTTCATACAATAGGCGCAATTACTAAACAACAAAAAGGAGCGGAACTCGCCGATTTATATGAGATGTTTCAAGCAGGTGCCAAATGGTTTTCCGACGACCAACACCCAATCAATGAAGGTATCTTAACACGCGCCTTACTTTACTCACGCGATTTTAGTGGTAAAATCATATTCACTCCGCGATCAACAAACTTTGAATCGGACGCGCAGGTGAATGAAGGAATGGGATCAACGCGAACTGGCCTTAAAGGTGACCCTTCACTTGACGAACGTTTACAGGTAATCAAAGCCATTGAAATTGCATCTTACACTAAAAGTGCACTGCATATTTCAGGAATATCTTCAAAAGAATCCATTGCCCCAATACAACAGGCAAAAGCCGCCGGTTTGCCAATTACATGCGACGTACATTTAATGAACCTTTGTTTTACGGAGCAACAAATTCTTGATTTTGACACACGATTTAAAGTGCTGCCTGTATTGCGTGCTGAAGAAGATCGGCTTGCCATAATTCAGGCCTTATCACAAGGTATTATTGATGGAATCGTAACAGACCACCGTCCGTTTGTACTTGATGATAAACAGGTTGCTTTCGATGAAGCCGCTTTTGGTGCGCCGCAATTACTTACAGCTTATTCCGCGCTGTTGAAAAATACGAAATTATCAAGCGATAACTTGGTTGAACAGCTCTCAATAAAAAACCGCAAACTATTTGGAATTCCTTCTAATCCAATCCAACTTGGCGCAGCTGCAGATTTAACCTGCTATTCACCAAACCTATCTTGGAATTTAGATTCAAGTTACCGCGATAAGGCATGCAATGCATTTGCCGGTGAAACTCTGAATGGGAGAGCCATCGGAATTATCAACAAAGGCATTGTGATGCTTAATCATCCAGAACATGTCGGCTAAGACCTTTATTGCTCAATTCCTTAAGAAAGGAAATAAAGTGGGTGCCGTTGCACCAAGCTCACGCTTTTTGGCTGCAAAAATGCTTAAGCAAATTCCATTCGATCGCTGTGAAACTATTGTTGAATTTGGACCTGGCACGGGTGCCTTCACAGGCTATATTCAAAAAAAAATGAAGCCTGATGCACGTTTAATCATCATTGAACTAAATGAAACCTTTTGCCATGATCTGGAGCAGAAATTTGCAAGTTCAAACACAGAAATTATCCAAGGGTCGGCTACCGATTTGTCTAGCATTTTATCTGACCGTGGAATCCAACACGCTGATTGCATCATTTCCTCACTTCCATTAGCGATTTTCGATGAAACCTTACGAGAGCAAATACTTACTTCAGCCAATCAATGCTTGTCTGAAGGTGGTCATTTTGTTCAGTTTCAATATTCTCTTCAATCAAAAAAAGCCATACAACGCCATTTCAACCACATGAATTTGGCATTTACCCCCCTAAATCTTCCTCCGGCATTTGTTTACAGCTGTAAAAAATAAGGAACTCGTTCAAAGTCATTATCTTTGCGCAAAATCTAAGAAATGTTATCTGTACAGAATCTATCCCTACAATTTGGGAAACGTGTTTTATTCGATGAAGTAAATGCAAAGTTTGTCCAAGGAAACTGTTATGGCGTCATTGGCGCAAACGGAGCGGGAAAATCTACCTTTCTCAAAATTCTAATCGGTGAACAAGATCCTACCACCGGAAGAGTTGAATTAGAACCAGGAAAACGTATTGCCTTTTTACGTCAAAATCACTTTGAATTCGACCAATTCCCAGTTTTACAAACAGTAATCATGGGACATAAACGCTTGTATGAAATCATGCAAGAGAAAGATGCATTATACGCTAAAGAAGACTTTTCAGAGGCAGACGGCATGAGAACCGCAGAACTAGAAGGAGAATTCGCAGACTTAGAAGGATGGAATGCAGAAACGGATGCCGCTACGTTATTGAGTAATCTAGGGATTGATGAAAGTAAACACGACTTGTTGATGCAAGAGATTTCAAATGAACTAAAGGTTCGAATCCTTCTTGCGCAAGCACTTTTTGGTAACCCGGACGTACTAATTCTCGATGAGCCAACCAACGACCTAGACCTTAAAACCATATCATGGCTCGAAGATTTCTTATTGGATTTTCGAAATACAGTAATCGTGGTATCACACGACCGTCACTTCTTAGACACCGTCTGTACACATATTTGCGATATCGATTTTTCAAAAATCAATCTATTTACAGGAAATTATACGTTTTGGTACGAAAGCTCTCAACTTGCTGCTAAACAACGTTCAGATAAGAACAAAAAAGCGGAGGAAAAAAAGAAAGAGCTCATGGAGTTTATTTCCCGCTTCTCTGCGAATGCGGCTAAATCGAAACAAGCCACCAGCCGACGTAAAATGTTGGACAATTTGGACTTAGAAGAAATTCAACCTTCATCCAGAAGGTATCCAGGAATTACCTTTCACCAAGATCGTGAGGCAGGAAATCAAATCCTCTCCATTGAGAATCTTGGTAAAAAGCATGAAGGTAACTTCCTATTCCAAGGTATCACTTTTACGGTAAATAAAGGGGATAAAATTGCAATAGTTTCTAGAGATTCAGTAGCATTAACTCAGTTTTTTGAGGTGCTAAACCAAGAAGCCAAAGCAGACACAGGTTCTTTCACGTTTGGAACCACAATCAGTACCGCTTACCTTCCTAACGACAATCTCCATTTCTTTTCAGATAAAGTCAGTTTAATTGATTGGCTTCGTCAATATGCGCAAGGAGATGAGGAGCGCGAAGAAGTATATTTAAGAACCTTTTTAGGTCGCATGTTATTTACCGGTGAAGAAGCTATGAAAACCGCCAATGTACTTTCTGGTGGAGAAAAAGTGCGTTGCATGCTATCAAAAATGATGTTAGCTAAGGCAAATTTCCTAATGATGGATGAACCAACGAACCACTTAGACCTAGAATCAATTACCGCATTAAACAATGCCATGATAGATTTCAGGGGGACGATGTTGTTTACTTCACATGACCAGGCGCTTGTTAATACTGTAGCCAATCGAATTATCGAACTAACTCCAAAGGGAATGATTGATAAAATGATGACCTATGATGACTACATCACTGATGTAAAAATCGCACAACTGCAAGAAGAATTATACTAAGAAGTATGATCGATTACCGCATTAGCCTGTACCAAGCAAGTCGGCATCGAATCCAAGTTCATGTTACGCTTCCTACTCCCGACGATGAAACCATACTCCGAATCGCCGCTTGGCGTCCCGGAAGGTATGAAGAAGGAAATTTTGCACGACTCATTTCAAACTTAAATGCGTACCATGGTTCACAGCGCATTCCTACCGAGAAAATAAGTAAAAATGAATGGTTAGTGCACACTAAAGGAATCGATTCGATAGCGCTAAGCTATTTGTATTATGGTGCCGAATTAACCGCAGGAAACACGTATTTAGACGAGAAATTACTTTTAATAAACCCGGTTAACTTACTGGTTTACAATGACTATTGCAAAAATTCAGAAATTAAATTAATCATAGAAATTCCCCAGGAATGGTCGCTTGCAGGACTTGAACACAAAGCTAATAGCCTACCTGAATTCTCAACATTAGACGAGGCATTCGATACGCCAATTTTAGCCAGTCCAGCCATTGAGTCTTATTCATATGAAATTTCCGACTACACCTTCTACATTCATTCAGTTGGGGCGCATGGAATATCCTCAGAACAACTCATAAAAGACTTCAAACACTTTACAGCGCAGCAAGTGCAAGCCTTCGGAGAATTTCCGACCCATACGTTTTCGTTTCTTTTAATTGGTGTGCAGGACAAATATTTACATGGCGTAGAACACTTGAATAATACGGTAATTGTTCTTGGCCCAACTGCAGAATGGAAAAGTACACGATACGAATCCTTATTGGCTGTAGCATCGCATGAATTGTATCACGTTTGGAACGTGAAGACTATCAGACCCCTAGAGATGTTACCCTATCGGTTTGAAGGACCTACCTATTCTCGGCTAGGCTATGTATATGAAGGAATTACTACCTTTTTCGGTGATTATTATTTACTTACCGGAGGATTGATTACATCGGAACGTTATCTTGAACTGCTTGAAGCGCAAATCCAAACGCACGTAGATAATGTTGGCAGATTCGCATATTCGGTTGCGGACTCATCTATTGACACGTGGGTTGATGGTTATGTAAAAGGCACGCCAGGAAGAAAAGTATCAATCTATAACGAAGGGTGTTTAATGGCGTTTATTTTGGATTCGAAAATAAGAGAAGCAACAAATAATAAATCCACCTTGCAACACCTCATGAAACGCCTATTTTATGAGTTTGGATTAACGCAAATTGGTTATACCGAAAACGATATAAAAGGTCAACTTCAGCAAATTTCCGGGATAGATTTCAGCAGCTTATTTGATCAATACATTCATGCAGCGAATGGGTATGAATCCTTGCTTCAAGAAGCGTTTTCTTTTTATGGAATTGAACTTCAACAAGAGGTCCCAAGCGAACTTTGCAAACGATCTTTAGGCATTAAAATCTTAACTAAAACTGAAAGAACATTCATAACAGATATCGCACCCGGTAGTCCTGCGGATGTGGGTGGTTTAGCCGAGGGAGATCAGATCATGTCCATAAATGACCAGGAAATCACCAACAATATCTCTGAGGTACTCTCTACCCTTGAACACGAAATGTTGAAACTTGTTATTTGTCGCCGTGGAGAAAACATCGAAAAAACGTTGCCCTTGGTTCAACGGACCTTTTACCCAACGATGAAGTTGATAATGAAAGAAACTGATCAATACCAGATTAAAAAGAATCGTCAACATTTTGGGATATAGCGTTAAGATAAGTTCAAGGCTTTTTTTGTATTTTTGGATTAACTAGAATTATTATGAAAACAATCTACCTATTCATCTTTTCTTTACCTTTTTTAAGTTTAGCCCAATCCTTTGATGCGACCAATGAAGCCGTTATTGGATCATTAGCATCTTTGCATCTTTGTGATTCAAACGCAAACATACAAGCCAACATCATGGGAGCTAATGCCACATGGGATTTTAGTCAAATCGCTGGGATTTTTGGTGTTACAAAAGATGTTCAAATACTCGATGCTACACAAGATCCAAATTACGCATCATTTGCGGGTTCTACTAAAATGTATGATATCGGTGGAAACCTACAAACGTTTTATTCATCATCTGCAAATGGACGAATTTCTCAAGGTTTTGTTTTTAATGAAGTAAGCTTAGGCGCTGTGGTTGCAAGCTGGAATATAGACCAAGAAAATCTAATGGCTTATCCGTTAAGTTTAGCTTCTAACCCACTAATTGATGCCTTTTCGGGTACAGTAACATCCACAGCAACAGGTACCTTACCTGCAACCGGTTCATCTGTTACAATGGTAGATGGTTCCGGGACTTTATTATTACCTGGAGGTAATTCCTATACCAATGTGATGCGCTTTCATTTAAAAGATTCTGCGGTGGCAAACGTATTTGGAACCGATGTAGCTTTTGTTCGAAATGTTTATGAATATTACGATTTCACTTTAAGTAATTTGCCGATTTTCATCACGATATCTGTTGATGTGAATTCAGCCTTGATAAATAACAGCAGTACTATTATTTTGAGTAAAGACCAACCGTTAACGTACGTGGGTGAAAACGAAATAGTTCTACCATCAATCCACCTATATCCAAACCCTGCAGTGCATGAAATTCAATTGGATGGCGTGAAAATTGGCGATGCATATGCGATTACAAATATAGCAGGAATCCGAATGAGTTCAGGATTATACATGGGATCTATTAATGTAACTAACTTATCTACTGGAGTTTATTTACTTCAGATTAATGGGCAAACGCTTGAATTCATCAAATAACCTCATAAACACTTTTACGATCTCTAAGTTTAAACTACACCTTTGTGCGCTATTGCTATCCTTATGCACTACTAGTATTGGGCAAGTTTCTCAGCAACTCACCCCTGAAATCCAAGCGTATTTATTCCACATTGTAAGAAAAAGCCCAATTCTTGAAAACAATGTCGGATTGGCATTTGAATATAGCGGACCCTTGGTAAAACTCCCCGACAATAGCATTAATTATGATTCTATTGATAAAATATTGACGGTTTCCCCTAACCTACTCATTATTCGTACGGATATTTTAGCTAGAAGTCCGAAAGGAATATTGATAGAGGCTTGCAATAAAACGGCAATATATGAAATTTGTCGTCAAATACAGAAATATTCGGATGGAGAACCGATTAGTTCTCTCCCCCTTTTGGACCGGTACTTCACTTTGTTTTTTGATCAGCTACCCAATGAACTTAAGCGAGGAAAACTGTATGAACAACTCCTTAATCCGTTGGAAAGTCCCATTTTGTTGACTAATTTTTCATTTAATGAGCGATTATTTAATTTACAAATCAAAGGATTTACAAAAGGTTCCGACAACAAACTGATAATCGATGCGCAAGGTAAAGCAATCAATCAAGCCATTGAAGAACGCACTCGAAGTCTATTTCAGCTCCTTGGAGGCAATTCAAACTTGTTCAAAAGTATGTTGTTAGCGGCTGGCGACGGAAGTTATACAGAAGGCATGCTTCAGGAACGCGATAAAGATGAGAATGGTAGTTTTAATAAGGGCCTTCCACGTGCAATTGGACTTTTTCCATATGAAGTTGATGTCGAAAAGGATAAAAAAACCTTAAGGACAAAACGAATTACATCCAAGGAATTATGGACCATAGGCAATCAGAAGCAAACGCAGGTACATTTTGATGTATGGGGTTACAACAGTACAAACCAAACCACAGTAATCGTTGAAAAAGGCGGGAGACAGTATCCACTTTTTGGATCTCAAACCACGCGTTTCTTAACCCCCGATTCAACCTTTTCCAAGGGAAGCACCTTCATGAAAGTGCTTAATGATTTGAATGATGTAACTTATAAGGAACTGAAAGAAGCATTGATAGGAAAAAACGGATTAAACGAACAAATTATTAAAGCGCAAGAACAACTGGGGGAAATAGAAACAATTATCAATCAAAAAGAAGGAGATTTAGGCGAACTTTACAAAGAAGACTATCGAACAAAGAATCGAGCCAAGCGAAAAGAATTGAAGCAACGAAAATACGACGACCCCAGCTTAGCCTTGAAACCAAAGACGAAAGCAAGAAAGAAAGCAAAGAACAAACACCAATCAGACCTTGTTGAACTCTACGCAGGATATGATGAAACGCTTAGCCTTGTTGAGAGTTTAATCACAGAACGAGATGAACTGGCAAAAGAATTCAACCACCGCGACAAAATTTATAAACGATACGTTCAACTTCTTGGCGAACATTGGATGCCTTTCACAGAAGTAAACGGGCTATATACCTTCGAGGACGGGACCACGTTTGATATCTTCACGCAAGATTTAACCTTTCCTCCAACCGACTCAAGCGAGCTTGTAGAGGTTAGGCTACTTTCCATCCCTGAAGACTATGAGGGAGAATCATCTGATGAAATTATGATGCACCTTTCAATGGTTGATGTACGTCCGTTTTTTGATGCGGATTTTGAAATTAATTTTGAAGATGTATTTGAGTCTGATGCGTACAAATTTGAAGGCCGAATATTCACAGATAAAGACACCAGTTTTTTTAAAAAATTATTCGAATCCTATAGTAAGAATCCACTTCCTATTGAGTTAACCTTAGATGGAATGGGAATTGGTATGTGGAAAGACAGCGCAATCGTTCGCGATCCCGAACAACAAGAACAAACCTCCTACCCCGGGAATACAAAGGAAGAAAAACAACTGAGCCGAGGGGAATGGGCTTTTAAGTCGCTTCGGCACGCCGGTTTACAAATTAAAATCAATCGTTCGTTAAACATCCACATAGAAAGTTCAACGGATCCTGTTGTTTCAAATTTAACCTCCACAGCCCTACCCATTGAGAGCCTTTTAACAAATAATGGTATAAGTAAAAATGAATTGTTATCAGTATTACGAACACGTTCGATTTTAATTCAAACAAAAAATGAATTAATCGCAAGCTGTCCGAAGTATCTCAGTACGCAAAAAGCCAAAAAATTCATTGATCAATTGGAGGAAAGCGTGGCGCAGAGTAAGTACTTTATTGGAAATAAGGCCATTAAAATCCCTAAAATCAAAGAATAAACTTACGGCAAATACTTTTCTGGAAAATTCAAAAGGTACAAGCGAATTTTAGCTCGGGTTACGCAGGTGTAAAGCCATCTTATATATTCTTGCTTTTCCATATTTTCAGGAATGAATCCATAATCTACAAAGACGGTATCCCATTGTCCACCTTGTGCTTTATGCGCGGTAACGCAGTAGGCATACTTAATTTGCAAGGCATTAAAATATGGGTTTTTAAGAATGAATTGATAGCGTTTTCGTTTATTTCGTTCGTGCATATAATCTTTTTCAATCTCAAAGAAAAGTGATTTTAATGTCTCTCTCGGTAAATTGGGTGTTTCGGAAAACAAGGTGTCTTTAAAGCAAATTACTATGCGTTCCTTATTCGGTTCACTTGTAAAACTAACGACCGCATGAATGAAATCAAACCCATAAAGATGTTCCTCTTTAATGATACGAATGACCTCCATCATTTCTCCATTGGCGATTAATCCCATTTCAGAATCCGCCGCCCAGTGGTAATTATTTTTAACCACCATTAACCATTCCCCACGAACCACAGTTTCTTCATATTGGAATAGTCGATTTCTAATTTCTTGATTCCACTTTCCAGCCCGTTTATTAGAAATGGTTAGCATTACAAAGGACTCGTCTCCGTCTTTTCTTGAAGATTCCAAGGCATCTAATAACTCTGACCCATTGATTGAAAATACTTCCCTCCCAAGGCTCGTAAAATAAGGAGGTTCTAAATCAGTGATCGTGCGAAGATGGGTAGCATTCCTTGTGATTTGTGAATCCGCCGCTTGCCTGACGACTTCGGTTAAGGTATGCGAAAAAACAGCTAATCCGGGGTAATGATGTTGTAAATAATCGAGGTGTAAAGCCGGTGAATCCGTTTGACCTACAGGTGGCAACTGACCAGGATCTCCAACCAGCATTAAGGAGCACCCTTCACCGGAGAACACATAATCCAATAAATCTTGTAGCAAACTACCTTCTTGCTGAAGTGATTCTACCCCAACCATAGAGGCCTCATCCACTATAAACAAGGTGTTTTTATACAAATTCTTTGCTTTTACCAACCCACTACCTTCCATGGCATCTGATAAAAAGTAAATCAACTTATGGATCGTTCCTGCGGGATAGTCTGCATACATAGCCATTACCTTAGCTGCCCTTCCCGTAGGTGCAATTAATTTCAATTTACGTTTCTGTTGAATAAAATTTGAAACTATATAAGAAATCAAGGTGGTTTTTCCGGTTCCGGCATATCCTTTAAGCACAAAACATCGGCGCTGTGAATCCGCTTTATCAAAACGAATAAAGGTTTGAATGGCCTCTGTTTGATCCTTAGTAAATTCCATATGCAAAGTTCTTAAATAAAGTGATAGCGGATACAATCTTAGGGCTTAAGTTAAATTAATTGTAGCTTTGTGGATAACATGAGTACGTACACAATTCTATATGAAGAAAACAAAGTTTCCCTGCTTTCTAAGGAAAACACGTTTCATTGTGATATACGTTCGAACACGGAGCCATTAATCCATGAAGAAATCAAAAGTTTTTTAAAGGACAACTCAAATTCTTCCTTTCTTCACGCACCCGATTTTACGCATGCAGTTGTAGGAATAAATCACATGGCAATTCCCCATGCAGTATTCGAGCAGGCGAATGCAGGAGCATATTACGCCCGCATGTACGACACCTTGAATACAACGCATGAATTATACAACACCTTGAGTGCAAATGGGCAAGTTCAGTTGATGCATGCGCAGCCCACGTGGTTAAACGGATTTGTTACAGCACATTTTAACGGAGAGCCAATTCACAGCATTCATTACCTCTTACTTTCTTCGTTACAGCGCAGCACCGGATACACGATAGATCTTCATTGTTTTGCGAATCAATGCTACCTCGGTGTGTATCGCGACCAAAAGTTGTGGTATTCCGATTTTTTTGAATTCACATTAATCGACGACATCATTTACATGTTTGTAAACATGTTGAATCAATATAAGTTAAGTACAGAGGGCGCTTTACTGCGCTTAGGCAGTACCCACCCCACGATTCAACCCGCGCTGATTAATGCATACTTGGAACGCATTGAACCGTTAAATCTTTTGGCTATAGAATCCCGAGACATTCGTTCGCTATTTGATCACATCATATGAGAATCATTTCAGGATATTTAAAAGGAAGGTCGTTTTCCGTACCCTCAAGCTTTCCGTCTAGACCCACCACAGACTTTGCGAAAGAAGGTTTATTTAATGTACTCGGTAATCAAATGGATTTTGAAGAAGTGCGCGTTTTGGATTTATTCGCTGGAACAGGAAATCTCAGCTTTGAATTTATATCTCGTGGTGCCCTAGGAGTAACCTGCGTTGATAAAAGTCCAAAAGTTACTGCCTGGCTTAAGAAAAATGCGGCTTCGCTCGGTATTGAGGATAAAATAAGTTTACATACACAAGATGCCTTAGCTTTTGTCCAGCGCGCAACGCAAAAATTTGATCTAATCATAGCCGACCCACCGTACGACCTAAAGATTCACAATGCTATAGTTCAAACTATATTTGAACGACATCTGTTAAGGACTGATGGGCAACTTATCATTGAGCATGGCAAATTTACAGTACTCAAAGAGGAAACAAATTACGTGAATACGCGTACGTTCGGTAATGTAAACTTTAGTTTTTTCAAATGAAATACCGTCGCGCTTTTTTTCCTGGTTCATTTGACCCCTTTACCAAAGGTCATGAAGCCATAGTTCACAAAGGGATTACGCTCTTTGATGAAATAATCATTGGCTTAGGAATACACTCAAATAAAACGCCTTATTTTGATACGGAGTCAAGAAAAGCACAGATTTCATCCTTATTTAAAGACTTGCCGGTAAAGGTGATAGATTATAGCGGATTAACCATTCGTGCCTGCGAACGGTATGAATGTTCGTTTATACTCCGTGGGTTACGAGACACCAAAGACTTTCAGTATGAGCGCTCCATTGCCCAAATGAATATAGAAATGGCTTCAATTGAAACGGTTTTTTTACTGACAGATCTTAAAAATTCAGCCATTAATGCCACCATTGTTCGTGAGATTCATCAGCAAGGCGGCGATATAAATAAATTCGTAACCAATGCTCATTTGTTAGTTAAGTAACTATGAAACTACGTTACCTGCTTCTTTTTAAACTCTGTATACTATCCACAATACTATTTGCTCAAGTAAGTATAATTGGACATGCACCCCAGTTTGCTAATCAACGATTTTATTTATGGAAGTATGAAGATTTTATCAGTGATAAGTTATCACTTGTTCAAGACACCGTTGTAAGCGACCGCGGAATTTTTAAATTCAGTACAAAGGTTTCTCAAATTCAAAAAATGGTCCTAGGAAATGACCAATTAACAGCGTATTTGTACGTTCAGCCAAACGCAAAATACACGGTAGAATTTATAGCTGATAATCCCCAGCACAACAGCTACAATCTAAAAGAAGAAGTTGAACTCACATTTTTTGATTTAGATAGCAACGACATCAATTACAAAATTCTTGGGTTTCAGGCATGGATCGACAATTATATGGCTGATATATTTGTAGAACGCGAGGTTAATCCCGGAGCATACGCTTCCAAAATCACCTTTCTAAAAATGTTAGCGGCCAGGGATATAAAGGCTGATACGTCCACGTATTTCTCCAATTTCATGCGCTATACCATAGCAAACGATATTGATAATCAACGCTACCTAGGCGCACCAACTAATCAAGAAAAATATCGTCAACACCTCGAGCGTAGCCCCATACGCTACGAATGCGATTTTTATATGGATTATTTTAAATCGTTCTACAATCAATATTTATCACAAATCGATCCTGAAATTTCGGATAAGTTATTTGCTGCATTTGCCGCAAACAATTTATTAGCAAGCGATACCTTGCTGGCGAAATGTGAATTCAGTAGTAATCCAGAATTGCGATCACTCCTACGGATATACCTCTTAAAACAAGCATTGTCTGATGATTTTTTACCGAAAACTGTAATTCTTTCAAACCTAAAAAATATTAGTAAAACTTCTGAGTATCTAGAGCATCGCAAAATTGCATTAAATGTATTATCCCAAGTGGATTTAATACAAGTAGGAAGTAGTTTCATACTTGATGAACTTGTTGGTACCAAGGAACGCGTGAACTTGAGTGAAATTTCGAATAAGCACATTTACTTGCATGCATTTAATCCATCCAACACCATTGCCATTAGTGAAATAAGCGCCTTGAAGAAGTTGATAAAAACGTATGGGAGTAAAATCGAGTTCGTTACTATCTATGTTGAGAAAAAAGAGTTGAATGCCTCTGAACAACGTGCAATGGACCAGATTAATTGGACGCGCGTCGGGTTTCCTTTGGAACATGAAATATGGACGAACTTAGGCATTCGAACCTTTCCATATTATATTTTAATAGACCGTGATTTTAATGTCATGGCATCTCCTGCCCTAACCCCTACGCCAAATGGTAAATACGAAACAATAGAAAAAACCTTCTTTGAATTATCTAAACCGTAATTAAGATTCAATTTTTGCGGAAAGACCTTTGTCGAGCAAGGCAACACATTTGGGTTCAAGTTCTTCATAAGACCCGTATTTTACCGCACATTTTCCGCCGTAATGTACAATATAAGCGCATTGTTCAGCAGCCTGCGGTTCATGACCACACACGGTAACCAAACAATGAATCACGTGTTCGAAGGTGTTAAAATCATCGTTATAGAGAATTAATGCTAATTCCTTTTCTTCTAAAACTGCAACTTCTGTTTTTTCGCTAACCTTTTCTTTCATTACTAATTTGATGTTACTTCAAGGGTTAAGGCCTCAGCCAAGTTATAAATTAATTGACTGTTTTCTGCCGATGATGGATAAAAATCGATCTGTTTACGAACATTCTCAATTACCATAACACGAAATGGGATTTGATTGCGTAAGGCAAAATCATGAAGCAAAGGAAATTTGTCTCCATCTTCTATTATGCTCAGTTTGTTTGGTTTTTCTTTGCCTTCCAAATTCAATTTAAAGTCTGAATAAAAAATTGCCAACAAAGGCGAAATCTCTTGGCGTTCTATAGGGGCTGAATGAAGGGAATTTGGCTGTAATACAAACATTTGCATTCGATTATATTGAGCCATAGAAAACAATCCTATTGTATCAATTTCTTTAGTAAATGAATAATACGTTTTTTCCGGTACTTGTATCGCTACACCTTCAATACCCTTATTTACAGGCTCCACATTGGATTTAGTTAGATTCGGTTGTTCTTGTTTATATGCTAAAGCCACCTCTGCCTCTTTAAAACTTACTGGAATCCCATCTCGATATGCCACAATATAAGCATCAGCATATCCAAGTGCTTTAAGCGCTGTCCTGCGTGCTTTTGCAAGGTTAATCTGATTGAATTTTCCGCTCGAATATTTATACAATCCCATGTTGGATTCGTTGTAAAACAACTCTGGCACATTAGCTAATTTCCCATTATCTAGCCTTTTTAAGGCCGCGACCTGAACTGTATAATACACTTCTCTCGGTATTTCAGCAACCGGTGTTGAAGCAGATAACGCGGCGCTCATTAAGCTCCATGCCTCGGATTCAAGCTCTTGTTTATTTCGAACCTTGCACAATCCTTGTTTTTCATAATTTAACGCAACTTGATACGGTATGCGCTTCCCATCGCAATACGCAACAATGAATGCATCAGAATATCCCGTATTACGTACCTGACCTCTTGCATTCATGGCCTCTGTTGAACTTGCAAAGAACCCCGTTAAATAGGCTGTTAATTCATTCGTTAAACGTTCCCCTGATACCGGTGTAAATTCACGAAAGAAATAATCAGGAACAGGCTTCCTAAAAACCCCTACTTGCACTCGAAACACAAGACCACTTGGCATAGAAGTCAAAACAGGATAAGAATTTCCTTGTTTTTTCTCGGTATTCATACTAAAGACAACTTGGTCTTTGCTGAATGATAATTGTCCATCACCACCTTTTGGCGCTACTCCTTGTTCAATTAAATAATGGTAGGCTTCCTTTTGGGGCATCGCGTTAATTGTTTGCAATACTTGAGCCTCCTGTCGTTCAAGTTTTTTTATTTCATCTGCTAAGCCAACTACTTGTGAAATAATAGCTTTTGTTTCCTCTGAATTATTTAAGCGATATAGTGTTAATTTTAATTCGTCAAGTTGCTGCATTACGTCTAATTTCTTAGCCCTCAAGCTTGCAAATTCTTTTCTCAGCGTAACATAGGCATCATAAGAACCTTCTGAAGACAGACCACTAAGCTCTGTATCAGTTAAGACAACTGATTTTGGTACAGTGAATAACGATTCAGTAGTAGGATTCGGCGCAATACCCTGAAGTCCTTGACTTATGTCGCTCAGATCAATATCCAAACGCTGTGCATTACCGAGTTTCTCATTCACCTTGGCTATCGATTGTGCTATTCCTTGTGTTAATCCTTCAATCTCTTTGTTCGTAAGAACCGAAGCATAAACAGAATCCCCTACTTCCATTTTTAATTTGAATAAGGTACTCGCTAGGCTCAATTGGTCCTTTAAAATAGATGTTTCAGCTTCAATCAACCCATTCTCGCGTTCCATTGTTGAAATTACCTGATGTTGTTCATCTAATTCATTTATGGCGCGAGTCCAACGATTATCAAAAGCCTCCATACTTGTTGGGTGAGTTACAACGGGTGTAGTATCGGTAATTTTAGGTTGTACAGGATTTTGTGCGACGTTGTTTGGATTTTCGTCCGTGTTGGTTGGCTCCGTTACAACAGGTGTAATTTCGGTAGTTTTCGGCTGCACAGGATTTTGCGCGCTGATGTTTGGATTTAGGTCCGGGTTTGTTGGATCCGTTACAACAGGTGTAGTTTCGGTAGTTTTCGGTTCCCCAGGATTTTGCGCGCTGATGTTTGGATTTACGTCCGGGTTTGTTGAATCCGTTACAACAGGCGTAGTTTCCGTGGTTTTCGGTTGTACTGGATTTTGTGAACTGATGTTTGGATTTACCTCCGGGTTTGTTGGGTCCGTTAAAACAGGCGTAGTTTCCGTAGTTTTCGGTTGCACAGGATTTTGTGCGCTAATGTTTGGATTTACCTCCGGGTTTGTTGGGCCCGTTACAACAGGTGTAGTTTCCGTAGTTTTCGATTGTACTGGATTTTGTGCGGTGATGTTTGGATTTACGTCCGTGTTGGTGGGATCTGTTGCAACGGGTGTGGTTTCGGTGATTTTAGGTTGTACTGGATTTTGCGCGGTTATGTTTTCCTGTTCAAATTTCAAGGTCTGAAGCGAATCCAAGCGAGCTTCTAATTGTTGGGAACGCACAGCTAAGGCCTCTTGTTCCTGAGGATTTGCCAAAACCAATCGATTCTTTATTACTTCATTCTCAGCCTTAATCAAAGAAATCTGATTACTGAGCGCTTTTGCTTCGGTTGAATTAACAGATGAATTTGGGGTTTGATTCGCTATACGTGCTGCTTGCTGTTGTGCTTCTTGCTTTTTTTGAACGCGTGCTACGAGACCCTCCAAAGTAGAATCACTCAATGTAAATCCTTCCTTCTCAAAGGAATTCGCAAGTTCGGCTTTTATTTGTTCGTGTTCTTTCTCGGCAATTAAGGAAGAAATGGTACTCAGTTGCTTTTCTTTAGCTGCTTGGTCTGCATTTAATTGTTCTAATTCCTTTCGTTTCGCCTGAGATTTTTCGTCGTTAATTCGTGCTATTTCGTTCATTAACTGTACTTCACTCTTCCGAAGCGCTGTTAATTCAGCAACTGTTTGTTCCGAAGAAGACGTGTGATTAACATCCTGAATGGCAATCGAAGCGGGATATTCAATAAACTCTCTAATCGCTTCTTGATTGCGACTCAATACCTGAACCAATGAATCTTGATTCTCTTGAATGAGTGCCATCTTGATTTGGTCACTTAATGCGTTAATTGAAGGCTCAACATTTAAGGCATTCCATGAATCAATGTGCTTACTATTCCTTTGGGATGCGAGCGTATTTTCAAGTAATTTCAGCTCATACTTTTGAATTGAATCCAGCAATTGGATTAATTCTTTCGCATAGAATTGATTGGCTATGGAATCCTGACCTTTTAACAATTCCTTATACCTTGAGGCTTGATCTGAAAACGTCTTTAACTTAAAATCGACCTGGTTCTTTTGTCTTTCAAGGTCTTCTGCTGTATCTTGTAAATCAAATCCGGTATTTGAAATTTCAATCAATTTATCAACTAACAGTTCACTTTTCTCGGTGAGGTTGTTTCCTCCAAGGTTTAAAGACGTAAGTTGCTCTTCTACATTTTCTTGATCGCCAACCGCTGTGCTAACTTGCGTTGGGGTTAATACTGGACGTGCGCTCAGGGATAATTGAGAAATAGAATTCGCTTTGAAAGCCTTCATTTCTTCAGTCATTCCACCTTTAAAGTCGTAGCTAAAACCTGCCAATTCATTGCCCTGGTCCATGGAATACTTAACGCTTTGTTTGAAAATCACATTTTCCTTCTGATCAGGCAAGGTTTGTTCATTTTCAAATATCTTTTCCGTACCATCGATATACGCGCTAAACACATACGTCCCGGCGCCGGGCAACAACATGTTATACTTTCCATTTTCATCGCTGGTGAATGGACCATATTCTGTACCGTCTTGGGTGTCCTTCACTTTAATTTGAATCCGAGTGTTTTTAGGATTAACCAAATCTGTGAATTGACCACTTAAGGCAATTAAATTCCCAGCATTAACCGCATAACTTACTTTAAGTGCTTCAATTCTACCGGTAGCTACATTACGATCCGAAGCAAACCAAGCGATTGTAGCTGATGGATTTAAGGGGACAAAGAAAAAATCATCGGCCGATGAAGAAAATGGAAAATTTAAATTCTCTACAGTTCCCAGGGTATTGGTCTCGGGATCAAACGAAACACTGAATAGATCAAATCCTCCCATAGAATTAAACCCATTGGAAGAGAAATAGAGACGCTTCGCCTGGGAATCAAAAAACGGATAAACAAGGTCGGAGGCTGGTGATGTAAGTGCTAATTGGGTGGGCTTAGACCAAACATCCTGACTGATCCGTTGAATGTAGAATAAGGATAATTGAGCGGGGTCGTCCCCATAACTCGCATAAAACTTATAGGTATCACCGCGCTTGTAATAACAAATCGGAATGTATGCTTTTTTCTTATCGGCTTTGGTTTGTAAGGATGGATCCGCATAAATTTTACCACCAATTTCCTCAATGTCAAACTTCTGAATGAACGTTTCTTCTGTAGCCAACTGTGCGACCATGGTCGTTAGTGATTTGGGTTGTTCAAGCAACACATTTCCGTTGTTACAATATGTTATTTCTTTTTTAGCATTCAAGCCATCGGAAGGACTACACGCTAAATAGGATTTAAAAGAAGCGATTGCATCATTAAAGCGATAACTGAGGTGATGGATTTTTCCGAGGTAGTAATGTGCATCACAAAACGCAACACTTCGGTTTGCGACAAACTCGAAATACTTTCGGGCATTGCTTTTGTTTTCTGTGTGATATAGACATACTGCGTAATGAAAATTATAACTATCTGACTCGGGGTCTCTTGCCAATAATTGTTGAAAATCTACTTTGGCTGTTGCATATTGTGCTAACTTATATGCTTCAAAAGCCCTTTTTTCAATTTGAATAACGGATTGAGCACTAAGGTTAAAGCTTACAAAAGCAAGTATCAGAAAGCCTATGTTTTTTCTTTTGAACACGTCAGCCAATGTTACATCTCAGATGCGTTAAAGTTCATTCGTTGTTCTTCTCCTTTCCAAAGGCGCATAATGTTTTTACGATGTGCTATAATCACTATGCACGATAGGATAACATTAAACCAAAGTCTTTCCGTTTCTTCCTGGTGAAACAGAAAAAAACTAATAAAAGGCAGCATAAATGCGGCAGTAATAGAGGAAAGGGATACATACCGAGTTAACAGGAAAACAACTAAAAACACCAAAATACAGGTTACTGCCGTTAGGGGATTCAATCCCAGGAAAACACCCAATGAAGTGGCTACGCCTTTACCTCCCCGAAATCCAGCAAACACCGGAAATACATGACCCAAAACACAGATACCTGCAGCGAGCATCAATAACACCATCGAACCTGATTCATCCAGTAAATACTTCGAAAGGATAATACTAAGTACCCCTTTTAAAATATCGATAAGAAGAACTAATGTTCCAGTGCGTTTTCCAAGAACACGAAAGCAATTGGTTGCCCCCGCATTTTTACTGCCATGTTCCCTAACATCAATTCCATGCAGCCACTTACCAACCCATACAGCAGATGGTATTGAACCCAAAAGGTAGGATGCAAGGAACGCTAGTATAGTTGTCATTTATTTTGCTCTTAAAAACTCTTTTAATCGGACCAAAGTAAGCTGTAGTGAGGCGTCATCTATCCATTCAAAAGAAAAATCTTTTGATTTTCGTTTATCCGGCTTCATTTCAGTGACCATGGTTTTCAAATCACTATCTTTAGAATAGACAAGCAATTTACCATCTTTTCTGCTCATTCCATAATCAAAAAGAAAATCTTTATCGGATTGATCTTTAAATGAGATCAATAAACCTTGATAGGACTTTTCTATTGCTGTTTGTGAAACTGCCATATTAAACTCCACTTCTTTAAGAATCGGTTTCCCTTCAATAGCGATAATTGCACAACGAGTTTTTGCTTTTATCTCGTCTCCTTCCTCATCAATTTCCTTACTTCCGTTTTGGGGCCGAGTAATCCAACCACTTGAGAATCCACTTTCATTGGCTTTTGTTTTAAAGCGAACAAAATCAAATTTCAAGCCTGAAATAACCAGGGTTTGATCAAGTCCGACCGGCATCTTTCTAAGTTTATCCTCTTCATAATCCTTCAAAAGTTCATTTACTTTTTCTTCGCTGAGCATCTGTCTCAAATACGTGGAAAAATTAAGTTTCTTCGAATTCATGTCCACATTTTTCTGACCTTCAAGTGCTTTTAATCCATCTCCTATTTTATCGAACACATCCTTCTGCATAGGGAATTTGATTAAAGTAGTCACGTCCATTCCTATTTTCTTTGATTCATTTTCATAACTGATTGATCCGAAAGAATTTGTGCTTACTTCACCTAGATTAACTCCAAAACTGATTTTTCCAAGACCAGTTAAGGAACATGTTTCTGTGTACATAGTGAGAAGATTCCCCACATCACTTACTCCACTTAATCTTGGCTTTTCACCAATTTGAAAGGTTAAACTGTTTGGGTTATATTGAACATACCCTGAAGAGGTAAAAACCACAGGATCGTCGATTCCTTGTGTTTTGGAAAGGAATGCCGGATATACTAGAACACTGTCCATCGATTTAGTATTTTTCCAAAGGAAACCTACCGCTAACTTCCTCCCCAGGTCATTAACTGGATTTTCTGAAATCGGAATCTGAATATTCTTGGCGAGGATGGTATCCTTAAAATTCAACCATGAACGATCAAAACTACGGCATGAATGATTTAGTTTCGTTGAGCCATCGCAATAAATCCCCGGACTTGCAGCCACAATTTTAATGTTACCAAAATAGTCAAACTCTTTACTCAATTTAAAATTGTCTTTCTGAGCAATTACACCTTCCGCCTGAGTTACCGAATTGAAATATTTAATGGTCTTCATATCCAATACAGTTAATATACTGTCTCGATCGTAATACGGGTATTTGGCATTTCCCTCATATTTTTTTCGAGAGCTTATATTGATGTTTGCATTGGTGAACGTATGAAATTTAGTGACAAAAGGTGCAACAATTTTAGCGTTTATCAATGGATCCATAACCGCATTTTTCCTAATTGTAACTTTCATAGAATCTGGAAATATTTTAGCATCACCAACCCGAACATATTCAACCTTACCACAGAACAAGGTTTGAAGTTTAAGGTCGTAACTTGCCAGAAGCGAACGGAACTGCAAGGTATCTTGGTCTTCATGCATCGAGAAAAAATTGGATTCTTCTAAATCTGCTCCGGCCTCGAAGGTTGTTTTTTGGGATTTAGACTTTTCAAAATCCACATTGGCCTTGTCCATGTACCAGAAAAATTTATCCATTGTACAGTAATACTGATTCGGTGGGAATTTAATTCTTTTGGTACCAAAGGAATTAAACTCCCCTTTGCGTGTTTTAAATGACACGTTTGACTTAACATCTTTAGTTTCCATCGCCACAGGGGCCTGACCTTCATTCACAAATCTATTTTTCAAGGCGAAGGAGGATGTATCTGCAAAAATATCTTCATGTGTAAAACTAAAATCCCTTGAACCAAGGTCTGCATCTGGAAAATGAAGCATGCCGGTGCCTCGCATTCCTTTAACAGATAAAATTACACTGCCTTCCATTTCGCATTGGTTGTTAAACATTTGTAGATTAACGCCACGCCAAGCGCTAGCCTTAAGGACTTGTTTTTTGGGGATGAAAGTAATCAACGCTGCTTCAGAGGTCACATTTGGGACTTTAACACCTGAAATTGATTCCTTATTTATAAACTTAGCAATTCCAATGGTAGAATCTGGTAAAAAGGTCAGTTTTTGAGAAATGGCTGTAGCAGTACTGTAATTAATAGTTCCGGAGCCTTGAAGTCCATTATGCGATAAAATCACTTTGTTTTCATACTTCGAATTATCCCCATAAAATGCCCAACCTCCAGCAGGAGCAACCGTTGAAAAACCCATGGAATAATCGGGCATGATTCTCAAAGGCTCTTTAATCGGCGGGAAAATTCCTCCTGAAATTAATTCACCTTTAAAGCGCTGTGAAGCTTCATTGAAGTTATCCAAACTATCCAATTCAAAGGGTTCCAACCTAAAGAAGAACCGTGATGAATCATAGGCGCCATTGACAATTGATAGATCGTTATAAACAACTTTTGTCGGATTCGGGACAAGCAATTTAGGAAAGGCTTTATTGGTCTTACTCCTACCCGATTTCGAGGAAGGTTCATCGATTAAAATCTCCCCTTTTAAATTGGCAAATGAACTAACTAATTCGATGGGTTGATCCCCATCTGCCGCGACCATTGGATTAACCACTAATGCAGCATATGAAGTACTATTTAATTTTACTTTAAAATCTGCATAGGAAAAATAACCATCCTTCAATTCTGTATATAGCTTACCGGCCAATAATTGTCCTTTAAAAACAAGATCCCTATTTGGTTTTAGTATGCAATACCCAGAATCCGGGTACAAGGATACCTGCTGTGCATTTGAAAGGGTTAAACCATCTACCCCGGTTAAAAACACTTGATCTTTATCTAAATCGATAAAGGCATAAAAATCTTGTTTTAAATACCGTGCATTTAACTTCTTGATTTTTTCAGCTTGCGCCGGTTCAATAGATGCTGGCAATGGGCGTTCTTTTAAATCACAGGTAAAGGAAATATTGTCATAATCTACGCCGCTGGAGTTTGCATCTGCAAAAGAGAATAGTTTAGCTGAAGGCGTAATTGTTTTATCTGTCGTATTATATTGAAGAAAACCACGCATTGAAAGGTCCAATAGTTTTGACTTAGCGTAATCGATGCTTAATCCCAAGGCATTTGCTGCTTGTCCTTCCGTTAGCACTTCCAAGGAATTTTTCCTGCAATAGCCTGCAATTTGAACTAAGGAATTTTGATTACCTACGCCCCAAAGTTTAAATTCGCTCTGGTCGAAATAATTCAAGGATTCAAAATGCATAGATTTCTGAGCTTGTGATGTGGCCATTTCAAAGGTGAATTTAGGAAACGCTGTTCCTGGCTCCCATTTTAAGACAGGCGCATTATTCGTAACGTTAAAGTGATAATCCATAAATGGCACAACATACGAACCCCTTTTCGCTGCGGTGTAATACAATTGCTTTTTAGGCACTTCAAATTGAAATAATCCGGAAGGGTGAACTAAGGAATCCCCATTTGGATAAACGAGTTTAATGGAGGATTCACGAGATAAAATTCGAGTTGGATCAATATTAAAATGCAGCGAGCTTACAATTAGAGTCGGTTT
>JBEAQY010000041.1:0-37792 GCA_041163605.1 Bacteroidota bacterium | reverse complement strand
GAAGTTCCTGAGAACTTTGCATAATCATAGGTTTTATTGTTGAATGTTACCGAAGAAACGGTGGTATAGGCAACGTCCGTATAGGATGAAATAGCACTGCAAATCGATACACCAGGCGCTGCAATATCAGGTTTCATTACCCCGTCATAGCGTGGACCATGACTTGAAAAACTGGCTAATCCACCACCAACACTCGCACCACCAGGGGTTAGATATGACGGAGCATAGGCAGCAACACTAATTACATCGTCGGAACATGAAGGTTCGGAAATACCGTGGTCTGCATCTCCCGGTGTTGTTCCCGTTCCGGAATAAGAGAATGGCATCCCCCAGTTTCCAACATCGGTGGTTAATTCGGTCACATTCCAATAATTTACAGTTCCGTCAATCGCGGTCGCTTTAAGTAGGATTTTTAATGCAGTATTCGTGCATTTAACACGCAAGCGCATTTGAGGCTTTTGATTTAATGGATGGGCTGAATCTGCTGCAACGTTGTAAAAAATCGTATCTGTTCCCGTCACTAAGAAGGTGTCAATGTAATTGTTAGTGTTATTAGTGCTATAGAACGGAGATTCAACAAGGGTTGTATTGCTTGCGTTCTTTACAACAATACCGTTGGAGAAGGAATGTCCGACTTCACCCCATGCATGGATGCTTTGACCCCACATGTTAGCATTAGCGGCATAGGAATAAAATTCAACTTTTGAATTCAGTTGATCGTTGTTGAATGATTTCTTGAGGTGAAAATTTACGTTTCCGTTATTTCCTGCGGAATTAACAAATACGACGCCAAGGTCAGAATATGCCGTAATGGCTTGACTTAGCAGTGAATTACCGTCTAAGGTACCAAAGTGATATAAGCCCCAACTCATATTAATTACCAGTCGTTTTCCGTCAGCTTGGGATTTTTGATACATCCATTCCCATGCATCCAACACGGCACCTTCGTCTACCAAAAATGTTACAAACAGAAAATTTGCATCATAAGCAACACCACGGTATACGGTTCCGGCTCCACAACCGCCTGCAATAGAGGCGACATGCGTTCCATGTGTACTGTAACTGTAAATATTTGCAGTATCACTTCCTGCGGCTAAGAGCGAATTGGCTCCAACATATTCTGTACCATAATTAAATCCTTGCGGATGAGGTCCACTGGTTTTAAACTGATCCCAGGCTGCAATGATGCGGGTTTGGTTTAAGGTACTGTCGTAAAAAGCAGGGTGGGTGTAATCGAAACCCCAATCTGTTACCCCGATGTATACATTTTTACCTTTAAATCCTTGAGGTAATCCAATGCCTTGCTGCACACTATCTGCTCTAACGTCATGCACTGCTTTGTCCAATTGATGGTTCACTTTTCCTGCTAATTCAAGATAATCTACACCTTGTAAGGAGGATACATAGTCACTTGATTCAATGGGCACTTTGATACTCACGATATTTCGGATCGGATTCCCGACGATATAGTTCGATTTCGTAAGGCTAAGCTTGTCAAATTCAGGATTAATCTTAGCTAAAAATGAGACGTAAAAACGGTTGTTAATTAAGTTGATTGGGTAGGATGATAGGGTAGAGCTATCCAGTATTCCGTCTTTGAAGTCATTTGAAATGATGCCTATTTCGTTTAAATCAGCAAGGGACATTCTGTTTTGCCCGTGAATAGGAAATAAACAAAACGAAGACAACAATACTACACACCAAATTCTCAACATCTATCAAAAATAAGGATTTGATTTAAATCCAAGCCGTTAAATGCCATGGATTTTGTGTTGATTATTAACGAGAGCGTGTTGAATTAACGGGTTTCGAATAAGGATTCTTTGGTTTTTCTAACCTTTTTTAATGCGATATAGGGGTCATCTGCGTGTCGATATCCAATAGGACAAAGCAAGGACGCACTTAATCCATCCTTGGACAAATCTAACAGCTTATCGAGGGCTTCCCGATCGAATCCTTCCATGGGTGTGGCATCTATTTTTAAAAGAGCACAACTTAACAACACTTGTCCAAGTGCAATGTACGTTTGTTTTCCTGTCCATTGTTTGACGTGGTCAGCACCCATGTTTGCAATCGAAGATTTTACATGCGTGCCAAATCCTTGTAGTTTTTCTATGGGTAAATTTCTGGTATGAGCCATTAATTCAACATGTTGATCCACATCTGCTGGTGTAATCGTTGTGTAATGACAAAAAACCAACAAATGCGAAGCATCTACCACTTGCGCCTGATTCCACGCAATCGGTTTGATTTGTCCCCTCAGTTCCTTTGTTTCTATAAGCAATACCTTGATTGGTTGAAGGCCATAGGAAGAAGGGGTAAGTTGAATGGAATCTATGATGGTGTCTAGGTCTGCAGTGGATATGTGCTTTTCAGCATCAAACTTTTTACATGCATAGCGCCATTCGAGTGCTTCTATTAAGTGCTTAGTCATCATGATAATTAAAACTGCATGGGTACTTCAATGAGAAGCAAACGACCTTGTTCGCTTGCTTGAATTTTTACGCTGTTGGTTTCCCACACCCCAAGGGCATCTCGAGACCCTAGGGTTTGCTCAGCTATTACCTTTTCTCCTTCGATGTTCATTAAGTAAACGCCGTTTCCTGGATGCTTAAGCGAATAGGTTTGCGTGCTATTGGGCGACATGTCGATCAAGTGTATCCATGCGGTTTGGTGTATCCACAGCCCTTCATCGTCTGGGTTCGGAGAAACGAGCTGTAGGAACGCATCTTTCATGTCCGAGTTTTTATATCCCAATTGCTGATATCTGGGCGTTACTTCCTGTTGGTTTGGAAAGATCCAAAGTTGAAACAAGTTGATTTCTTCAGTTTGACTTGCATTAAATTCACTGTGGTAAATTCCGGTGCCAGCGCTCATTACTTGTACTTCTCCGGCATGAACCACTTCTGAAAAGCCCATGCTGTCCTCATGTTTTAAAGAACCCTTTAAGGGAATGGTTATAATTTCCATGTTGTCGTGGGGGTGCTTCCCAAAACCCATTCCCGGTGCTACGATATCGTCGTTCAGTACACGCAACGCCCCAAAGTGCATGCGGTATCGATTAAACCAAGAGGCAAAACTGAAGGAATGTTTAGCTTTTAGCCATCCGTGATCAGCAAACCCTCGCGTAGAGGCGGCGTGAAATTCTTGTTGCATAGTGCTATTTTGAACACAAAAGTACCAAGATTGTTCGTTTTCCTTTGATTGCTCGCTTTTCAATAACGTATGTTAATATCATTTGAGTTTAGCATTGCTAGGTAACGGATTTTTCTGCGAACTTCGTTACTATGGTATTAAGTAGATTTTGGCTCATTATTTTTATCTCCTCCTTAGTATTTATCTTAGTTGGAGTTTCGTTTAATCAGCAATACAGCATAGATTCAGTAATCAATGGAAAAAAGGATGAACCTGTGTTAATCGGTGAAAAATACTTGTTTCAACTGCCCAAAGCCCTCAAGGATACGCTGAAAACCAGTCCCGAAGGAACCGTTGTTTTCAATGTAAATGAGTTAGATGCCGACACTACCTATGTGAATTCAGAGGGTCAGGTGCGAATTTATAGCGGCGTCCAAAAAACAGATGGATTGCTTCCTACAGCGAAGTCTACCATTCTAGATATCATTCTTCCCCTGCTTGCCTATTTAGCATTTTTTGCTGGCTTAATGCAATTGCTTATTGACTCAGGTGCTGCTGAGGGCTTAGCGAAATGGTTAAGTCCCTTCTTCGTTAAGGTATTCCCGTCGGTACCTAAGAACCATCCGAGTATTTCGTATATGACCTTGAATTTCGCGGCCAATTTTCTTGGGCTCGATTCTGCGGCCACGCCCTTTGGGCTCAAAGCGATGGAAAGTTTACAGGAGATCAACCCAGATAAAAACAGGGCGAGTGATGCACAGATTATGTTTCTTTGCTTGCATGCAGCGGGCTTAACCTTGATTCCAACGTCGATCATTGGATACCGAGCTGCAGAGCATGCTACGAACCCTGCGGACGTCATGTTGCCATGTATCATTACTTCATTTATTGGAACCATAGCGGCCTTAATAATTGTTGGGATTCGTCAACGGGTTAATTTATTGAGTGGATTACTCATTGCGGTTGTCTTTAGTATCATTGCGGCAATGTTGGGTCTGCTTTTTTACATTGGTTCCCTCGATTTAATGGCAAAAAACCATTTTACTTCAAACTTTTCTGGGGTATTGTTAATTGGCATTATCCTTTTAACCTTGGGTTTTGCGTTTTGGAAGGAGAAACGTTTTGCAGCAAATAATACTACCGTGTTTGATTCCTTTGTAACGGGTGCAAAAAATGGAATGAATACGGCGGTGACGATTTTTCCATATGTGTTAGGAATGTTGGTGGCCATTTCAGTGTTCAGGAATAGTGGAATGTTCGAATTGCTTAGTCAAGGCATTACTTGGGTATTCTCTCAAGTTGGCTTATCCAAAGAAATTACCGATTCACTTCCGGTGGCAATGTTGCGTCCGTTTAGCAGTGGCGGTTCACGTGGATTCATGTTGGATGCCATGCGTGTTTATGGACCGGATTCTTTTACGGGGCGTTTAAGTTGTATTTTCCAATGCAGCGCGGAAACTACCTTTTATGTGGTGGCCGTTTATTTTGGTGCCATTAAGGTAAAGAATACCAGGTATACCCTGTCTACCATGTTGTTAGTGGATTTAGTCTGTGTAATCGCCGCGATTTTAGTGGCCAGTTGGTTCTTTTAGTTATGTGGAATTGGTTTAAGAAAAATAAGGATAACTACAAGGAGATTGCGCCTGAGATGAAAGCCGTCCCGCTAAAGCCAATTAATTATCCAGCATCCATTATATTATTGTGGATAAAAGCAATTGACGGCGACAAAGTGGTTCAGTTGTGGTTGCGTGAAAACGGGTATGAAGCCTTGTTTCATGCTACAAATGCGATATACCTCATTCAAGATTCCAGGGATTGGTTAATGGAAAATGGCTATGCGCACTTGATGGCCATGATTAATGCGTCAGAAGGATTGGTGCAAGCGCAACAGTGGTTAATGGCGAACAAGATGGAATTATTGTTTCATATTGGCCGTGCGGTGGATCACGAGAACGACAGTTGGGAATGGCTCGGTAAACACGCTACCCCGGATTTATTCATGTTGGCCAAGTCTATACAATACATCAAGGATAAAATTGAAGAGAATCACGGAGATATTCATTCGTTTGGAAAAGATTTATAACCCATAAAAAAAGCCCGCCGAAGCGGGCTTTAATTCTTTCAAAAGGGTTTCTTAGATTTTAGAAACTTTTCCTTTAAATAATTTACCTGAAACTGTCATTACACTGTAATGATAAATTCCGTTTGGTAAGGAAGTAATATCAACGGTTGTCGTAGTTGCACTCAAGGCTAACTTACCATCCATACCGTAAATTTCTACACCTGAAATCGCTTCTGAAGCATCAAAGGTTAACGCACCATTTGTTGGATTAGGGTATACATTTACAGATGCAGCCAACTCAATTACGTTCGCACCGCCATCCAATGAAACATTGTCTAACCACAAGGTGCTGTTAGGAATCCCATTTCCGGTTCCAAATGCTGCACCGATAGATGATGTTGCTAGTACAATTACACTATTCGCAGTTCCCATTGCACCAGGAATCGGGTCCATTGGAATAGAAGCTGTTTGCCATCCGTTTGAATTTCCTGCAAATGCACCAATGGCTTGAAAAAGTATTACGTCATCGTTTGGACCTGCACCCATCGTATCACTAAACTGACAAGCAACGATTGCCGTGTCTCCCGCTGAAACGATGTGGTTATAAGCGAAATTTAAGGTTAGTGACCCTGCATTTGGCCATGAACCAGTAACGAGCTGTTGCATTAAACCTGCGATAGTATCCGATGGCCATTGCAATAAGGCTGCGGTTCCTGCATCTACAATGGTTTGTAATTTAGCAGATTGTGTTCCCGCATAGGCATTCGCTGTTTCCATGGTGTATAGACCAATTCCCCATCCTGGACAATCTGTTGCTACGCCTGGAAGTAGTGGAGAAGCTGCTTGTTCAAAGTCCCCATTGGTAAGAACTTGTGCATTCATTGAAGCAATAGATGCTCCGAAAACTAAACTAAGTAATAATTTTTTCATACGATTGATTTTTTATGATTTAACCAAAGATAGTGAATTCCATAATTTATTGAGTTACTCCGAAGGTTCTTATTAAAGGCATCTTGTTAAAAACGCTTATTGAGCTATAATCTGAACATCCACGCGTCGGTTTGATTTTCGACCATCCGCATTGTCATTTGTTGCTACCGGTTTCGATTCACCGTGATGCTGGATAATTATACGCTCTGCTGAAATGCCATTCATTACAAAGAAATCCCGTACGGCATTGACTCGGTTCTTTGACAAGCCCACATTATAAGCTTCAGAACCTACCGCATCCGTGTGGCCTTCTAAAGAGAGTTTATACGTAGGATTCATTTCAAGCAAGTTTACTATGCTTTCTAATTCCCCAAAGCTTTCTTTCTTGACCAATGATTTATCGAATTCAAACAAGATTGTTTTAGAAACGGCACCAACATTATCAGGTGTTTTCGAGGGTTCGATCGGTTTATCTACATAGATCGTATCCACGAAGCGCTCGGTTTGGGTAATGAATACGGTGTCAATTCGTTCAATGGTTTTGATTATAGTGTCCATTTTTGTCTTAACAACCTTCGTTCGTTCGGGACGACAAATCGTCATTTTCAACATCACTTCATGAGATCCGCTGCTGTACGAAGCAATGTTCGCAAGCGGTGCTTCGTAGGCATACCCAAAAAAGAACTTTTCTTTTACTGTGATTCCAGCTCGAGCAACTAAGCCAACTTGAGATCGAAATCCAGCCCCAAAATAAACAAATGACTTATAGTTTGCATCGATATTCAGGTCCGCTTGCATCACGTTATTAATGCTTCTTAACAACACATTCGGCCGGATTTCCCAGGTATTATTCAATGGAATGTCATAACCTGAACCCATCATATAGTGGGCTCGCTGCACATAACCGGGGAGGTTCGTATATCCAAAATTGGAATAGGTTTTCAGGAGTTGTTTTACACTTCCAAAGACATAAAATCCACCTAATTTATATGCGATACCGATATCTGAACTTATCGCTCCGGCGCTTTGGTTTCCACCGTTCACGATGGGGTCAAGCAAATCGAAGGCCACAGCATTGTTGGGATTTACACGATAATTGTTGTATCCCAAGGATAAGCCTAAGCGAAGGGATTGTTGACCGGAATAGAATCCATAGGAAACATTTCCAAGGGCAGACACTTGTTGCAACATCCCGATCTTATCCAACATAAATTGTCCTCCAACACCCCAATGGTTTCCAAGGCGGGTGGAAACGGTCAAGTGATTGGTAATCGGTGCCCCTTCCAGTTTTACCCATTGGTTGTGATGCGACATGCTGATTTCAGTACAATTGTTTGTTCCTGAAAGCGCCGGATTGATTAAAAACAAATTATACCCATACAAATAGGATTGAGGAACTTGTTGTGCTGATACCATCCCAGTAAAAGCAAACACAAAAGCGAGGATGAGTTTATTTTTCATGGGTTATTTTTTAAATCGTAATAAGTTAATCGCTCCCTTGTAGCTTTTTTCCCCACATTCGATTGAATAGAAATAAACACCATCAGGGAGTGGTTCATTGTTTTTTGTTCCGTCCCATTCATTTTGGTAGTCAGTAGTTTCATAAAGTGGCTGACCCCAGCGGTTGTATATTTTTACAGTACAGCCTGATATTTGGTATGGATTGTCGATCTTCCATGTATCGTTTTGACCATCCCCATTGGGTGTGAGAATATTTGCGATTTCAAAATCTCCGGAACATGTTGTTACAGCTAATTCAAGGATTACCAAGGAATCACAACCGGAAGCAGTGCTCAGGGAATCCACATAAATACCACTTTCTGTTAAGGACGATCCGTTGAATGCGTAGCTTTCCCCTTCACAAATGGATGCATTCACATTCGTGGTTAGTGGGGGATTAATATACAAGGCTAAAATAACAACAGAATCGCATCCTCCAATAGCACTTAAGGTATCAGTAAATATTCCTTCTGCACTTAGGAGTGTTCCATTGAAATTATAACTTGATCCCGAACATATGTTTTGATTTACAATGGTAGTAAGGGTTGGACTGTATTGAAGATTTGTTAAGATTACACTATCACATCCGTTCACCGAATTCAAGGTGTCTAAATAAGCACCCGGCAAATTGTAGCTATTTCCGTTAATGGTATAACTTCCACCCGAGCAAATGCTAATGGATTGTTGTGTTAGCGGAATCGGCTGTAAAAACGAAAGTTGTGTAATGATAACACTGTCGCACCCTAAAGGTGTTAAAAGTGAATCAATGTAGGTGCCAGCCTGAGTTTGTGGCGCGCCTTGTAAGACTACACTTGTTCCTGCACAAGCTGTTAAGTTGGCGTTTACTGTTACCGGTAAACATGGGGTTGAACAACCTGAAGCATCAAAGGTGTATAATTGAGTGCAGGCTCCATCTCCGATTTGAACGGTGTAGGTTCCAGCAATGGCTCCGGTGTAGCTTAACACTTGGTTTTGATTAACTGTTCCTGCTTGAGCAATGATTCCTAAGGGATTCGTAATGGTATACGAATAAGGCATACCACTAAATGCATTCATTCCTCCTGCTGCAGAAAATGTTACTGTACAGGTGTTGTTGTTGTAGCTGAAGTTCGCAGTAAGAGATTGTAAATAAACCACAGGAATTCCATTTTCAACGGTAGCCGTTCGGCAGTTGAATGTACCCCACGATACAGGTTGGTCAGCCGCAGGGGAGAGGTAATAAAGTGTGTTGAATTGAGGATTTCCAAAGCTACCGTTTCCATTTCCGTTGTTTACAAATACGCCATTCCCTTGAATAGAATCAATGTAATTAAATCCGGAATTCATAACAGGAATCGGCACTGGATCGGTTTGGTGTAACACATAACCTGGAGTTATACAGCTTGGCAAAGATGCTGTGGATTGTCCTATACCATTCAATAAAATTCCGGGAGTAATTGTATCCCCGTAACAGACATAAAGCGTGTCGCCCAAATTCACATCAGAATATCCTCCGTTTGAACTGTTTGCATTAATATCCCCTGCATCGCTGGTTAGCTCTTTGATGTATTCAATGATGTATTGGCCTTCATCGCCTGGGGATCCGCCGTCAATTTGTATGGCATATACTTTTCCTGAATCCAGACAACATAAGGTTTCTTGTTGTCCGATGTAGTTCGCTGTTCCAGAAATTAAAGGAGTAATCGAAGGGGTATATCGTGTACCGTCGACGGTGTAGGTTGCTGGTCCGAGTCCTCCGTAACAATTGGTTCCATTCAATAATTCAAATATATTGAAGCGCAATAAATTCATTCCAATGTAGGCACGAATGCTCAATTCTATAGCGCCTGATGGTGGTCCCACGAAATAATGCCACACGGTTTGATCGGCTCGATTCGCTTGGTTCGGGTGGAGTGGGGGTTCGCCTGCTAAATATTCTCTACAGGCCAAAACGTTGGACCCTGCTACTGCTTGAAACGTTGGGTTAGTGCCTGCTGGAATTACAGGGACTTCATACAAGGTGTCTAACAAGGTTAGGCAAAGGATGTCATTTCCGGGCGCATTGTTGGAAGGGTCGCTAACACTTGGGTCAAATACCCAAGAATTTATGTTTTGAGCACTTAATGGTGTAATCGCATCAGACGGGTCAATCATACCGAAGTATTTGTAGCCTGGTTCAAGACAGGTTCCGTTCACAATCGCAGACGGGTCGCCACCGAGGAAGCTGTTTGTTCCCCCTTCATCGGAGGCAATGTACTTCAAATTAGAACAAAGGAAATCATTCGGAACCCCAGGTCCAAAGGCTTTATCATAACCAAATAAGGCGGCGCTTTCGCCGTAGAGTGCACTTTGATAATCTGCTTCAAAGGTAATTCGACCCGAATTCGGGGCCACAAAGTTTAACCAAACACTTTCATTCATGGATGGATTTCCAAGTCCAATGTGCGGGTAGTCGTATGCGTGATATTCCGTTGGATTCGAAGAGGTATGTTGTTGTCCAGTTTCACCTGCCGCATTTCCACCGTCAAGGGCGCAGCCAAACGCGAGGTTGGTTGTAGGCGCATTGTTATTTGCTGAAGAAATCGCATTGGTGCCAAAGTTAACGGTATTAGAAAGGCAGGGTATGTCTTCCAAGTTTGGTGCACCGCCACCCAGGCCATCAACTCGTAATTGGTAGTACCCGTGTTCATTCGGCCCATCGGCAGTGAATTGAATGTAATAGGTTTGTCCAGGTATTAGTTTTTGATAGGAAATAAAGGGGATGGGGTCGCAGGCATCAAACACGATCTCAGCTTCTGGATCAATACCCAATAAGTCTATACCATCTGAGAAATCAATATGCGAGAGGTATTCAAACTTGTTTTTAATGGTTTGACCGGTAACTACATGAACCCCGTCGGTACAGTTTATACCATCGGCTGCATGATAAATTTGGAAATAGGTTCCGATATCCGTACCTCCCAAGTCACTGGTAATGTTAACGCTTCCGGTGGCAGGGGCAACAAATTTCGCCCAAAGGGATCCTGCATTTTGTACATCTTGTGCTGCGGGTTCGTTGGGTTCTAGTGTAGCGTTACAAAACCCAAAGGTATAGGTAGTATTCAATGTTAATTGCTGAGCAGCACAAATGTTGTCCTGCATATAGTTAACAACCAATGGTAGGCGTTCTACTTGCAGATTAATGGTATAAACTTGCGGGCACCCTGCATCTTGGCTTGCTGCGGTAAACGAGTAATTTAAGATTCCAACCGCTGCTGGAACGGGCATCGTAACGTTTTGAAGCCCTGTTTGACCGTCAGTTAAACCAAGTACATCATAATTTCCGGCGTCATCGTTTTCGTATGCTTCCCATGCGAGGTTAATGCTTGTTGGAACATCATTAACACACAAGTAATTGTGGTTAAAGAATAATCCATCGTTTGGAGAAAAGGTGCCGCCAGGAGTGCTCATGGTGTAGGCGCCGTTGTCGTTGTTTTTGTATCCGTAATTAAAACCGAAGATTCCAAACAGTGCTGGGTTATTATTGGTTAAACCGAGGGTGTTGTCGGTACCTGTAAATTCCCAAACGAAGTCAGAATTCCCAAGAAACAAGCCATCGCAATCTACATTGGAAAGTGTTTGTACGCTAAGAACTCTTACTTGAACAATCGCTTGGGATAAAAAGAGTGTTGGTAGTAGGATGAGTGCGAGTAGTAAGTTCTTCATAGGCTAATTAATCGATAAGCAAGGTACAAAAAAAATGTTAAAATGGTATGTTCTGTCCTTGATAGCCATGAGGTCAAGCTACGTTATGATGCGTTCTAGCTTACCTTTTCGTTTAACGATGTTTTTATAATCCCATTGAATTATAACTGACTTTTGAAGCCACTGAGTTAATGCGCTTGGGTCAATTTCGGATATATCGTTATAAAAAATGGAAGCGTCTTTAAATTTGTTCCCCCGCACATTTAGCGCCTCTTCCTCGAAATCAGCTCCGCTCCAAAACATCAGTCGAATTCCTTTTTTTTGTTTACTGAACCCTACAATGGGATTGCCTTGGATAAACCAAACGGGGTGACGGTGCCAAATTTTAGATTCGGCCATGGGTAATTCGCGATTCAGGATTTCAAGCAGGAATTCACAAATTGTTCGATCCGTTTCGGATAAATTGCTTAAATAT
Organism: Bacteroidota bacterium; assembly: GCA_041163605.1. GTDB lineage: Bacteria > Bacteroidota > Bacteroidia > Flavobacteriales_D > Crocinitomicaceae > UBA952. The sequence continues at coordinate 26,027 of JBEAQY010000041.1, read as the reverse complement.
GCTTGAATGGTGGGGGGATTAAATGTCATCAAGTTGCGCAACTGAAGTTTTATCCAATGCTAGCTTCAACGCGGAGTCTAGATTTCTATACCAATCAATGTGTTTCGACCAAGTTCCACAGCCACCGGGTCCTCCAGGTCCAGGACATTGTGTGTCCTCCCAAATTTTAGAACAAGCTGGGCATTTTCCTGAAGTTTCAAAGGTATTCCATTCGTGTCCACAGGTGCAACACCAATGTGGGCCTCCGTCTGGTTCCCATTCACAAGTGGGGCAAGCGATTTTAATTTGCATGATTATTAATTTAATTGATTCTATGAGGATTAACGGTTTGCGGCTTGGCGTTCGGTTTGCCGACCTTAATTTAGCCAGAGCTAAGCGGAGGCAAAATAAATGTCAATCGGCAAACTGACGGTAAGCTTTGCTGTTATGGGCAGGTTATCATTTTACCTGTGCCTTCGACCTTAAACGTTCTCCTATTTACCATTAATTTGCTCTTTATTGCTAATTCAAATGAATGGATATTCCCAACTGTATTAATATTACTTGTGTTCGGATATTTTTTGTGCCATAAGTAATATCATTAGGTGGAGATAGTTGAATAGTACTAACATCTATCAATTCTAATTTTTGACTATTCATCCAGGATGTGCGAAATTCAAAATTAACTTTTCCATAACCTAAAAGAAAACCTGCGCCTATACCATATAAAAATCCATTAGATTTTAGGTTTAGTTCGGCATTATTCTGCAAAGTATCATTCGTTATCTCAACATCGTGTCTCCAATTAATATTCATCCCTCCACATTTCGCTTCCATGTATGGTTTAAAGAATCCTTTACCAAACTCCAGTCTTCCTGACACCCCAAGATAGTTTGATTGTGCATTAAAATTAGAATTTACCTGGTAGGAGTTGGAGTTGCTAATGTTTAAAGAGCTTCCCCTTGTATTAAGCATGCCGTAAGAAAACCCAAAATGAGGTTTAATACTTTTACTCATCCATTCTTCCGGTGTTGTTTTTCCTTTGGTACCGATCATATAGGAGAAAGATATTCCATATGAGGTTCCATTTTCAACTTCTTTTGTAGACTCAATGGGTACAGCGAAAATCAATCCAGCACCAATTGATTGCGGGGGAGGGGTTGATGTGTTTTTCTGTTTTGCAGGTCGGTTATAATCATAAATTTGAGAAAATGCTGGATGAATTATGGCAAGCATTAATACTGCTATTGAAATGAATTTTGTAAAGTATTTCATGTTTTTTTTATTTGATTTTTAAATATTCGTTTTTCAGGAGCCAGGTAAAAAGTTTTTCCAGATTGTTTTCTGGATAGTAAAATAAGTTTTGTGTTTTATTGTCGGAAAATGTAGTTATCGACCATTCCTGACTATCACCTATAGGGGGAAACACTTCCGCCACTTTACTTCCATCAAGGAAATTATATATATTGATTGAAACTAATTTTGTTGAATCAGCTTGGTCATATTTCACTTGAAAATTACCGATGATCTTATTATCAAGCAGTATCTTGTTGTCTTCAATATAAGGTGTTTTATCAACGGAATCAGCATTTATCGGCTCAATATAATTTCCTCCATTATCAGTTATAAAGTTCTTTTCAGCTTCCCGGTCAAAGTGATCTCCATGGAACATCTTGTATTGATCAATTAGGCTCAACAGCTTTTTTTTCGTGATATAGGCTGTGTTGTTTACCTTAGTTATACGTACATGGTTACCCGAACTGAAATTGAAATCCCAATGACTGGTCGTCCTATTTGTAAGAGCAGAAGCCAAAGGATTCATTCCGTAACCATACCCCGATCTTTCAATATCCTGTCTGTAAAACACTTTAAGTAATAGCTCTCCTTTCAAATTAAAAAAAGCAAAATCTTTTTTGGTAAAGACGTCTTTATTCATTTGTTTCCCCATCAATCCGATGGGTTTAAAATCCTTATCAAAAAGGGTATCCAATTTTCCCCAAGCGGGGTCCTCATATAAACCGTTAGTATTATTATAATATTGTGCATTACTATAATTGCTCAATATAAATAATAAAAGCAGGAAACTACCTTTAATTAAGGGGTTCTTATTCTCTTTTTTCATTTTACAAAATTCTTTTATTCATCATTATTTCAATCAGAGGGATTAACTGTCGCTAATTTACTTATTGAACCGCTGCGTATTTTAACTTGCACATAACGTTCCCGCGTGCAGGCGCTAGGCGAGCCAAGGCAAAAGAACGTTCATTCGAAGATAATAACTTTCTTTTTTAAAAATCAAAAAGCGAAGCCTAAGCTTCGCCTTGTATGATTTCTCGCTTGCGCTTTCACGCTGTTATGGGATGGGCTAATTCTTAAGAATTCGGAATGTTTGTTCAGTTACATTATTGATTTTAAATAAATATATTCCTTCGGATAAATTTCCGATTTCTATTTTTTTTTCTTTTTGCGTTAAAGTTCCTTCCTTGAGTGTTTTTCCATTTAAGTCGATGATACTATATGCTTCACCAATGAGTTCTTCAGATGCACTTACGACAAAATAATCAGTAGCTGGGTTAGGGGAGATGATAATTTTTGAGTTTTCTTGCTCTTTAATTCCGGTAAAATTCAACGTCAGATCTAAAGTAATACTGCTATCGCAGCCTGCAGCGTTTGGAATAACTGCTGTATAGGTTCCACTTTGAGTATAGGTTTGTCCGTTAACAGGCCATGTGAAATTATCCAATCCGGTTTGATATTGAATGCTGCTCGAGGAGGCATTCAATGTTAAATTTAAGTTAACCAGGCTATCACAGCCATTCAACGCTGCATTCAAAAGATTAAATTGAGCATTATTATTACTGGAAGTGTAGGTGATGCCATCAATCCAAGTGTAGGAATCGCATGCTGTTTGAACATCAAATCCAACAGTCAAACCACACTGGTTGAGTTTTTGTGTATAGCCGTCAAGGCTACCGAAGGAATTCAAATTTAAGGTATTGCTTCCAGGATCGAAATCTACTACATCTTGAAAATAACCTGTTGAAAGTATGTTTCCATTCAGATCTATTGCGAGATCGCGTACATAGTCTTCGTTTACTCCTCCCATTCTCTCAGCCCAATTGAATTCGCCTGAAGGGCTGAATTTCGTCAAAAATATGTCATAGTCGCCTTCTGATTGAAGATAAAAAGTTGGACTGCCCGGATTAAAATCAACTAGATCTTTAAAAATTCCAGCACAATATAGATTTCCATCATTATCAACAGCACTTGCGATACTCGTCTCGGAATTATTTCCTCCAATTTGTTTTGCCCACAACATATCGCCAAATGAATTAATCTTGGCGATAAATACATCTGTTCCTCCAAAGGGGGTTAACGTTATATTTCCTGAGCTAAGATTTACGGTGACCGCATCTAAAAAAAAACCAGATATATAAATTTCTCCGCTATTATCAACGTTGATTGATTTCCCGGAGTCATTCATGCTACTTCCTAATTGTTTTACCCACAGAAAATCGCCAGAACCATTCAATTTAAGAATAAATACATCACTGCCTCCTATTGAAGTCAAATTAAAAGTGTTAAATCCCGGATCGAAATCACAGGTACCGTTGAATTGACCTGTAATATATAAATTATCCGAATTATCGAATGTAATATCATTACCGAAATCATATCCTATACCCCCAATTTGTTTTGCCCAAATAAAATCTCCATTAGTATTCAATTTGCAAACATAAACATCACTATTTACAGCTGTTCCTGAGCATGTTAGGTTGTAAACGCCATTTCCCGGATCAAAATCTGTTGTTCCATAGAATGAGCCTGTCAATACAATATCACCTTGCCCATCTATAGCCATTTTTTCAACCAAATCCGTAGATGTTCCTCCAATTTGTCTTCCCCACAAAATGTTGCCTAAAGAATCCAATTTAGCGAGGAAAATATCACTAACACCATAAGATACGAGACTTACATTGCCTGAAGATGTGGTGAAATTTATGGTGCCAATGAATGAAGAAGCAATGTAAATATTTCCCAATGTGTCAATAGCTGCCGCCCTAGCTTGATCTGAATCAACCCCACCAATTTGTTTTGCCCAGATAAAATTCCCTGAAGGATCTAATTTGCTTATAAATATATCATCATTACCGGCAGAAACAAGGGTAAAGTTGTTATTAGACGGATCAAAATCGACCGTTTGGTTAAATGTGCCAACTGTGTATGAATTTCCCATTGAGTCAACAACAATAGCTGAACCATTATCAATCCCGACTCCTCCGATTTGCTGAACCCATTCTAGGTTTTGAGCATGCATCAGTGTGCAGGAAAAAAATAATGCAATTGGCAACAATAATTTTGAAGTCATAATTAGTATATTTTGAAATAGGCCAAATTCTATAATGATAGATATTATTTAAGTGCTTCATTTAATCCTAAAGTATACATACGAAGGATGTCATTCGAAGTAAGTGTTTCAGAGACCGTTACTTCGTCTGTATTTGGACCTAAGCCCACTATACCATAGGTTTTTTCATAAGTTTGAGAACGTAGTTTCTCAAAATCTTTTAATTCAACCTTTTTAGAATCAACCAAGTTTTTTTCTTTGTCATAAAATTTAATTGTCAAACTTAGTTTTGGTTTAACTTTTGAAAAAGATTTATTTCCAAAAGTAATTTGAGCCCCTCCTTTCGCTTCTACATAGCAAGAAATATCAATAAAAAGAGTTGCATTTTCATTGTTTTTTATTGCCTTTTTAAACTTGTTTGCCGGCAGATACATCAAATGTTCTGGGAGCGCACCCATAATCGATTGATCCTCTGGTCGCATACTCGAAATAGTCGATTGTTTGTATTCACCAATCATGGATTCAGTTAGAAGAAGAATTGTGTCGGAGAATTCTTTCGGCATTTCCTCGATTGTTGCTAGATTAAGAATTTTGTAGTCTTTGTTCTGTGCTTTCATTTGGGTAACTAACTCATCGTCTATTCGAAAAGAAAAATTATAGATAACCCCTGTTTGAGCCTGTACCAGATTTACTAATGAAGAAAAAAGAATTGATAAAAGTAAGTATTTCATGATGTTGTTTCTTAATAAGTTATTTTTACTGTGTAAAAAAGGACAAAAATTGGACTAAATTACACATAGAAGTTTGGTGTTCTGCTTGCAGTTAATCGGCAAAAGCAAGCATAAGAACGGTCATTCCATATAATAAATTTCTTTTTCATTTTTAGTAATTAGTTTTTCAAAAATAAGGAATTTTCGTAATGCGATTTCCCATAACTTGTTTATACACGCTATAAAACTTCGCTTATACATCCAAATCGGGTGTGTTAGAGCAGGTTTATTGCGCTTTTACGAAAATACATTTTATTTCTACAAGTCGTCGAAAGGGGATCGGATTTGTTGACGCTTCTGGTAAGGGCGTTTGTTTCCTAAAAGGAAATTAACGCATCTAAATTCACGCTATTTTTTAAATCCTATTTGATTCCTTTGTTTCTGCTGCGCTTGCTTTTGATCTTTCTGAATCAGAAAATTCAAGACCTGCTCAATGTCCGAGAATTTCTGACCATATTGTTGTTCTAACGCATCCAGGCGCTTGCTTAATTCTTGGTGGGTTAAAGCCCATTGACGTATCATCACAAAGGCGCGCATGATGGAGATGTTCATTTCTATGGCAATTTCGGAATTCAATAATCCACTTAACATTGCAATTCCTTGTTCGGTGAATGCAAAAGGGGCGTATCGTGGTCCTCCCCAACTTGAGGTGCTAAATTTGCACCTCAAGTTTTGCCACTCGGCGTCACTTAATTCAAACATAAAATCATTAGGGAATCTTTTAAGGTTGTTTTTTACGGTTCTTTTGAGATATTTTGTCTCAATATGATACATCTTTGCCAATTCAAAATCTAGGATGACTTTCTTTCCTCGTACTTCGAGGATGCTGTTTTTGATGAGTTCTATTTCCATTGCGTTTTTTGGAATCCTTTAACGCAAATAGACTTTACTTATTGAAACGCTATATAAACACGGTTAGCTCTTGACTTTAACCTTTCCCGTTTCAGACTTTTTTACTACAAAATCAGCATTATACTTCCCGTTACTCTGTGACCAATGTTCTCGTTGTCGATCCAATCAATGATGTAGGTATATACCCCCATCTGACATTTGTTTCCGTTATAGGTTCCATCCCACGGATCACCCGTTGACGTGAAGATTCGCTCTCCCCACCGGTTGTATATGGTATAGGTATATGACTTTACGTTTTGTAAAATTGGGTACCATAAGTCATTCGTTCCATCGGCATCTGGAGTAAATGAATTCGGTGCAAAAATTGTTAGCATCGAACAATCCAGAAATAACAAATCCAAGGTTACCGTAGAATCACAGCCGTTATCTGCTACCAAGGGGAGGGTATAGATGCCCGATGTATTTATAGTATCTATGCCGAAAATGTACGGCGTTCCCAAACATACGGTATCCATGATGCTGGTTTCATATGCTGCATTCAAGAATAAACTCAAGACATTGATCGAATCGCATCCGTTTACCGTGGTGGTGGTATCAAAGTAAACGCCCTCCTGCGTATAGGTGTTTCCATTAAAGGTATACGATGTCCCTTGACATAAGTGCACTTCTTGATTTACAACCACGGGAGTGATCACAAAGATGCTGGTGGTTACAATGCTATCACATCCATGAATGCTCTGAATCGTATCTTGGTATTGACCATTTTCCGTATACTCATTTCCATTAAAGGAAAATACATCGCCTTGACATAGAGTGGTATTTTGAAACCCATAATTTGGATTCGGGTGAAAATTGAGCGTGCTCAAGACCACAGAATCGCAACCCATCAAAGAAATTAAGGAATCCGTGTAAGTTCCTGCAAGGTTCTGCATCGCTCCTCCCAGCAATATACTGTCTCCTTGACAGATCGTTACCGTAACTGGAACTGTCAACGGTACACATGGATTTTGACAACCCGTTGCATCGATGCTTAAGGTTAAGGGACAGGGCTCATCTGGTATCGTTATTGTGTAGGTTCCTTGAATTGCCGCAACATAGGAAACGGACTGTCCTTGTACTGTGCTTCCTGATTGAACCAGCGCACCTAATGGATTATTTATCGTGTATTCATACCCTTGATTCAAATAACCAGATACCCCTCCGGTTAATGAAAAATTTAAGGTGCAATTGCTGTTATCGTAAGAACTGGATGCCGCTAAAGGCGATAGGAATACTACGGGAACGCCTTCTTCTACCGTGGTGGTATGGCAACTGAAGGTTCCCCATGCATTGGGTAAGTCTCCAGCAGGAGAAAGGTAATATACGGTATTGTAAACTGGGTTGCCAAAGGAACCGCTACCGTTGCCGCTGTGCACGAAACTGCCGTTTGACTGCAAGGAGTCAATGAATGTAAAGCCTGAATTATACACTGGATCAGGTACCGTGGGGTAACTGTGCAAGACATAACCTGGAGATAAGCACCCCGGAAGTTGTTGCGTAGAATTTCCAATTCCGTTGAGCATAATGTTCGGTTGAAGCGTATTTCCGTAACATACCAAGACCGTGTCACCAAGTAATACATTGGTATATTCACCATTGCTTACTGTGACTTCAATATGTCCAGCATCCGCTTCGATTTCATGCACATAATCAATGATGTATTGTCCTTCATCACCTGGCGACCCTCCATCCAATTGAATGGCATATACGGTCCCGGAATCTAAACAACACATGGACACTTGTAGTCCGTTTTGCGTTGCAGCACCGCTTACCACGGGCGTAATTACTGGGTCGTAGCGCGTTCCATTGGTGGTAAATGTAGCTGGGGCAAGTCCCCCATAGCAGCTATTTCCATTCAACAGTTCATAGATATTGAAGCGCAATAAGTTCATACCAATGTACGCTCGTAAACTAATTTCAACCGCTCCAGAGGCCGGTGCTACAAAGTAATGCCAAACGGTTTGGTTTGCACAATTTGCCGGGTTCGGATCAACATTAGGTTCACCCGCTAAGTATTCTTGACAGGCCAGCACATTCGAACCTGCTACCGCTTGAAATGGTGGAGTTACTCCCGCAGGAATAACAGGGACTTGATATAAGGGGTTTTGCATGGCAAGGCAAAGGATATCATTCCCTGGAGGGTTTTGGCTTGGATCCACTACACTTGGGTCATACACCCATGTTTTAATGGATTGTGAACTCAGAGGTGTAATGGCATCGGAAGGATCCACCATACCAAAATATTTATAGCCAGGTTCTAAACACGGAGCAAGAATCAAGGCGTTAGGGTCACCACCTAAAAATCCATTGGTTCCTCCTTCATCGGAATCGATAAACTTGAGATTAGAACATAAATAATCCCCAGGAACACCCGGTGCAAACGACGTATCGTAGCCGAATAGAGCAGCGCTTTCGCCATAAAGGGCACTTTGATAATCTGCTTCAAAGGATATACGGCCTTGCTGTGGAGCAAAAAAGCTCAACCAAACACTTTCATTCATCACAGGATTTCCTACGGCAGCATGCGGATAGTCATAGGCATGGTATTGGTTCGGATTCGCACTGCTGTGCGCTTGTCCTGTTTCGGCGGCATTATTCCCACCGTCAAATGCACAACCAAAATTTAAGACAGTTGTTGCAGGACTGTTCTGTGCAGAAGAAATAGCGGCTGTTCCATAGGGCACGGTAGAAGATAAACAGGGAATATCTTCCAAATTGGGTGCTGCTCCACCCAAACCATTCACTCGGAGCTGAAAATATCCGTTGTCATTGACCTGGTCTGCTGTAAATTGAATATAATACGTTTCACCCGGAATTAATTTTTGGTAAGAGATGAGTGGAATTGGATCGCATGAATTCAAAGTGATTTCTGCCTCAGGGTCGATTCCAAGTAAGTCTACGCCATCAGAAAAGTCTACGTTCGAAAGGTATTCAAATTTATTTTTAATCAGTGCGCCTGTTACCGCATGAATCCCATCGGTACAATTACCTTGATCAGCCGCATGATAAATTTGAAAATAGGTCCCAATTTGAGTTCCAGCTAAATCGGAGGTGATTTCTACACTACCTGAAGGCGGAGCAACAAATTTAGACCATAGTGAACCGGCATTTTGTACGTCATTTGCAGCGGGTTCGTTTGGTTCTAGCGTGCCAGGACACCACCCGAAGGTGTAGGTAGTGTTCAGTGTTAAGCTGTTCGCGTTACAGATATTATCTTGCATGTAATTCACGACAATGGGAATTCGGTCCACGCGCAAATTCACGGTATAACTTTGATTGCATCCAGGATCTACGGAATTTGCCGTGAACGTGTAAAATAAGGATCCCGCCGCAGCAGGAACAGGCATCGCAACATTTTGCAGGTTGGTTTGCCCGTCATTCAACCCCAGAACGTCATAATTGCCTACATCATCGTTTTCGTAGGCTTCCCATGCTAAATTAATGGTAGTTGGTACATTGGTTGGACAGAGGTAGTCGTGATCGAAGAAAAGGCCATTGCTTGGCGAAAAATTCCCGCTGGGCGCACTCATTGTATAGGGCCCGTTGTCGTTGTTCTTGTAGGCATAGTTAAAACCAAAAATCCCAAACAGCGCAGGGTTATTATTGGAATATCCAACGGTGTTATCCGTTCCGGTAAATTCCCATACAAAGTCTGAATTCCCAAAGAAAAGCCCATCGCAATCTTGAAAAATACCAACTTGAACCGAAAGCACAGTTACACGAATAGTAGCTTGACTCCACACAGAAAGTGTCGCTAAACAGGCAAAAAGTAGAGGTAGTAATCTTAGGTTAGGCATACATCCATTCGCTTACTCAAAGGAGCATCGAAACTGGATTTTCCATGTAGTTTTTGAATGTTTGTAAGAACGCTGAGCCACTTGCACCATCTACCACGCGATGGTCACAAGATAAGGTTACTTTCATTACATTGCCAGGGACAACTTGCCCATTCTTTACTACAGGAACTTCCTTAATGCCTCCTACAGCTAAAATACAACTATCAGGTGGATTAACAATAGCAGTAAAGGACTCAATTCCAAACATACCAAGATTTGAGATGGTAAATGTGTTCCCTTCCCAATCTGCAGGTTGTAGTTTTTTCTCTTTAGCGCGACCTGCAAAATCTTTAACTTCAGAAGAAATTTGCATGAATCCTTTAGTGTCCGCAAAGCGAACTACAGGAACCAATAAGCCATCTTCTACAGCAACAGCCACACCAATATTAACGTGTTGGTTTCTGCGGATGACGTCTCCCATCCAAGAAGAGTTTACGGTTGGATGTTTTCTTAAGGATAGGGCCACAGCTTTAACTACGATATCGTTGAAAGAAATTTTGTATCCGTCTGTAGCGTTCACTGAAGTACGGAAAGCCATGGCATTATCCATGTCGATATCCAAGGTAAGATAAAAATGCGGAGCAGTAAATTTACTTTCTGCAAGTCTACGAGCAATGGTCTTTCTCATTTGAGAAATAGGCTCATCCGTATAAGTTTCGGTAGTTAATCCACTTGAATTACCTGCGGATGCAGAAATACCGTTTGGATGTGGCATGTAGTGATCCACATCACGTTTTACGATTCTACCATTTTCACCAGAACCTGCAACATATTGTAAATCAATCCCTTTTTCCTCTGCCAGTTTTTTAGCGAGCGGTGAAGCATAAACACGGTCGTTATTTACTGCTGGTTTAGGTGTGCTTTTTGGTGCACTAACAGGTACAGCAGCCGGGGCTGGTGTAGCTTTTGGCGCAGGGGTTTCAACCACTGGAGCAGGCTTAACTTCTTCTGTTTTCGCTGGCTCTGCGGACGGAGCTGCATTCAGCAAGGAAGAAATATCTTCACCGGCTTGACCAATAATAGCTAATAAGGCGTTAACTGGAGCCGCCTTGCCTGTTTCTACCCCAATGTGCAATAACACACCGTCATAGAACGATTCAAATTCCATGGTGGCTTTATCGGTTTCGATTTCTGCCAATAACTCGCCGGATTTCACAGCATCGCCCACGTTTTTTAACCAAGATGCCACAACTCCTTCGGTCATGGTATCACTTAATTTGGGCATGTAAATTACTTCAGCCATTGCTTGTAGTATTAATATTCTTTAATGTATGGATAATCAGCTTGAACATAAACGTCCTTATAAAGTTCTTCTGCCTCCGGATAAGGTGAGTTTTCAGCGAAAGTAACGCTTTCGTCTACTTCGTTTTTCACCCATGCATCGATGTCGCTTAATTCTTTTTCAGAAAGCCATTTATTTGATTTAATCACGGACAACACATGGTCGATCGGGTCTTGTTCAATCCAATCATTTACCTCGTCTTTAGTACGGTACTTTTGTGGATCCGACATCGAGTGTCCTTTGTAACGGTATGTTCGAATGTCGAGTAGGGTAGGACCATCCCCACGACGTGCTCTATTTGCCGCCTCTTCGATGGCATTATGCACATCCTCTGGTCGCATCCCGTTAACAATTTTTGAAGGCATCTCATACGAAAGACCAATTTTAGAAAGATCCGTAACGTTGGTGGTACGTTCTACACTGGTACCCATGGCGTAGTTATTATTTTCTATGATGTAGATAACTGGAAGTTTCCACATCATTGCCATGTTAAAGGTTTCATGAAGCGCCCCTTGTCTTACTGCACCGTCACCCATAGAAACGATGGATACATTGTCTGTTCCGTTATATTGTTCTGCAAAGGCAACCCCTGTTCCCATCGGGATTTGAGCTCCTACAATACCATGTCCCCCCATAAAGTTTTTCTCCTTGTCAAAAAAGTGCATGGACCCTCCTTTTCCTTTGGAACACCCTGTGATTCGACCGTACAATTCAGCCATTAAAACGCGTGGATCTGTACCTAAAGCAATTGGATGCGCATGGTCACGGTATGCAGTCATGTGCTTATCTGTAGGGCGTACTGCACTGGCAGTACCTACAGCAATGGCTTCTTGTCCAATATAAAGGTGGCAAAATCCACCAAATTTCTGTTGAATGTACAACTGGCCTGTTTTTTCTTCAAAACGTCGAATGAGTAACATATCCTTGTACCATTTGACATATGTTTCTTTCCCGAATTTACCTTCGGCACTCTTTGCGGTAGATGCTTTTTTAGTGCTTGACTTAATTGCCATGTTTCAACAAATTTTTACAAATATATAAAGGATTCCGAATATCTTAATGTCAATTATACACTAAGCTTCTTCGAATGATTTTTTTCTTGCCAGAATAATCAAAATTAAACCGGCCAAAATAAGTGGAACGCTTAACCATTGCCCCGTATTTAACCCCGTACTTACATCGACCATTGAATCATTATCAGTTTGACTCTCTTTCAAAAATTCAATTAGGAAACGGAATCCAAAAATTAGGATAAGGAAAGTTCCAAAGACCAAGCCTTGCTTTTTCCATCCTTGTTTTTTCCAAAAAAGGAACATGAGTATTGCGAACGATAGAAAATAGGCAAGTGATTCATAGAGGTTTGCCGGATGACGGACTGGGATTTCGGCCCAATCACAGAGGTATTGACCGTCAATTCCTTTCATACAATCATGGTGTAAAAATCGAAAACCCCATGGAACATCGGTTACGTATCCCACCATTTCATGATTGACTAAATTTCCGAGTCGTATGAATGCACCCGCAATGGCGACAGGGGCAGCGATGCGGTCAAGCATCCACAGGTATGGTTTATGAATTACTTTATTAGAAAAATACCACAAGGCAAAGAGAATAACCACTGCGGCGCCATGGCTTGCTAGACCACCTTCCCAAATTTTAAAGATTTCTTGGGGGTGAGAAAAGTATCCTTCAGGTCCCCAGTATGGGCCATAAAAAAATACATGTCCCAATCGAGCGCCAATAACAGTCGCTGGAACCATGTACATCACCAATTTATCAAGTAAATCATTTGCGATGTTTTCTTGTTTGAACATCTTACGAATCACGAAATAACCAAGGATCATTCCCGAAACGAATAGTAGGCCATACCAATTTGGTGTACGGAATCCTGGGATTATTTCAGCGTCAAAGGACCAGTGTATATCAAGAAGCAAGTTCATGTTGTTTAATTTGAATCAAAGATAATTCAATTACTTAATCACTTTTAACTTGTTCGCATCAAAACGACCTTTTTTGAAAATTAGATTACTCTGGGTTAATTTTTTTCGCAATTCTTTTTGTTCATCCGCGGGAAGATGGATAATCGCTCTACATTCCTCTGAACAGCAATTCGCCATAACTGATTTACATTGTTCGCATTGTATAAAGAGTAGGTGACAACCTTCGAATGCACAATTTGTATGTTCATCGCATGGCGCACCGCATTGATGACAGGAACTAATGATGTCTTCTGTAATTCGTTCTCCTCTGCGTTCATCAAACACGAAATTTTTACCTAAGAATTTATTTTCCAATCCTTGGGTTTTGCATTCGTTGGCGTATTTAATAATTCCACCGTCTAATTGATACACATTATCGAACCCACGGTGTTTAAACCAAGCGGATGCTTTTTCGCAGCGAATACCACCGGTACAATACATGATCACTTTTTTGTCTTCATTTCCTTTAAGGATTTCTTCTTCGATTACTGGTAAGGAATCACGGAATGTGTCCACATCAGGTAAGATGGCATCTTTAAAGTGTCCGACTTCATGTTCGTAGTGATTTCTGAAATCTACCAGTAAGCAATCTGATTCAGAGATTAATTTATTGAATTCCTCCGCATTTAAGTGTTGTCCTTTATTGGTGACATCAAAGGTTTCATCATTTAACCCATCTGCAAGGATTTTATTACGGACCTTGATCTTTAGTTTTAAAAAGGGAAATTCTGCTCCTTCTTCTTCCACCGCAACATTTAACCGAACTCCATTTAAGAAATCAATCGAATAGAGATTTTCTTTGAACGCATCAAAATGTGTATTCGGTACGGCAATTTGGGCATTGATTCCTTCAAGAGCTACATAAATTCTACCGATCACATCAAGTGAATCCAACAAGACATAGAGTTCGTTTCGAAAGGTGTGAGGATTTTGGATTTTTGCGTAGGTGTAAAACGATACCGTCATATAGGTATGCCCTTTCTCGCGAAGTTGTTTTTCCAGTTCCTCCTTGTTGTATTTATTCCACAGTTGCATGCTATGATAAATTAAAGGATACACAAAGGTAGTAAAGTTCAATAATATTTAAAAAATAAAGGGGCACAAGCCCCTTTAATCGTTGTATGTCAATGGTTATATTTTACCCTTTAAACTCATCCAGCCTCCACCGTTATGGACTTCTTTAAACCCGCTTGAAAGCAGTATGGACTTGGCTGATCCACTGCGCATCCCAGAAGCACAACAAGTGATAATGACCTTGTCTTTTGGGATTTTACTTAAGTTTTGTTGAAGGCTTTGGAGTGGAATGTTCTTGGAGCCTTTAATGTGACCGCCGGCATATTCACCAGGCGTTCTAACATCTAGAATAATGGCGCCATCCTTAACAAGTTGTGCGAAATCTGCACTTTTTCCGAACAGTGTACTAAATAATCCCATCTTATTTGTTTAATTGCTGATTTACTTCCATCCATCCTCCGCCATTTTCGCAATCTACACCCAAGGATTTGAAGTAATGGGTTGCTTGTCCGCTTCGACCACCTGATGCACAGCAAAAAATGATGGGCGTTTTCATTTGTTTGATTTCGTCTACATGATCCATTATTTCTTGCAATGGAATGTTTACTGAATGGGCCACATGACCCCCGCTAAATTCTGCTCGTGTTCTTACATCTACGATTGTTCCGCTAAATTCGCTCATGATTTTTTTGTTATTAAATCTTTAATTAAATTACTACCTAAGAAAAACATAAACCCAAAATACAAGGTCGAGCGCCAAGGGTTTCCGGTAATTGCGCACCCTTTTGTACACCCATAATACGTGTAATAAAGGTATCCGACCACCATTCCCAATAACGTCATTCCAAGGTAAAATAGTTTTGTTTTCATTATGCTGCAAAGGTACATTGAGTAGTTGTGTTAATATGTATCCTAAGTTACATTTTCATTTTATACTCAATAAAGGCTACCTTTGACCCGATGAAACATATTGAAATTAAACACATTGAAACAGCCCTTGATTGGGTTGATGAGGCTACAGACGAGCAATTAGAGGAAGGAATTACCGCGTTTTCAGAGAAGCAACCAGTTCTCTTAGATTATGTCTTAGCGGCCCCTTCAGAATATGAAAATGAAGCATTAGAAGGATATTTACTCTATTATTTTTGGGTAATTATCGAGTCTTTTAATCAAGCGGGATTAACTCCTGTTGAGATTACCGAAGAAATGATTGAAGCATTTCAAGCAGAATTCTCTACCATGCTTGACGCATATTTTGAGCAAGATGATGAAGAGTCAGAACAAATGTTGGAAGACTTTTGTGATCAACCAGAGTTAACTCGTTTTATGGCTATGGAAGTATCCACAGACGACGAAGACGGAACTTCAATGGATGACGAAACAGCAACGCAATTGTTTATTGTAACTGCTGCTATGATTACCCTATTGAATCGCGCTTCTCAGGCTTAATCCTTGATAAGGCGAAGTGTAACTGATTGAGTAGCTTTAGTTACTCGGATCAAATACATACTTGAGCGTAGAAAACTCAAATCTAGTTGGATGGGCTCCACAGAATCGATAACTACAGGGAATCCTTGTTTGTAAATAATTTTACCGCTCAGGTCGAACACTTCGATTTGAGTTCCGAAATTACCCGATAACATATTGTCTATGGCAATTGTAATTTTCCCATTGGAAGGATTTGGATACAGCCAAGCAAAAGCGCCGTCTGGCAACACAGGACAAGGTCCAAATGCACGACCCGGTGATCCGCCTTCACAGCCTTGGAACCAATTCGAAGCAAGGGCTTGATTTGCATTTGCTTCTATATAGTCAAAGGTAAAATCACTGTTAAACGGAGCCTGTGGCCAGGCGATTGTGGTATCAAAAACAACACTCTGAAGTAAGGTTCCGTTGATGTCGTATAATCTTAATGCATCATTATTTGAAATACCATAAGGTAGTTGATACAAGGCCATGCCCTCAAAATTGGGGTGTCGCTCAGTAAATAGGGAGGAATCTTTAACAACAACTGCATATTCACCGGGATTTAGTTACAAACCAGTAAGCGAAAAGCTATTATTTTGTTTCTCGTCTTTAAGTGTATATCCTGAAAAGTTAATGACGTTATCTGTATTGTTTTTCAATTCAATCCAATCAGGGGAACTCCCGTTAGCCAAGACATAGTTCGTGCCATTGGCATTGCTGGCCTCATTAATAAAAAGTTGAGCATTATATGAATTACAAACAATGAAAGCGAATAGAAAGGGTAATACTTAATTCATCACCTCAAAGTTAAGGATTTAAGCACTAACTACTTATCCGAATCCTATGGAGAATCCTAAGGCGGCAAGACAGAGGAGTAACCCTATGGTTTTTTGTGTCGTAAATTTCTCTTTGAATATACTAAGGCCAAGAATTGCTGAAATAATTACCACACCAACATTTGCAATGGAAAGAATTTGATGTGGGTCTAATTTTAACGTATTGTAAGATTTTACTAAAAGATAGATGGAGAAATAATTCGGAATTCCCAAGATAACTCCCCCAAACCAACTTCTTCGATCGAAGCTTATCTTCCCTTGGATACGCTTAATGATGAAGTAGGCAAGTCCCAAAATACCAGCCATCAAAAAACCAAGTGCTGCAAAAACGCCGTCGTGAAAACCTTTGGGTAGCCATCTCGCATTAGTAAAATATAATACTAAATCAAGTCCGGCACTACCAAAGAATAAAACTAAAAGCATCCATAGGAAGCCGTTTGATTGGTTGTTGTCTTGTTTCGAAAATGAAACAAGAAATACTCCTGTTAAAGCTGCAATTAAAGGAATAATATTCTTCCATGAAAAAGCGGTGTGATTAATAAAAAGCACCAGGATAACAGATAGAGCCATTGACATTTTTACAGAAATCGAAGTTGTTGAAACTCCATTTTTCTGCGAGCTAAGGCCCATGAGTATGAAAAGTGAAATAAATAAAACACCGCATAAAAGTGCGAAGGGCATTCCTATTTCTAAGGCATCGCTTGCAGGGATATAATCATTAAAAAGAAAAATCCCACATGCAAATGCCACGAAGTAATTCGCGATTACAGCTTGTAAGGTATCTATTTTCCAAGCTGGAAAAGATCTAAAAAGAATAAAAATCAAACTTGAAGCTAAAATACTAAGGAATAAATCCATTATTTTCTTTGGTAATAGTAAATAGTATCTGTTGGTCCGAAAGGGTGTGAGCGAATCGGTGTTTTTGTAAGAACAGGAGCACGCATACCTTCTTTAAATTGCGTTGAGCTAACAATTACCCTCGCCTCATCCCACACATTATCAATAATAAAATATTGCAAGGTGCGGCTTCCACCTTCCACCAACACACTAAGAATATTGCGCTTGTATAATTCCTCCAGAATAAGTTTAGTTGATGTTTCTGAAATTTTAATCCATTCTGTTTGACCTTCAACTGCATTTTGTACGCGATTAAAAACCAAGGTAGGTGCTTCATTTGAAAATATCACAACGTCTTTTGATAATTTAAGATTGCTGTCAATGACAATGCGTGTCGGATTAGAACCACTAAATTCTCGAACCGTCAATGAAGGATTGTCATTCAGGATGGTGTTTCTTCCCACCAAGATGCCCTGCTCTTCAGAACGCCATTTATGCACCAAAACTTTAGTTTCAGGACTAGAAATCCAATGAATTCCGACTTCGTCATCTTCTCGATTTCGATCTAAAAATCCATCTTGAGTTTGCGCCCATTTGAGAATTACATACGGTCGACGCTTTTCGTGAAAGGTGAAAAAACGTTTGTTTAGGGCCCGGCATTCATTTTCTAAGACACCTTCGACCACTTCAATACCTTCGCGCTTTAATCGATCAATACCTTTTCCTGCAACGGAAGGATTTGTGTCTCGGCTTCCAATGACAACTCTCCTAGGTTTTAACGCAAGGATTGCCAGCGTGCAAGGCGGGGTTTTTCCAAAATGTGTACAAGGTTCCAAGGATACATAAACGGTAGACCCTTGAATTGCGGAATCATCACCCACATTACGTATTGCATTAATTTCCGCGTGTGGCCCACCAAAAATCTCATGATAGCCTTCGCCAATGATAACACCATCCTTCACGATTACACAGCCAACCATAGGGTTTGGCGCCACCTTTCCCTGTCCTTGATAGGCTAAATCTATGCAACGTTGTATATACTGTTCGTCTTCAGTCACCCCACAAAGTTAATCAAAGCAAACACATATACTACAAGCATTAAGTTGCTCCCGCTTTAATTTCATACCTTTGCAGCCATGGCGCATAAATCAGGTTTTGTAAATATAGTTGGAAGTCCGAATGTGGGTAAATCAACCTTAATGAATCAATTGGTTGGTGAAAAGCTTTCTATTGTTACCTCTAAGGCCCAAACAACCCGCCATCGGATTTTAGGAATTGTGAATGACGAAGACCATCAAATTGTGTTTTCTGATACTCCCGGTGTGGTCAATGTTTCGTACAAGCTGCATGAAAACATGATGGAATACGTTTCTGTTTCACTTCAAGATGCAGATGTATTGCTTTTTGTTACGGACACCGTTGAACAAAAAATGAATCATGAGGCTACATTAGAACGAATTAAAAAGTTGAATGTTCCGGTTCTGTGTTTAATCAATAAGGTGGATAAGTCGAATCAAGAAAAGGTGGCGGAGCGCATTGAATACTGGAAAAATGAAATTCCGAATGCAGAAGTTTATCCCATTTCTGCGTTGCACAACTTTAACATCGATATCGTTTGGGAACGTATATTAACGTTGATTCCTGAAAATCCGCCGTATTACGATAAAGATGAGTTATCTGATCGACCGATGCGATTTTTTGTATCTGAAATCATACGGGAGAAGATTTTTAATTTCTGCCAAAAAGAAATTCCCTACAGTACACAAATTGAAATCGAAATGTATGAAGATACGGTTCACCTTATTCGGATTAGAGCCATTATCATCGTAGAACGAGATTCTCAAAAGGGAATTATCATTGGTAAAGGAGGGGAGATGTTAAAGAAAATTGGACGTCAAGCTAGAATTGATATTCAAAAATTCTTAGATAAAAAAGTGTTTCTAGAGACTTTTGTTAAAGTTGATAAAGATTGGAGGTCCTCAGAAGCTAAATTAAAAAAATACGGATATTAATGAGCAACATTATTGCAATTGTCGGTCGGCCCAATGTCGGAAAATCAACGTTGTTTAATCGCTTAACCGAATCGCGCGATGCGATTGTGAAAGAGGTGAGTGGCGTAACGCGTGACCGGATTTATGGCAAAGGGGAGTGGAATGGGTATAAATTTTCGGTGATTGATACTGGTGGATATGCCGCAACAAAAGAGGATATTTTTGAAGGAGAAATTAGGAAACAGGTAGAGTTGGCCATCGATGAGGCAAAGGTTATTCTGTTCATGGTCGATGTTATGACAGGGATTGTGGAAATGGACTTATTGGTGGCTGAATTACTTCGCAAGAGTAAAAAGAAAATTCTAGTTGTTGCGAATAAAGTAGATACCAACGACCGCATTGGTATGTCTGCAGAATTTTATTCCTTTGGACTGGGAGATGTATTTGATTTAAGTGCTGTGAATGGTGGTGGAACAGGTGATTTACTGGATGAAGTGGTTACGTTTTTAGATAAAGAAGATGATGCGATTTTAGAACAGGATGATCTGCCTCGGATCGCTATTGTTGGACGCCCAAATGTGGGGAAGTCATCCATGATTAATGCCTTAACAAATTCTGAGCGAAACATTGTAACCGATATATCAGGAACTACTCGAGATTCAATCCATACCAGATACAAAGCCTTTAATCACGATTTTTTATTAATTGATACCGCTGGAATAAGAAAAAAGGCCAAGGTAACGGAAGACATAGAATACTATTCGGTATTGCGTTCAGTTCGTACTATTGAAAACGCTGATGTGTGTTTTTTAATGATTGATGCATCTGAAGGGTTACAAAAACAAGATTTGGCCATTTATTATATGATTGAGAAAAACTCTAAAGGGGTTGTAGTGTTGGTGAATAAATGGGATCTTGTAGAAAAGGATCATACGACTATGAAGGCGTTTGAAGAGAATTTACGTAACCAGTTGGCACCGTTTAATGATGTTCCAATAATCTTCACGTCCACCATTACAAAACAACGAATCCATAAGGCCATTGAGACGTGTATGGAGGTGTTTGCAAATCGAACGAAGAAAATCCCTACCTCTAAGTTAAATGAGGTCATGTTAGAAATTATTTTAGATAATCCACCTCCAGCTGTAAAAGGAAAATACGTAAAAATTAAGTTTGTTCAGCAATTGCCAACGCACGCTCCAGCGTTTGCTTTCTTCTGTAATTTACCTCAATATGTGAGTGATTCGTATAGCCGATTCATTGAGAATCGTTTACGAGAGCAGTTTAATTTCACAGGAGTTCCAATTAAAATTTTCTTTAGAAAGAAATAATGCGATACTACTCTTTTAAAAAAAGATGCACTAGCTTCGAATTGTTACCCCAAAAAAAAGCATCAGTTTGCTGATGCTTTTGATTTTCAAATATTTAGTTTATTTCAGAACGTTCACTGTTCCGTTAACCACTTTCTTTTCATCAGTTTCCTTATTGGAGTACTTGATTACCCAAGAATAAACACCGGCTTGAACTTTTCTTCCATCTGTTCCGTAGGTTCCGTCCCAACGTCCTTCTGCGTTATTGCTTTCCCAAATTAATTCACCCCAACGATTGAAAATCTTAAGGTTGAAGTTGTACGGGTCAAAGCCAGAAGTAAATACCGGGAACCACGTTTGGTTATGCTCATCCTGATCTGGAGTAAAGGTATTTGGAACGTAGTATATTGGATCACTAATTACAGGTAACGAAAGTTCGTAGGTAGTAGCACAACCTAGGGCTGTGCTGGCAGTTAAACTAACTAACATGTTTTCAGTTATTCCATTGTAGAAATGCGGCTCTTCGAATACTGTCGAAGTTTGACCGTCACCATATTCCCAAAAATAACTAATTGCCCCAATGGTTGTATTTGTGAAATTGATTGTTTCTGAAGTAGAGGAAAGCACATTAGGATTCGAGGTAAAGGTTGTGTTTGGATAATTTTCCATACAGATATAGTCTGTGTAGGTGGTTGTTTCTAAGCATCCTTGTAAGTTATATTGTAAAGTAATGGTATGACATCCAGCTGCAGTGAACATATAATCAACATTAGGCGTAGTTCCGATGGTGGTTCCATTCCACTGGTAGGTATAGCTAGCGCCTGGAATTGGAACTGTATTGAAATTGACCATCAACGGGTTGCATCCAGTCAACGTATCTGCTTCAAATATAGGTGGAACCGAAGGAACAACGATAACGTTCATGATAAGTGAATCAGCGCATTGGTTTGGATTTGGCGTAAAGGTAAAAGGGAACGTACCTGGTATGGAACTATCAATAGTTGGTGGATTCCAGCTACCAACAATTCCGGGGTTATTGTTTGAAACCAATGGGAATACCGGAGGAATATCTCCCTGACACACTAATGGCATTTGCGTGAATTGTGGAATATTAAGCGGATCAATGGTAATGTACATTGATGCTGAATCCGAACATTGGAAAGGATCTGGTGTAAAGTTATAGAATACGGTTCCAGTAATATTGGTATTAATTAATGCTGGATTCCATGTGCCCGTTATCGGTACGGCATTTGTTGAGCTAGCCGGAAGGGTTATCCCTTGAGTGAATTGGCACAAAGGACCGATTTGTTGGAAAGTGGGTTCTGTGTAGTTAAGCACCGTAATATCCATTGTTGTATTTACTGCACATTGTCCGGCCGTTGGAGTAAAGGTGTAGGTGTAGACTCCAGCAGAAGCTGTTGTGATGGTGGTGGGTGCCCAAGTTCCTGTATACGGAGTAAGGTTTGTAGAAGGATTTGGTAGGGCCGGAGGGGCACTGTTAATACACATCGGCATAATTTGATTGAACGAAGGCGTTTCATTGGGTAAAATCGTAATGTTCATAGTCGCTGGAACTGCGCAAAATTGCGGAGCCGGTGTAAAAATGTAGGGGAACGTTCCAGGGGCTGCAGATGAGATCGTTGATGGCGACCAAGTTCCGGTTATGGCAGGAACATCATTTGAGGCGGCTGGTAAACCAGGTGTTGCTGCATTGTGACAAATAGGAGTAATTTGAGTAAAGGCAGGATATGTAGGGGTATTAACAACAACCAATGTGGTTGCTGTACCGTTACAATTAGGTGTAGTGTAGTTGAGCGTATATGTACCGCTATCCAATGGTGTTGCATTAGGAATAGTTGGGTTTTGAAGGTTTGAGGTAAACCCGTTAGGTCCTGTCCAAGAATAAGTTGTCGCTCCGTTGGATGCCGTAAGTGTAATGGTTTGACCGGCACAATATGGACCTCCGTTGTTTGCAGTAACGTTTATTCCACCAGCTTGATAGTTAATAGTTACATATCCATGATTGTTGTTATTGGCTGCTAAACATGTTCCACCAGCAGGAACGAATGAAGAACCGGCACCACCGCCACCACCTCCGTTGGCACCTGTACAGCACCCATCGTTGCCGCCGCCGCCGCCACCATAATATCCGCCGCCGCCGCCACCACCAGATGCGGTCTGCCAAAGTCCAGCTTGACCTCCATTACCTAGTGTTCCAGGAGAACCTCCTGGAGGTGTTCCTGCCCAAGGAGTTCCACCATTTCCACCTGCAGCTTGTGTTCCGCCTTGACCACCCTGGCCATACGTGTTGCATCCTGCAGCACCGTTATTACAGTTTGCAGCGCCTCCACATACAGGGGAAGAACCACCGCTTCTTCCGCCACCACCACCGGCAACTATAACACGATTTGCTAATGCTGTACCGCCTATTCGTATATCACTAGCGCCACCGCCACCCCAAGATCCATAGGCTACATTACCATTGGTTGATGCAAAACCTGTACCGCCACCGTTCCATCCGCCAGAAGCCGCTCCTTGTGTTCCCATTCCACCACAATAAATATTCAAAATTTGGCCCGGTGTAACATTTAATGTTGCTGAAATACGTGCACCATTACCACCATTCGCACCACCACCTTTAGCTCCAGCAACAATCACGCTTATTGTGTATACACATGGAGGAACAGTCCATGTTTGCATGGCACCGGTATAATTAAATGTTATAGTGGAAGCTTGTCCATATAAGTTTCCAAATCCTAAAGATAAAACAAGGAATGGCAATATGGCGAGTAAAAATCTTCTCATAGTCTATTTCGGTCCGTCAAATTTAACAACAATTTTTTAATATCCTCCTGCCTTAGGTATTTGCCGATTATTTCACCAAATTCACATGTCCCACAACCACCTGATACTCATCGTTTTTAAGTACTTTAAAACGAATTCGATACGAATACGTTGAACTTTGTACTTGGTTGCCAAACATTCCGTAAGAACCATCCCAACCTATGCTGGGATTATTAGACTCAAAAATCAACTCACCCCAACGGTTGAAAATCTGTAGGTTGTAATTATAAGGGTCGAAACCTGAAGTAAATATTGGCTTAAAGTTATTGTTATATAAATCGCCATCAGGAGTGAAGGTATTTGGGATATAATAAATTAAACCGTCCTGATATGATATAAACAAGCTTGTGCTGTCAACACATCCAAGTGGGCTTGTAGCATAAAGCCAAATCGTACCTCCTGAGGTGGTGTTTGTAAATACATGTTGTGGTGAATTTTCTGTACTTATGCCCCCATCATCAAATACCCAAGCATAGGAGCTTGCTCCTTGACTTGTGTTTAAAAAAGAAACAGTTTGACTAGGTTCTGAAAAATACGACACACTGGCATCAAATGCAGCGATAGGCGGGAATTCAGGACATAAATAATCAACTAGGGTCGTAGTTGTGCTACAACCATTAAGCGTGTTTGTGAGCGATATCGATTGGCACCCGCCACTCATTGCGATTCCACTAACACTATTGCCATTCAGAACACTCCCGTTTACATTCCAAATATATCCATCGCTCGCTTGCGTAGTGTCTGCGTCAAATTGATAGTTGAGGGGTGTACATCCAGTAATTGCTGGAGTAATTACGTTGGATACTGGCAATGGGTTTACGTAAATCATCGCAGTGTTTGGGATACTTGAACACCCATTTATTGAGTATGTAACGGTTATAGGCATCGTATCATTTGGAGTAAGGCTTGCTGTTGGAGGCCCTTGTCCACCCGGAGACCACACAAAGGTTCCTCCGCTTTGACTTGGTATGGCGGTCATCGTTGCGAGTTGTCCCTGGCAAATCGTGGTGTCGTCCATGATTAAGGTGGGTAACTGGGTGACGGTAATGTTGCTTATAGCTTGTTGGCTACTACAATTATTTAATGTGTAAGATACAGAAATATTGGTGCTTGTACTTGGATTCACTGTTATGTTTTGTGGCCCAACTCCCCCCGGGATCCAGGTGTAAATCCCCCCGGGGGCACTTGGATTTGCAGTAAGTACAAGAGAATCTCCAAAACAAATACTTCCACTATTTAAGGTAACACTTGGTACCGGATTTACCACCACTGTTCCGCTTCCTGTGGTAATACATCCATTAAAGTCGTACAATACATTATAGGTGGTAGTGGTGGAAGGTGTTACGGAAATCGAAGAGGTGATTTGCGCACCATTCGACCATAAAAAGGTTCCACCTTGAACATCCGGAATCGCCGAGAGGTTAGAGGATTGACCTTGGCAAATGGTATCATTCGTAACGCTAAGGTTAGGTACTGGATGTACAGTAACTGTTAAGGTTTGAGGTGTGCTGCTGCAATTATTAGCTGTAGAAATAATTGTGTAAGTTGTGGTTCCAGTTGTCTGGGTAGGGGTGGTTAATACATCGTTTATAGAAGAACCTGAACCTGTGCTACTTCCAAGTACTTGATTGGAGGAATTAGTCCATGTTATAATCGCGCCTTGAACGTTTGAATTCAAACCAATTGAGACAGTATCCCCACTACAGAGCGTTGGTGAGGCTAAGGTGGTTATTAAGGATGGTATTGGGTTTACAGTGATAATTCCCGTGACTGCGACGCTGCTACAATTCGCACCAGTGCTGTATACAAGAGAATAACTTGTGGTTGTATTAGGACTTACGGTTAAATTTTGAGCACTACTTCCTCCTGGTGTCCACAAGTAAGTCCCTCCAGGAACAGAAACGTTGGTGTTTAGTGTTCCTGCACTACCGTTGCAAATCGTATCATCAATGATTGTAACCGTTGGGGTTGGGTTCACGGTAACGATTGCTATAGCTGGCGCACTTGGGCAATTTAGATTGCTATTAAAGGTAACAGTATAACTTGTGGTTTGAGCAGGTGATACCTGCACGGATGAGGTATTCAAGCCTCCAGGACTCCATGTGAAAACTCCCAGCGGAAGACTTGAAACTGCGGTTAAATTTGCGGTTTGTCCACTGCAAATAGTGGCATTATTTACCGTAAGCACAGGGCTCGGATTTACCGTTACTATACCAATAGCTTGAGCACTTGAACATCCCGCAGCGCTTGTATAGTCTACGGTATAGGAGGTAGTGGTGTTAGGGGAGACGGTTATGGATTGGGTGGTAGCGCCATTATTCCATAAAAATGATCCGCCAGGAATATTTGGGGTTGCTGTAAGTGTTGTTGAATTTCCGTCGCAAATTGTGTCACTATTTACTGTTATTGTAGCCACCGGGTTAACAGTTACTGTGCCCGTTGCATTGTTTGAAACGCAACCAGCACCACTTACATAGCTTAAGGTATAGGTTGTAGTATTTTGAGGACTCACCGTCAGTGTACTACCAATGATTCCTCCTGGATTCCATGTGAACGTTCCTCCTTGTGTATTGGTGGAGGCATTTAGGGTCGCGAATTGGCCATTACAAATTGTGGCGCTCGTTGCAGTGATTGTTGGTGTTG
>JBEAQY010000040.1:0-103262 GCA_041163605.1 Bacteroidota bacterium | reverse complement strand
GTAGTTGTCTAAAACATAAAACCCACGTCCAAACGTTGCAGCTACCAAATCGCATTCTCGCTCTTGGATTTCTAAATCGTATACTGCAATGGTTGGTAAGCCACTTAGTTTTATCCAATGCCTTCCTTCATCCGTAGTAAAATATGCTCCAAACTCGGTTCCAACAAAGAGTAAATTTGGAATTTTAAAATCTTGCTTAATACAATATACAGTTCCTCGATCCGGTAAATTACCTGAAATAGAGGTCCAGGTGGTTCCACGATCCGACGACTTAAATAGATACGGTTTAAAATCCCCGTTACGTTGATTATTAAACGCTGCATATACCACTTGATCATTAAATCGTGATGCAGTTAACATATTCACTCGGGTTTGAGCCGGAACCCCTGGAATGGCATCAATCTTTTTCCAATCCTTACCCTCATTTTGTGAAACTTGAATTAATCCATCGTCTGTTCCTGCATAAAGTACACCTTTCTTTATTGGTGATTCGTCCAATGCGACCACATTACCATACACGGTAGTGGATGCATTCTTCATGACAACATCAATGCTCCAAACCTGTCCCATAACAGGTACTTTATTTCGATCCAATTGTCGTGTTAAATCCGGTGAAATTTCCGTCCAATCATCTCCTTTATTTGTTGACTTAAATACCTTATTCGCAGCGAAATATAAGGTAGATGCATCATGTTTAGAGACGAGCAACGGCGCATCCCAATTCCAGCGATACCCGGGTTGCCCTTTAGCCGGCATCGGTTGAATCGGAACTTTTTCTCCACTTTGCTTGTCGTAACGTACTAACCAACCGTACTGCGCTTGCGCATAGGTAATGTTCGGATTGCTCCAATCCGTTGCCGACTCAAATCCATCTCCCCCATTCGTAATAAACCAATCCGTATTTAATATCCCACTAACATTCGTTGTACCGGAAGGACCACCCATGGAATTATTATCTTGCGTGCCACCGTAAATGTTATAAAATGGATAATCATTGTCTGTGGTTACTTTGTAAAATTGCGTAATTGGTAAGTTATCAAAAAACCGCCATTCCTTAGCGTGACTATAGGTTTCATAAACTCCACCATCACATCCTACCAACCAATGGTCGGTATTCGATGGGTCAATCCAAATCACATGATTGTCCACATGCTTGTGTGATTCACCAGTAGGCTTAAAGGTAACCCCGGCATCTTCTGTGTGACGCATATAGGTGTCCATCGCAAATACTTTACGTTTATTTAATGGGTCACAAAAAATTTCCTGATAATAGTTTCCACTGGTTGAAAAGCCTCCTTGCTTTGCCCATGATTCCCCTTTATTGGTACTCAGATAAACACCACCCTTATCATAACGCCCTTCAACAATAGCATATACCCAATTCGGATCAGCTGGAGAAACAGCAAGACCAATTCTACCCATGTCTGATTTAGGCAATCCTGCGGCAATTTCACGCCAAGTTTCTCCACCGTCTGTGGATTTGTACAGCGTAGATTCAGGTCCTCCTCCAATATATGTCCATTCATGTCTTCTACGTTGATGTGCAGAGGCATAGAGAATTTCCGGATTACTTGGATCAATAACTACTTCCGCAATTCCTGTATCATCAGAAACGAATAACGTTCTTTTCCATGTCTTACCGCCATCAACTGACTTATACACGCCGCGTTCTCCTCCATTACTCCAAAGGGGGCCATATGCAGCAACCCAAATTATATTTTCGTTGGTTGGATGAATGACAATACTTCCAATGTGTTCTGATTGTTTAAGCCCCATATTCGTAAACGACTTACCGCCATCTACTGATTTGTAAACTCCGTCGCCGTAGCTAACCGAACGTTGATTGTTATTTTCTCCAGAACCCACCCAAACGGTATTTGGATTTGAAGGTGCGAGTTCAACACAACCAATAGAATAACTTCCATAGCCATCGAAAATTGGTTGAAACGTAATGCCATGATTTTTGGTGATCCATACACCTCCACTCGCAGCCGCGATATACCACAAATCCTTATTGTTAGGGTGTACCGCGATATCAGCAACCCTACCTGATGTAAGCGCAGGACCAACCATACGGAAACTCAAGGCAGAAACCGTTCCGGCATCGAAATTGAGCTTATTTACTTCTTTAATTTCAGTTTTTTTCTGTGCGAAAGCAAAAGCATGCCATAGAAGCAATAATGCGGTAATTTTTTTCATGAATAAAAATTAAAAAGCCATTCAAATGAATGGCTGGTTATTATTTTATTAGACTTTCATTCCTCGAACGAATCGGTCTTTTCTTTTCACTTTTTCGAGTTTCTTTTTTGCTACTTTGATGTAAGCAGATCGTGGGCTTCCTCGAAGGACATCTATTTTATAAGTAACGTCACCATATTTAATTTTCGGACCACCCGCTTGATTCCAGTCAACATCAAAATAATACCGACGATTGGATTCATTTTTAGATGAAAATTTCAATACTTTACCTTCACCAGTTTCAAATCGAATTAACAGTTCTCCTTTAGGACCATACGAATCAAAAACACACGGAGTTCCCGCTTGAATTATTACTGATTCCTTTTGGGTTGACGAACTGTTAATTAAGGTTCCATTGGTAGTGGTTGTAGAATTCTCATTTTTAACTTGTTCGTCCATTACGATGGTATGAGAAATGTAGAATTGCACTTTCCCCATTTTCTCTTCTGAATCCAACGAGAACTCATCACGAATCATGTTTGTATATGGAACTTGCGTAGCACACGCAGAAAGTAACAAAAGAATTGATGCATATAATACAAGTGTCTTCATAGAGTATTTTTTTTACAAAAATAAGCAATGTACCCTTAAAATTTCCAAGAAATCGTTAAAATTGTATTTACAACATGAAAGCTAATTATACGTCTCCTTTTTACATTACACTTTTGTTTATTGGTGCCCTAGGCGTTAGCTGTACAAACCAATCACAGGGCAATGCAAAAGTCTTCGAAGACATTCGCCCTAAACACAAAAAAAAAGAAACAACTTCGAATACGAACCAGGACACCCTAATGCCTTATTTAACAAAATACATAAATGACAGCGTAGGGTTGATGTTTGACTCCATTCAATTAGATCAGCGCCTACATTTTCTTGATCGCTTTAGCAATGGAAAGAAACCAAACAAGATGCATTTTAACTTGATAAATAGTTCTGGTAAAACCTATGTTGGTGAGTGGAAGTTTAAAGATACATTGGCACGTAAAAATGCACTATTCAATTGGCTCGACCATTTTGGCCCTGACGAAAGACAAATTACGTGGTTTGTAAGAAAAGAAATTTCCTCAGAGAACATGCTTATATTGATCAATAAAACATCTATAATACAAGTGAATTCATCATCTAAATTAGACGTAGAAAAATGGATTACCTATCAAAAATACTCCAATCCAAAAGACAGCACCTTACTCATTATTGAGCAAGCAAAAGGTAAGCTATGTAGATGGATAATACCGCAAAAAAACACGAAGTAAAAACCTTATGAAAACACTTAATCGTGCATTCTTGTACGTCCATCCAACTGAGAAATTCTGGAAACTTGTAGGTCCGTTTGTTGAAGACAAAGATTTCATTACATTCCATGAACCTACAATTTATTTAACTGATGAGGACATTTGGGATGAGGAAACGGTTATTAAAAAATACATGAAAAAAATAGTCACACACGAGTTCAATCAACTGGTTGAGCACACTGAAATGCCTTTCGAAATAAGAGATACTAAAGATTTTGCAAGTTATTTCAAGGTGGAAATCGGAGGTGCCGTAGTAGATTGTGTTTCAGCTGCACCAGAAAGAAATTAACTACAGCCCATTGATTAAATTCACGTTGAGATACCTTGGGTCATGCGTTACTTCCTCTCCAACCCATAAAGGAAGTTCGATCGTTTCCGCTGCATCAGACAATTCAATTTCAGCAAGTATAAGTCCTTCTAAAGCACCACTAAATACATCAATTTCCCAAACGTGATTACCCACTGGGATTTCATACCTTGTTTTTTGTAAAACTTTATCGCATTGCGAAAGTAACTCACACGCCTCTTCAAACGGAATGTCATACTCAAACTCAGTACGCGACAAGAGATCCGTTCCGAACTTCAAGGTTAAAAACCCCTTGGCCCCCTTCACACGAACTCTGCATGATTTAGCGTTTTCTGTAAATAAATATCCCTGGCGAATATGATTGCCATCGATTAGTTTGGCAAGCAATACATTCGGTTCATTTATTAAAAATTTCCGTTCTATTTCAATCATTTTTTATATTTTGAAAAATATTGAATAATTTTAAGCGTTCGAAGCAACAACTTTGCTAGACTTGTCGTCTTGAACTTATATAAATTTAATTAAAACTACACTTATGTCACGTATTTCTTTAATCGGATTCTTTGCAATCATTTCATTTACTTCTTTTGGACAGAAAATAACATCCACAGCAGTAGGAAATCCAGAGACATTATACAATGAAAACGGGGTAAGCATTAGTTCTCAGCTAACTGAATGTAAAAACGAAAGTCGAAATGAAATCATGACTTTCAAAATTCTTAGCATTACCAATTCGAATGCGAATCCTGCTGCACTTAAGGTTCGAGAAGACATGTATTATGACACAGACGGAGGAAACTGCAGAACATGCGAAAATCCTGAATATACGTTTACCTTTAATTTAGAAGCTGGTGAAACTATAACAGGAAATTGCTACAGCGATTCCAATCAAGCCTTAGCTGTATTTGTTTCGATGAAAGAAGGCTACATTAAAGAGGTCCTTAGCGACTTTAAAATGAACGTGATCAGACTGCATTAAGCAAGACTAAATAATTGAAAAGACCGCGTTTGCGGTCTTTTTTTTTACCTTTGGATTCATGTTAAAATTAAAAACGGCAACACCGCGTTGGATCATCATCGTAATTGATTTATTCGTTTCTATTTTTTCTTTACTCCTTGCATATTTTATTCGGTTTGACTTAAACACAAACCTTTATGCCATGAAGAATGAATGGCTGTTACATTGGCCTGAATTTCTTACCTATTTACTAATTAAAGGACTAGTTTTTTACGCCTTTGGAATACATAAAGGATTAGTTCGATACACCTCGATTCAAGACTCGCAGCGTATTTTAAAAGCAAACCTCACCTCAACTTTTCTATTTATAATTATCAGCGCAGTTCGTTCAATAACTTGGGATACCACGTACTTATTTCCAAGCTCTATATTACTGATGGAGTTTATAATCAGTTTAATGTTTTTAATTGGAAGTCGCTTTGTTATTAAATTATGGTACATCGAAACGGTAAAATCTGTAGAAATCAGTGAACGCGTATTCATTTATGGCGCAGGAGCAATGGGAAACATTGCCAAACGCACCATTGAAAACGACAATAGAATACAACAAAAAGTGATTGGATTTATCGATAATAATCCATTGTTAGTTGGTAATCGGATCGACGGAATCAAAGTCTACGATGCCAATCATTTGGAGCGACTATTAACTGAAATGAACATTGAGAAAGTTATTGTTGCGATAAGAAAACCAAAGCCAGAATTACTTCGAACTTTAGTAGATGTATGCCTTTCTAAGCAAGTAAAAATCCAGCGGGTTCAAGACCCCAACACATGGGTAAATGGCGAACTGACACCAAAAAAAATAGGTAAAGTTGATATTTCGGAGTTGTTGGGAAGGGCCCATATTCAGCTAAACCATGAACGGCTATCTGCGGAATTACATGATAAAATAATCCTCATTACGGGAGCAGCAGGATCGATTGGCAGTGGAATTACGAAAGAAGTCATAAAATATGCTGTTCGCAAAATCATTCTAATTGATCAAGCAGAATCTGCGTTATATGATTTACAACAAATGCTGATTTCTAATGAACAAGCAAAGAACATTCATTTTTGTGTGGGAGACATCAGAAACAAAACGGCGTTACTTGAGCTCTTTGAAACACATAAACCAGACATTGTCTTTCATGCAGCAGCGTATAAGCATGTTCCCCTCATGGAAGAAAATCCTCAGGAGGCAATTACTACCAACATTAAAGGAACTAAAAATCTTACTGAATGTGCAATACAATTTCAAATTGAGAAATTTATATTTGTTTCAACCGACAAAGCAGTGAATCCAACAAACATCATGGGTGCAAGTAAACGAATTGCAGAAATGATAGTTCAACACACCAATGATCGTGGAATTACCAAATTTATTACCACCAGGTTCGGAAATGTATTGGGATCAAACGGCTCAGTTATCCCACTATTTCAGCGGCAGATCGAAGAAGGAGGCCCTATTAGTGTAACCGACGAACGGATTACCCGGTATTTTATGACTATTCCTGAAGCTTGCCAATTGGTATTAGAAGCATTTTCTATGGGAAATGGTGGGGAAATCTTTGTATTCGATATGGGGGAATCGGTGCGAATCATTGACCTTGCCACAAAAATGATCCTCTTGAATGGTCTTGAGCCAAATAAAGACATTGAGATTAAAATTACGGGATTACGCCCGGGAGAGAAACTATATGAAGAACTATTAGCCGACAATGAAACCACATTACCTACCCACCACCCGAAGATATTAATAGCAAAAACAAGATCTATTTCGGCAACGTTTGAACAACAAGTTAACTTACTTTTAGAACAACCGAACAACATTATGCAACGGGTGGCTACAATGAAGGAAATAGTACCTGAATTCAAAAGTAATAATTCTCAATTCCAACAACTTGATAGAAATTAGTCCCTTCGAAGTACAAGTAAGATTTGCTGACATTGATTTCTTAGGCCATGTAAACAATGTAACTTATTTCAGTTATTTCGAAATGGCCAGGATTCATTATTTTCACCCACTCCTCGGCACAGCATGGGATTGGATGGAACAAGGTGTTGTATTAGTAACCAACGAAGCCACCTATTTAAGCTCCATTCGCTTACATGACCGCCCTAAAATAACAGTTTCTGTAACCGAAATAGGTACTAAGAGTTTTACCTTAGCCTATCAGGTGTTCGTAGGTAATACCTTGTGTGCGACAGGATCAAGCAAATTGGTTTGTTTTAACAGCAACAAGCAGCAAACGATTGAAATACCAAAACAAATGAAAGACGCGTTAACCTTGTTGAAATCATGAAAAATCACTTAACACTTCTTGTTATTGTACTTTTTAGTGCAGCGAATGGCCAAGTAAAAAGTCCTTGCGGTAATGTAAAAAAGAAAGCTGAACCCAAGAAATATTTAAACCTTTATGATCAAGTATCTTTTGATCAAGAAATTAATACCTATGTCTTAACCAAAGATTGGTATACTCCTTTCAATGGTACTGGTCAAACATGGAACCGGGGTGGATTCGTATTAACTGAAATCACGTGCATTAATGGTAAAAGAGATGGGTCAGATACTTCCTACTACAGTTCTGGCTGCATAAAAGCCATTGAAAAGCATATTATTGGGATTAAAAATGGCCCTCAACAATTCTTCTATGATTCTACTGGACAGTTAAACAAAGAGGAAACCTATCTCAATGGAAAACTGAATGGCGTCTCCAAAGAATTTAATCGAAATGGTGATACCGTCTTATTTATGAATTTCCGAAATGATATTCGAGAGGGCATACAACGTGAGTACTATCCCGACGGAAAACGCTCCAAGATTTTAACCTATAAAAATGGTGTGTTAGACGGGTCACACATCACCTTTAACACGGAAGGAAAAGTAGAATTGAGTTTAAGTTACAAGGAAGGCAAGAAAAACGGTAAGCAAACGTATTTCTACAACAATGGTAAAGAGGCTGGAATAGAGACGTGGAACATGGATCAAAAAGATGGAGATTTTATCACCTATAATGACGAAGGGCTAATCCTCGCTAAAAGTACCTTTAAAAAGGACCTTGCAGTTGGAGAACACTTGGAGAATGATGAGAAAGGTAAAACCATCCACCAAACCATTTATGACAAGAAAGGTGTTAAGCAATACGAGATGGAAATCGATGAATACGGCGATAAAAAAGTACTTTTTGATATTAATAAAACAGAAAAATCAAGTGGTATAACTGAAGACGATGACCCCAATGACATTTCTCCAAAAACCGAAAAGAAAAATAAACGGAAGAAAAAGAAGGAACGGAGAAAAAAGGACAAAGCTTAAATGAGTCCGGTGATTGTCGCACTTCCCAAGAGAAAAAGACCAATTGACACCACGGTTTGAATAAAACCGAAGGTTATTTTCTTTAATAAACGTGTTCCGATAATAACTCCAGCTGCAGCAGCAATAAGGGTCAAAACAAGTTGCGGCACATCAACATTTGCCCAATTCAGGCTTACCAAGTAAATGGAATTTCTTGAGACATCGGTCATCAAGCCAATAAAGGCGGCTGTTGAAACAAATGCACTCACTTTCCCCACTCGATTGATTAAGAATAAACTTCGTAAGGCCCCTTGATGTCCACTTAAGCCCCCCATAAAACCAGAAATGGCTCCCCCAAGCCACAAGGGCAGCGCAGTAGACTTTCCTTTTAGCGTTAATTCGAGAATGCTAAATGAC
Source organism: Bacteroidota bacterium (assembly GCA_041163605.1). Taxonomy (GTDB): domain Bacteria; phylum Bacteroidota; class Bacteroidia; order Flavobacteriales_D; family Crocinitomicaceae; genus UBA952. The sequence goes on along the minus strand of JBEAQY010000040.1, from coordinate 94,716 downwards.
ATCATTAAGAAACCAATAATAAACGTCAATAGGCTCACTGGTTTTGTTAAAAGCGTTTCCGTTAAATCAAAAAGAATCAAGGTTTTATTGCTTAACATGGTTAAAAAAACGGAACCTATTACAGCCGCAAGTAATGAAGGAAGACCAAAAACTAACACAATCTTCCAATTAACTGAGCGATTTAATGCCGATTTCAAAGCCGAATTAACAAAATGGACAAAACCGGTTAGCGCAATTGCTAATTCAGGTGGATAATACCATATCATCGCCGCCATAAGCAAAGTACCCAAACCAAAACCAGAATAAAATGTGAGAATGGATGCAAGAAAGGCCACCAAAGGAATTATCCAAAACATTACTTTTACATTTTAATCCAAAGATACATCGAATGATTGATTTAAGAAGTGATACCGTAACAAAGCCCACCCAAGAGATGCGCGAATACATGGCATCAGCCCCAGTTGGAGACGATGTATTTAACGAAGACCCAAGTGTAATCGAGCTCGAACAATATGCCGCAAGGTTATTTAATAAGGAAGCAGCGTTATTTTGCTCATCTGGAACCCAAACAAATCAAATTGCCATCATAGCACACACTACCCCAGGAGGAGAAGTGATTTGTCATGAAGAAAGCCACATTTATAAATATGAAGGTGGCGGTATTGCTCGCAATAGTCAATGTTCGATGAAATTACTTCGTGGAAATCTTGGAAAAATAAACGCTATAGATTTACCAAATGCATTAAATAACCCACAGGATATTCATCTTCCCTTAACTCAACTCGTTTCCCTTGAAGACACATCAAATCGAGGTGGAGGATCAGTGTATGATTACCAAGAAATCCAACGAATTGCTGCCTTTTGTCAAACAAATAAACTTCCGCTTCACCTGGATGGCGCAAGATTATTCAATGCGCTGGCCGTAAATCAAATGGAGCCAGGGACATATGCCCAAGTTTTTGACAGCATCTCCATTTGTTTATCGAAAGGACTCGGTGCGCCAATTGGATCCCTACTCATAGGCTCAACTGATTTCATTCATAAAGCGAGACGCATTCGAAAAGTACTAGGCGGTGGCATGAGGCAAGCAGGAATTATAGCGGCTGGCGGCATGTATGCCTTAACACACCATGTTGAACGATTGACAATAGACCACTTGCACGCTAAACAGCTGGCAGACGCTCTAACTCAACTGGATTGGGTAAAAGATATTTTTCCGGTTGAAACGAATATCGTCGTGGTTGTATTAAGCGAACCTAAACGTCGGGATCAAATTATACATACACTGAAAGATCAAGGTATACTTTGTATTGCCTTTGGACCCGAAATGATTCGCTTCGTTACACATTTAGACCTTGATTCCATAGCCATCGAAAAGTGCATAGAAGGCTTAAAAAAGGTGTGATTTAATGTAACCTTTACCAGGGTTTGTACTTAAAAGGAATGGTTTAACTATGCCTATGATTAAAACAATACCCTTCCTTTTGATTCTAGTCTTATCTTATTGCTGTTTCGGACAAACTGACCCTTGCGTTACTACAGATAAGAAATTGATTAAAGCCTTACAGCCTTTACGCGATGAGCAGGACATGAGCAAAGCCAATCAATTATTTCAAGAACTTAATGCCAAATACCCAACGAACGCTGAAATCTCTTTTATCATGGCTCAAAAAGCCTACGCACAGGCAGGTAAATTGAGTAAGGACTCCAAAAAAGCAAAAGAGGCAGCAACATATGAGGCTCAAGCATTCATACTTTATTCTTCTGCCTACAAAAAATGTCCAACATTTCACGAAGAAATACTCTATAACCTAGCATCGATGCTGGTAGCAAAAGGTGAAACCGAAAAAGCCATTCCTTACCTGAATGAATTACTCGCATTTCCTGAGGATGATTTTACGAAGCTTTCGTCAGACCACGCGGAGAAAAAGAAAACAGCAATTGCCTTTGTAGAAAAATATCAACGTTCAAGAATTTTCATTGATAATCCTGTACCCTTTGAACCCGTATTAATTCAACAAGTGAGCTCAGAATTGGATGAATACTTCCCTATGATCTCTCCAGATAATGACTTAATGTTTTTTACGCGAAGAATTAATCGTAAAAACCTAGGCGATATCTCCGATAATATTGTGGAGGAATTCACAGTTTCTGAACGCCTTAACCCAACCGAAAATATTTTCAATTACGGTTCACCCGTTCCTGCGCCTTTTAACGATGGTTCGTTTTTTAATTATGGAACCGCATCCTTGTCGGCAGACAATAAAGAAATGGTTATCTGTGCCTGTAAAAAGGAACTTGTTTATAATCAAACGTACCTAAACTGTGACCTATATACAACCACTTACAAAAGAACCGGTAAAGGCGGTAATGACTTTCAATGGACTCCACTTGTAAATATGGGGCCTGGAATCAATACAAAAGATGGATGGGAAGCACAACCCTCCCTGTCTCCGGATGGAAAAACTTTGTTCTACGCAACCTTAAGAAAAGGATCACGGAACAACGATATCTACATTGCCTTAAAACAAGATGATGGAACTTGGTCAGAAGGAAAGCCTTTCAACGAAATAAATACTTCTGGAAAAGATAAAAGTCCGTTTTTTCATCAAGACGGAGAAACGTTATATTTTGTCTCCGAATCGAGCGATGAACGACCAGGTGTTGGTGGATTGGATATTTTCTACATTAGAAAAACCGATCAAGGGTGGAGTAAACCTGAAAACATAGGGTATCCCATTAATACGCCAGGAGATGAATTAGGAATATTTGTTTCAGCGAAAGGTGATGTTGCATATTACTCTAGTTATCAAAAAGGAAACTGGAACATTTATGGATTCGACCTTTACCTCAAAGCACAACCGAAGTCTGTGGTAATCTTGAAAGGACAACTCACCGACAATAAAAATCAACCAGTAATTGATGGAAAAATTGAAATTGCTTATGGAAGTAATGGAGAAAAAATGGTGCTCGACGTAAATCAGGAAGATGGAAAGTATGCCGCGGTTGTAAAAGTAAATTCAAGTGAACCGATTACGGTTACATTAAAAAAGGAAGGAACTGCCTTCAACTCCTCCGTAATTACCAAAGAACAAATGACAACAAATAGTCTTACCGTGAATATGACTTCAGAAACATTAAAGGCAGGTAAAACATATAATATTAAAGATATTTTATATGGGACCGATTCGTATGAATTAACGAACACTACGAAATTAATTTTAAAACGATTTGCTGAATATTTAACAGAAAACTCCTCGCTTAAGATTGCGATTCAAGGGCACACAGACGATCTTGGCGATGACAATAAGAACTTAGCGCTATCGGAATCTAGAGCAAAAGCAGTAATGGATTATCTAATCGAAGAAGGCATTGAGAAAGAGCGATTATCGAGTAAAGGATTCGGAGAAAAACAGCCGAAGTTCCCAAATAACAGTGATGCGAATCGCGCAAAAAATAGAAGAACAGAATTCCTTCTGTTGAGTGAATAAAAAAAGGGCCTTTCGGCCCGTTGAATAATATTTGCTTTGATTATGCTTCTTTCGTGAATTTCTTTTTCTCACGAATTCTAGCAGACTTACCAGTTCGTTCTCTGAAGTAGAAAATTCGTGCGCGACGAACATCTCCTCGTTTAATAATTGAAATGCCTTCAATGAACGGTGAATTGATTGGGAAAATACGCTCAACTCCTATGTTACCAGACATTTTACGTACAGTAAATGTTTCTGTTGCACCTGCACCTCTTCGCTGCAAAACAACGCCTTGAAACTGCTGAATCCGCTCTTTATTCCCTTCCTTAATTTTATAGCTTACTGAAATTGTATCTCCAGAATTGAATGAAGGAAGTTCATTCAACGTAATTACTTCTTTTTGAATTTCACTGATTAAGTTCATGATTCTTATATTAAATTCACCACTTTGGGGGTGCAATATTACGATTTTTTTTTTAATATAACTAAACGTAGTATTAATTAATTAGATAAATCACTAGAATTAACAATGCAACAATTCCATAAATAATATACAAGCTTCGCATCTCTACATCCATGACAGCTTGAACTTCAGTGCGTTTCTTAGATTTTTTAGGCTCTGTTTGGATTTCAATTCTAGGTTTTGTAACCGGTTCTTTTGGTTTAGGATTTTCAAAATTACGATATCTCTTCCAGTTAAATTTCACCTTTCCTCCAAGCACTACTTCATCAGTATCTTTTAGTTGAGTAAATCCCTTTAAAACCTCACCATTAACTTTTGTTCCCTGGGGAGAACCTAAATCGGTAATAAACACATTGCCCTCAGAATCGGCAAATAATTCCAAATGTTCTAAAGAAATTTGATCATGATCTAAAATTACATGATTGCTTTTTGCCCGACCAATACGAATATGTGTGTTCTTAGTCATAAGCTGTTGTGATTTAACAAAAATAATGAAAATGGTTGATAAAAAGGCTAATTATGATAGAATTCGAACTTGCACAAGCATAGGTGAATCACTATTTTTGTGGTATGGCAAAAACCATTGCAATTGCAAACCAAAAAGGAGGCGTAGGAAAAACAACCACATCCATAAATCTGGGCGGATGCTTAGGTGTTTTAGAATATAAAACATTACTTATCGATGCGGATCCTCAAGCCAATTCGACTTCTGGATTAGGGTTCGACCCAAAGAATGTGAACAACATTTACGATTGTTTAGTTAATGGGGTTCCGACAGCATCTCTCATCTTAGAGACAAATACCCCGAATCTTTATTTATTGCCCTCTCACATTGATTTAGTTGGTGCTGAATTAGAGATGATTAATCTTGAAGACCGCGAATACCTACTCAAAAAAGCACTGGAAGAAGTGATCGATTCGTATGACGTAATTCTGATTGACTGCTCACCTTCCCTTGGGTTAATCACCGTTAATTCCTTAGTGGCAGCAGATTCTGTTTTAATTCCGGTTCAATGCGAATATTTCGCATTGGAAGGATTGAGCAAATTAATCAATACCATTAAAATTGTTCAGGGACGCTTAAATCCAAATTTAGAAATTGAAGGGATGCTCCTGACCATGTACGATACTCGACTTCGTCTTGCCAACCAAGTAGTTGACGAAGTTAAAACGCATTTTCAAAGCTTAGTCTTTGATACCATTATTCACAGAAATACTACTTTATCCGAATCAACAAGTCATGGGATTCCTGTGATTATGCATGATGCTGCGTCTAAAGGCGCAGTTAATTACCTGAATTTAGCGAGAGAAATACTTCAGAAAAACAACCTCACTAAAATGGGTAATTCAGATAAACAAATCGATTTTGACTCAGAAAATGACTTCTAACAATAAAAAAGGCTTACCTCTTGGCCGTGGACTAGGCGCCTTACTTTCTACCAATGAACCAGGAATTGGTGGGACAACCATGGTTGAAACTGCATGTATTGAGGCTAACCCCTTCAATCCCCGCACGCATTTTGAATCCGAGGCCTTGGAAGAATTAGCGGCTTCCATTAAAGCCTTGGGAATTATTCAGCCCTTAACCTTGCGGCAAATTAGTCCGAATCGGTATCAACTTATTTCGGGTGAACGAAGGCTTCGCGCATCTCAAATCGCAGGATTAACTGCCGTACCAGCATACATTCGCGTAGCCAATGACCAGTCTATGCTGGAAATGGCCTTGGTTGAAAACATACAACGAGAGAACTTAAATGCGATAGAAATCGGGTTATCCTACCATCGATTAATTGAAGAATGCAAGTATACTCAATCTGAATTGGGTCAGAAAATTTCTAAATCGCGTTCTGACATAGCAAATCACCTAAGGTTACTAAAGCTTCCTGCAGCAATACAAGCAGCCGTGCGAGACAATGAATTAACTATGGGACATGCCCGGGCCTTGCTCAGCATATCCAATGAATCGGAACAGTTAAAAGCATTCGAGGCCATTAAACTAAATCAATTGAGTGTACGAGATGTGGAACAATGGGGAAAACCAAGCAGCAGTAAACCCAAATCACCTACCTCTAAATCAAGCCCAAAATCAGCCGTAGTTCGATCCATTGAGAACCAACTCAAAGCGAAACTTGGATTAAAGGTACAAGTGAACCAGGATGCGCAAGGAAAAGGGAAAATCACCCTTTCTTTCAACTCCATGGAACAATTGAACATGCTCTTAGAAACCCTAGGAAATTCATGAAATTGCTCCTGAGCGTTATTGTGTTGTCAATACATGTAGTATTGATTAATGGTCAAAAGCAACTCAACGACAGTGTGATTCCTTACAAAAAATCCGCATTATTGTCTGCATGTATTCCCGGCGGAGGACAAGTATACAATAGCATTCATACAAACGGAAGAAAAAATGCATTTTGGAAAGTACCTCTTATTGCAACTGGAATTGGTGGAACAACCTACCTTTTAATTCAAAATCAACGGTTGGTTCAAAGCATTAAAACGGAATACAACCAGCGTCAAATCGGTGGTGCCGTCAATCCGAAGTGGGTCGATTATGATAACCTTGCACTCGTTTCACTTTACGATCAATATGCGCGATTAAGGGACCTATCTATTTTAGGTATCGGAGCGGTATATGCTATTCAGATTCTTGACGCAGCAGTAGAAGCACATTTTCTTAGCTTTGATGTATCAAAAGATTTAAGCTTGTTAATTCGTCCTTCCTTTCTACAGACATCTGCAGTTGGATTGACCGCAAAAATCACATTAAAATAAGGCCATGAAAATCGCGCTAATCGGATACGGGAAAATGGGTAAAATCATAGAACGCATAGCGATATCGCGTGGTCATGAAATTGTATCCATTTATAATTCTCAAAAACCGTTTAAGGGGAATGAAGAATGTACTGCGGACGTAGCCATCGAATTTACACGTCCTGATACGGTGGTTGAACACATTAAAAAAGCGATCGGACAAAAATTACCTATCGTAGTTGGAACCACCGCTTGGATTAAATCACAAGAGGAGATTTTTGAACTTGTTTCCCAGACTCAAGGAAGTTTATTGTATGCCTCAAATTTTAGCGTTGGAGTAAATATATTCCAACAATTAACGGAAAAGCTGGCTCAACTGATTGAATCACAAGCACAGTACACCTTACGCATTGAAGAGACGCATCACTTACAAAAATTAGATGCCCCCAGCGGAACCGCCGTAACACTTGCTGAAGGAATAACCGCGAACAATACCAACTACAATGAATGGAAACTTGGGGACCAGGTTTTATCCAATCAAATTGCTATTGTTGCCCATCGGGAACCGGATGTTCCTGGCACCCATGAAGTGTTCGCTACATCCACCATTGATACCATTACGCTTAGCCACGAAGCTCATTCACGTGAAGGCTTTGCCCTTGGTGCAATCTTGGCCGCTGAGTTTTTACCCGGAAAACAAGGTGTTTTTACCATGAAAGATGTTTTAAATTTAAAATAACGCTATGAGTTTTATCTATTTCTACCTTCTTATCCTGATCAATCCCTTCCTTGGACAGTGGGGTAAACAATTTCAAAAGATGGGCATAAGTTCATCCAATGCATATATTCCGTTGTACAATTATTTCTTGGTGTTCAAGCACACAAATAAAAAACCATTTTGGACCATCCTAATGCTCATTCCAGGGGTTCATTTAATAATGATGATGGTTGCCAACGTGAGTTTAATCCGTCGATTTGGTCGGTTCTCTTTAATGGACACCCTTCAAGGAATCTTCTTCCCTTATATCCTAATGCACCGATTAGCATCTGATGAAAAAGCAGTGCAAGTTCCTGAAACAAATTGGAATAATGCCAAAGAACTCGAAGCAAGAAAATGGGGAGATCACCTGGTACTTTTTATGTGTCTTCCTGTACTTGGTCACGCGCTAGAACTCTTATTTTCCCTCATTTCAAGTAGAAAACCTGGAAGTAAAACAGGGGTTAAAGAATGGGGAGATTCGTTGCTCTTTGCCTTAATTGCTGCTACAGTTATCCGAACCTATGTGTTTGAACCCTTTCAAATTCCAACCGGATCCATGGAGAAAACCATGCTGGTAGGCGACTTCTTATTTGTAAATAAATTAGCCTTTGGACCAAAAGTTCCGATTACCCCTCTCTCCTATCCATTGGTACACAACAACGTTCCATGGGTAAACATCCCTTCGTATTTAACAATAGAAAAAGGGTCTTATTTCCGCTTACCAGGCTTTGGAAAAATCAAACCCTACGACATTGTAGTATTTAATTATCCATCTGGAGACACCGCGGTGTATGATCCAAGGATTCCAAATGGACTTATGGGGCATGACTATCATGGAATAATCAATAACGAGGCAATTTGGCAATTTAGAATTAAAAACAATTTATTAGGTAATGCAGTAAATTCCTCTGATTCTATTAAGTTCCTTTCTTTTATTGACAACATTGATTATTGGAGGAATATAGCGCGTGAAAACTTAAAGAATGGACTTTTTCCAATTTACTCTGCAGAAAACGCGGAAGGAATGACGCATGACGGATTAATATACCGGCCTGTGGATAAACGGGAGAATTACATTAAGCGATGTATTGGTACACCCGGAGATGTTATAAAAATTGAGAATGCCACGGTATACCGCAATGGAAAACCTGCCAAGATCTTTGATAACATGGCATTCAAATGGGATGTGAGCAAGGAAACTGCTACCTTCAGTGCACAAGAAATGTTCGAACGATTCGGACTGGAAAATGCACCTGATGCATCGCGTTACGATTACGAAGAAGGAGATTCTACCAATCCATATGTCTTGAATATTTCACCACTCGAAAAAAGTAATATTCAAAAAGTGTATCCAAATGCTGAATTCAGTGTGCATATCGATCGTCCTTCGTATACCGTTGAAAAACGCAAACCAAGTCCAGAGGAACTTATTGAGAACCTCGAGTGTTTCCCTAAAGACTTCTATGTAAACAATACAATGACTGATTTCCAAGAATTTCGTGTACCGAAAAAGGGAGCTACGGTAAGTATCAGTGCTAAGAATATAGCATGGTATCGACGGATTATTACGGCCTATGAGGGTCATACCTTGGTGGAAAAGAAAGACGGAACGATTCTTATCGACGATAAAAAAGTAAGCACCTATACCTTTGGAATGGATTACTATTGGATGATGGGGGATAATCGTTATAATTCTGCAGACTCAAGGGTTTGGGGATTTGTACCAGAAGACCATATTGTTGGAAGAGCCTCCCTAGTTTGGTTATCTAAAAGTCCATATAAAGGGTTCCGAATGGAACGAATTCTTAAAAATGTAAGCCAAGAAGGTTCATTTAGTGTACTCCAACTCATAGGCTTTGCCTTAGGAATTGGTGCATTGATTGCTATTTTCAAGTATTTGGCCTAGATGATTTTTCCTACGGCGTATTTTCCCAGCATCCATTATGTTCAGGAACTTTGTAGGCACAAATCCGTGGTGATTGATCAGCACGAACATTGGATAAAACAAAGCATTCGAAATCGATGTGAAATACTTACGGCCGAAGGAATCCACCGGTTAATTGTACCCATTGAACACAATGACACCAAACAGTGCATGGCTGAAATCAACATTTGCAGCGACAGTTCTTGGCAAATTAAACATTGGAGAGCAATAAAATCTGCCTATGGAAAGTCTCCCTATTTTGAAGCCTATCACCTTGAGATTGAGACAATATTACTAGCGCATCCAAAGTCACTCTGGGAACTTAACCTCCAGATTTTAAGATTTCTAATTGACGCATGGGATTTACCGGTATCCCTTAAGCAATCAACAGCGTTTATTCCATATGCCGAACAAGACTTAAGACATAAGAACTGGTTGAGTCGTGGGCCGTTTAAAGTATATCAACAGGTGTTTAGTTACAATAAGCCATTCTCGAGTAACTTATCTGCACTAGACCTATTATTTTGCGAAGGACCAATGGGAAGACTTTATATAATGGATTAACGTCCGAAGACCAATCCTTTCCCACCTTTGGATTGCCACAGCTTATTCCAAGAAATACGAACGATTGAATTCTTGATTAAATCCTCATTCGAAATTAATAAATCTCCATTTTGAGCGAAGGTTAATCCGGTTGGATTAGGGAACAAACTGGCATCTAATTCTGAATAATTTTTAACTACTCCGAATTGATCAAAAACAATTAAAGACCGATCGGTACCTGATAAGATATAGACCTCGTTAGTTTTTGGATGCACTGCAATTGCATTTGGAATTATAGTGAGCCCATGAACCGTATCATTTAATTCAGTAATTCGATTTGCGTGGATTCGGATACCATTTTCCGCAGCAAATCGTTCAATTTCATCCACATCAAAAGAAAACAAGGGAGCAGATGTAAAACGATTCTTATTAACATTGAAGGTATACACCGACCTCAGTCTATTCGCTGTTGGATTCTCAACCTCTGGGTTAAAATAGATTCGATGTGTCGTCTTGTGAAAACACGCAGAGGTACTTGTCCAATTCGGACGAGTATTTGAAAGTTTACGGGTTGATGAAGAATCATAAGGGAACGCAGAAACAAAAACATCCATTTTCTCATCAAACAGATACAAGAGGCTATCTACCTGAACAAACGAGGAGAGTATTATATCTGAAGTTAATGGGCTTACCAATGAAAATGACGTTGAATCTGTATTCAAGAGCACCAAGGAATTCCCACCTTTTCCTTGCATAGCCATTAAATGCATACTATCTAGGCTAGTAATCTCACTAAACGGCAGCAATCCAGTGGGTAAAAACTGAATGCTTGACGGGTGTTGCAAATCAAAATAACCACTTTCTTTTTGAAAATGGGTTGCTTGAAATCTGTAGTATTGGTCTACCCCAAACGACTCAATTGCTTTTGTTGCAATAAACGAAAGGGTAGCAAGAACTAAAGAAAAAGCAATCTGACGCTTCATACGTCAACGAAGTTATAAAAAACAATTCAATAAATTTAGATTCATTAACAAAACTTAAAGTTGATTTAACTTGTTAAATAGCACTTACTGAACTACATTTGTTTTAATTGAAGTTAATTTTACGGACTATGAAATTTACGCTATTTGTTCTTCTTTTAGGTTTTGTTTCCAACACGATTGCCCAAATGAGCATTTCAGCGGGTACGGGTATTCTAAATGGCGTTGGTACACAACGGAAATCTATCGGCTTTAACCTAGGACTTGAACTTCCAAGATCAAGCGACTTAACCTTTTTCATTCGTGCTTCTGCATTTTTACCTAATCAGGACAGTACAACCCGCTATGCGAACATGACAGCAAATGATGTAACAACAACCCCCTACACGCTTTCTGTTCCTTATAACATCAAATCTCACACATTTTATGTTGAGGGCGGAACAAGATCGTACATGTTAAATGATTACGACAATGGTTTTGCGCTCTATGGTGGTAGTGTATTTGGCATCGGAATAAATACGACCAGTGCTAAATTCTCGAAATTTGATTACACAAAACAATATGAATGGGAAGGATTATATTCGCTTCCAAATGCGAATCCTACCAAAGGAAGTATCTATTATTTAGCATTAGGTATTCAAGGTGGTTTTAAATACACGATTCCAGTACGAGGCACCTTGTTTTTTGATATTACCGGAACGTATTCTGTATTGAATTTAGCGAATAACAGTGCCGGAGAGAACAGCCATACCTACTCGCGTTTGAATTTCCTATTCCAACTGGGATATCGTCGAGATTTATATTAATTTTTGGATTTGCAGAAGGGTTTCTTCTATGGAACCATTCGCATCAATGATCAAATCCGACTTCGTATAAACAGGCATTCGTTCCGTAAGTTTTTCATCAATAAATTGTACGAGCTCAGCACGACTCTTATCCTTCAATAGCGGACGATTAGAGGTCTCATTAATAAGACGATTCAGCAAGACATCCTTATCAATGCGCAAATAAATCGAGGTACAATTGTTCGAAATCCAATGCCAATTCTCATGATCCAAGGGAAACCCACCTCCGCAAGAAATAACCATGGGTGCCTGCAACTTCATTTCAAATGCGAATTCACGTTCCATCGCGCGAAATGCAGGCCAACCCCTCTCGCTTACAATTTCCGAGATAGACCGCCCCTGTTTCTCTTCAATCCAAGAATCACTGTCCACCCAAGAAATCCCTAAACGCTGAGCCAATGCTTGTCCAACGGTAGATTTACCAGACCCCATAAAACCCAATAAGCACAAATGTTTCTGTAAACTCACCCTTTTTTTTAACTATATTTTTCAAAAATACCGAATAAAGGATTGCCAAAAGAATATTTTTGGTATATTTGCACCCTCAAATCAGCGATTCCGTAGCTCAGCTGGTAGAGCAATACACTTTTAATGTATGGGCCCTGGGTTCGAATCCCAGCGGGATCACAAACAAAAGTCCACTTCTTACGAAGTGGGCTTTTTTTGTTTTAAATGCGTTTGAATTTTATTTCAATAAGCGGAGAAAACAAAAAAGGCCCAAACTTTGCGCAGCAAAGTGGACTTTTGTTTGGTTTGAGCCCCCATTAGGGAATACGCGTTTGCGTAATCCCAGCAAAAAACTCACTTTTAAACTGTTTGAATTTTACTTCAATAAGCGGAGAAAACAAAAAAGGCCCAAACTTTGCGCAGCAAAGTGGACTTTTGTTTGAGATAAGCCCCCATTAGCGAATGTGCGCTAGCGTAATCCCAAGGGGATAAAGATTTAAATCGAATTTGGAACGATGCTACGCAGTAGCATCACTACTCGGTAAAATCGGATCATCATAAGTTTCTATATTACTTTATTAATATTCCATTTACTCAATTAATTTTTATATCTTTAAGTGATTAATTTTAAGCATTAAACTAGGTCTAATTCATATTATCAATCATGAAAACACTTTTAACAGCATTATTCAGTATTGTTCTTTCTTCTATCGTTTTTTCACAAGACATAAAGACTAAAGAAGAACTAAAAAATGAATTATTAAAAAGATATGGAAACATAAACTATGGTGATAAATATTATGAATTATACGAGAATTGCTCAACGAACAACTCTGTTGATAGCTGTTGGAAGATAGCCCTTTGGTGGGATTATGACGAAAATGACCCTTCGAAAGTATATACTTCAGACATGCACTTTTATTATTTTTCTGATGTTGAAAACAACTGCGGTGATGTTACTTTTTATTTATTAAAACCGAAAGATGCCACAAATGGGAGAATGTGGATTTACAAAGATGAAAACATTGAAATTAAAGCACTTATGATTCCAGTTGAAACATTTTTTGGTTATCAATTAAAAGACATTCGAATTACTAATTTCAAAAACAACCCCTGTTCAGGACCAAAAACGTGCTATGTTAAGCCTTAATGATTTACATAGGGATTTTTCTTTACAAAGAAACTTTTGATAAGAAATAACAAAACAAAAAGGCCCAAACTTTGCGCAGCAAAGTGGACTTTATGCTTGGATTGAGACCATTTTACGGAACACGAGCTCGCTCGTAATCCCCAAATTTTAAACTATTTAGGGCCGAACCAAGCTTGCTTGAGAGAGGAACTAAACAAAAAAGTCCGAGCTTTGTGCAACATGTATAACACCCACCTTTACACAAGAGGACGCTTTTCATAGAAACCTAAACAGCATTAAGGATTTTGTTATTTGTCAGTTCCTGCGAATTTTAGTTGATCAATAAAACTGAAAGAAATGATTACATTTAACTATGAATCGATTTTATCTAATTTATCTCATCACCATACTTCTTTCATGCACTTATGATAAAATTCCTGAACACCCTTTTGTAACAGAAAATGTTGTAATCGTGGTTATGGACGGGCCAAGATATAGTGAAACCATAGGTGATTCAAGCCATCAATTTATACCTCATCTATGGAATGATATGCGCGACAGCGGGATAATCTGTACTGAATTCTATAATGAAGGGATTACATTTACAGTAAATGGCCACGTCGCCCTTACCACAGGACACTATCAATCCATTGATAACACAGGACTTGAATTACCTGCCAACCCTTCTATTTTTCAGTATTGGATAAAAAATCACCCAGGGAATAGTCCCAAAACAGCACTTATCTGTAGTAAGGACAAACTAGAAGTTCTTGGAAATACAAGTGATTATCGCTTCAAAAATAAATTTAATCCACCCAGTGATTGCGGAATCCAAGGAAACGGATCAGGTTATCGCGACGACAGTATAACCTTTAATCACGTAATGACTGCCTTGACAACAACAAAACCCAATTTATTACTAGTGAATTTTAAAGAACCAGATTATTCGGGGCATACAGGAAATTGGAGTGATTACCTTAAAGGAATAAAAAAAATCGATGAATATACCTATCAAATTTGGCATTTTTTAAACACTGATAATCATTACAAAGGAAAAACAACCTTTATTTTCACCAATGATCACGGTCGCCATTTAGGCAATGGATTCCAACATCACGGTGATGACTGTACGGGTTGTCGTCATATCTTTCTGTACGCCCAAGGTCCTGATTTCAAAAAAGGCATGCTGAATACTCAACATGCCTCTTTAGTAGATTTACATGCTACCCTACTTCAATTGCTGCACATAAACAACAGCAACTCGGAAGGCCATGTAATGATGCCCTTATTTAAAAATCATTAAGGTTTTACAAAACGCAAAACGCCACGCGCTCCTGAGGCTAAACTATAATGCATAAAATAAATTCCTGGGTTCCAGTTCGTCATTTGAATTTGTGTGGATGAAACATTCGAAACCTGCTGTGCCGACATCAAACTACCGTTTATTGAATAAACGTTCAATTCACCACGTTGAGGCGTAACCAAGTTAATCGAAGCGCACCCGTCCTGAATGCAAATACTTGGTGTGTAAACAGGTTCTACAATCCCCAATTGCGCAGAATAAAACTGATCAATTATCAATAAGGTATTGTAATTGGTATTCTTTTGCGGACAATGAATCTCTAAACTCGCGGTATATGATTGAGCTAAGGGAGGGAATAAAGAATAACCCACCACATAACTTGCCATTAAATTTGCTGGAACCAAGGTATCATGTACCTGCCATGTTAAATAAATACTATCTAGCGCATTCGGGTTACCGCTTGGAATATACTGGGAACCGGAAATAAAGGCTGCACCAATCGCATTGTAATCAATACTGCAATCCAATACTTGTTGCATTCCAAGTGAATCAATTACGTTCGGGATGTTGTTGTTGTTTATTACAAATACGGTGTCATTCCCAGGATTTATGGTCGCTGAAACGATAAAACTATCGCAACTTACACAGCCATTCATGTCGGTAACACAGGCGTAATACGCGCCAACACCAAGCCCATTAATCGTACTTGTGGTAGCCCCGTTACTCCAAGTAAAAGCGTATGGTGCAGACCCACCTACCGCAGTAACACTTGCCGAACCATCCCATGCATTTGGAGAACTCGCAGCGGTTCCAGTTACAATCGCTTGTAGGCTATTACATGGATTCCCTGAAATAACGAAGGTTGCTGTAACAGAATCAATGAATGTGGTATAATAAACTCCATAAGTACCCGCACAAAGGTTAGAAACACTGGTAACTCCTTGAGCTAAAATAGCGCCGTTCGAGTACCAAACAATGGAATTGGTAATCACAATATTTGGATTTGTAATGGATGCAGAACCGTCACAGGCATTTGGACTTGTAGCATCAATTACCGTAAGTGGTGATGCAGGTTGAGCCCATGCATTATTGAGCACAAAAAGCATTGAAAGTACAGCGAATGATAACAGATTTTTCATGTTTTTTTATTTAAAATTATTCATAATATTTCACCGTATAAATCATAATGATCTGCTGAGGTGATTTTAACTTGAGAAAATGCGCCAAGTGGTACATACAAGGAAGGTGTTAGTTTTACACGTACTTCATTATCTACCTCCGGAGAATCATATTCAGTTCTGCCAATAAAGTAATCCCCTTCTACGCGATCAAACAATGTTTTATAAGTATTTCCAACCTTCGCTTGATTCAGTTCATAACTAATGCCTGATTGCAATTCCATCACCGCATCTGCGCGCTGTTGTTTTATTGCATCTGGTACATCATCCGTCATTGAATAAGCATGCGTGTTTTCTTCATGTGAATAGGTAAAGATCCCCAAGCGGTCAAAACGACTGCGTTCAACAAATCCCATCATTTCTTCGAAATCCTGTTCTGTTTCACCAGGAAATCCAGAAATCAGGGTAGTTCTCAGTGCAATACCGGGGACCTTTTGACGAATGGCATCGAGTAGTTCTTCCGTTTTTTCGCGAGTTATTCCTCTACGCATCGATTTGAGCATCGCCGTAGATCCATGTTGCAATGGAATATCCAAGTAATTACAAACATTAGAACGTTCTCTCATTACATCTAAGACATCCATAGGGAACCCTGCTGGAAAAGCGTAATGCATTCTAATCCACTCAATTCCTTCAATATCTGATAATTTATCTACTAATTCAGCGAGGTTTCTTTTCTTGTAAATATCTAAGCCGTAATAGGTCAAATCTTGCGCGATCAACAGTAACTCTTTGACCCCTTGTTTCGCTAATTGCGTGGCATTTGTAACTAATTGGTCCATCGGAGTGGACACATGATTTCCTCTCATCAACGGAATAGCACAAAAAGAACACGGACGATCACATCCTTCAGCTATTTTAAAGTACGCATAATGATTTGGTGTTGTCAGTAAACGTTCGCCAACCAATTCATATTTATAATCTGCTTTGAGCGTTTTCAGTAACCTTGGTAATTCACGCGTTCCAAAATACGCATCAACTTCAGGTATTTCTTGTTCCAAATCACTTCGGTAACGCTCTGAGAGGCACCCGGTCACGTATACTTTATCCACTAATCCCTGTTGTTTCGCGTCTACATACTGTAGAATGGTATCGATTGATTCTTGCTTGGCATTATCAATAAAACCACAGGTGTTAATAATAACAATTTCCGATTCTTCATTTCGCTCATGGCCCACATCAAAACTATTTGCTTTAAGCTGCGCCATCATAATTTCCGAATCAAAGGTGTTCTTAGAGCACCCTAAGGTTACTACGTTTACCTTATTTTTTCGGGTTGATTTCGTTTTCATAGGACGCAAAAATAGAGAATTGAAAAGGAAAAAATGGCTTATTCTATTCCTTTTATTAATTTTGCCCTCCACATTCAACTATGACAATCGAAGAATTATTCCACGCCTTCACTGATGCCGAATTTCAATATACTCGGTTTATGAAAACCAGAGACTACGAACGCATCAAATTGGAGCGTTACGATAGCCTTATTGAAGGCATTCGTCAACAAGCAATTAAAATGGATTTAAGCCCAGGAATTAATGAGGAACTTAACACGATTGGTCGATTGGATTTAGATTATTCCCCAAACGTTAACTTTATTCGAAAAGTCATTGGTTTTATTACGTTTGGATACAGTAAACGTAAATTTATTTCGAAAAAAGTAAGTCAGTTCTACCTTCGAGAAATTCATCAGCGACATTTAATGGTGCAAATGATTCAAAATCATTTAGCTCAGGAGTAGCTACTGTTTGATGAACTTTATTGCCTGCGTCTCTCCACCCGCATATTGAATTATTGCAAGATAAAGTCCATTATTCCAATTTACAGTATTCAATTGTGTTGTTCCATTGACCTCTTCCCCAGCGTAAACTAAGCGCCCATTGATATCTAGGATGTCATATTTCGCAGATTTCGCAAAATCTAAATTGAGTACATCCGTGGTTGGATTCGGGTAAATTAATGTAGTCCATTCGATCGGTTCTAGTCCCGCAGAGCAATTGTTCATTACATTAAATGTAGGCACAGCTATATCAAATACAAACCCTGACTCCGGACAACGGGCATAGGACTGATCCGTTAGTAATCCTGGGATTGATATTTGATCATAAACCGTTGCACCATTAGAAAGCGAAAGAAAATCTCCGGAAGCCCCTAATTTAAAATTAGCATGTAAGCCGGTAGTTTGGAATATATCATTGTCTGTCCAAATTATTATATACGAATTTGGTAGAATTACTGTATTTGATGGCATCATCCATTTTTGTGGTAACAATAGATCATCACTTAAAAACATACCAGACAAATCGATTGCATTGGCGGTTGTATTATGTAATTCAACCCAATCGTTTGATTCGCCATAGGGATCATCTTGAGTCAGTTCATTGTCTGACATGACCTCATTAATTTGAACTTGCCCCACAGATGGTGCTGAAATATTCAAATCCAACGAATGAAATTCATGTTCAGCGCGCTGTGGACTAAATAATCCTGCGTTGTCATTATCGGCATAGATGTAATATTCGAATATTGCACCGTTTGCAGTAACAGAAGCACCGTAGGTATGATCACCTGCGGCTCCATCACCATGATTTCCATCATCGAACATGGGAATGCGGGTAAATCGCAGATCATGTGAAGTTCGATACCCTAAATATACGGCTGTTTCATTGGTAACTGCTGATGTTATAAAAAATGTCTCATTAAATGCGGGTGTAGGATTTGAAGCAACAAAACTATTAATTGTTGGAGCTACCAAGGTATAATTTTGGTTCGTGCTGAAATACGAAACTCGGCCATTCATTAAAGTTTGAATACCAGGGATTGAATTACCTCCCCCCGGTCCACCCCCTCCGGAAACCGCAGTGGTTAAACTATTCTGATATTGGGTATAGGTATAGAACTTAAACGGGTCTGCTTGAACATAAGAATCAATCGTATTTCTCAAGGTATTAGCCTGATTTATATACCAATTAGAGGCAAACATTTCTTGAACCATTGTTCTAACATGAGCCATATACATGCGCTTGTACATTGGATCGGCCAAGATTTTTTTTATCAATGGATGATTATTAGAATTACTATTAGACATAGGATCCAGGGAAGCACTACCGCCAGCACCCGAACCTGTTCCTCCTGGGAACCCATTAAAGCTCATGTTTAAGTCCCAAACCGTTGGAACAAACCGATTATTAATGTCACGATATAAGTAATAATTTTGACGAAAGGCACCGCTGTACGAATCCAAATTAACAAGCACATTATTAAATGCCAGCATCCAAATGGCCCTATCCAAATCCAATTTATCTTCAATGGAGGAAAAATTATTATTCAAGGTATTAATCAAGTCTACGAGGTTTGTCCATCCGTAGGTTGATTTTAATTCATACCCATTGGCATATGCGGTGGTATCAGCGCTTATATATTTCAAATCAGGTGATGTTCCTCCTCCTGGTCCCGCTCCACCAATCGGATTACATTTAAAAAATGAACCGGCTTGGTCAAAATAATGATTCGTATTGAACCGATCGTCAATGCTCTCAGCGCTAGAATACAAGCCACGTAGCATGCCATTGATGTATACATTCGCAAAGTTAGATTTCGGACAATCCATATAATTTTCCAATATAGCATAAGACAAGACCTCCCTAATCATGGAAGGATCCATATATAAATTTTGTAATTTAAGATCTGTGTAGCCTTGATAATCCTGATTACTATGCACCCAATCAAGGTTTATGTGCAAGGGGTTTTTATTATTATTCGAATTATAAGAGCTATTTCCTTTATACTTCACACCGACCGAATCAAAGACAACACCATTTAATCTTACCGAATCGGCTAATAAATAATCCTCTGTGGTCATCGCAAGGTTATCTAGTAAAGCATCCCAATTAGCTTGAGCGAAGAATACTTCTATCGTTTGGACCGTATTTTTATCATACAAGTTTTGAGCATAAAATAGGTTAGATAGTAAACAAAGTAATGCCAACGTATAGTATTTCATTATGTAATTTTTATTGTTGGTTGCTTTACGAACTCAATAATTGTGATGAACTTAATGTTAAAGTTACGATTAACTATAAATACTTTAATATCACAATACAAAGTGATGTGTTAATAAGAAACATGGCATACTCCTTGCAGCATCAAAATGCTTGTTAATTTTGAATAAAAACACCATGCGTTTGAAATTTACTTTTCTAATTTTTTCGACTCTTTTTGGATTAATTGCATGTTCTCAGCAGGCGGATACTAAGCCATCGCCAGATATACCTAAACCTAAAGCCTCGATAAATTTTAAGTTAATCGATTTCTTAAGCACGAATTCAGATTTAGATGACGCAGTAAACGACGTATTTTCGCAGCTAGATGATACCGCAATAATCGCACAACTTATTATGCCAGCCGTTGGGAAATATGGTCAAACACAAGCTACTATTGAAGACCACATTAATCACCGGATTATTGGCGGTGTGTTGATGTTAAATGGTACAAAAAGTGAATTCACTTCCATGATATCAACCTTTGAGAAAACAAATAGGATGTTAGGGAATTTACCATTTCTATACAGTGCAGATGCAGAACCTAGTTTAGTTAATCGTAAAATAGTTGGATCATATCCAGTTAAAAAATCAGCGGAAATCAGTTCTATTGATGAAGTAATTCAAGTTGCTCAACAAATCTCCAGCGATTTGAACGATATTGGGATCAATTATAATTTTGCTCCCGTAGTAGATGTAGCGGGTAATGCGACGGTAGGGTACCGAGGCTTTGGTTCAAAGCCCGGACAACTTATTCCATGGTCTAATACTTTTATCCAAGAGACTCAAAACATGAACATTATTGCCACTGCAAAACACTTTCCTGGTCACGGATTGGTTAGCGGCGATACCCACGCTTCTTTGCAAACCATAGATGGCGAATTAAAGGAAATTAGTAATTACCCCGAACTCATAAAACAAGGCGTTCTTTCAATCATGGTCGCACACATTGGTGTAATTAACAACAAACAATACAATACCAATGGACTTCCTGCTACATGCTCAAAGACCATTGTTAGCGATTTACTTAAAAACGAATTGAAATTTAAAGGTCTTGTTGTAACTGACGCAATGAATATGGGCGGAGTCGTTAATGTGCCTCAAAGTGCAAGTAAAGCCATTGAAGCAGGTTGTCACATTGTATTAATGCCGGTTGACGCGGATAAAACACATCAAGAATTGCTTGCACGATACAAAAAAGACAAGGCATTTAAAGCGCAAGTAATTGATGCTGCAAAACATGTGATTCGAATGAAAATCTGTCTTGGATTATTAAACTAACCCAAGTAAATATCTAGTAAACCCTCAGGGGTTGTAATTGTGAGCGTTTTATCGATACGACTAATGGTCTTATTCAAGTCTAGATTCAGTGGAACCAAAATTTCTTGTCCATCACAATCAATTTGAAGTAAGGGATTTGATGGGTGATCAATAATGCCAGCAACAATCCCGATGTTTCCCCGAACAGAATCAATTACCGTAAACCCATCCACCTCATGGTCATAAAAAGTATGCTCGTCTAATTCTTGTAAGACAACTTCTGGAAGAAATACAGCTTTCCTTAGTAGCGTTTTAGCGTCCGCCTCATTTGAAATGCCTTCAAACGTTAATACAAGAAAGCCTTTATTCATGGGTTTTATACGAACAATATGAAATGGCGTTGGTATCCCATCCATATTAAAAAAAACGACGGATAAATCCCGATAATCGTCTGTATTCGTAACGTCCAAAAACAACGAAACTTCACCTTTGAATCCGTGAAGTTTCGCAATATGACCGATTTCAATAAATCCCTCCAATGGGGTATAAATTATTCTGTTGGTTCTGTTGTTTCCTCTGCTGCTGGAGCTTCCTCTGCTGCTGGAGCTTCCTCTGCTGCTGGAGCTTCTTCTGCTACTGGAGCTTCTTCTGCTACTGGAGCTTCTTCAACTGCTGGAGTTTCTTCAACTACTGGAGTTTCTTCAACTGCTGGGGCTTCATCAACAACAGGAGTTTCATCAACCTCAGGAGCCTCGTCTGCTGCTGGAGCTTCTTCAACTACTGGATTCATTTTAGCCTCTAACGCTGCTGCTTTGGCCGCATTTTTCTCCATTTCAGCTTTCAAACGCTCAGCTTTCTCTTTATCAGACGCTTTTGATAGACCGTCTTTTTTAGATTGGATTTTATTATCCTTTTCTAATTGCCAAACGTTAAATTTCTTTTCAGCCTCTTCTAATGTGAAAGCGCCTTTTTCAACACCTTTCAATAAGTGACTTTTAAATAATACACCTTTATAAGAAAGAATAGCACGTGCCGTATCGCTCATTTCTGCTCCAACAGTTACCCAATGTAAGGTACGTTCAAAGTTAATATCGATTGTTGCTGGATTAGAAACCGGATTATACGTTCCTAATTTCTCGATGAATTTACCATCTCTTTTTGCTCTGCTGTCTGCAGCTACAATGTGAAAAAATGCTTTTCCTTTTTTACCGTGTCTTTGAAGACGAATTCTTGTTGCCATATGCGTTTATAAATTGAGGTACTAAACCTCGGTTAATAAAAAAATCTGGGTGCAAAGATACAGGTTAATTTTATAATCGCAATAGAAATACTAACTAATCTTCCAAGTATACTGTAGCATTATAGATCGAGGGGGTTCGATTTTAAGTGGACGAAGGGAATAACTTCTGTTCAAGATGTTGGAACCTACCAATGCAAGCTTATGGTGTTCATTCACGCTGAATGAAACGCGCGCATCAAAGATGATGTTACCGAATCGATGTGCATTAAAATAATCCATGTATCGAATGTTTTGCTTGTCACCGCCTGAGGCTGCGGTAGTTTCTTCGAAGTCTTTAATAATCGCATCCATATTTACAATTTTACTGAAGTACTTCATACTTAAGCCTACTGAAAACTTAGATTTATACGTTAATTCTGCATCAAATTTCACGTTATGTAGAAAGCGGTATTTTAGAATCTTGCTGGCAGAATCCATAGACGTTGTATTGTAGCTATACTTCCGATTAATATCATCAATTGCGTATACATAGTCTGGATTGAGTGTCTTAGGAACGATGTAATTATAACCTGTAAGAAAGGATAATTCAAGGTTCTTATTGATATTACTTTTTCCTGCTAATGACAGGTCTATACCAACTACACGAGACTTTCCAGTGTTCAAGAATTTGAACCCAGCAAAAGATCCTGGTGCATTCGCCACATCCCAAATACCAAACATGTACTCAATTGTGTTCTGGTATTCTTGCCAGAAGAATGCCGCATCTAAATAGGCATAAACACCCCCCAATTTCAACCCTTGCTTCACCCCTACTTCACCGTTCCAACTGCTTTCAGGCAACAACCTTGGATTCGGAAAAACACCAAAATTACCAACGCCTGTTTTTATAAAACGCTCTGTAATCGTTGGAAAACGATAACCTTGTCCAAATGAGGCGCGAAGGTAGGTTTCTTGGTACAGTTTTAAACTCGCTCCACATCTGAAAATTGGTTTCATAGCGGTCACTGTATCATTCAATTGAAAATATTCAAAGCGAGCCCCAGCAGAAACATTTAAGATTTTATTGAAGGATTTCTCCATCTGTGTGTATGCAGATAAATTAAGCAAGCGGTTGTTCGGACTTCCGCTTCCTACATACATATTGGCGTAAGAATTTACGTATGAACTGGTAAATCCACCAATAAAATCGAGTCCATTCAATTGTTTGTAGGTACGCTTGAACATATAATCAGCATAGTAGGTGGTTGCCCGATTATCTTGGTTAGCAGTCATTTGATTGTCACTGTGTAACAAACGGGTTCTAAGGTAGTGATTCCCTTGTGTACTGGTTATTAACTGAACAAAAGGGTCGAGATTGAAAATCGTTTGATCTTGCAAAAATACAGCCCCAGGATATGCACGATATAAACCTGAGGTGTCATCCAACCATGCAAAAGACATGTTTCCCTGCGCCAACATTACATTTCCATTCAGACCATAACTTAATCCGGTAATCTTTGAAGAACGGTGCCGAATGTTAAAATTTAACCGAGCACGTTTCATGGCCATTTGACGATCGGAGAAATTAGAAATGGTATCAATAACATATTGTCCAGGCTTGGGTGCTCCTATGTATCCATGGTCATAATTAACGTTTCCACCAACCACCACGTCCCAATTATTATAGGCCTTTGCATGAATAAAATTCGCTCCTGTAATCAAGGGGAAATCAGTCCACCATTTTGCCCCTGGAACAGATGGCGCGGAATAAAACCCTGTATAAAAATTAACCTTATTCAAAGGCTTGGATGTTGGATACGCTGTTCGAATATGAATAGAACCTGAAAGCGCAGAACTTCCAGAAAGTACGCTTGCAGCACCTTTGATAATTTCCACTTGGCTAATGTTCTCTACCGGAACAAAACCCCACTCTGGACGACCTGCATCGCCAGAAAGCATCGGCATATCATCGACAATTACCGCAACTTTAGCACCTACACCGAAGGTAAAACCACTTCCTCCTCTGATTTGGGGCTCACCATCCAAAATATTCAATCCTGGCGTTTGATCCAGGGCTGTTTCTATGCTCCGGGTATTCTTATTTTCGATGAGCGATGGTTTCATCACCACCATGGTCACCGTTTGTTCTTCTAGGGGCTTATCAAATTTACCAACCGAAACGGTTACTTGATCTTTCTTGATGCTGTATGGTTTCAGGGTAACATTTACTTCTACCATCTCATTGGGTGCTAAATTTAAAGACAAGGTATCGTTTCGCATGCCTGAAAAACGGACCACTACTTTTACTTCACCTGACGGCAGGAACAATTCATATACCCCTTTAGCATCCGTTTGGGCACCAATGGTTATGTCCTTTCGATAAACAAGCGTTGCCCCTTCTATGGGTTCGTTGTTTTCCCCGCGAACAATTCCCTTAACGGTAGACTGACTGAACCCTACCAACGAGGATACCAGCCCCAATAAAATCAATAAATGCTTCAATTTTCTTAGTTAGCCGAGAACTTTGTTGAGAAGATATTTCCGTTTTGGTCGATAAGTCTTGCTACGTAAATTCCTCCTGTTAAAGAAATTAACGTTTTACCATTGGTTAACCCATTATATACTTCAGCACCATTCATAGCATACACTATCAAGTTTCCTTGAGTTTGTCCAAATAAGCTCAATTCTTGATTTGAATAATTTGCATGCATCGGAGCTATTGAAGCTTCATCAAGTCCTACGCCGCCACTGTAAACAAGTGAAATATCGTCTATTAGCACTTCGTCATTGGCTGCACCACCTCCCGGTATAGAATTCGTAGCAAACGTAACCAAAATAAATCCGGGTACTAATCCAGGATTTGCGGTATAGGTAAATGGAATTGACTTACGTTCCCAATTGCCGCCAGTAGCAGGATAATTCAATTCTGCCGTGGCAATAATGTGTGACTGAGAATTTGCGTCAATTGGATCATGTACATCAAATTCATCGTGAAGAATGGCGTGAATACGTGCATTTTGATTACCACTACCTGCTTGAGTATACTTTACCCAAAACACGATAGAATCCGGAGAATCAACACATGCCTCAGAAAAGTTTTCATCAGCGATGGAAGAATAGTTATAATTTGCTGCGTTAGCTGGCGTTGTACTCCCCATGTTGATTCGACCGCAAGTCATGGTTCCATTGGCCACAATTCCAAGGACACTGGTAGACCAAATACGTGCACAATACATACCTGAAGCACCGGCACGGACATTTGAAGAACGTTCAATTTGCTTATTGGCAAACCCAGCGAAATTCCCCGATCCTGTCTTAAAACTATTCCAGTTTACAGGCTCCTCAGTGGGTGCACCTACATTCTCCCATTGCTCCAAATCACTATTTCCTATTTGAGTTTGGGCTAAAGAAATAGAAGCTATGGCCAAACTAAAAATTAAGGTAATCTTTCTCATAAGTTGTTTATTTAATTTTAACAAATATAAAAAGATAGATTAAATGGTAACCATTTTCAACAAACATGGTAAAGTAAGCTTAAATTTGTTGGTATGGAGCATTCATCCTATCAAGTGATGGAACATTTTGGAACCTTACAGGGCGAAGGGTATTACACAGGGCGCGCAGCATTCTTCATTCGGCTTTCTGGCTGTGACGTTGGATGTGTTTGGTGTGATGTAAAGGAAAGCTGGGAAATGGGTGCGGGTAAGGCCTATTCAATAGAAGAAATCAAGGATTTAAGCGCGAGCTTCGATTTTATTGTACTCACTGGAGGGGAACCCGCTATGCATGATTTAAGGGCATTAACCGATATGCTTCACAAAGAAAAAAAGTTTATTTCACTTGAAACCTCGGGTTGTTACAAATTGAATGGCGTAGTAGATTGGTATACCTTTTCACCTAAAAAATTTAAAAAACCTCATCCTGAATCGTATCAGAAAGCCGATGAATTGAAGGTGGTTATTTATCATCCCTCAGACCTGACATGGGCTGAAGAACATGCCAAACAGGTAAACGATCAGTGCCTGTTATATGTCCAACCTGAATGGAGTAAAAAGGATCAACTTCAAGAACAAATCATTGATTTCATAAAGCGTAACCCTCGCTGGAGGTTATCGTTACAAACACATAAATATCTAAATATTCCTTGATGAATACAATACAACCCAAAGGACTATTAGTAATTATCTTCTTGATAATAGGCCATCTTATATTCGCTCAGTTTAGTAGCAAGAATAAAAAAGCGACCAAACTGTTTAAGCAGGCACAATTTGTTCCGACGCAGCAATTAGACCCTTCAACACGCATGCCGGATTTTAGAGCCGGACTAGAGCTAATTGATAAAGCACTTAAAAAAGATCCTAATTTCTGGGAGGCATATGTTCTCAGAGGAGAATACCACATTAATCTGCGAGACAAATCAAGCGCTATCGAAGATTTTGAAAATGCATTGCGTGTATCTCCCAATCATTCGAGGACTGGAATGACCTTTTACAGGCTTGCTGATTTATACCTTGACCAAGGTTCCTACGATAAAGCCTTAACTAACATTAAATCCTTCATCAATCATCCGAATCCAAATGAGGAATATTTAAAATCAGGTTACTCAATATATGATAATGCCCTTTTTGCCCTTGATGCAATTAAACATCCCAAACCTTTTAATCCGGTAAATGCCGGCCCTGGAATAAACACGCAGTATGCAGAATATTATCCAACCTTAACCGTAACGAGTAAGCAGCTTATGTTCACTCGGGCATTGCCATTTGGAAGAGACATCCAAGAAGACTTCTTTATTTCTATGAAAACAGATACGATTTGGGGTGAATCAACGCCAATGCCTGAAAATGTTAACACAGATCACAATGAAGGCGCACCAACCATTTCGGCGGATGGTAGAAACCTAATATTTGTTGCATGCACCGATGAGACTGGAACATACGGAGAACAAAGAAAAGGAAAGGGAAGCTGTGATTTATTCTACACGAAGAAAATTGGTACACGGTGGTCCAATCCAACGAATCTACCAGGAGATGTTAATTCTTATCATTGGGAAACACAGCCTTCCTTGGCGGCAGACGGCAAGACACTGTACTTTATTCGTGGCATGAGAGGAAAAGGGGTAGATCAACGGAACAGTGATATTTATGTCAGTCATTTAAACGATCAAGGAAAATGGGGCACAGCAGAGCGATTGTCAGATGTAATTAACACACCATTTGCCGAAGAATCCGTATGTATACACCCCGATGGAAAAACCCTTTATTTTGCATCAAGAGGGCATGCTGGAATGGGAGGATCCGATATTTTCATTAGCCAAATGGATAACCAAGGAAACTGGTCGAAACCAAAAAATTTAGGCTATCCTATAAATACCAGATTCGATGAGAACTCTCTCATAGTTTCAGCTGAAGGAGATGTTGCATTTTTTGCATCGGATCGCGAAGGAGGGTATGGTGATTTGGATATTTATTATTTTAAGCTCCCGCGTGAGTTCCAGCCCACTACCACCTATTATTTCGACGGTAGAGTTTATGACAAGGTAACGAATAATCCTGTTGCGGGTCATTTCACCCTAAAAGACATTGCTTCTGGAGAAACCATTATTATTAGTGATGCCGATGCGGTTACAGGTACATTCACTGTCCCCTTACCATCCAACCGCCAATATGTCATTGAAGTTAAGTATGAAGGATATGCGATGACTTCCTTGGGATTTGATTTAACATATAATGAAAATCAAACTACCTACCATTTGGACATCCCAATGAATCCTTTGAACAGCAACACCGAAAATATATTACAGAATATTTATTTTGACCTAAGCAGTTCAAATTTGCGCAAAGAATCGAATGTTGAATTAAATAATTTAGCAAATTTCCTCAGAAGCAAACCCTCCATCAAAATAGAATTGGGTGGCCATACGGATACCAGGGGCAAAGCAGAGGACAATCTAAAACTTTCTGCAGAACGAGCAAAAGCAGTGTACAATTACCTGATTCAGGTAGAGCATATCGATGCAAGCCGATTAACTTTTTTTGGATACGGGGAAACAAATCCGATTATAAGCGATCAGGAAATAGCCAAATTAGCAACGGAAGTTGAACGAGAAAAAGCTCATCAATCCAACAGAAGAACCGTTTATAAAATAATAACTCAATGAGTTTCCTGAGACTAATACGTATATCAAACTTATTAATTATAGCATTTACGATGTATGGAGTTTGGTATTCTCAAACTCATCTTAGCGCACCTCCAAACGAATTTATCCTTTTTATAATGTTCACAGTTATTGTTGCTGGGGCAGGAAATACAATTAACGATTATTTCGACGTGAAGTCCGACCGAATTAACAAACCCGAAAAAATCGTTATCGAAAAAAGCATAAAACGTCGATGGGCAATAATTATCCATTGGGGATTTAATGCACTTGCTATGTGCATATCGATCTATTTGAGCTGGCGATTTTCGAGCTGGTTTTATGTGTTTATACACTTTTTTTCTACCTCAATTTTGTGGGTATATTCGGTTTACTTAAAGCGGCGATTATTTTGGTCGAATGCATGCATCTCTTTTTTGGTGGCCATAATTCCATTGATTTCACTGAAGGGAACAAATGATTTAGGGGTGGAATTACATCATTTTATCTTGCTGTTATTAATCGCATGTTTTGCATTGGTAATTAATTTCTCAAGGGAAGTCATTAAGGATATTCAGGATATGGAAGGGGATAAAGTACGTAATGTTCGCTCAATCCCGCTTGTGTTTGGAAGTGAGAAAGCTCGATGGATTGCCGTAGGCGTGACCTTGTTATTAATTCCAATCTATCTGATCGGAATATTCTTTAGTGCCTTTCCAAGTGGCTTGGAATTCAATATACTTTTTATGAGTGCGCTACTACTTAGCATGTCAATCCTGTTTTTACAACTTTTAAATGCTCGGGAAAAATCTATGAATTTATTACTCAAATTGAGTTTGCTTTTAGGATCTTCATCAATTTATTTCTTGTGAGAATTATTTTAGGTTCAAATTCGCCTCGAAGAAAAGAGTTACTTGAGAACATGGGCATCCCATTTGATGTTCGAAGTATTGTTTTTGAAGAACAAATTAACTACCAATTGCCGCACGATGAAATCCCATGCGACATTGTGAGGCAGAAACTCAATAAAATGGCTGTAACACAAGCAGCTGATGAATTGCTAATATGTGCTGACACCTTGGTGTTTCTTGAGGGCAAACCACTCGGGAAGCCTGAATCAACTATTGAAGCTGTAGAAATATTGCAGCGTTTATCCGGAAAAAAACATGAAGTTATTACCGCCGTAGGTATAGCACACAAGGGGCAGCGCATAATATTCAAAGAGCATACTGATGTGTGTTTTCAAGTACTTTCGGTAGATGACATTAATACGTATGTGAACAATTTCAAGCCCCTTGACAAAGCGGGTTCCTACGGCATCCAAGAATGGATTGGACTGATTGGTGTTTCGCGTATTGAAGGTTCTTATACAAATGTAATTGGACTACCAACACACCGCCTTTACCAAGAACTCAAAAAGTTTATGGAATAAAAAAAGGGGCATAGCCCCTTTTTTTCTATAATTTTCCCTTGCTATTTCACTTGGAATTCCACACGACGATTGTACGCTAATTTTAATTCACGATCATTTGGATCATCGTCTTCTGTCATTTCTGCCTCGTTTGGTTTAGAAGCATTTTCAGCAATAATAATAATTCGATCTTCAGATATACCATATACTTCCATTAAGCGCGTTTTGATGTAGTCGCCTCGCTGTTCATCCAAATTCTCTAACTCCTCACGTAAATCTTCATAAGCAGTTGCCAAACTGTCTTCTAATTCATCGTTATGTGCATAAATCATTATTTTCTTTGAGGAATTTGCCTTTAAATAATCAGCCACATATTGTATACATTTCTTCCCTACCTCACTTGCCTTCGCTTTTCCGAATGGGTAATAAATCACCTGTGCAGCAACTTTCTCTTCATCTGTCATTTTATCAGAAACAACAGGTTCTTTGGTAATAACAACCTTTGAATATTCAACTGCAGATGCTGATGTGTCTTCTTTAATACAATTACAAGGCTCTTTGTCACCGACCTCTTTAATTCGGATATTGTCGATATAGTAATATGCCATAGGTAATATAGCTGGGATTTCACTTAACTCACCTGTTGAGGCATCTATTTCTTGTTTTCCAACTGCAATTTTCTTTTGTGGTACAGCTAAGGTCTTGTCATTAATTAGAAAATTCCCGATTACCAACCCTTGTTCATCACCTTTAGCTACATAAACACCGCAAACTTTATCCCAACCTGAATACGAATCGTAAACTTTGTTTTTGTAATTATACATGATGCGATCCGCTTCTACATTGATTGGCCCAGACCCTTCACCTTCCGCTATTTCCACTTGATATTGTGAAGGTTCTTTAACAAACATTATCCCAATATTATTTGATGCATACTTGGATGCCTCTGCAAGGGAAATCGACATTTCGACGCAATATTTTTTCCCTTTAATCATTTTTTTAATAGACTTCCCATTGTAAAACGGAATCGTAACAAAACTCTTCTCTTTTTGAAATTTACCTGGTTTGTAGGTAACAATCCCTGCATAACCCACATTTCCTTGTTTTAAATCTTCGGTTGAAACAAATATATTCCTATCGTTCCCATCAAACCGTTCATTTTTTGGATCAACAGGCAAAGCATACCCATAGATGTTTGAACCAGCGCCATAATCACCCGAACCGTAGAAAACATCAGCCGGAAAGGAGGTAGAAGGCTTTAGACCAAATAACATATTAATCATCCCCGGTTCTGAAATTTCAACTTCATCGGTTGAAAATTTATCAAAGGTGTATTTGTAAAATAACACTGTTTTTTCGCCTTTCTTTTGTGCAATCAGGGGTTGAAAACATGCAAACCCTATCATGAGCAGTAAGATATTTTTAAAATTTCGTTTCATATTCTTTTACGGTTTTAATTAGCACTTTTACTTTTTCCGGGTCAATGTCCGGATAAACTCCGTGACCCAAATTTACAATATGTCTTGGACTTTCAAATGAATCTAACAATTTATTTACTTCTACTTGAATTGTTTTCGCATCAGCATACAGCAAGCAAGGATCTAAATTTCCTTGAAGTGTCTTGTTTTGACCGACTAGTTGTCTAGTCTCTCGGATATCCATATTCCAATCTAAACCAATGGTAGTGCAAGCAATCTTAGAGATATCTGGCAATGAAGCAATTGCACCTTTAGAAAACACAGTAAAAGGAAATCCTTCAAAAGCCTGCGCGATTTTACGAATGTATGTTAATCCGAACATTTCATATTGTTCACGACCAAGAATCCCTGCCCATGAGTCAAAAAGTTGTAATGCATCTACACCGGCGCGTTGTTGTTCTTTCATGTATTCTATCGTAAAATCCGTGATTCGACTTAACAACTCATGTGCCAAAACCGGATCGGTATAAAGTAATTTACGAGATTCCGAAAATGTTTTTGACCCTTTTCCTTCAACCATATAGCAGAAGATGGTCCATGGAGCTCCAGCAAAGCCAATTAACGGAACCCGATTGTTTAAACCTTCTTTCGTAAATCGAATGGCCTCGAATACGTATGACAATCGATCAGCCACATCTGGATTTGTGTCTAACAACGAAAGCTCTTGGCGAGACCTTATCGTTTTCGGGAAGTATGGTCCTAGTTGCTCAATCATTTCATAGGTTAAGCCCATGGCATCGGGAACCACCAAAATATCTGAAAATAATATCGCGGCATCAACCTCTAATAAATCAACAGGTTGAATGGTAACTTCTGCCGCAAGTGCTGGTGTTTCAACCAATTCTTTAAAACCGCTCAATTTTCCTCGTACCGCGCGATATTCAGGTAAAATACGTCCTGCCTGCCTCATTAGCCATACCGGATATCTAGGAATCTCTTCCCCACGGTGAGCTTTAAGGTACAAATCATTCATCAATTTCATGAGTTCAAAGATAGTTAAATGCTACCAATCAATCGGTTTGTATCCTTTGTATTCTAAAAATTCATTTGTTTGACTAAAATGTTTACACCCCAAAAAACCGCGATAAGCGGATAAAGGTGATGGGTGTGGTGCCGTTAATACAAAGTGTTGCTTTCCAAGAATCAATTTCTTTTTAGCGATTGCATGCGCACCCCAAAGCAAGAAAACCAACGGTTCCTTTCGAGCTCCAAGGCGCTGAATTACAGAATCCGTAAAGCGCTCCCACCCAAATCCTTGATGACTTCCTGGTTTACCTTCGTGCACCGTTAAGATGGAATTCATTAATAAAACCCCTTGCCTTGCCCAAGTTGTTAAATCCCCGTGCTCCTTTAACTCCACTCCCACATCTGTACCAAGTTCTTTGGCGATGTTTTGCAAACTCTTTGGCAAGGGTGATACTTCCTTTTCTACGGAAAAACAAAACCCATGCGCATGACCTTTCGTTGGATATGGGTCTTGACCGAGAATAACCACTTTGATATTTGTAAAAGAACAGGCATTAAAGGCGGAGAACAGTTGATGTTTTGGTGGAAAAATTTGATTCGGATAAGTAATATACGCTAATGTAACCTTAGCTAAAAGGTCTGTGAAATATGGTTTTACTAATTCCTCTGAAAGCTCATTTTTCCAATCATCTGACAAACTCGAGATCATGCAATCGGAATATGGGAGGTTATGGCATCAAGCAGTTGATCATGGGTTTCATGCAATTCTTTTAAATTAAGTACCTTCACCTTGGCATAACGCTGCAGGTAAAACAACTCTTTAATTACGATCAAAAATGACTGAGCGAAAACACCAATTACTAAAAAATAAGCAATGGAAAACAATAAATTAATAGGGAAAGACCAAGGCATCAGGTTTGGTAAAACAAAAAATAAGGGCAAGTTCAATAAAACCACGGCGAAAATAGCTAACACTTTTTTTGTAGACCCCCAGAAAACGGGGCGCTTAAACTTTTTTTCTACCCATTTTTTAATCAGGAAATATACCCATCCCGCATGCAGCGCACCTAATATGGCAAAAGGCAATAGAATTAGTACTTTTAATACCTTCGATGTGGCCTTCCAAGAATTTGCACTACATAGAAATCTTTCATTTTCTGTAACACCCAATGATTGAAGATGCTTTTTATAGGAATCAATTTGAGCAATCAAGGGATTAAAGCTCGATAACTTCTCTTCGCTTAAGCCATTCATCCATCGGGCTAAGGCTTGGGAATATAACCAGCGGGATTCAATCGGTAAGGACTTATCAAAACATGTCGGATGCATCCCTTTGCGCGTTAACATCATGATATCCTCATGCACATCGGCTAATTCAGGATTATGTACATCAGTTACCAATTGACGCATATCTGTTTCCAGCAATCGAGTTACCTCAGTGATTGTTTTGGATGGATTTTCTTCGTAATCCTTCTTAAATTCATTCAAGCGAATTTTTTTACCTGCGGCAATCAACACATCACTTCGGCGCATGTTAAAATCCGTATAGTTAACACCCAAGCCTTGAATAAATATATCCTTTTTCCAGTCGCAATATTCTAAAGCAGAAAATCCAATGCGGGCAGGCCCCTTCTTAATCGGATGCAAGCGTCTTTGAATTCGGTCATCAGTAAATCCTTCCCCAAAAATCAAAATATTGCGTTTTTTATCCAACACGATATTTGTTTTCTCAAAGATCTTGGCATTTTTTTCTTTAGTATCAACCCCATCCCGTTGTCTGTAAATAGGTAGCATGTGAACCATCCAAAGTAATGGTTTAGTAAATTTTGTAAAAACATCTGACCTTGTCATAAAGAACACAATCGGTTTTCGCTGAGAAGCGATTAACAAAGGATCCATGAAGGAACCTTGATGATTACTTACAAAAATGGTTCTTCCAAAAAAATAATTACTAGGGTTGACAATCTTTATCTTTCTAAAATATAAGCGGAACGAATAATGAAAAGCTAACCAAAGTAAAAAATATAAAATACGCATAAGGTGCAAAATTACATATTATCAATAGTAAATTTCAACATTCTACCTTTCAAAAAATCAGATCTCACAGGTTATTTCTTGAATGAATACCTTTAGATTCGTGATATGAAAAATTTAGGTATCATTTGCGGAGGATTCTCCTCAGAGCATGAAATTTCACTCAAAAGTGCTAACACCATTTTAAAGCACCTGCCTGATTCTTATACAGGCCATATGATTGTGCTCTCCGATCAAGGTTGGTTAGTGAAAAATGGTTATAATGATGGCGTTTTCGATTTGAATACTGGGATAATCAGTTTCAGGGACGCTACGAGTGTAAGCTTAGCTGGAGCCATAATTTACATTCATGGTAATCCTGGAGAAAATGGCAAAATTCAAGCGCTGTTGGATATTCTCAATATACCCTATATTAATTCAAATGTGTTAGCTTCTGCCCTATCCTTTGATAAATGGTACTGCAATCAGTTTTTAAAATCCTTTGATATTCCAGTTGCAAATTCAGTTCTTTTGAAAGTTGACGAGGAAATCAATGAAAGGGAACTTATAGAAACCATAGGTCTACCCATTTTTGTAAAGCCCACAGATTCAGGATCGAGTTACGGGATATCCAAAGTTAAAAAGGCAGAAGACTTACGAAGTGCTATTAATAATGCATTCAAGGAGGGGCGCACCATAGTGCTTGAATCATTTTTAAATGGAATTGAAGTCACATGTGGCGTATATCGGGACAAAACAGAACTAAGGGCATTGCCCTTAACCGAAATTATTTCAGAAAATGAATTTTTTGATTTCGAAGCGAAATACCAAGGTAAATCAAATGAAATAACCCCGGCACGTATCGCTCCGGAATTAACATCTACCATTCAAAAAGAAGCTAAAAGAATCTATCAAATACTAAACTTAAAATCGATTGCTCGCATTGATTTTATGTTGGTTGGAGATATACCGTATGTTATAGAAGTAAATACCACCCCAGGATTCTCTTCTGAAAGCATCGTTCCAAAGATGCTCGCTGAGGCTGGAATTAGCATCACTTCCTTTTGGGAAACAATTATTGAAACGGAACTAATATTGAGCTAGCTGATTAAGCAATATTTCCATTTGCTGTTTCACCTTTGATTGGCTGCAACTGTATCCACTAACTACAAAGGCAAATACCAACTTTTTTCCACTCGAGGTATGTATGTAACCCGCATACGATTTAATTCCAGTCATTGTACCACTTTTGGCAAATACCCGGCCTTCACCTGAAGCACCTTTACACAAATCAGCTATTGTTCCTGATTTCCCTGCGATCGGTAATGAATTGAAAAACTCGGCTGATACAGAACTCTTTGTCATATAATCCAATAAATCACATAAATGAGAGGCTGCAATGCGATTTTTCCGGGATAAGCCGCTACCATCATATAATCGCAAGCCCATCGTATCAATTCGCGTAGCGAGGAATTCTGGGTAAATACTAAGTGCTTTAGAATTTCGACCATCTCCAGTAAGCTTATATGCCACACCATTTAAGAGACCCTCGGCAAAAAAATTCACACTCTTTCGATTCGTCCAGTTCGCTATTTCTTGGACACTGCGGCTATAGTTAACAAATAATCGATACAAAGAGTCATAATCTGGAATAGTCAATCCTCGCGCAGGAAGAACTCCGCCACTTACATTGAATGAATTCAATTGAAATCGCGACTTAAGCACTTGAGCGAAATTGAATTCAGGATTTGCAACAGAACCTCTTACCATGAAGCTTGACTGATATGCAGGCAATTTCCCCGTTGCAATTCGGTGTTCATCATATGCCATACCTTGCAAATTAGAATGATCACCTTTTACGCTAGCACTTATAATTTTATTGTTTAACTGAAGGTTTGGTTGAATGGGCGAAGTATTAATCAAACGTGCCCTACTGCCCGGCTTACCTGTTTCAAAATAATATTTTGCCACGTTATCATAGAAGTTCAGTCCGGCAGGAATAGCTGCATAATAATTTCCTGCATCCCAAGCCGACCACCCGTGCGGTATCCCTTCATACCCAAAGTCAGAGCCATCAACAATCACCTTTCCTTGAATTTCATTAATGCCTAATTTCTTAAGGCTATCAATCCATGCATCTAATTCTTCAAATTCTTTTCCTTGGCCATTAAAGTACTTACTACCACAAGAAATATCTCCCCCTCCTTTAATCCATAAATTCCCTTTCAAAACACCCTGTTCAATCAGACCATCAGTAAAAAACGTCGTTTCAAATCTATAATCTGGCCCTAAAAGCTCCAAGGCCAAGGCAGTAGAAAATAATTTTGTAGTTGAAGCAGTGGCTGCAGGAAGCCGGGGATTGTATGACATCAAGGTATCGAAACTTAATAAATCAACCGCCAAAATTGAAATTTTTGCTCCTGAAAATGATTTGTTCGTTACAAAACGTTTTAGCAACGAATCATAGGACTGAGCATTCAATAATAAACTGCTTAAAAAGAATAAAAGGAAACTATATCTTTGTAAGGTCTTCATTAGTACAAAGATGGCAATTTTAAGTAGCAAAAATTCATTGTACGAGTAGGACTTTTCAACACCAACTCATGACAAACTCAGCCAAAGGACCTGTAAAGGTATTGCGTATCATTAACCGATTTAATGTGGGTGGACCAGTTTACAATGTAACTTATCTTACCAAATTTTTACCTAAACCCTTTGAAACCATGCTTATTGGAGGTTGCGCTACTTCCTCTGAGCAAGATGCTTCATATATCCTAGAATCTTATGATGTTGAATTCGAAAAATTAGGTTCGATGTCTCGAAGCATTCAGATTTTAAGCGATTTAAGAACATTTTTCGCGTTGATTAAACTGATCAAAAGATATAAGCCTACCATCGTACACACACATGCATCTAAAGCGGGGGCATTGGGGCGAATTGCAGCCAAACTAATGGGTATTCCTGTTATTGTACACACCTACCATGGCCATGTATTTCAAGGTTATTTCAATCCAATGGTTACAAAACTGGTTATTCTTCTTGAGCGATTTTTAGGCAGAATAAGCACGAAAATCGTTACCATTTCAACGGAACAGCAGCAAGAAATAGTAAACAAGTATAAGGTTGTTCCGTTAGCAAAAACTTGCATCATACCCTTAGGGTTTGACCTGAATCGATTTGAAAAAAGTCATTCTAAGCGCGATGAATTAAGAACTGATGCTGGTATAATTAATGAACAATGTGCTGTTGCCATTGTGGGACGATTGGCTCCAATTAAAAATCACCGTTTATTTATCGATGCCGCGGCGCTTGTACACAGTCTGTACCCTAATGAATATAAATTCTATGTAGTTGGAGACGGTGAACTAAAAACAGAAATTAAATCCTACATAGAAAAAACATATCCAAGATTAAACGAAAACATAGTTTTCACCTCATGGATAGCAGACATGACCACCTTGTATCCAGCTATGGATATCATATGTTTAACCTCGTTAAATGAAGGAACCCCTGTTTCTTTAATTGAAGCCCAAGCCAGTGGAATTCCGGTAATAAGCACAAATGTTGGGGGGGTAAAGGATATTGTAAAAACAAATGAAACCGGAATAATCATGGAAGGATTCGATCAAGAGGAATTAGCTAAACACCTTGTTGAATTGCATCTAAATAGGCCCTTGAGGATGAAAATGTCACAAAATGCTCGTAACTTTGTAAAAGAGAAGTTCACCTATCAGCGCCTAGTGGATGATATGGATAGATTATACAAGACCTTACTTTCTAATGAATAAAACATTTTTATTATATTGGATCATTACGCTATTCCTTTCGTCTTGTAGCATTTACAATTCGAACAAATTACTTTCTGATTCTAAGGAGCCCACCTACACTATCGAAAGCATTCAACCCAAAAATCAAGAGGAAACCATTCAATCCGGAGACCGATTAAGCATTAAAATATACCCAAATGACGGAGAAAATGCATTAATGTCGATTGCCTCAATTAATGCTGAACAAGCAACCACAAAAATGGAAGATGGATTCACAGTAAGTTCAACCGGTGAAATAAGACTTCCATTGGTAGGAGATGTAATGGCTAAGGGTTTAACGACTAATCAATTAAGGGAAGCGCTAACCTTAAAACTGACCAAAACAATTCAATCGCCATACGTAGAAATAAGTATTACAAATCAACGACTTATGTTATTCAATGGCAAAGGTGCCGGACAAGTAATCCCTTTAGCACATGAAGCGATGACCTTAATGGAAGTGCTTGCATTGGGAGGAGGAATTAAAGAACATGGGAAATCCAACCAAATTCGGCTGTTTAGAATGGAAAATGGTGTTAGAAAAATTTATCAATTTGACCTCTCGGAAATAAACAATTTGAAAAACGCTGATATAACTGTTCAAAACAGAGATATACTTGTGATTAA
Source organism: Bacteroidota bacterium (assembly GCA_041163605.1). Taxonomy (GTDB): domain Bacteria; phylum Bacteroidota; class Bacteroidia; order Flavobacteriales_D; family Crocinitomicaceae; genus UBA952. Next base: position 55,967 of record JBEAQY010000040.1, on the reverse strand, counting down.
TCATCATCCGCGAAACGCTCAAAACACTTTGCGAGATGCAGGTCCTTGGCTTAGTATTCTAACCAGTGGCTTGGTAGTGTTTTCAATCTTCAGCAAGTTATGACAAGAGAAAAGCTGATAGTAAACGACCAGTTCAACCCAATAATTCTAAGAAATATCTTAGTTAAGCATTGGTACAAGCCCCTTTTACTAATTGTTTTTTTATTTTTCCTTGGTTATATTTTTTTACGCTATACAAAGCCTACATATAATTCACAAGCTGTACTTCAAGTAATTCACTCCAACAAAGTAAAGCAAGTGCTTGGTGAACAAGCTCCTATAGCTCAAGATAATAGTTTATCAAAAGACGTTGAGTTGCTCCGGTCGTCTATCTTATTTGAACATGCGGTTCAAAACTTAAATTTGAACACGAGTGTTTATAATGAAGGAGATTTGCTTACTGAAAATCTTTATGGATATACTCCATTTTCCATTTTGGTAAAAGAATTATTTGATTCGACCCTATGTAACACAAAAATTGAAATCAACCCCAGTTCAAAGGGTGATTTTGAATTAGTCTTTGAACACAAGGATAAGGTGCTTAAAAAAAAGGGGGAATTGGGAATCCCAATCGTTACCAAATATTTCAACATTGAAATAAAAACAAATAATAGCGCTGCGTTTAATCGAATAATCAACACAGGAGAAATCTACTTTACATTCAACAACAAAAATCAACTGGTTAAAGAGCTTCAATCAGGTCTAAGCATTACACCGATCGATGAAAATGCACGAACAATTGAACTTTTGTTTCACCATGAAAACCCCAAACTTTGTTATCATTTAATTCAATCGATTATCAATAGTTACTTTAATTTTGAAAAGTATAAAACACAAGAGGAGAATAGTCAAACCATTGCATTCATTAATGGACAATTAGATTCTTTATCGCTCGTACTTGATCATTCAAAAGATAGCTTGAGCCTGTTCCAAAAATCACAAAACATCCCAAGCATTGAATATGAAGAATCCGACATTACGGGAAACTTATCATCCTTTTCTAAACGTTTAGCTGAAATCAATGAAGAATTGAATGCGGTAATCTACGTAAACAATAGAATCTCAAACGATGTTTCGCGCAATGAGATTTACCGGATTTTACCTGAATTAGTAGGCAGAAGAAGCTTTGAAGGATCAATAACTCGACAAATTGAAGAATTAAATAAACTGTTAGAATCAAGAGAAGATTTACTACAAGATATAACTTATGAAAGCAGTAAAGTACGACTTATAAATGAACGTGTTAGCAATCGAATCCAAGGGGTTAAGAAAAGCCTAAATGCGATTCAGGAACGGTTAAAACATGAAAAGCGCTTGATTGAAAATGAACTAGCGAAATATGAAGGAAAATTATTGGGATTACCAGAAAAAACCACCGAATTCAATCGACTAAAATACATGGAGGAATTGAATCGAGAATATTTTAATTTGTTCACTCAGAAAAAAATTGAATTTCAAATTAATAATGCTGGATTTTCAAGTGACAATAGACTACTGAGTCTACCGACACTTGCAGAACAACCAGTATCTCCGAATAGCAATAAAACCTACTTAATCCTTGGGATATCCGGGATTTTAATTGGATTAGCATGGCTCTTATTCTATTATTTAACGTATAATGAAATTACCTCGGTTTCAGACCTTAAAAATTTGCTCCCAAATGATACGACTGTTTTAGGTAGTGTTCCGCTTCATAAAAGTAAAATGAAGTACTCTCAAATTGTAATTACCCAATCTCCCAAATCTAGGATTTCTGAGTCCATTCGCAACATTAAATCCAACTTAAACTTCATCAATAAAGATGCCCGATTGATTGCCGTATCTTCATCAATTTCTGGCGAAGGAAAAACCTTTGTTATCATGAATTTGGCTGCCACCTTTTCAACTTCAGGAAAAAAATGTATTATCCTAGATTTGGACCTACGCAAACCCAAAGTTCACCATGGCTTTAAGGTTGATAATCAAAAAGGTATGAGTCAAGTTTTATCTGATTTATTACCCTTGCAAGAGGTGATTCAGGTGTCAACAATCACGCAACTAGATTTTATAACTGCAGGTCCTATTCCGCCAAATCCTTCAGATTTAATTCAGAGTGAAACACTGGATAAAATAATCGAACAATTAAAGGCCAGCTATGATTTGATTTTTATTGACAACCCACCTGTTGGGATAGTGTCTGATGGCATTAACCTTCTATCCAAAGCAGATATTCCAATTTATGTATTCAAAGCTAATTACTCAAAACGTATGTTTGCCCATAAGCTTAGGGAACTCTTTGAAATACAGAAACTTGATAAAATTAATGTCATTTTAAATGCAGTCCCAGATATAGGTTCAATATATGGGTATGGATATGGATACGGTTACGGCTATGGCTATGGCTATGGTGGATATTACTCGGATGAAGATTTAATCCCATGGTGGAAACGGTGGTTAAGTCGATTTAAATTCAAGAATAAGAAACATGGAGATTAAGGAATTAGAAATCACGGACTTATTGCTCATCAAACCCAATCGTTTCCAAGATGACCGCGGTTATTTTATGGAATCCTTTCAAGATAAACGCTATGCGGGGCTTATTTCTTCGCCTTTTGTTCAGGACAATGTATCCCTATCAAAAAGAGGTGTTTTACGAGGACTACACCTCCAGAAGCCTCCAAGGGCTCAAGGAAAACTGGTTCAAGTTCTGCGTGGTTCCGTTATGGATGTCGCTGTAGACTTAAGAAAACAATCTCCAAGCTACGGAAAACATATTTGTGTAGAATTAAGTCAAACCAACGGCTTACAATTTTATATACCCCCGGGATTTGCTCATGGGTTTCAAGCCTTGGAAGACGATACTATTTTCACCTACAAATGCACGGATTATTATTCAGCAACGGATGAACTAACCATCCGTTGGGATGATCCACAACTTGCCATTGAATGGCCTATAACTCCAGCTATGACTTCCCAAAAAGATGATTTGGGGCTATTGTTTAACGAATTCAATAGTCCATTTTAGGATATGCCATTATTCATTAAATTGTTTCTTTATTTCCTTGGAACACTTGGATTTACATTAGCAGTAGTTTATCTATTGCTAGGTTTTGCTAAATCTTTAGGAATTCGAAGCAAAAACGATATCCACGTGAGATGGAGCAATACAACGAAGCCTTCTTTAGGGGGAATTGCAATTTTTGCTTCCATGTTTATGGCGATTGTAATTTATTCCATTTCACATCCTACACAAAATATTTTCGGAGACCTTCGCTTTCTGTTTTTCTTCTTAGGCGTATCACTGGCATTCTTTATGGGACTTGCTGATGACGCCTTCAATACAAAACCTTTAATCAAACTGTTGACTCAGTTGCTTTGTGGCGGAAGTTTAGTTGCGAGCAATATTATTTTGTCATTAACTGAATTATATTGGATTGATAGTATTATTACACTTATTTGGGTCGTTGGGCTTATGAATTCCTTAAATATGTTAGATAATATGGATGGCATTACAGCCAGTATTGCAATAAACATATTGCTTTTTTTACTAGCCTTTAGCTTCTTTTTCACTACACCATTACTCGATGTAAACACCTTCATTATGATTGGACTTATTGGTTCATTAAGTGGATTTCTTTTGGTAAATGCCCCACCATCCAAATTATTTATGGGAGATTCCGGCAGCCAAGTCATTGGATATACGGTTGCATACTATAGTGTTTATTTCTTGTGGGTTCAAGACCCCGGTACCACCCCTGCTTATGTTACAACCTACGTTGCACTTTTGATACTAGCCATTCCGTGCATTGACACGTTTACAGTAACTTTCAACCGCATAAAACAAGGTAAATCACCCGCAAAAGGAGGAAAAGACCACACTACACATCACATGGTATATCGGGGCTTTACTGAACGTCAAACCTTTATATATTTTTGGATAATTTCATTTATCCTGGGATGCTTTGGACTTCTCATAATGTACCTCTACCAAGGTAACTTCTCCTTTTTCTCAGCGCTTCCAATCATCCCATTCTTTATTGCTTTTTATTTCCTTTTCAGAAACACACATGTATTTAAAGTCCCAAATAATAAAGATATCCCTATGGATTAGCCTTACTTTCATTTTATTTAATTGTACCTCAAATAAAAAAGTAAGCCCATCAACGCCGTTGTTTAGAACGCAAAAAATCCCAAAATTGCCAAGGCAAATTCTATTTTTCAACGATTACATTCCTATGACAGATATCGATTTAAGGGAACGATTGGACCGAGAACTGCTAGTAAACACATATTTTCAGAGCAGTACAAGCATTGCTATTAAACGGGCTACACGATACTTCCCTACCATAGAGCGGATTTTAAAAGAGGAAGGGGTTCCTGATGATTTCAAATACCTTTGCGTAATTGAATCTAACCTGAGCAACGTTACCAGCCCGGCAGGCGCCGCTGGATTTTGGCAATTCATGCCTGGAACCGCACCTGAATATGGGATTAAAATCACCTCAGAAATCGATGAGCGCAATCACCTTGAAAAAAGCACAAGAGCTGCTTGCCAATTAATCAAAAACAACCACACCTTGTTTAACGATTGGGTTAATGCTTGTGCAGCCTACAATCGTGGTCCGGGTGGACTAATGCAAGACATGAAATCTCAGGGTGTGAAGCACTTTTTTGATACCGAAATGAATCCTGAAACTGCACGCTATGTGTTTCGAATCATGGCGTTAAAATTAATCATGGAACACCCTACCGACTATGGGTATCAAATCCCAAAATCTGCACAATACTCCCCTATTAAATGCAAGGTCATTCATATCAAAAAGCCTATTAACAATATAGCTGTATGGGCACATCAACACGGTACCAGCCTTAAAAATATTCGCATATTAAATCCATGGATCTTATCAAATCACCTTTCCTCTAAATCAATTCCATGCGCCATTAAAATCCCTGCAAACAAAGAACAACTTGGGGTGTTTAAAAAATAGAATCCACAAACATGAAGGAACAGGAAACGATTGCTGTATATGGTGCTCGAGCACATAATTTAAAAAATATCGATCTTTCATTTCCAAGAAATCAATTAGTTGTTTTTACTGGACTTAGCGGAAGTGGTAAAAGCTCTTTGGCCTTTGATACTATTTTTGCCGAAGGCCAACGAAGGTACATTGAAACCTTTTCATCTTATGTCAGGCAGTTCATTGGTGGTCTCGAACGTCCAGATGTTGATAAAATCGATGGTTTGAGTCCTGTGGTTGCTATCGAACAGAAAACAGTTTCTCGCTCCCCTCGTTCAACGGTCGGAACCATTACCGAACTGTATGATTTTTTTCGGTTATTGTACGCTCGGGCAGGTACCGCATATTCCATGGTTACTGGTGAGCCCATGGTTAAATACACCGAAAGAGAAATAACCGATCTCATTTGTAATCGCTATTCAGGAAGAAAATTTGCAATTCTCGCACCAAAAGTTAGGGCAAGAAAAGGACATTACAAGGAACTATTCGAACAAATTACGCGTCAGGGATTTACCAAAGTACGGGTTGATGGAGAAGTGCTAGATATAGCACCTGGAATGAAATTAGACCGTTACAAAACGCACGACATCGAGGTAATCATCGACCGATTCACCGAAAACATATCAGACAGTGATCGTGTTTACAAAGCGGTAGGCACCGCCATGAAAATGGGAGCTGGTATCATGATGGCAATGGATTGGTCCACCATGGAAGCTGTCTACTTCAGCCGGAGTTTAATGTGTCCGAGCAGTGGGATTTCTTATCCTGATCCCGAACCGAATTTATTTTCATTTAATTCCCCTTACGGCGCTTGTGCTCCATGCAGTGGTCTTGGCGAGATAAGTGCCGTTGACTTGGATAAAATCATCCCAAATCGTTCCCTATCAATTCAAAAAGGGGGGATTGCGCCCTTAGGGAGTTTTAAACACAATTGGTTCTTTGATAAACTTCAAAAAATTGTCCTTGCCATGGGACATACCCTACAAACCCCGCTTGCCCAATTCACTCCGGAGGAAATCAACTTTTTACTCTATGGGAATGAAGACATGCAATTAAGTAAAGATGATATCCAAGAACGATTCGAAGGGATTATTCAGTTCATGATGCGCTACAAAGAAGATGGGGATCCTGTATTGCTTCGTTGGGTAGAGCAATTTATGCATAAGATTACCTGTCCGACCTGCCAAGGGTTTCGATTGAAACAGGAAGCATTGCATTTCAAACTAGCAGGTAAACATATCGGTGATATTTCTGAAATGGATTTATCTGAATTAGATCAATGGTTGCAAGAAATCGAAGGGAACTTAAGTAGGGAGCAACAGGTGATTGCTTTTGAAATACTGAAAGAAATAAAAACACGCCTGAGATTCATTTTGGATGTTGGATTGGGATATTTAACCTTGGGAAGATCCTCCAAAAGCTTATCCGGAGGAGAAGCGCAGCGGATAAGACTCGCCACTCAAATTGGGACAGAGCTCATTAACGTCCTTTATATACTGGATGAACCATCTATTGGATTACACCAAAGAGATAACACCAAACTCATTAACTCGCTTAAGAAACTAAGAGATACGGGGAATACCGTTTTAGTAGTGGAACACGACCGAGATATGATTGCCGAAGCTGATCATATTGTAGATATTGGTCCCGGCGCTGGGATCAACGGAGGAAATATTGTTTTCTCAGGGACTTACCCGGAATTGTTAACATCACAAACCACAACATCAAACTATTTCAACGGGCGGAAGTCCATTGAACTACCTTCAACGCGACGCAAAGGAAATGGGAACATACTCACCTTAACGAATGCCTCTGGGAACACCTTGAAAAATGTAACCTTGAAACTTCCATTGGGTACCTTTACTTGCGTAACTGGAGTTTCAGGTAGTGGGAAATCTACCCTAATCAATCAAACCTTATACCCTGTTCTCAGGAAGTATTTATACCAAAGCCTTGGACAAGCACTACCCTATAAATCGATTACCGGCCTCGAACATATTGATAAAGTGATAGACATCGATCAAAGTCCAATTGGCAGAACCCCTAGATCTAATCCCGTTACCTACACGAAGGTATTCGATGAAATTCGCAGTTTATTTGCGTCATTACCTGAGGCACAAATCAGGGGATATAAACCCGGCCGATTCTCTTTTAATGTATCAGGCGGAAAATGCGAAACATGCAACGGCGGTGGACTGAGGCTTGTAGAAATGAATTTCTTACCTGATGTGTACGTAACTTGTGAAACCTGTCAAGGAAGACGCTACAATACAGAGACCCTTGAAGTTAAATTCAAAGGGAAATCAATTTCTGATGTATTGAACATGCAAATTTCGGAAGCTGTTCCTTTTTTTGAGTCTATCCCTAAAATTCATCGTGTATTAGCTACTTTAGAAAGTGTAGGAATGGGTTATGTAACTTTAGGACAACCCTCAACCACCCTTTCCGGTGGCGAAGCACAACGCATTAAATTAGCCACTGAACTATCAAAAAAAGCTACTGGAAACACCCTGTATTTACTTGACGAACCTTCAACCGGTTTACATTTTGAAGACATTAAACTTTTGTTAAATGTTCTTCATCGCTTAGTTGATGAAGGTAATACTGTATTGGTGATTGAACACAACCTCGACATTATTAAAACAGCAGATTATATTATTGACATGGGACCGGATGGCGGCAAAGGAGGAGGGTTGATAATTGCAGAGGGAACTCCAGAAAAAATCATCGAGAAACACCTAAAGAAATCGGATACAGCAACGTATTTATTGGAAGAAATAAATAGAAATAAAATTATGAACAAAAACTGAGTTTATTTTTTATAATTTTGCAGCGCTAAAACAACATTAAAACTTAGAACAATGGCAGTAGAAATTACAGACGCAAACTTCGATGAATTAGTTATGAAATCAGATAAGCCAGTAATGGTTGATTTTTGGGCAGAGTGGTGTGGTCCTTGTCGAATGATTGGACCCGTAGTGGAAGAATTACATACGGAGTATACAGACAAAGCTATAATTGGAAAAGTTAATGTTGATCATAATTCCGGCGTTGCAGCACAATTTGGTGTTCGAAGCATTCCGACTATCTTGTTCATCAAAAATGGAGAAGTTGTCGACAAATCAGTTGGTGCAGTCCCTAAAGCAACCCTAGCATCAAAATTGGACGCGATTTTATAATCGGAATTCATCTTTAACATACACATTAATGGAAAACTTTTTCCGAAGGCTAAAATATTATGGCATTGGATTTGGCATTGGGTTAGTCTTTGTTGTGTTGTTATTTCAACAAAAAGGATGTTCTTGGACGCCAGGAAACCGCGTTAAATCAGCCATACTTGAACGGATAGTTTTTATTGATTCGTTAGACGAGCGTTATATCAAAGCGCACAACATCTCACCAAAAATACTTCGTAAATTTATCGAAAACGGTACCGTTTCATTCCTGAAAAGCAAACGAAACGGTCAGGAGAAGTTGTACCATTTCCATGGAACATTAGGTAGCGACAAATCCTTTAATTGCCTTGTTGGTTATCGTGAAAAAAGTGTGGTAGTGGATTTGGATTTTGAACATTCGGACATCAAACAATATAAACCATTGGCTGGTTTTGCTAAACCTTTTCTTTACAAAAAGAAAAACTGGTTTTCAGGAAAATGGAATTTATACGAATTAAAGGGAATGGTCCCTTCGTCTGCTCCTGAAAAATTCACAGAATTATTCTTAAAAAACGGAAGATTAGACTGTAGTAAAAGTACGTTTGATATTCAGAAACCAACAAGCTATTTGTTCTTCACAAACCAATTTGCGAAACATCACAAACAAGAATATCAAATGCGTACGATTTGGTATCAAGAAAAAATCGAAATTAAAGACATGTCAATTATTGACATCAGGAGTAACAATTAGCAAACGTTAATTGTTAATAATTCAAGAGACCTGCTGAATTAGTCGGACGGATTATCGTTAATTTTGAATCATGGAATTTAGTGCCACTCAAATTGCACAGTTACTTGAAGGTATTGTTGAAGGAGATGCTTCAGCATCAGTTTCGGGTCTTTCAAAAATTGAAGAAGGAAAACCGGGTTCGCTTTCCTTCCTGTCTAATCCAAAATACGAAGCTTACATTTACACCACAGGTTCTAGTATTTGTATAGTAAACGAGAGTTTTCAACCAACAAAACCTTTACCAAGTACACTAACTTTGATTAAGGTGAAGGATGCTTATGCTTGTTTTGCAAAGTTACTTAGCTTGTACCAAGAATCCTTGAGAAAATCTCCCGGCATAGAACAACCATCTTTTATTGATCCAAGCGCAACAATTGGAAACGATGTATATGTTGGAGCGTTTGTTTACATTGGCGCAAATGCCCAAATTGGCGACGGATGTGCAATTTACCCCAACACGCACATCGGACAAGGAAGCACTGTCGGATCGAATACCACGCTATTTTCTGGTGTACAAGTATATGACAACATGCATATTGGTTCAAATTGTATTATTCACGCAGGGGTAGTAATTGGCAGTGATGGTTTTGGATTCGCTCCAAACGAACAAGGTGTATTTGACAAGGTGCCGCAAATCGGCAATGTAATCATTGAAGACTTCGTTGAAATTGGTGCTAATTCCACGATTGACCGTGCAACCATGGGTTCAACCCGTATTAAAACAGGCGTTAAAATCGATAATTTATGTCAAATAGCGCATAATGTTGAAGTTGGCGAAAACACAGCGCTTGCCGCCCAAGTTGGCATTGCGGGTTCAGCAAAACTGGGTAAACATATCATGGTAGGTGGACAAACCGGTATCAGCGGACACCTTCACATTGCAGACGGAACGAAGATTGTTGCACAGTCAGGCATTCCGTCCACTGTTAAAGAAGCTGATACCTTAATGGGCACGCCAGCCATACCAATCAACGACTTTAAGCGATCGTTCATCGGATTTAGAAAATTGCCTGAAATAATGCGTGAATTGAGTCAATTGAGAAAAGAAATCAATGAATTAAAAGCGAATAAATCATAACATGACCGAACAACAACATACACTCAAACAACCCGTAGCATTGATGGGTGTTGGCTTGCATACTGGGGAAAAAGTCACCATAGAATTATGTCCTGCCCCAGTTAACCATGGGTATAAATTTCAACGAGTCGATTTAGAAGATGCGCCAATAATTAATGCGGATGTGGACTTAGTGGTCTCTACGGAACGAGGAACCACACTGGAGTCAAAAGGGGTTAGAGTTTACACAACGGAACATGTGCTCGCAGCATTGGTGGGTTGTGGCGTAGATAATGCCTTGATAAAAATTTCTGGACAAGAAATTCCAATTTTAGATGGAAGCGCCCTACCCTACGTGAAAGCGATTGATGCAGTTGGTACGGAAGCGCAAGATGCTGAGCGCATTTACTTTGAACTGGATGAAAACATTCCATGGGAAGACACCGAAAAACAAATTGAATTTTTAGCAATTCCTGACAAGGTCTACCGCTTAACCGTCATGGTGGATTACAATTCTCCTGTACTTGGCACCCAACATGCAAGCATGTACAACTTGGATGAATTTAAACAAGAAATAGCACCTTGCAGAACCTTCGTTTTCTTAAGAGAGTTAGAATATTTAGCGGGTAATAACTTAATTAAAGGAGGTGACCTAGACAACGCGATTGTCCTTGTGGATCGATTGGATGTTTCGCAAGACGAGCTAAACCGATTGGCAAAACTCTTAGGAAAAGAAAACCTTGAAATATCCATTGAAGGAATCGGTGTATTAAACAGCCTTAAACTGCAATACGAGAACGAACCTGCTAGACACAAGCTGTTAGATATCGTTGGTGATTTAGCGCTTATTGGACGACCGATTAAGGCGCATATTCTTGCTGCCCGACCGGGCCATTCAGGCAATGTGCGATTTGCGAAGGTGTTAAAAGACCAAATCAAAAAACAACAAGGAAAAGGGAAATACTTTGACTTGACCAAGGATCCATTGTATTCGATTCAAGACATCGAGCGAATGCTCCCTCATCGCTACCCATTCTTACTCGTTGATAAAGTGATGGAATTGAATGAAACCTCAATCATTGGAGTAAAGAATGTAACCATGAATGAACCGATGTTTACCGGACATTTCCCAGGAAACCCTGTCTTTCCAGGTGTTTTACAAATAGAAGCAATGGCTCAAGTTGGTGGTATTTTCGCTTTAAGTGGTGTTGAAGATGCGCACTTATACTCTACCTATTTCATGAAAATCGACAAAGTTAAATTCAAATCGAAAGTAGTTCCCGGAGATACCCTTGTGTTTGAATTAAACTTACTTTCACCGATTCGCCGAGGCTTAGTTGAAATGGGAGGAACAGCATACGTGAATGGCAAACCTGTGATGGAAGCTGAAATGTTAGCACAAATTATAAAAGATAAAACGGAATGATTTCTCCCCTAGCGAGCGTACATCCTGATGCACAACTTGGAGCACATGTGAGCATTGCCCCCTTCAGTATGATTCATGAAAATGTTTTTATCGGAGAAGGGACGAAAATTCATTCCAACGTAGCACTTTATCCTGGAACACGCGTTGGAAAGCACTGTGAGATTTTCCCTGGAGCTGTGATTGGTGTGATTCCACAAGACCTTAAATTTGAAGGTGAAGATACTACGGTAGAAATTGGAGATTACACAAAAATAAGGGAATGCGTTACGATTCATAGGGCCACCAAAGATAAGTGGAAGACTGTAATTGGATCCCATTGCTTACTTATGACCTATGTGCACATAGCACATGACTGCCAAATCGGAGATCACGTTATCCTAGCTAGTTATACGGGGCTTTCTGGTCATGTTACCATTGACGATTATGCCATACTTGAAGGAAAGGTGGCAGCACAACAGTTTGTTCATATTGGTAAACACGCGTTTATCGGTGGCGCCTCATTGATTCGAAAAGATGTGCCTCCGTATATTAAAGCAGCAAGGGAACCGCTAACGTTTGCGGGAGTGAATTCTGTGGGATTACGAAGAAGAGGATTTAGTGACGAGGATGTTCGACTGATAGAAGACATTTACCGAATCATCTATGTGCAAAACAGTAATATTTCTAAAGGAATTCAAGCTATAGAAGAAAGCATTCCAGCTTCAGCCCTTCGGGATGAAATACTTGGTTTTATTCAAGCCTCTGACAAAGGTGTAATTCGAGGAATGATTTAGCATGTTTCATCGTGGAGAACTGGTTACTTTAACCATTGATGCCTACGCCTTTGGCGGTAAAGGTATAGCGAAGATTCCAACTGAAGATTCTCATTTCATTGTATTTGTGGATAATGCGTTTCCAGGTCAAGTGGTCAAAGCAAAAATTGATGTTAAACGCAAACACCATGTGGAAGCAAAATTATTAGAGGTAATTAAGCGTTCACCACTCGAGGTTGTTTCTGATTACCAAGAAATTTCTGGTGCGCCGTATATTTTTGTATCGCAAGATGAACAACACAAAGCCAAGCTATCTTCAACCCTAAGTACATTTTCTAAAATAAGCGGGATTCGAGACCTAGAACAAAAATTCGATGAGTATATCTCCTCTCCTTCCCTATATTTTTATCGGAATAAAATGGAGTACAGCTTTTCAAGCATTGAACACGACATGGAAAGCGGTGAAGATATTGACCATGCCTTTGCTTTAGGATTTAAACGCAGGGGAACATGGTGGAAAGTGGAGAATTTGAATAAACCGAGCGGCTTATTTGATGAGGAATGGGAAGAGAAATTAATTCAGCTCAGAACCTTTTTAAAAGACACAACGTTACCCGCTTGGCATCCACCACAAAAGAAAGGGTTTTTCAGACATATTATTGTACGAAAGTCCTTTCTACACAACCAATTACTGGTTAATTTAGTTACGTCATCCGACGGAATTAAACACTTTGACCGAAATGCTTTTGTTGCTAAAATACTTGAATTACATGGGGATCGAATCGCAGGAATTCAGCATACGGTTAATGATGACGTCGCCGATCGATCGAAGATTGAAAATGGACAAACAAAAATGCTGTACGGCAAACCCTTTGTTGAGGAGCAAATTCTTGGATTGATCTTTCAAATGCGCATGGAGAGTTTTTTTCAAACCAATCCAGCGTGTGCAGAACTATTATACCAAAAGGCGATCGATTATTTACTGGAAGACCTCCCTCCAAATCAAGAAATATTGGATTTATTTTGTGGAACGGGTACCATTGCACAGCTCATTGCAACCAGAAACCCTAGTGCCCGAATTACGGGTGTGGATATCGTGCCTGAAGCGATTGAAGACGCGAAAGAAAATGTGAATAAAAATAAGCTGAAAGATGTCAGTTTTCACGTTGCAGATGTTGGTAAATTCCTTAAAGAACATCCGCAATATGAAGGGAACATCGGAGCGCTTATCTTGGATCCTCCACGCGCCGGAATTGCTCCAAAAACGTTGCTTAAAACGATCGCACTTGGCGCCAAACGAATCGTTTATATATCATGTAACCCATCGACTCAAGCACGAGATGCTTCCACACTAGTTGATGCCGGATACACCTTAGAAAAATTTTGTTTAGTGGATCAATTCCCTCATACTGGACACATTGAGTCCATCGCTAAATTCATCAAATTATGATCGTATCCATACTCTCAATCGGTGATGAGTTATTAATTGGACAAACGATCAATACCAATGCCGCTTGGCTTGGAAAAGAGCTTTCACTCATCGGTGCAAGGATTCAACAAGTACTTACAATTTCTGATGATGAACATGTCATTCGAAAAGCCATTGATGAATCCACTGCTGATCTTTGTATTGTAACCGGTGGATTAGGACCGACAAAAGATGATCGCACCAAGAAAGTGTTGGCAGCATATTTTGATATGCCCTTAGTGGAGGACAAAGCAACACTTAATCACATCGCTGACTTTTTTGCTCGCAGAAATCGGCCAATGCTTCAAGTAAACATCGACCAAGCATTATTGCCAAAAGGGTGTGAAATCCTCCAGAATCGCGTAGGAACTGCCGCTGGCATGTGGTTCAAAGCTAAAGGTAAATCTGTAATTAGCCTTCCCGGTGTCCCTTATGAAATGAAAGGGATTTTTTTGGAGGAAATTTTACCAAGGCTGCAAGAAAACTACAACTTAAACGCCCTGTATCACCAAACGATAATCACTCATGGAATGGGTGAGAGTTTTCTTGCAGAACGCATTGCCGCATGGGAAACATCGTTAGAAGAGGCAAATCTATCTTTAGCATATCTCCCATCACCAGGCATGGTAAAATTGCGAATTGGATCGCACAAAGGAAAAGAAGATAAAGGCTTAATTGAAAGCAAAATAAGTGAATTAGGAACCATTATACCAGAACTAATCGTTGGTTACGGCGAGGATACCTTGTCGACTGTAGTCGCTAATTTACTTTCTAAACAACAAAAAACAGTAGGTACGGTAGAAAGCTGCACCGCCGGAAGTTTAGCCACGTCAATTGTAGGAAATTCAGGTTCGTCGAACTATTTTCGGGGCAGTTTGCTCACCTATCAAACCAGTATGAAATCCAGCTTACTTGGAATTGAACCCGAGTATATTGAATTGCATGATGTAGTAAGTGAAGCGGTTGTTAAGCGTATGGCCGAAGCAGGTAGAGAACGCCTTGAAGTAGATTACTGCTTGAGCACCACCGGTATCATGGGGCCAAGCGCGGGCGATTCACAGCATCCCGTAGGAACCGTTTGGATCGGTCTCGCCAGTTCGAGAGAAACCATTACTAAAAAATTCCATTTCGGAGATAATCGCCTGAGAAACATTGAAATGAGTACCTTAGCTGCGTTGAATTTATTGCGATTAGCACTTTTAAAGGAATAATACCCTTAAAAATCGCGGAAAAAATAAATTTCAATTTGCTTTTATCTTAAAAATATCGTTTCTTTGCACCCGCTTTAATTAAAAGTTTAATACATCATGTCGCGCATTTGTCAGCTAACAGGAAAATCCGTAATGGTAGGAAACAACGTTTCTCACTCCAACCGTAAAACGAAAAGAAGATTTTTACCAAACCTGGTAACAAAGAAATTCTATGTGCCTGAAGAAAATACATTCATTACGTTGAAAGTATCCACTTCAGCTATTCGAACAATCAATAAGAAAGGAATTTCTGCTTGTTTGAAAGATGCTCGGGCTAAAGGATTTATTAAATAATTTACCCTGTTGGCAAACAGAATAAACGTTAAGTAAAATGGCTAAGAAAAGTAAAGGAAATAGAATTCAAGTTATTCTTCAGTGTACAGAGCATAAAGAATCAGGATTGCCTGGAATGTCTCGTTACATCACTACCAAAAACAGAAAAAACACGCCTGACCGTATGGAATTAAAGAAATTTAATCCCGTATTAAAGCGATATACCGTTCACAAAGAAATTAAATAAGCATAGACCATGGCAAAGAAAGTAGTTGCATCCTTACAAAAAGGTGGAGGAAAAGAGCACACAAAAGTGATTAAAATGGTTAAATCTGAGAAATCAGGTGGTTACGTTACTAAAGAAGAAATCGTTCACAACGACAAAGTTAAAGAATGGTTTACTAAGAATTAATCGATCATCTAATTATAGACGATCCCGTCCGCCAAGGTGGACGGGATTTTTTGTGCATTAACATTATGGGAATTTTTGATTTTTTTTCAAGGGGTAAAAAAGAAGACCTAGACCGAGGCTTAGAAAAGACAAAACAATCTTTTTTTAGCAAAATTACTCGTGCAATACTAGGGAAATCCAAGGTAGATGATGAAGTATTAGACAATTTGGAAGAAGTACTTATTTCTTCCGATGTCGGTGTAGCAACTACCCTTAAAATCATTGATCGAATCCAAAAACGCGTAGATCGTGATAAAGTGCTTAACACGGATGAATTAAATACTGTGCTCAAGGAGGAAATCACTGGTTTATTGGTAGACAGCAACATTTCTCTTGAACAAAACAAGGAACTGAACCCAAATGACCCTTATGTAATTATGGTAGTTGGTGTAAATGGGGTTGGTAAAACCACAACCATCGGGAAACTCGCCCATCAATTTAAATCTTCTGGAAAAAAAGTGATGCTAGGCGCAGCAGATACCTTTAGAGCTGCCGCGGTGGATCAATTAATCATTTGGTCTCAACGCGTTGGGGTAGACATCGTACAACAAGGCATGAATGCCGATCCCGCGAGTGTGGCATTTGATACCTTGCAATCAGCTAAAGCAAATGGGGCGGATGTGGTGATTATCGATACCGCAGGTAGACTACATAACAAAGTTAACTTAATGAATGAGCTGAGTAAAATCAAACGGGTAATGACCAAGGTGTTCCCGAATGCTCCGCATGAAATTCTATTAGTACTCGATGGGTCTACCGGTCAAAATGCTTACGAACAAGCCAAACAGTTTGCTCAAGCCACGGAAATCAACGCCTTAGCCATCACTAAATTGGATGGAACTGCCAAAGGAGGTGTAGTTATTGGGATTTCTGATCAAATGCAAATCCCAGTCAAATATATTGGCGTAGGGGAAAAAATGGAGGACCTACAATTGTTCGATAAACAAGCATTTGTAGAAGCACTTTTTAGCGAAACCGCAGACTAATAAATTCATTTCTATTGCGTATCTTCGAGCAAAAATTTTTATGCGCTTTCTTTTCGTATTATTCATTTTCCCTGTAATCGTTTTTTCGCAGGATTATAACGTTCGGGGATTCATTACCAATGAAAAAAACGGAGAGGCCATAAGTAATGAAAAAGTAACCTTGCTTACCATGGATAGTGCCTTGGTAGCAGGTGCTATGACTGATGCCAACGGGTTATTTTCCATTCCAAAACTCAAAAAAGCAGAGTATTTATTGAGGATTAATATACCTGGATATAAGCGAATGTTCATTCCTGTTAAATTCCCTGCAGATAAAAAGATTATTGACATTCCGATTAAACTGACGCCAACGGATAAAACGTTTGATGATGTGGTAGTTACTGCCGAATCAAAAACAAAAAAAACCAAGCCTGACGTCGGCACGATCAAATTCGACAAAGAAGGGGTTGAGCGTATTCCGGTATATGGCGCAGAAAGTGATGTACTTGGTGCCGTTTCTGTAACTCCCGGAGTGACCGTAACCGGTGATCAAGGCGGACAATTTTACGTGCGCGGAGGAACCCCGATCCAAAACAAGACCTTACTGGACGGTATGACGATTTACAATCCATTTCACTCCATTGGATTCTACTCGATTTTTGAAACAGAATTAGTGAAATCTGTGGATATTTACACGGGAGGATTCGAATCCAAATATGGAGGAAGAGTTTCATCGATTATGGACATTTCATACCGAGATGGTGATCGCGGCGCATTTGGCGGCAAAGTTTCGGTATCTCCATTCCTTGCAAAGCTTGTGTTAGAAGGTCCGTTTAGCAAAGCAAAAAATGGTAGGCTGTCTCCGGGATCTTACGTGTTTACAGCAAAACACAGTTTAATTGACTACACCTCTAAATCGCTATATCCTAAAATCAACGAAGGCGATGGCCTACCCTTTAACTTTACAGATTTATATGGAAAAGTAACCTTTACAAGTGAAAGCGGATCGAAAGTGAGCTTTTTTGGATTCCATAATCAAGACAGCGTGAATTATAGCATTGCCGACTTGAATTGGCAGGCTTCTGGAGGCGGGATGAACTTCCTTATGATCCCATCAGGTTCCCCAGTTTTTATTCGGGGACATGTGAATGGATCAAATTTCATGACCACCTTTACTGAAGACCAAGTAGAGCCACGTTATTCAAAAATTGGTGGATTTGATTTAGGTTTTGACTTTTCTTATTTCCTAAAAAATGAAGGCGAAATGAACTACGGATTTAATTTTTGTGGGTTCAATACACAATTCGTTACCTTCAATGAAGCCAAAAGAAAGATTGAAGCGTTCAACTTTTCAACTGAACTTGGGGCCTACTATAATTACAGAAGAGTTTCTAAAAACCTTCGATGGGTTATGCAAGCTGGATTTCGAGTTCAAGCCTATGCTTCCTTAAGCACCATTTCACCTGAACCACGACTGGGCTTAAAATACAACGCAACGGAAAAAATGAGATTCAAATTCTCTGGAGGACGTTATTCTCAGAACTTTACTTCCGCTTCTAGCGATAAAGACATCGTTAACTTATTTAACGGTTTACTCTCAGCGCCAACGAATGTGCAAGAGCAATTCATTACAGAAAATTTAAACTCAAAAGACATTCGAAATGGGCTTCAGTACGCATGGCATGGGATCCTAGGTTTAGAATATGACCTAAACAAATCAAATTTCATAAACATTGAAGGATACTACAAGTACTTTAATCAGTTGAGTAATATCAATCAAAACAAATTGTATGAAGATCTTGCTCAATTTGAATTAGTAGATGATGTGTTTAAAAAAGATTTTATTATTGAGTCGGGAAAGACCATTGGAGTTGATGTTCTGTATAAACTAAGCTTGAATCGACTATTTATTTGGGGTGTATATTCGTATAGCTATTCTACCCGATGGGATGGTTTTGAAACCTACTTCCCAGTTTTTGATCGTAGACATAATGTAAACGTAGTTGGCTCATACCAATTTGGGAAGAAAAAAGACTTAGAAGTAAATGTACGTTGGAACTTAGGTTCGGGACTTCCATTCACACCAACCGCTGGATATTATCAAGCAGAGAATTTCAATGGCGGTGTCACTACAGACTATGTGACGAACAATCCTTCAACCATTACTACATTATTAGGTACATTTAATAGCCGAAGACTTCCTTATTACCACAGATTAGATATCACAGTTAAAAAGCATTTCGATTTTAAAAACAAAACAAGGCTTGAGGTAACTGGTAACATTACGAATGTCTACGACAGAAAGAATATCTTTTACGTGAATCGAGTTACCTCAAAAGTAATTTATCAATTCCCTATTCTCCCCAGTCTTGGCGTAAGTTATAAGTTCTAATATGGCAATCATCAAAACATTTCGAGCGATACGTCCGGTTAGGAACAAGGTGCACTTAGTAGCTACAAGGCCTTATTATTCTTATAAACCGAACGTACTTAAAGCAAAACTCGAAGACAACCCCTATACGCTCTTACACATCATTAATCCGGAATTTAACCGCCTTAAACGTACAGAAGCAAATTCAAACGAACGATTTCAGTTGGTAAAACAAGGATATGAGTTATTTCAAGAAAAGGGGATTTTAATTCAGGATGCTGAGCCACATTTGTATATTTACCGTCAAACCTGTCCAGATCGCGTTTACACTGGAATTATTGGAGGTGCGGACTCGGAAGAATACCTAAGCGACCACATTAAGAAACATGAAGCAACACTTACCGAACGTGAAGGTGTTTTTACCCGATATTTGGATATTGTTGGCTTAAATGCAGAACCCGTGTTAATGTCCTATGAAGGTACCGCTCCAATTGATGCAATCGTGGAAGAGGTCACTCAACACAGACCTGAATACGAATTCACTACCACTGATTTCATTACACACGAATTATGGATTGTATCGGTTGCTCAAAGCTTGGAGCTTTCCAAAGAATTCAAAAAAATAGACGCAGTATACATCGCAGATGGACACCATCGAAGTGCCTCTTCCGTGGCGTTATTTGAAAAATATAAAGCGGAAGGTAATCTTGGAAAAGGACAGTTTTTCTTAGCGTATTTTGTGCGTGAAGATGCGCTTAAAATCCTAGAATTTCAGCGTTTAGTGAAACACTTAAATGGACTTAGCAGTGAAGAATTTATAGATCGCTTGGCTGGTCTAGGAACCATAAGCACCTTAAGTACACCACGGAAACCCACAAAGGCACATGAGATGACCGTATACTTGAACAATACCTGTTATTCATTAGAATTAGATTCAACACGAATTGATGAAAATCACCCCACGTACTCCTTGGATGCCGAACTCTTAACACAGTGGATTCTTGACCCAATCCTAGGGATTTCGGACTTAAAAACATCCGAAGACATCGCTTTTATCCCCGGTAATACACCATTCGTTAACGTATTAAATCAAGTAAATGACGGGTCTTTTAAGGTTGCTTTTTTCCTTTTCCCTATCCCAATCTCCGCCGTGAAGAAGGTAGCAGACCATGGGATGTATATGCCTCCAAAGTCTACGTGGGTTGAACCGAAATTACGCAGTGGCTTAACCATAATGGATATCCATGATTAAGGCACATTTAGAAGAAATTGGTTCGAGCCTACCCGCTAGCACCGTACTCATTGCTGTTTCAAAAACACATCCGATTGAACGCATCATGGAGGCTTATGAGGCCGGTCAACGAGATTTTGGGGAGAATAAAGTTCAAGAGTTAGTTGAAAAGTACGAGGCGCTTCCAAAGGATATCCGTTGGCACATGATTGGACATTTGCAAAGCAATAAAGTAAAATACATTGCGCCCTTTGTTCACCTAATTCACGGAGTGGATAGCGTTAACCTGATAAAAGAAATCAATAAACAAGGGATTAAAAACGAGCGCCAAATTGCTTGTTTATTACAATTTCATATAGCTCAAGAAGACACAAAATTTGGGTTGTCTTTGGAAGAAGCCAAGGCGTTATTAGCTGGGCCTGAATATTCTTTACTCAATCATGTCGGCATATGTGGTGTAATGGGAATGGCCACCTTCACGGAAAATACAGCACAAATCAGAAAAGAATTTCAGAACTTACACGCGATATACCAACAACTAAAGTCAAGTTATTTTTCCTCAAATGCTGAATTCAAGGAAATCTCCATGGGCATGAGTGATGACTACCCAATTGCCATAGAGGAAGGAAGTACCTTGATACGAGTAGGGAGCAAGATTTTTGGGAAGCGGTAGAGTTTTACCCACTACTTCTTATCATACACCAACATACACTGTTGTTCTACAGCAAAGTACTTACGTGCGACCGCATTAATTTCGTCGAGTGTAATTGCATTTATTTTACGGAAGGTATCTTCTAACGAATCGATTCGGTTATAAATGAGTAATGTTTTACCATTCGACATCGTGCGGGCATTATTACTTTCCCATCCGATGGACAATTGACTTAAAAACTGATACTTTGATTTTTTGAGTTGGATCGGGGTCATGCCCTTTTCTACCAACAAGCCAAGCTCCTTCTTAGCCAAATCAATCGACTTATCGATGTTTTTTTGTTCCGCAGAAAGAAGGATTCCCCAAAATCCTGTGTCTTCCAGTACCGCATAACTGGCCTCTACATGGTAAGCTAAGCCATGCTTCTCACGAATTACAATATTCAAACGAGCATTCATGGCGGGACCCCCCAAGAAATTGATTAAAATATTCATAGCCAAGCGATCGTCGCTGTGATACGAAGGAGCGATACCGCCTAATATCGCATGGGATTGAAAATTAGATTCTTTCTTACGAATAGTAAACGGCTTAATTTCAGCTGGCGGAGTCCATCCCAAATTCGTAGCCTTTGCTGGTAAGTCTTTTAATTGACCTTCAATTAACTCCACCAAGCGATGTTTAGGCTCTCGTCCGACATAGGAAACAACCATATTATCGGCTGTAAAATTGGATTGTATAAAAGCCAATAAATCCTCCCGTTTAAATCGTTTAACCGATTTTTCAGTTCCTAATATCGGATTGCCTAACGGATGTTCCCCAAAAAATATCCGGTCAAATTCATCCATTAAGCGATCCAAGGGGCTGTCTTTATAGGAATTAATTTCGTCGATTACGACTTCTTTTTCTTTCTCAATTTCTTGAATAGGAAAATTCGAATTCACCACTAAATCCGACATTAATTCAAAGGCGCGTTTCGTATATCGATTCAAAAAGGTGGCATGCACACAGATTTCTTCTTTGGCAGTAAAGGCATTTAACTCCCCTCCTACCTCATCTAGGCGCGTAAGAATCCACATGGCTTTCCGCGTGTGGGTTCCTTTAAAAATACAGTGTTCTAAAAAGTGTGCAAGTCCCGGGTGAGTAGACGGTTCACTTCGACTACCTCCTTTAAAATAAAAGGCAAGGTGTCCCACAGCGCTGTTAGAACGCACATAGGCCAAACGAATCCCGTTGCTCAGGTTAATAACTTCAGTAGGACTTTCTTTCATCTTATGGATTTAGGCGGCTAAGCTGCCACACATCTTCGTTCAATTTAAAACTAACGCGTTCATGCAAGCGAGAGGGTTGTCCTTGCCAAAACTCAATATAGGTGGGCCTTAAGGCCATTCCACCCCAATGCGGAGGTCGAGGAATCACCCCTTCAAATTGTTCATCAAGGAGCTTATACCGTTGAGTGATTTCGTCCATCTCGTTAAGGGGTTCAGATTGATGTGATGCCCAGGCCCCCAATTGACTTTCTCTTGGCCGAGAGGCAAAATAGGCATCGCTTTCCGTTTCACTAATTTTATTCACTGTTCCTTCTATCCGAATTTGGCGCTCAAGGCCAGGCCAAAAGAACAATAAAGAAGCGTTTGGATTTTGACTAAGGTCTTTCCCTTTATGAGACAAGTAGTTGGTGTAGAACACAAACTGTTGATTGGCTATTTCTTTGAGGTAAACCACGCGGGAACTAGGCTTCATTGCTTCGTTTACTGTAGAAATCACCATGGCATTAGCTTCCTTTTCTCCGGAACTCACCGCCAAATTGAACCACGTTTCAAATGCCAAAAAGGGATCAGTAAAGTGAAAGGCTTCTTGATTTTTTGAAAAATCTGAATGATTATCTCTCAGCTGATCCAGTGGATTACTCATCGTCTCCTGTAAATTGATCGTCTAATTCACTTTCATCTTTTTTTAAGGCTTCATCTAAGTCCTCATCATCCAGTAGGTCTTCTTCATCAACATCGCTTCCTGAAGCCGAAAAAACTACCCCTTTACTTGATGTTGGTTCTAGAAATTCTTCAATTTTCTTTGGTTTTGCTGGACTAGCAACCTCATCCTCTCGGTATGGGAAAATCTCAACAATCGGTGAAGCAATGATAGAAATAACTTGATAGTCAATCATTAAGGTTGCCAAACTCTCTTCCATGCGCAGATACGCTTCTTTCACATCGGGCGCAGAAACTAAAAAATTTTGAGCCACTTTCTTTTTCTTCTCACCATCTTCCTCATCTACCCCATAGGTGATTTTACATTTAAACCAATTGGCAGAATCTTCATATTGAAAAATATCTTGCAAGTCGGTTCGTGTAATGCCAGTAACCATAAATTCTCCGCGAATCATAGCACTAAGTTCTTCATAGATGCGGGCTTCCGCATCTGTAAAGGTCATCGCGGCCAATAAATAGGGCTCATTTACGCGTTTTAGGGATCCGTTCTCTAACTGTTTTGTGTACTTAACTTTAACGGTAAACCAACTGTTCATTTTGATGTATTTTGTATCCTACAAAAATACAGCACTTTTTCATCAAAAGTGGCCAGTGTTGAAAAGTAATTCTATTAAATTTTCAGGTTATTTCCCGAATCCAAAAGGCAATAAATCCTTTACGGTCTCAACGATCATGGTACGTTGATCTTGATTAACCAAAATTACGCGTATCGGAGTAGATTGTCGATTCTCAGATTCTAACATTACTTGGCGGCATCCACCGCATGGAGAAAGCAAATGTTCTTCCGGCATGAGTTCTCCTTTTGCCACAACCGCAAGGGTATCGATGGTGATTCCGGGGAAATTTGCACCCACATAATTTAAGGCTACTCGTTCGGCACACAATCCAGAAGGGAAGGCTATGTTCTCTTGATTACTACCACAAATTATTTCTCCTGTTTCTAAGAGCACCGAAGCTCCAACTTTAAATCGGCTATATGGCGCATAGGCTTTATCCATGGCATTAAACGCCTCCTTGATAAGTATGACATCTTGCGGTGAAAGTTCATTCCAATGCGCATGCATTCGGTATTGGAATTGATATTGTTGATTTGACATGGGTTTTGATACGAGGCATGTCCTTCAAAGTTACATTAGGACAAGCGATGGGTTACGATTTGTTCTACCTTTTGTACCAAATGATGCGGCTTGAACGTTCGCCATTCTAAGTCATCCAGCTCACCGCCCATGGCGACATAGGAATCAATTTGAATCCGGTGAAGTTCTTTGGCCACATGGGGATGTATATTAACAGCAGCAATCCAGCCCTCTTCGATATCTTCAAACCATTCCTCGTAATAACAATCATCAGAATAATGAAAGTTTAGGACGTTCTCAAAAATCAACACAAAACGCAAAATCCCTTCCTCAATCAGGGGATTTAAAACGTTTGATTTCAATGTCATAATGTCGTTCTCTATCGCATCGTTCCACTCTCCAATGAATTCAATTACACATGTTCCAGCTTCATAATCCACATAGAGAATCTTCATGTATAAGGTCGTTGACCCAAAATCATCCCATTGTGGGTGGATCAAGTAATTATATACCCGATGTTGGAACTCAAATTCGCTGTATACCCTCCCAAAAAATGGGGAACGAGCATCCTCCGAGGCAATATATTCTCCCCTCCAACGAAAAAATGGTTCAATGAAATGCATATTTCGAAAATCAAAAAATATAAAATATCATCCCAGTTTTTAGTGGATATGAAAAATTAAATAAAAGGAAAATTACGCTGAAAACAATACGAATACAAAGATTAATATATGACTTCGAGATTATAATATCTATAATGTTCACCGTCATAAATTATGTTAAACTTCTTTACAAAATTCTTTGTCGGCATTCCAATTACATCAATAATTGGCATTGATCCATAACCATATTCATAAGTCTGACCATTGTAGGCAAATTGGAATAATTGATAACGGTTGTTTTTTGAAGCGAAGTAAAGTCTGTATTTATTTCCGTCGTAAAGCATAGACCATGATTGCAAGTCGATATCATTAGGAACATTTGATATTAATATTTCAGCTATGGAATTAAAACCAAATTCATAACGTTGAGTATTTTCATTATAAGCACATTGATAAAGCGAAAGATTATCCTTTGATTTGAAATATAAACGGTATGTTTCCCCATCAAATAAAATAGAAAAGCTACTAACACTTGTATTAAATGGCAAACCAAAAACTGGAATAACGGGCATGGATTCATACCCATATTCATAACGATTAGTTGAGGGATTGAATCCAAATTGATACAATTTATCTGATCTACCAATAGGCATAAAATACAATCTGTATACAGATCGATCATTCACTATTGACCACCGTGTCCAATCAGTATCTTTGGGTGCACCTACAACTGAAATAAATGGAAGAGAATTTAATGCATATACATATTCAGACCCATTAAAGCTAGCCTGGTAGAGCTTACAATTTTGCAAATATGCCTTACCACTAAAGACAAACAGAAAAAACACTAGAAAAATAGATTTAATATAAAAATTAGCGTTTCTCGAGTGATTCATTAGTGCATAGTTTACTGGATTTTCAAAATTATAAAAAATTAATGTCATAAGTAATAATATCTCCAAAGCAAATACCTTTGCACCATGGGAAAAGATAAACTCGCACGCTTTGCAGCAATAAAAACCTTTGAAAACGTATTGGAATACGAACGCAATCAACCCTTTCCAATGCGCGGTAATTGGCACCGAGATTTTTTTAAAAATGACAAGCCACTTGTTTTAGAATTAGGCTGTGGCAAAGGGGAATATTCAGTTGGTCTGGCAAAAATGTACCCGAATACCAATTTTCTCGGATTGGATATTAAAGGAAATCGTATGTTCATTGGGGCACGCGAAGCGTTAACCCTAAACATGACCAACGTTGGGTTCTTGCGCACGCGCATCGATTTTATTGAAGCACTTTTTGGACCGAATGAGGTAGACGAAATTTGGTTAACCTTCTCCGATCCACAACCACAAAAACCCAAGAAACGCTTGAGTTCAGCCATATTCATTGAACGATACCGAAAGTTTTTAAAACCAGGTGGGTTGGTTCACATGAAAACGGACAACGATTTACTCTTCGAATTTACCATGGAGCAAATTGAAGAACACGGATATCCAATTGTCGATTATCGTCCAGATTTGTATACCACGCTGGAAACAGAAACAGACCCTGCGCAACGGGAGATCTTTAGCATTAAAACTCATTATGAGCAGTTGTTTCATTCGAAAGGACATGTAATAAAATACGTGAGTTTTAAAATCAACTAAGTCGTGGAAGCCATCCGGATTAACAATGGCATATACACAGGTTCTGCAGGTCGAAAAAGCTTATTCGATTTAGAAGTTCCTGCACATTGGAATAAACGCTTGGTAATTTTCGTCCATGGATTCATGGGGTTTAAAGATTGGGGGGCATGGCATTTAGTTCAATCATTTTTTGTTTCACACGGGTTTGCCTTTGCGAAATTTAACCTTACCCACAACGGAGGCACAAGTACTCATGGAATGGATTTTCCGGACGAAGAAGCCTTTGCTCAAAATACCTATTCCTATGAGGTGGCGGATATCGGATATTTCCGTTCGCATATAGCCACGCTTGTTCATGCTGAAGCTACCTTTCTCATCGGGCATTCACGCGGAGGAGGCGATGTGATTTTATACGCCAAACAAGCACAAATCGATAAAATAGCATTGTGGGCATCCATCTCAGATATTGGTTCACGCTTTCCTACAGGCCCTGAGCTTGAACAATGGAAGCTAACGGGAGTCCGAACTATACTCAATGGACGCACGCGACAACACTTGCCACAGCGTTATAGCTTGTACCAAGATTTCATACAAAATGAATCTTCCCTTTCAATTGAATTAGCAATAAAATCCTTAGCTATCCCGATCCAAGTCATTCATGGGGATATGGACCGTTCCGTTTCAATCGTTGAAGGTGAAGCATTGGCGTCTTGGAGCCAAACCAACCTTAACATAATTCAAGGTGCAGATCACGTGTTCGGCGCAAGCCATCCCTGGGAAAAACCGGATCTCCCAAATCACCTCTTAGCCGTTTGTGAACGAACTTTGAACTTCTTTAATCTATAAGTTCCTTTTTTCTTTTAAGAAAATCTACCTACATTTGCACGGGGTAAGTCTTTTACGACCAGCTCCCTCTTAATCCTCCAGGACGGGAACGTAGCAAAGGTATGAGGTTGTAGCGGTGCGATAAAAGTAGCTTGCCCCTCTTTTTTTGGGGCTGGTCGGTATGACGTTAAGACATTCCGTGTTACTTTCCTCCCTTGAGGGAGGATTAAGGAGGATGACTATTATAAATAGTACTCGGAATGTTCAACTCTGAGACAAATATGAGCTCAGAAATAATCATCCCCTCAGACGGAGTCTGATACGCATCAGAGTCATCCCCCTCAATCCCCCTTCAAAGGGGGAAGAATAAACTTTTAGTTCCAAAAGTCCTGATATCCCAATGTCCGGAATTCCTACTTTTTCACTACTTTTAAACTATGAAATGGTTATCAATTATCGGTCTGGCGCTATTGGTTAGTTGTTCAAAAAGTACCTCATGTACGGGGGCAATCAAAGGAAAACTTAAGAATCTTACCGGATTTGATGGGTGTGGTTGGGTGATTGAAGCCAATGGAAAAACCTATGAACCCATCAATCTTGGTGAATTCGATAGCACCTTATTGAATGAGAATCAACAGATTTATTTTTCTTATGAGTCATTTCCGGTTGGGTCAATTTGTATGGTAGGTGAAACCATTCAACTTAAATGCGTTGA
Organism: Bacteroidota bacterium; assembly: GCA_041163605.1. Lineage (GTDB taxonomy): Bacteria > Bacteroidota > Bacteroidia > Flavobacteriales_D > Crocinitomicaceae > UBA952. The sequence goes on along the minus strand of JBEAQY010000040.1, from coordinate 28,256 downwards.
AAAGCGGTAACCCTTAACAATTTGTCTATGAAAATCTTCGGAATTAGTCTTTTTATCACGGTCCTATTTGCTTCCTGTCAAAGTCAAACCATCAATAAAAACACAAATAGCAAGGCGGAAGCAGATTCCCAAAAGACGGTGAGTTTTATAAATCCAACAGGAAAAACCATCATTTCTCGATTCAACTTACCTGAAGGCTATAGTTTTTCCTCTGTTCAAGAAAATTCTTGGGGTTCTTTCTTACGAAGCCTCCCCCTTAAACCGGATGGAAGTGAAGTAAAAACATTCAACGGAACCGTCAAACCCAACTACCAAACCTATCTGGCCGTAGTAGATCTTCCCATCGGAAAAAAAGACTTGCATCAATGCGCGGATGCCATCATGCGACTTCGGGCAGATTACCTCTTTAGTCAATCTAGATTCAAGGATATTTCTTTCCGTCAAGCAAGCGGTAAAACCCTCTCCTATACAACGTGGCTAGCAGGTAGGACACCCGACAAAACAAATCTTTGGACCTATTTAGAATCTGTTTTCAATACTGCCAATACCACCTCACTCAATCAGCAATTAAAACTTAAAGCCATTGAAACCCTTGAGATTGGGGATGTATTTGTTACAGGACCTCCACCAGGCTATTCCTATGGACATGCTATCATTGTAGTAGATAAGTGCATTAACAAACAAGGCAAAGTTAAATTCATGTTGGCTCAAAGCTATATGCCAGCTCAAGAAATTCAAATCTTAGATAATCCTGCAAATCCAGGTTGTCCATGGTACGATTTAGATTTTGGTCAAACCTTAGATACCCCGGAATGGGATTTTAAATCCAGTCAATTAAAAACCTTCGAATGAAAAAAATAATCTTTGTTTTAAGCATATCTTCCTTATTTATACTTAGTTCTTGCAAGAAAGGTGGCTGTATTGAACACGAAAAATGGGCCTGTGAATTAATTGACATCAACCCGAACTATGACGACCCTGTTTGTGATTGCGAGGGAAACACCTACCAAAATGAAGCGGTTATTCAATGCATAGAAGGTAAAACAAAATATAAAAAAGGAAAATGCAAATAGCGTATTCGTCGCACTAGATTACGTACCTTTGTCGCGATGAAGATTTCAGCTTCAATTTACAGTGATTCACGCAACGACCTAGCGCAAACCATCAGCGCGTTGGATGCCCACCAAGTGGATCTTTTTCACGTGGATTGTAACGATGACCTCAGTGTATTTGACGATATCGTGGCACTAAGAAAAATCAGCAATATCCCGGTGGATTTGCACATCATTACGCCTACCCCATCTAAATATTACCAGCGCTTGATTGATGTTCCTGTGGAATACGTAACTTTTCAATTGGAGCCCTTAGTAGAACCTTTAATTTGGCCAAGTGAATTAACTGCAGCCAAAGGCGTTGCCATCACCACACCAACATCCGTAGATGCATTTGATGCCCACACTTCGTGCGATTTTATTCTGATTATGGCCACGGTGCCAGGTCAATCCGGCGGTGTATTCGACAAAGAGAATTTTAAAAAAATTAGAACCTTTAGGAAACGCTATCCCAACAAATCTATTCATGTGGATGGTGGCGTTAACGGAGAAGTATCCTTCATCCTAAGAAATATGGGAGTGAGTACCGCTGTTTCAGGCTCGTATTTGTTCAAAGGACCGAGCATTGGTCATGCCCTAATGAATTTAACCACACGCAATCACGCTTCTGCTTATAAAATTGCCGATTTCATGATGCCTTTAGAGGAATGTCCGGTGGTTCAGATAGCTACCTGTTCTACGGAATCAATTCTTGAAATTATTGAATCAGGCAGTCTCGGGTTTTGTTTGGTAACAGATGAACATGACGCCTTAGTGGGGATTGTATCAAGTGCCGACATTCGGAAAGCACTGTTAAATCAGTTAAAAAACAAGCAAACCATTACACCAGAATTGCTTGTTAATCGGAATCCATTGACCATCTCTGCTAAGCAATCAGTTATAGATTTATTGCAGGTATTAAAACGTACAAGCTTTCCCGTGATGTACCTACCGGTGGTGAATGAACAACATCAAGCCGTAGGCATCATTAATTTTGTTAACCTAATAAAAGGTGAATTATGATCATAAAACTAAAATCAACCCTAAGCGGAGCGCAAGCCGAACAGCTGGCAGCAACTCATAAAGCCTTTCATATTTTCGATGGCGCACATACACTAATTACCGGATCCTCAATGAAAGAGGTTCCCGCTGGATTGGTTGAACATGCGGAAGCATCATGGGTTTTCCCGAATGATATGCAATTAGCAAACAGAGGGTATAAAGCGGAAACGCGCACCATTAGTTTCGGACCTACCACAATTGGAGGCCAAACAAAGCATACCGTACTCATCGGTGGTCCGTGTTCGGTAGAATCGGAAGAGCAAATTGAAAGTGCTGCACACTTATTAAAGTCCTTGGGCTTAAATACCCTTCGTGGAGGTGCTTATAAACCGCGAACAAGTCCGTATTCTTTTCAAGGCATGGGATTAGATGGACTAAAACTGTTGGCTAAAATGCGTGATCAACATGGGCTAACGGTAATCACAGAAGCACGAGATGCCACGCACATTGATGAAATCATTGAACATACTGACATCATTCAGATTGGTGCTAAAGCCATGTATGACCAAGGAATCTTAAGAGCATGTGCCAAAATCAATAAACCGGTGCTGATTAAACGTGGCTTTGGAACAACCCTACAAGAATTAGTTCAAGCAGCTGAGTTCGTCTTGTCTGGCGGAAATCAAGACGTCATGGTTTGTGAACGCGGCATTAGAACATTTGAAACTGGAACACGCTTTACCTTAGATTTATGCGGCGTGGCGTGGTTAAAAGAATACACCAATCTTCCGGTGATTTTAGACCCTTCACACGCTATGGGGTATGCATACGGCGTAGCTCCCTTAGCAAAAGCCTGCGTTGCCATGGGAATTGATGGATTACTGATTGAAACGCACCCAAATCCCAAGGTGGCAAAATCGGATGCTTCTCAGCAATTGACCTATGAAGCATTTGAACAATTGTATCATGAATTAAAACCTGTAGCTGCGGCGGTTGGGTATCAAATCGTATGATGTATCTAGAACAAAATATTAAAGGATTGTGCGCCAAACATGGAATTCATTTCAATGATTTCTTGGCGGATTTAGAAGTAGATGAAGTAAAAGAATTGACCTTGTACGACCTGGAAGCGATTGCTGATGAATACACCCTTGATCTTATGTCGCTCCTATTCAAACCCCTGTTTCATGCCGATCATATTGCAAAGAAATTGAAGGACATCAAGCTGTTGATTTTAGATGTTGATGGGGTAATGACCGATGGTGGCATGTATTGGACAGAGTCAGGTGACCAAATAAAAAAATTTAATACCAAGGATGGCTTAGGAATTATAGGTCTGACAAAAAAAGGATTTAAGGTTGGGATTATTTCTTCTGGATTCACAAAAATCATGGTGCAGAAACGAGCCGAATTATTAGGGATAAGCCACTGCTATGTTGGACAACAAGCGAAAATGGAGATTCTCAAAACCTGGTGCGATGAACTTGATATTGAATTAAAACATGTGGCCATCATTGGAGATGATGTTAATGATTTAGAAGTCATGACCCATGTAGGACTGGCAGCGTGTCCTGCAGATGCAGTAAACGAAGTAAAATCCGTTTGCTCCATCATTTTATCTACCAAAGGTGGAGAAGGCTGTATAAGAGAATTTATTGACGCTTACTTGCAAAAATAACACGCATGGAACCAATTCGTATTGGAGTAATTAAAGAAGGGAAAGTTCCCTCGGATTTCAGAACACCGCTCACCCCTAATCAATGTAAGGTGTTAAAAACGATTTATCCGCATGCGGAAGTCGTGGTTCAAAGCAGTCCAATCCGAACCTTCGCAGATCAGGAATATCGTGATCATGGCATTGAAGTGGTTGAGGACTTATCCGATTGCGATATTATTCTTGGCGTAAAGGAAGTCCCTATCCCTGCATTGATTCCTGGGAAAACATTTATGTTCTTTTCACACACGATTAAAAAACAGCCATACAACCGTGTATTACTACGTGCCTTATTGAACCAAAAAATTCGATTAATCGATTACGAGGTGATAAAGGATAAATACCGAACGCGTTTAATAGGATTTGGTCGCTATGCAGGAATTGTTGGCTGCTATAATGGGTTTTTAACCTATGGATTAAAACATGGAACCTATTCGTTAAAACCAGCGCATTCATGCCGTGATCGAAAAGAAGTTGAAGAAGAATTGAAAAAGGTAGTACTTCCTATGAATTTCAGATGTCTTGTCACAGGATTTGGTCGCGTTGGACATGGCGCCAAAGAAATCATTGATTTATTACCAATTAAGGAAGTAAGTCCCGAAGAATACTTAAGACAAACCTTCAATGAACCCGTTTATTGTCAATTGGAGGCGGATGATTATTATCGCGATTCCAACGGAGGATTCGACAAAGCAGTATTTTATGCCAATCCTTCTGAATACAAATCTATATTGAATCAATATGCGCTAAGCTCAGATATGTATGTTCCTTGTCATTATTGGGATAATAAAGCGCCAGTGCTCCTTACGAAAGCAGATTTCCAAGCAGCGAGTCGCTTAAAGGTAGTAGCGGACATCTCTTGTGACATTGCAGGTCCGATTGCATGTACGATTCGTCCGTCGAAAATTGGGAATTCAATGTATGGATGGAATCCAAACACCAACGAAGAATGCGATATGATGGAAGCCAATGCGGTGGCTGTGATGGCCGTAGACAATTTACCCTGTGAATTACCTAAAGATGCCTCTGAAGACTTTGGAAGTGAGTTGTTGAAGCATGTATTTCCAAGGTTGTTGGGTGAAGACCCGGATCAAATCATTCATCGCGCTTCAGAAACAACCTTCGAAGGAACACTCAACGAACCGTTCCAATACCTAAACGATTACGTAAACGGGAAGTGATTCTGTTCCACAGGAATTGAATTCCTGTGCAAAAGAGTACGATTCATTGCGCTAATTCCGCGAATAGACTTAACTCACCTGCGCCCCTTTTTTATCCTGTTCTTTTACCAAGAAATACCAAAATAATCCGGCTAACAGGAAGGCGCCGGGTAAAATCAGCATACCAATACGCAGATTTCCTCCAAATTGATCGGACACCCTTCCCACCAACTCAGGCGACCACAAATCACCAAAGGCATGAATCATGAAAATGCATATTGCCATAGCTGAAGCGCGCATGTTCGGGGCTACGCTTTCTACAATCACCGTATTTACTGGACCGGTAGACTGGAATAAGAAAATTAAGGATAGTGCGATACAGATCATACTCAGCAAGGTATTCTCAGTAAGAAAAGAAACAAAAGAAAAAGGCACCGCACACAATACGGAAATCAAAAGAAGTCTGGCATAGCCTGAGGGACTTTTTTCTCGCCATTTATTGGCAAAGTAACCACCGATTATGGTCCCAAGGATTCCTCCCACCACTAAGGTTGGACCAAGAAAGAGAGATGCATCGGCAATATCCATTCCATGCACACGACTCAAAAATGCAGGACCCCAAAAGGAGAAAGCCCCCATCGCAAAGGTGTAAAAGATATACCCCAAGTTTACAAAGAGATATTCCCGATTGGAAAACAAGGACCACAAGCGCTTCACGGTGATTTTTTCCTTTGAAACTTCCTTTTCTTCACTTTGTCCACGCTCCGGTTCGGGAACAAAAAACAATAGGGCGGCCAAGAGAAATCCGGGAATACCTGTAATAAAAAATGCATTACGCCAGCCCAAATGTGCAGCAATTAGTCCACCTAACGCAAAACCCAGCGCAGCCCCTAATGGAACAGCTAGCGAAAAAATGGTAATTGCCTTATTACGTTTTTTGGCTTCGAAGGCATCCGAAATAACCGCTGGACCAATGGCACCGAAACTTGCTTCGCCTAACCCAACCATAACGCGGCAAAAAATCATAAACGAAAAACCCTGGGCAATACCTGTTAGGCAAGTCCCCAAACTCCAACCAATTACCCCAATTGCCATTAGCTTTTTTCGCGACAAACGATCTCCCAAGTATCCGAAAATTGGTGATGTAAGAAAGTACCCCAACATAAAGGCTGTCGCCATTCGCCCCATATCCCCATCGTTCTTAATATGTAAGTCCGCTTTGATGGGTTCTAATACCGCTGAAAGCACGTAGCGATCTAAAAAATTAAACAAGTTAATTAAGGTTAATACCAATAACATCTTGTTCGCACCTGGTATAGTTTTTCCGGTATGACTCGAAATTTCCGTTGAATTCATACTTACAAACATAACCAAATTGATGTTATGCGGTGTAATTCAAAAAATCTTTACACAGATTTCATAATGAACTGAAAAAAGCAGGTAGTTTTAATTTACTTTTGCAAGGCTATGGAATTAAAAACAATCATCGAAGCCGCTTGGGAAAACCGAGACTTACTAAGCGAAACAGCAACGCGTAACGCTATTGGAACCATCATTGAAGCCCTAGATAAAGGTCAAATGCGGGTAGCCCAACCTGAACCAGATGGCACATGGACCGTGAATGAATGGATTAAAAAAGCGGTTGTCATGTATTTTCCGATTCGCAGCATGGAGACCATCGAAGTTGGTCCCTTTGAATTTCATGATAAAATGGCGCTGAAACGAGATTACGCAGGCTTGGGTGTACGTGTAGTTCCGGGAGCGAGTGCGCGCCATGGTGCATTTTTAGCCGCTGGTGTTATTATGATGCCTTCCTATGTAAATATTGGTGCCTATGTAGATGCAGGTACCATGGTAGATACTTGGGCTACTGTTGGAAGTTGTGCACAAATCGGTAAAAACGTACACTTGAGTGGTGGAGTTGGAATTGGTGGAGTATTAGAACCCCTTCAAGCTGCACCCGTAATTATTGAAGATGATGCGTTTATTGGTTCGCGTTGCATTGTTGTTGAAGGAGTTCGTGTGGGTAAAGCAGCGGTATTAGGTGCAAACGTAGTCCTTACAAAAACCACAAAAATCATTGATGTAACGGGACCAGAACCCATTGAAATGCGCGGGTATGTTCCTGAACGAAGTGTAGTGATTCCTGGTTCCTATGCCAAAAAATTTGCCGCTGGAGAATATCAAGTGCCATGTGCCTTAATCATTGGTCAACGGTCTGCTTCAACGGATTTAAAGACCTCATTAAACGATGTACTCCGCGAGCACAATATCGCCGTATAAAATTTGTACCTTTGCTTTTTAGAAGCACTATGGATTTTACACCCCTCTCAACCATCACTCCTATTGATGGCCGATATCACTCAAAAACAGCTGCCCTACAACCATATTTTTCTGAATTTGGTTTAATTCGATACCGTGTTTTGATTGAAGTTGAATACTTCATCGCGTTAATGCAAACTGGAATTATTCAAAATGTAGAAGTAGTTAGTGCAGAAACCTTACGCAGCTGGTACTTAAATTTTTCTCCAGCGGATGCTGAGCGAATAAAAACAATTGAACGAACCACCAATCACGATGTAAAAGCCGTTGAATATTTCCTCAAAGAAAAATTTGAGCAGCATGATTGGAGTTTTTGCTCAGAGTTCATTCACTTTGGCTTAACTTCTCAAGACATTAATAACACAGCAATTCCAATGTCGCTCAAAGAAGGCATTGAAAAAGAGGTGTTTCCCTTATATGATGAAGTGCTTGAGAAATTAAGAACCTTGGCCAATGCATGGAAAGACATTCCTTTACTTGCTCGTACGCACGGGCAACCCGCCTCCCCTACGCGCTTAGGAAAAGAAATCCAAGTGTTTGCGGAGCGTTTACAAATTCAATTAAATGTTGCCAAACGAATTCCCTATGCATCTAAGTTTGGAGGAGCGACCGGAAATTTCAATGCCCATCATGTAGCCTATCCAACCATCAACTGGGTTGATTTCGCCAATCATTTTTTAGGTTCCCTAGGTCTAGCAAGAAGTCAAACCACCACGCAAATCGAGCACTATGATTCCATGGCGGCCCTATTTGATGCCTTCAAGCGAATGAATACCATTTTATTGGATTTGAATCGTGATTTATGGACCTACATTTCTATGGATTACTTCAAGCAAAAACTGAAAGATGGAGAAATTGGTTCAAGTGCCATGCCGCACAAAGTAAATCCAATTGATTTTGAGAACTCTGAAGGGAACTTAGGAATTGCAAATGCACTGTTTGAACATTTTGCAGCAAAACTACCTATTTCTAGGTTACAACGTGACCTTACGGATTCCACAGTATTAAGAAATATAGGAGTACCCTTAGCGCATACGCTAATTGCATTAAAAGCAACGATGGTAGGCTTAAATAAAGTGGTATTGAATGAAGAAAAAATTCACCAAGACTTAGAGAATAATTGGATGGTTGTAGCTGAAGCCATTCAAACCATACTTCGCCGAGAAAACTATCCAAAGCCCTACGAAGCATTAAAGGAACTCACGAGAACCCACGACAAAGTAACAAAAGAAACCATCCATCATTTTATCGATACTTTAGCCGTAAGCGAGGTGGTGAAAGAAGAACTTAAAGCAATCAGCCCATGGAATTATTTAGGCATTCAGCTGGTAGATTAATTCTGTTTTTTTTGATTTTTATTGGGTGTGCTAATGCGCAGCCTCTTCCAATTAATTGGGGTCCCTTAGAATCACAACCCGGACAATTGCTGGATATTTTACCCATTCAATCCGGCGATTTTTATACCTTGAGATACACCGGTGGTGTTATGGGGTCCTACCGTTCAACCCTACACAATCAATTGGCATTTGTATATCAAACGCGGATTAAACCCATTACGGAAAACGGCATTGGGAATGTGGAAAGCACAACATTTTTCGCCGGGAAACTACAGGTATTTATAAGCGATAAATCCAATGGCGTAATGACCTTATACAGTCAAGCCATCGAGGATGACAATACAAGCATTTCAACCATACGCTGCAGCTATCAAGACACCCGATTAGGTGCCCGTCCAAATTTTCAAATTGCGCAGTCACAAAATGGAAAATATCTCGCTATATTTTATGATATCCCAGGTAGGAAAGAGAATAGAGACATATATGGCTACGTAGTTTTTGATTCAACATTTACGAAAATTCAATCGGGAGAATATATGTTGCCATTTGATGGCAATATGACAACCATCAACGAACATCACTTAACGAATCAAGGGAAATACTTATTGGTTATCACCGAGCACAAAGACCGCAACGACCGATTTTTTGGAAGGGAATTTGAGAATTTCAAAGCACTGCATGTGTATCGTATCGCAAACGATAGCCTAACATCTTTTAATGTTGCACTCCAAGATAAACGGATTGATGATATTCTCATCAGCAGTAATGATAACCAACACGTGGTAATGACAGGGCTTTTCGGTCGGGGAAATCGATCCGGATTGGAAGGTGTGTTCACTATAACCATGGATTTGAATGCGGACAGTATTATCAACTATAAATATTCCACCTTCAATCAAGAAATTTTTGAGGAAACACTCGTTGAAAAACAAATGAGTCGAATGGAACGCAGGTGGGAACAACGCAATGAAGCACCACAAATCTATTCGTATAAACTAAGACAAATCCAAAGCTTGAGCGACGGCTCACAAATTGGATTTATGGAGCAATATTACGAACGCAAATATTCTAACTACGACACACGAACCGGAATTACCACCGTAGTTTATTACTATTACTACATGGACATCGTGGCCTTTAAATTGGATATTAACGGGTCATTCCTATGGGGCAAACGTATTCCGAAAAATCAAATCTCTATGAACGACAATGGTCCGTTTAGTTCCTTCATTGCTTGTAATAATGACCAACAGGCCTATGTCATATTTAACGATAACAAACGAAATTATGACGAGGACGGAATCTTTGATAGTACGCCAAACGCCCTGAATGGCTTGAGTTTAAGTAACCGAAAAAACGTAGTAGCTCTGGCTAAAATAAATCTAGCAACAGGCGCTATTGACCGCTCTGTATTTTTCAGCAAGAAAGAACTATCCGCCATCGTTATCCCAAAACAAATGCAAATTGATTGGAAAAACAAGGAACTTTTAATGTATGCAATTAACCGAAACCGTGAAAAATTTGGCATTCTCTCGTTTAAGTAATTTCCTATTCCTATTAGGATTATTACTTTTCAGCTGTAAAACTGAATCCGATAAAAATCCTACGCTCACAGAATCGATAAAAGTTTCTGCTCAGGACCCCCATTCCTATTCAAACATTCGAGAAATCCATACCAAGCACTTGAGTTTAGAATTGGAAGTCAATTTTGACAACAAAACACTATACGGTGTGGCGCGGCACCAAATGAGTAAATCAAAGGCAAAGACCGCTATTTTCGATATTCACGGTGAAACCATTCAAAAGGTAACATTAGGAAAGAAAGGTTTTGAAAGAGAGGCTGATTTTGTGATTGGAAAAATGGATACCGATTCGATTCTTGGACAGCCCTTAGTGGTTACGATTCCCAGCGGTACGGAATACATCAACATCTATTATCAAACTTCTGAACGCTGTGATGCCTTAGAGTGGATAGAAGCTGAACACACGTCTTCGGGTAAGTTTCCTTTTTTGTACTCTCAAGGTCAAGCCATTCTAACCAGAACCTGGATTCCAATTCAAGATTCTCCAGCGAATCGCTTTACCTATGATGCAACCTTGCATGTACCCAAAGGCATGATGGCTCTAATGAGTGCTGAAAATCCTAAGAAAAAAAGTGCGAATGGAACCTATCATTTTGAAATGAAGTTACCCATACCCTCTTACCTAATCGCCCTAACGGTTGGAGATATTGCATACCGAGCCTTTGACAAACGATGCGGAGTCTATGCGGAAGCCCCAATGCTTGAACGTGCAGCAAAAGAATTTCAAGATTTACCAAAAATGATTACTGCGGCCGAGTCCTTGTATGGTCCTTACGCCTGGGGACAATACGATGTTATCGTTCAGCATCAGTCATTTCCGTTTGGCGGAATGGAAAATCCTATGCTAACGTTTATTAATCCTTCCATTGTAGCAGGGGATCGAAGTTTGGTATCTGTTATTGCGCATGAGCTTGCACATTCGTGGTCAGGGAATCTTGTTACCAACGAATCTTGGAATGATTTCTGGCTAAATGAAGGATTTACCGTATACATTGAACACCGCATCATGGAAGAATTGTACGGAAAAGAACTGTCTAATACACTTTGTGAAATTGAACACTTCGAATTAATCGAAGAACTCAAATCCATTGCCGGATCATCACACCCTGAAGATTCAAGGTTATACTTATCACTGAAAGGAAGAAATCCCGACGATGGAATGACCAGTGTGGCGTATGTGAAGGGTGCTTATTTCCTTAAAACACTTGAAGCAACTGTTGGTAGAAGAAAGATGGATGCCTTTGTGAAGACCTATTTTGATCAGTATAAATTCAAAACCATTCGAACAGAGCTATTTCACACCTTTTTGAATAAGAATTTACTTTATCCAAACAACATTGAATTTAATACAGACGAGTGGTTCTATTTGGAAGGCTTACCTATGAATTCCATTACCATAAAATCCAAGCGCTTGGAATTAATGCGAAATTATGCGGAACGAACCAATAGTGGAGAAGATATTTTTGCTCCGGTTAAAAAGATCCGCTGGGTTAAAATAAAAGGAAGAAAGAGAAAGCGCAAAGAGACAAATACGGAGCAATTGAATACGAAGTCATTTATTACACAGGAGTGGCAGACTTACTTAAGAAGTTTATCCCTTTCGATTGATACTGCGAAGCTGAATCAAATGGATCGATATACCAAGTTCAGTGAGGCAAATAATGAACTTAAATTTGAGTGGTTTCTCTTAAATATACGAAAGGAAAATCGATCGATACGTCCAAAACTTAAGGCTTTCCTAATTGAAACCGGGCGAAGAAAGTACATATTACCGCTTTATCGCGCTTTGGCAGTATACCCTGCGGATAAACAATGGGCGCTAAGCGTATTCAAGGAAGCACAAGGCGGATATCATTCCGTCTCAAGGAACTCTATTTCGGAAGTATTTAAGTAAGATCGAATTAATTGGCAACTTCGCTCATGTAGCGAATTCTCACTAAGCGTAATTCTTCCTCGGAATACAAGCCATCAAATTCATGATATGCTTCGATAATATCGTCGGATGAAGCTTGATTGAAATAATCAAAAATCTCCTCTTGTTCGGATGGATCGATCTTGCTGTCAATGTAATAGCTCAAATTTACTCGCGTACCAGAGGCCACAATGGACTCGATTTCTTCCAATATTTCGTTGTAACTTTTTCCTTGCGAACGTGCGATGTCTTCAAGTGACAATTTTCGGTCTATATTTTGGATCAATTGAACCTTCAATCCAGACTTATTCACCAAAGATTTCATAAAGAAATCTTGCGGTCGATCTATATCTTGGTCCTCTACGTAAGCCGAAATTAACGCCACGAATGGTTCTCCAAACCGTTGCGCCTTTCCGGTGCCAACCCCTTGCACATGCGTAAGTTCTTCGATCGTAATGGGATACTGCAAACACATGTCTTTCAACGAAGGTTCTTGAAAAACAACGAACGGCGGAACACCCATTTGCTTAGCCACAGATTTTCTTAAATCAACTAATTGATCATACAATACTTGATCAAACGCACCGCCTTTACCCGACTGGACAAATCCCTCCAAATCATCGGTGTTGGAAAAATCATGTTCTTTAAGCAAAAAGAACGGGGTTGGATTTTCAATAAATGCTTTACCTACTTCAGTCAACTTCAAGATACCAAAAGATTCCACGTCTTTAGCGAGCAAGCCGCCGATAACAACTTGACGAATCACAGCATTCCAAAAATGTTCGTCACGGTCTTTACCTGAACCAAATCCAGGAAGCACTTGATGCTTGAACGATTTAATTTCGGACGTAATCATCCCGGAAAGATAGGCGCAGTAATGTCTTGCTTTAAATTGTTCCTCTAATTCTCGAACAGCTTTTAATATTATCAATACCGATTCACTGCCTTCTCCGCGTTCCCTCGGGTTTTTACAGTTGTCACATTGCTCGTTGCATTTCTTTTCGTCAAAATACTCTCCGAAATAGTGAAGTATGTACTTACGACGACACACGGATGTTTCCGCATAGGAAACTATTTCATTTAATAATTGTCGGCCAATTTCTTGTTCCGTAATTGGTTTACCCGATAGAAATTTATCAAGCTTCTCAATATCTTTATAAGAATAAAAGGCCAAACAAACTCCTACGCCACCGTCGCGACCTGCCCGACCCGTTTCTTGGTAATAGCTTTCTAAACTTTTAGGAATGTCGTGATGAATCACATAGCGTACATCCGGTTTGTCGATACCCATTCCAAAGGCAATCGTTGCAACAATTACACTCGCCTCTTCCATCAAGAATAAATCCTGGTGCTTACCTCGAGTTTCCGCATCTAAGCCTGCGTGATAGGGCAAAGCTTGAATTCCATTCACTTGAAGTAATTCCGCAATCTCTTCTACCTTTTTTCTACTCAAACAGTAAATGATACCACTCTCATTCGCGTGAGACTTTACATACTTGATAATTTGTTTTTCTACATCTCGCTTCGGTCGAATTTCATAGAATAAATTATCCCGATTAAAGGAAGCTTTGAATACCGTTGCGTCGAGCATATTAAGGTTCTTCTGGATATCCAACTGGACCTTTGGCGTGGCGGTTGCCGTTAAAGCAATGATTGGAACATTTGATATCTTTTCAAAAATTTCTCTTAATCGGCGATACTCAGGACGAAAATCGTGTCCCCATTCAGAAATACAATGCGCTTCATCAATCGCGAAGAAGGAAACGTTTACGCTTGATAGAAAATCAATATTCTCTTGTTTCGTAAGCGACTCCGGTGCAACGTAAAGCATTTTGGTAACTCCTGATACAATGTCTTTCTTAACCTGCGTAATTTCTTGTTTGGATAAAGACGAATTCATGAAATGCGCTACACTTCCGTTGTCGCTTACGTAACGGATGGCATCAACCTGATTCTTCATTAAAGCAATTAAGGGGGAAACAATAATGGCTGTGCCCTCCATGAGTAAGGCTGGAAGTTGATAACACATCGATTTTCCACCGCCCGTTGGCATAATCACGAAGGTATTATTACCCTCAATAATGCTTGTAATAATGGCTTTTTGTTCTCCTTTGAAAGCAGAAAAACCAAAATAGTGTTGAAGCGCTTGCTGTAACTCCATTCGCTGTTCAGTATCTATTTGTGTAGTAGCCAAAATGTACGATTAACTTGATTTTGCTAAAGTGTAAAAATGACACTTTGTGTTTGTTACTCAAAGTTAAGAACAAACAATCAAAAAACAAGTTGGTTCAGAAATTTTAGGAAATATTTTATTAATCTCCTGTTAATATATCTTATCCATTGTAGGCTACCACATTTTTCACTTCAGGCAAATGCTGTTTCAATAGTGTTTCAATGCCTCCTTTTAGTGTTGCTGTAGACGAAGGACATCCAGAGCATGAACCTTTCAAGATTAAATTAACCACGCCATCTTTGAATCCCACATAATCGATCGCTCCCCCGTCATTTTCTACCGCTGGACGCACATACTGATCCAACAAGGCTAAAATGGGCTCATCAATTTCACTTGGCTCAGCAATTTCTGGTCGTTCCTTTGCTGCTTGTTTTTCGGCAGCCACCGGCATTTGAATTAATACCTCCTTCCCTTCTGCAATAAAATCGCGAATAAATTCTCGTAATTCCATAGTAATAAAATCCCAAGGAACATTATCTGTTTTGGTTATCGTTACAAAATTCGCCGCAATGAAAACGGCTTTCACAAACGGGAAATTAAATAAGGCTTCAGCCAGGGGGGAATATCCCACGGCGTCTAGTCTTTTAACGAACTCAACAGAATCACCTGTTGCTAATAAATACTTGTTCGCTACAAATTTCATCGTTGTAGGATTCGGAGTCATTTCAGCATATACGGAAACAGGGACATTCATGATTTCTTTTTTTTACAAATTTACGGACAATTGCCTAATACCCCGAGATCGAAAGCTGAAAATATGCAGAAGGTAAACGCACCTCTGTCTTGTCGAAGGTTGGATACCCCACTTTATCTAGCATGGGATAGAAAACCGCCTTCGATGCGTGTCTTTTATGCCAAAGGGAAGAATGCGCTACTTGATTCTGTAATGCATGCCTTACCTGTTCCGCATCTATTCCCAATTCCATGCCTAGGGTTTGCAACCACAAGGCATACTGAACTCCTCCGTATAAAATTCCATGGGAGGTCTTCCCAAAGGGATTAGAAGATAAATCCTTGTATCGCTGCCTTTGTCCTTTATACCCAATCTCTTTCACTTGTAAACCACTCGCCTCTCCGGTCCAGAGCCGCACTCCCAGGTATCCGGACCAAAGCATTTCTCGATACCGATACATCAACGTGGCCGTTCGAAAACGGTCTTTGCCTTGTCCTGCAAAAAAATCATTTTCCAACATCAGTGAATGGCCCTTGATTTCGCCTCTGAATGCGCCTGAAAGCTGACTGGTTCCCGCATTATCCGAATAGATGATGTAGGCATATCCGAACGAATTTTCACGCGTAAAATAATTATTCAAGGCACCCAACTCGATATCACGAACCGAGGTGTTTTTTCCCGCAACTAAAGAAGCGCCAAGATAGGATTTAGATTCTAAGAATCGGTTTCGATGTCCCAGGTCCTTAAACCGATAAGACACATCACTGCCGATGGTTAACATAAAGGAACGGTATTCAAGTCCTGCATGTGCGCCCACCCCATAATAGTGTTGGTGACTTCCGATGCTGGCCGAAAGACGACAACCTAAAAAAATAGCTTGTGAAAAACCGACGAAATTTATCCCGAATACTAGCAGAAAAATAATGCGTTTAAGACACATTACTTACCTTTTAGTTCCATAGCCTTTAAGGTGTTCATCATCAGGGAAGCAATGGTCATAGGCCCTACCCCTCCGGGTACTGGCGAAATCATACTGCATTTTTCAGCTACATTGGCAAAATCAACATCTCCTGCCAAATGCCAACCTTTCGGTGTATTTGCATCGATTAAACGGGTTGTACCTACATCAATAACGACTGCACCTTCTTTGACCATGTCTGCCGTTACAAATCCAGGCTGACCCACGGCGGCAATTAGAATATCGGCATTGCGACAAACTTCCGCTAGGTTTTCGGTTTTTGAGTGCGCCAAGGTTACCGTGCAATTTCCTGGGTTGGTATTTCTACCTAACATAATGGAAAGTGGCATCCCAACAATGTTACTTCGACCGATGATTACACAGTTTTTACCTTCTGTAACAATATGTTTTCGTTTGATAAGCTCTAAAATCCCTGCGGGTGTTGCTGGTAAAAAACCAGGTAAGTTCACCACCATGTTTCCGAGATTTCTTGGATGAAATCCATCTACATCTTTCATGGGATCAATTGCTTGCGTAACTTTCAATTCATCAATGTGGGCCGGCAACGGAAGTTGAACAATAAAGCCATCAATGCTCTTGTCTTCATTCAAAGATTGAACTTTTGCCAATAAAATTTCTTCAGGAACCGAGTCATCATAACGGATTAGAGTACTTTCGAATCCGATTTCCTCGCACGCTTTTACTTTATTTTTAACATAGGTCATTGAAGCACCGTCCGTACCAACCAATACCGCGGCCAGATGGGGTATTTTTTTACCTTCCGCCTTCCGTTGAAGGACCGCTTCGCGAAGTTCTAGTTTTACCTCTTGAGCAATTGCTTTACCATCAATGATTTCCATGAAGCAAAGTTAACCATAAAAGTGCAGACCTTGAACTTTAGCTTTTCAACCATGTTCCGTATCTTTGTGAAAAACTTGTACGAATGAAACGATTTATCTTGCTGCTCCTTTCTTTCCCGCTTCTTAGTTACTCCCAAGTAGCTTATAATGGTTCAGAACTCGGCGTTGAACTTTATGCTGGCGCTTCAACTCTTGGCGGTTCCGTTGGGGGTGATTTAAAATATGCGGCTATATTAAATGAAAATTGGGCCGTTGGTCCTTCCTTCCGTTTACAACGTACGTGGTCCAATAATTTGGGTCAAAAAATGGGATTTTCTATATATGGTGGAGGATTTTACGCACATTATCGCATCAAGAACACCTTATTTGTTGGCGGAGAATATGAACTTTTGAGAAGTCCATTCAACTTTATCTTCTTTAACTATTCATCGAAACAATGGGCTTCTACCCTCTTTCTTGGTGGTGGTTTTTCTCGAGATTTCAATCATAAGATTCGAGTAAACGGTGGAATTTTCTATGACGTAATCAATGCTGAAAATAGCCCGTTCCGATCAAGCTATTCCGTGCGAATCAAAAATGAGATGGGCCAAGTGGTTCGAATCTTACCCATGATTTATCGCATCACGTTTTTCTTCCCCCTAGGAGGTAGTAAGGAATGAAAATAGGTATTGTTCTTTATCCAACCTTTGGTGGAAGTGGCGTTGTTGCCACAGAATTAGGAAAAGCCTTAGCCTTGAAAGGTCACCAGATCCATTTCATTACCTATTCACAACCGGTGCGTCTCGGGCGCTTTCAGGAAAATATTTTTTACCATGAAGTAGCGGTCTCGGATTATCCCTTGTTTGAATTCCAACCTTACGAAACCACCTTGGCATCAAAAATCTACGATGTTGCGAAACACGAAGGGTTGGACATTCTCCACGTGCACTATGCGATACCGCATGCTTCCGCTGCGTTCATGGCGCAAAAAATCTTAGAGGCGGAAGGAATTTACATTCCCTTTGTCACTACACTTCACGGCACGGATATCACCTTAATTGGAAAAGATCCTTCTTTTGTACCCGTGGTCCAGTTTTGCATCAATGCTTCCAACGCGGTGACTGCTGTCTCAGAAAGTCTAAAAGCTGATACCCTTAAGCACTTCAACATCACCAAAGAAATTCAGGTGGTTCCAAACTTCATCACAACGGATGAGGTGTTACCCGAAGCACAACCCGAACGCCGAAGTGCATATGCCCTTCCAAATGAACCCATCTTATGCCACATTTCGAACTTCCGTAAAGTAAAACGCGTGGAGGATGTGATTCGAATTTTCGAAAAAGTAAACCAAGTGCATCCATCAAAATTACTGATGGTTGGCGATGGCCCGGATCGCTATGCGAGTGAACAACTCTGTCGATCGCTAGGACTGTGCGATCGGATCATATATTTGGGTAAATTACGCGAAACACGTCAAGTGTTAGAACTGGCAGATGTCTTCATATTACCCTCTGAAAGTGAGAGTTTTGGCCTAGCCGCCTTGGAGGCCATGGCGGTTGGCGTTCCTGTGATTTCTAGTGATACAGGAGGAATTCCTGAAGTAAATACTCAAGGATATTCTGGCTTTCTCTCCCCGGTGGGCGACATTGAAGACATGGCAAATAACACCCTCAAGTTATTAGACCCTGTTCAAAAACATCAATTTAGAAAACAAGCACTTGAGCAAGCAAAAGCCTTTAGCATTGAACGCGTAGTTCCACAATACGAAGAAATTTACCTTAACTTAGTTTCAAAGAAATAGTCATGAATATAGGTGTTTTACTTTCTGGTAACGGAGTGTACGACGGGGCAGAAATTCAAGAAGCCGTGCTTACTTTATTAGCCATCGATGAAATGGGCTGGAATGCAGCATGTATTTCTGTGGATAAACCTCAACATCACGTAATTAATCACCTAACGGGTGAGGTGATGAATGAATCGAGAAACATGCTGGTTGAAGCTGCACGCATCGCACGCGGACAAATCACCCCAATTGAGAACATTAGTCCCGCAGACATTGATGCCTTGGTAATTCCTGGCGGATTTGGAAGCGCTAAAAACTTTACCAGCTGGGCCTTCGACGGACCGGGAAGCACCATATTACCAGAAGTGAAATTACTATTAGTTAACCTGGTAAATGTTGGAAAACCGATCGTTGCGCTCTGCGTAAGTCCCGTTGTTGTAGCAAAGGCATTCGAAGGTTCAAGCATACACCCTACGCTGAGTTTAGGAAGTGCTGCAGAACCATCACCTTATGACATCAATGGTTTTAACGAAGGATTAAGAGCAACTGGATCCATAGCACAAGAACGGACCATTCGTGAAGTACTGATTGACCCCGTAAACCGAATCATTTGCGCCCCATGTTATATGATGGAAGCACGAATCACGGAGATTCACGAGAACATACAACACGCGTTACTGGCATTAAAAGAGCTATTGTGATCTTAGATACCGATAAATTTAATCAATGGGCAGCCAACCGAAAGGCGCACAAAGAAGGATTAACCGCAGAAATCCTATTCCCTAAATTACGGAAAGGAGATCGCGGGGCCTTAGCATCGGCCATTACTTTAATTGAAAGCACCAATCCAACGCATCGAAGGGAAGCCAACGCCTTAATTACATTATGCCTTCCACACAGCGGAAACGCATGGCGCATTGGGATCACGGGTGTCCCGGGGGTTGGAAAAAGCACGTTTATTGAGGCGATCGGACATGAATTATTGAACCAAGGACATCGACTTGCCGTTATGGCCATTGACCCCAGTTCCAGTATTAGCGGCGGAAGTATACTTGGCGACAAAACTCGCATGGAATCATTATCGATGCGTGACGATGTATTTATTCGTCCAACGGCAACTGGAAAAACACTGGGTGGCGTGGCGCAACATACACGTGAAACCATCATTTTATGTGAAGCGGCGGGCTATGACATCATCTTTATTGAAACCGTTGGTGTTGGACAAAGTGAAACGGTGGTACATTCCATGGTCGATTTTTTCTTGTTGTTGATGCTTTCTGGAGCGGGCGACGAATTACAAGGGATCAAGCGAGGGATTATGGAAATGGCTGATGGCATATTAATTACCAAAGCAGACAAGGGGAATGAACAAGCAGCGAATCATGCAAAGCGCACCTATCAGAATGCACTGCATTTGTTTACGGCCAAAGAAAGTGGTTGGATACCCAAGGTAGCATGTATTTCAAGCATTGAAAAAACCGATTTGAATCACCCAATAACATGGTGGAAGGCATATTTTGATCAGGTCACCCAATCCGGTTATTTGAGTCATAAACGAAAGGAACAGGATTTGCGATTTTTTGAAGAGAGTTTTCAGCAGCAACTCAGTCAATTTATGGCGAACAGTGAACAAATTAACGCGGGATATAAGGACTTGCAATCCCAAGTGCTCGACGGAAGATGTTCACCCTATGAAGCGGCAGAACGCTTATTACATTTAATTACAACAGCGCATGGAAACCTTTAAAATAACAGGCGAATACATTGAACTCATAGCCTTATTAAAAGCAACGGGAATTGCAGAAACGGGCGGACACGCCAAGTACTTGGTGGACGAAGGCGAAGTAACGCGTAACGGAGAAATCGAAACAAGAAAACGTGCGAAACTGATACCAGGGGATGTCATTCGTGTATTTGAATATGAAATAAGCGTTGCATGATAAAGTATAGCCTAATTTTATTGGTTGGGGTAATTGTCCACATGGGAAGTAGTGTATTTGGACAAAAAGAAAGTGAAAATACGAATGCCTGTATATTCATCCCAAATAACATCAGCGTGCGTTGCGATCACTACAATAAAGATTTCACCTTGGATGTACTGCTAACTGCTCCTTGTGTGATTAAAAACATGAAAGTACTCGATCGGTGGGGAAGCGTATTGTATTCAACAGATGAAGGGCCATGGACATGGTACGGCGGATTACAACCTGCGGGTGTTTACCATGTAACCGTTAGCTACATACGAGCCGAAAATCAAAGTGAACCTGAATTAAAATCAATTACACAAGCGGTATATTTGATTAAGTGATTTTGAGAGTTGCCCAGTAAGGCAGTATATCATCCAATATGTTCAATTCCATTGCGTTAGGGGTATCTTAAAATAAATCCCCTATGGAACTAGAACACATCAAAAACAGCATCCTTGATATAAGAGGTAAGAAAGTCATGCTAGACATGGACTTAGCAAAAGTATACGAGGTCGAAACACGGGTATTAAAACAAGCAGTAAGAAGAAATATAGATCGATTCCCAAGTGATTTCATGTTTCAATTGACAGAAATTGAGATGCACCACTTGGTATCACAAAATGTGATACCCACGTTAAATCACTTTGGAGGTGCTAAACCCTTTGCCCTTACTGAGCAGGGCGTTGCCATGCTATCAAGCGTTTTGAAAAGTAAAAAAGCGATACATATGAACATCTCCATCATGCGGGCATTCGTGATGATGCGGCAATGGGCTTTAACCCATCAAGAATTAAGCAAACGCCTGGATGCATTAGAAAAACAATACGGAAAGAAGTTCTCCGACATTGAGCAGGTCTTGAATTTTCTAATTCAAAAAGACCAAAAGAAAACGCAGCAACAACAAAGAGATCGAATTGGATTTAAAAAATGAGCCAATGAACACAAAAGCACACATCAATCAATTTATTAACTTCTTGAACTACCGACGCTATAGTCCGAATACCATTAAAACATATACCGATGCGTTGGAGGTTTTTTTTCGTTTTCATAAAAACAAGGAACCAGAAAGGTTAACTGTTGAGGACATTATTGCATTCAACACAGGCTATATTCTGCGGAAAAATCTTTCAACGAGTTACCAGAATCAAGTGATTAATGCCCTTAAGCTCTTTTACAGAAATCGTTTCAATCAGGTTATGGACCTCGAGAACATTCAACGTCCTCGGAGAGAAAAACGACTGCCTAATGTGCTTAGTAAGGCTGAAATTAAAGCCATCATCGAAGCTCCCAAGAACTTAAAGCACCGTGCAATGTTGAGTTTGATGTATGCGTGTGGCTTGCGAAGAAGCGAGTTACTTAACTTAACATTAAAAGACGTTCTATCGGATCGCAATTTACTGTTTATAAGGCAGTCCAAAGGAAAAAAGGACCGTGTGGTTCCCATAAGCGATAAGGTCATTGACATGTTGCGTGAATACTACAAAGCGTATAAGCCGAAAACCTGGCTGTTTGAAGGCCAATTCCCAAATACCAAATATTCTGAAATGAGCTTAGCAAAAGTACTTAAACAGAGTGTCCTAAAAGCAAAAATCGTTAAAAATGTAAGCTTACATTGGTTGCGACACAGCTATGCCACGCATCTTCTTGAAAGCGGAACAGACCTGCGCTACATTCAGGAATTGTTAGGTCATTCGAGTTCGCGAACTACCGAGATATACACCCACGTAAGCACGAGAAATCTACAGCAAATCCGATCCCCTTTTGATGATTTATAAACAGTTTTTCCTATTTTTATGAAAGTTACCAAAAGTATACTAATACAACACATAGATGCTGGCTTGAATTGCTTTTGGTAATGTTATAAGTAAGTTATAAACAATGATAGCCGTTGTATCCAATGTTTAAACTAAAATTAGGTACATTGCACTCAAAATAAAACAAAAGTAAATGCACCCAATAAGAATAGGTATACCCGTAGTTCTAATAGCAATATTTGTTGTGTACATACTGTATTTAGTGATCAGTAAAAAGGACTCAAAAACAATAAAAAAGGTGTTATACCCAGGGTTGTTTTTTATCGCTATATGGGTTGTTATCTTCTTTCTTATTTTGAAGTAAATAGTTTATAACAGCACCTCACACCCCATGCGGGTTTATGTTTCACAAACCCAATATTAGTTGAAAAACTATTCCTAACTTTAAAACTAAACCTTGGTAGAAATCCGCACGTTGCGTAGCTGCCGAACGTTAGCAAACATTAACTAAAATAAAGAATATGAAAAAAAATTACATTTTAACGTTTTTAACCTTAATAACTATAAGCAACATTAGCTTTGGACAGGTTACATTTGATGCTGTTCAAGTTAATCCTTTTGGTTTAGTTGGTTTTAGTGATAAATCTAATAGTGGACTTGGTGATTTAGATAATGATGGAGATCTAGATATTATTTCTGCCCAACTCGGGGTCGGGGGTATGGGACCTGCAGATGGTCTTTATTTCTATGAAAATACGGGAACATCAACAGCACCTTCATTCGGTGCCTCTCAATTGAATCCATTCTCTCTTTCAGGTACCGATCCAAAGTGTTCTGCATCTCTCGGTGATTTGGATAATGATGGTGACTTAGACCTTTTATGCGGGTTAGAAAGCGGTGGTTTTTTGTATTACGAAAACACTGGAACGGCTGCAAGTCCAAGTTTTGCAGTTGCACAGAGCAATCCATTTAACATGTCATATGTTAACTTTTATACGACAGCTGCTTTTATAGATCTTGATGGCGATAATGACCTTGATGTGATGGCGGGTTGTTATGATGGTAGTTTCTTTTATATTGAAAACATTGGATCTGCAAATGTTCCGAACTATGACTCTCCAGTTGTTAATCCTTTTGGCTTAAGTAATCTTTCTGCCAATACAACCATAGAGTTTGTTGATATTGACAATGACAATGACATGGATATGTTTGCAAGTGACTATGGTGGTTACCCTCACGGAATATGGTATATGATTGAAAATACAGGAACTTCTTCTAGTCCTGCTTTCGCTGCTCCAACTACAAATCCTTTTAACCTTACAACTATCACTGGCTACTTCGCTTACCCCCTTTTTGGTGATCTTGATGCTGATGGCGACATGGATCTTCTTGGCTCTGAATATGGAACTGGTAGCCCAACAGGTGCTTTCTATTATTTCGAAAATTTAATCACAACTAGATTTGGTACAGATACTAGAACTGAATGTAACTCTTACACTTGGATTAATGGGCAGACTTACACAGCCAGCAACAACACGGCTACTTTTAATATCGTAAACGGTGCTGCTAATGGTTGTGATTCTTTAGTTACTCTTGATTTAACAATAAATAATGTATCTGATTTAACTACAACAACTTCTGGAACAACAATTTCTGCAAACAACACAGGTGCTTCTTACCAATGGCTCGATTGTGATAATAACAATTCTATAATAGCGTCTGAGACAGGCCAATCATTCACCGCAAATTCAAATGGCAACTACGCTGTAGAACTAACCGAAAATGGATGTGTGGACACGACTGATTGTGTAGCAATTACATCTGTAGGAATTATTGAAAATAGTTTTGGGGATATTCTATTAGTCTATCCTAATCCAACATCTGGAAATTTCTCCATAGATCTTGGTGCTATTTATGAATCTACAATGGTTTCAATCGTTGATTTGTTAGGAAAACTGATTGATTCAAAATCAATGACTCAGTCTCAAACTCTAAACCTTTCAGTTGTTGATCCTGCAGGAATTTATATTGTTACTATTCAAGCAGGAGATAAAAAAGCTGTAATTAGATTGGTAAAACAATAAAACGATTTGCTAACAATGTATAAGCGGCATTAAAACAGCCGCTTATACTAAACGTTAGCAAACATTAATAGCATTGTCTTGTCCTGAAATATGCAATCATTATTATTTATAATGATTCTTAATAATAATATTTGTATAGTTGCATCAAAAACAAAATGATGAAAAAGATTCTACTTTCTTTAATTATTGCTTTAGGGCTAACTCAAACAACACAAGCACAAGTTAGTTGCGACATGATGAACTTAATAGTTAATGTATCTGATACTGGTTTGGTTAAATTATATCATCCCGGTCACTATTTAACTTGGCCACAAAGTGAAAATGTTATTGTGTGGGAGATTACAGATTCTCAGGGTAATATTATTGCTGACGATACTTTAATTAATAACAGTGATTTTTTGTTTTATCATTATATTCCTCTCACCGATACAATGAATGTTACTGCACTGTTAACAAATGACTCGGCTGGAATTGCATGTTTGATAGAAGATAGATTATATTGGGAAGTAACAGAAATTACTCCAGGTGTTTTTACTGCAAGATGGGAATTTGTTTATGGTAATGTAGGTGTAGATGTAACAAATACAGTAGGTATTGATGATATCGAACCTACCAATGCAAGTGTATATCCAAATCCATCAAGTGATGTAATAAATATAAGCTTAAATAAAGGTCAACTTTTAAAAATAGAACTATTTAGTATGACTGGTAGGCTAATATTTAAAAAGGATTTAAATTCCAAAACATATGCATTAAATATTGGTGATTATCCATCTGGCGTCTATCTGGTGAGAGTTTTTAACCAAAATAATAACATCGTAAACACAAAGATTTTAAAAGAATAACGTTTGCTAACAGCACCTACAAGAAATTGGCGGTTCAGTGGTTAAATGAAGCTTTGTGCTTCGTATCAAGTTCAGTGCTTGCAGACAGTTTTCGTCTCCGAAATCGCCAACTTCTTTTAGCTACAAACCGTTAGCAATAATTAAACATAATACATGAAGTCAATTCTACTTTTAATAACTATAATCTTCTCTTTGAATTCTTTTTCTCAATCAAAAAAAGACCAAATTGAAATATTAACACAACAAATAGATAGTGTAAAAAAAGTTTTAAATCTTGAAAGGAAAATCGCTGTTGAAAATTCTGTAAAGAAAGACTCAATAATTTCTATTGGAAATAAACATATTGAAAAACTATACGACACAATTAACGGATTGAACTCAAAACTTTCCGCATCAAATCTAGAGTTAATTAATAGGAGAAATCAAATTGAATCAATGCTAACTGAAATTTCAAATAAATCTGATAGCCTAAAATTACTAAGGGGAATAAATGAAATTGAAAATACGGATACTGAGTTTGAATTAAAGTATTCAACTTTAAATAAACCAGCAACACCATCAATGAACGAAATTGGTGATTGGCTGTCACAGTTCACTTTGAATTGTAATAATTCAACCATATTTTTTGATAAAAAAACAGCAGAATTTTACTATGGTAATGAAGCAATTTTAGAAGTTCATGGAAAGGTTACCATTCAAAATTCAATCTATAAAGAAGGTATAATCTTCAGTGAAAGATTGGAATATGAAGGGAGTATATACCAACTTTTCATCCCACTATTAAATTTAACAGATGTCAAAAAAAATGTCGATAAACTCTGTAGAAACATGGGTGGTTGCGTTCAGCCTGAAGAAATGGAAATTAAATATGAGGAGATAGAATTTGGAATAAAAATAACTTGGGGCGGTGGCTGTTAAATAAACTATTGCTAACACGGGTTTGGCAAAAGTGGCGGTTCAGTGCTCCGCAGACACATTTGTGGTTAATCAAACATTGGTTCGCCGCATCAACAATTATTGTGAAAATCGCCACATCGCCAAGCCACAAACCGTTATAAGTAATAAGGTAAAGTACATTCACCTAAAAAACATACCTCAGAATGAATTATCTTTTGAAATTAATTTTGGTCATTTTTATCAGTCATTTTAATGGATATTCCAGTGCATTTTCACTCAAGCTAAATCTTTCGGTTGACGAGAACATGAAAAGTTCATTCAAGTCAAGCGGTAGATTATTTATTTTCATAACGACCGATCCAAACAGTGAACCGGTACATAATGTATGGCCCAATTTTTACACGAAATCTGACTTTGTTTTTGCGAAGAATTATGACTGGAATTCGGATCAAACATTGAAGATAAAATCAGGGAAAGGTTGGGACAACTGGAACAGGGCCGGAATCACCTCACTCGATAGCTTGCCTTCAAACACGTATTACATTCAAGTTCTATGGCAACAGAACTTTGAGGGATTCGCCGTAACAGATGAGCAGAATCTGAGGAGTCAAAAGATCAAAGTAGAACTTCATTCTTCTCAAACTATTAACATTGCATTGAGTGAGTTTAATCAGCGATGGAATTTGAAAGAGCATCCTCATATTAAGTATGAGAAATTCAAAAGTGATACTTTAACAAGTTGGTGGGGAAAACCAATGTTCGAACATGTTGGGGTTCTTCTTCCCTCCCATTATTTCGAGAATCCTAAAAAAGAATATCCCATTTACTATTACATCGGAGGAGGCGACAGTGATTGCAGATATCTTTCCTTGACAATGGATCTATCAAAAGATTTCGCCGAATGGTGGATGTCTGATGATGCACCACAAATCATTATCGTTTATTTAGATGGCACTCAGAATCGCAATTTTTACCACCTGGATTCAGAAAATTTGGGTCCACACGGTGGTTCATTGGTGAATGAAGTTATTCCATACATTGAAAACAAATACAGAGGAACAACAACGCCAACAACGCGATTTATTGGTGGATGTTCAACCGGTGGTTATGGCTCTCTCGCATTGCAACTCTTTTATCCTGAAACATTCAATGGTGTATATAGTTATAGTCCTGATCCAATCAGTTTCACAAAATGTTTGTACACCAATATTTATGAGGAGTCCAACTATTTTTATGACGCTTTTGGCTACTCAAAAATGTTCAATGAATTGGGGAGAACGAACAATCCAATCTCCGTGAAGGACTGGGTTTCTTTTGAAAATGTTTTGGGTAGATCCGGGTCATATTTGGATGCTAATCACGGAAGTGCTGTTTCTGCATTAACTTTCAGCCCGAAAGGAGAGAATGGACTTCCTCTTCCCATGTTTGATCCACGGACAGGAGAAATAGATCCTGATGTTGCTTTGCAATGGGCAAAATATGACCTTAATAAATACATTCAAGAGAACTGGAGTAAAATTGGTCAAGATGTGGCAGGGAAAATTTATATCTCCATTAATGAAAGAGACGATTACTTTCTGGATGGTGCCGTGCGTGTTTTTGAAAATACCTTAATCAAATTAACTAATCCTATTCCTAATGCAACACTTGAATGGGTTCCTGGTAATGGTCACTGCCATGCCTATAAAATTGGGGCTCCACACATGATGGTATTACAAATGATTGAGGAACGAATCAGTCACATGGAATGATTAGAGTTGAAGGTTAATTAATGATACTTATAACATCAACTAAAAGCCACGGGCTAAACAACCACATCCGAGAAGCCCGCGTCTCCTAGTTGCAAAACGTTATGGGAAAGTTTAAACGACATAGCGGTTCAATGCAGGCTGACCACCTAAAGTGACAGACAGAAAAGTGGAGACAAGCAAACCACTTTAAAAACAGGGAGTGTTCTGAAAATCCATAAGAGTAGGGTAAATTAAAATATGAATAACATGAAATCAAAATTGACAATTTTTATTACTACGCTTTTATTAAGCATTTGGTCTTTATCCGGAAATGCACAGGTCTCAATACCAAAAGGGAAAGCACAACTAATT
>JBEAQY010000039.1:0-13985 GCA_041163605.1 Bacteroidota bacterium | reverse complement strand
TTAAAGGCTTATTAGTGCAAACCAACAACGGTCCACAAGCTGCAGGACAAGGTGGGGTTTTCTATTTTAACCTAAACGATCCAGGAACCAAATTAACGATTTATTATCGTCAAGGTGGGGTGGCTAAGACCTATGACTTTTTAATGAATTCTACCTGTGCCGACTTCTCTCACGTGGATGTAAATAGGAACGGATCTGCCGTAGAACAGGTGATTAACAATCCGTCGTTGGGGTTGCAAGAATTCTATGCGCAAGCGTTTGGTGTGCGCGCCAAAGTGGTCATTCCGGGACTTAACCAATTCACTAAGAACCAATTAATTCATCGCGCTGAAATTCATTTGCCGATTCAATATCAGTTGGGAAGTAAATATAAACCGGGCTCAAACGTCACCTTTGCCACTAAAAAAACCGCTGCTTCACAAGGATATATAAACACGGGCGTATTGGGTGCATACTCAGAAAGTAAAAAGGAATTCTCTGCGGATTTGAAATCCTATGTTCAGGCCGTTATCAACCAAGACATAGAAAATACGGGGCTCATCGTTTCCCCCCGCTTCTTCGTTAATTCATCGGAACGGATTATCTTTAATGGATCAAACACCATCAATAAGATGCGTCCGAAAATAATTATCACTTATACCGACTTTTAATCATGTGTGGTATCGTTGCATACATTGGCGCTAAAGACGCCTACCCCATTATCATAAAGGGATTAAAACGCCTTGAATACCGTGGATATGACTCCGCAGGTATTGCGCTAAATTCGCACGGCACACTTAACATATACAAAAAGCAGGGAAAGGTGTCCAACTTGGAGGCCTTTGCAGCAGACAAAGATTGCTCTGGAACTTCAGGAATTGGTCACACCCGTTGGGCCACACATGGAGAGCCCAATGACGTAAATGCCCATCCACACTATGCTGCCGATGGAAAATTAGCCATTATCCATAATGGAATAATTGAAAATTACGACTCCATTAGAAAAGAACTGATTAATAAAGGGTATAGCTTCCGCAGCGAAACCGATACCGAAGTGTTAGTTCATTTGGTAGATGATATTTCAAAAAAAGAAGGAGTTTGGTTTGGTGAAGCACTGCGAATTGCCTTGAATCACGTGGTAGGTGCCTATGCTATTGTGGCCATCTCTAGTGATTATCCAGACCGCTTAGTAGCCGCTAGAAAAAGCAGTCCGCTCGTAGTAGGTGTTGGAGAAAACGGTGAATATTTTTGCGCTTCTGACGCATCACCGATTGTTGAGTATACCAAAAATGTGGTGTACATGGAAGACGAGGAGATTGCTGTAATTGATCGTAAGGACGGATTGAAGTTATATAATATTGGCGACCAACCTAAAACACCATACATCCAAAAACTTGAGCTAGAACTTGAGGCCCTTGAAAAAGGCGGATACGAGCATTTCATGTTAAAAGAAATTCATGAACAGCCGCGTTCTATTCAAGATTGTTTTAGAGGAAGACTAAACGCTGAAAAAGGCTGGATTTCCCTCGGTGGAATCCGTGACTACGAGCAAAAAATGATTCAGGCCAATCGCTTAATTATTGTGGCTTGTGGTACTTCTTGGCACGCTGGATTAGTCGGTGAATATCTATTAGAAGATTTAGCCCGCATCAATGTTGAAGTAGAATATGCCAGCGAATTTCGTTACCGCAACCCCATAATCAATGAAAATGATGTGGTTATCGCTATTTCTCAGTCTGGGGAAACAGCGGACACCCTTGCTGCACTTGAACTTGCTAAGAGTAAAGGAGCAACCATACTGGGTATATGTAATGTGGTAGGTTCATCTATTTCTCGAATTACAGATGCCGGTTCATATACCCACGCCGGACCAGAAATTGGAGTAGCTTCTACTAAAGCATTTACCGCACAAGTAACGATTCTTACTTTGATGGCTCTGCAACTATCGAATAAAAAAGGAACCATTAGTCAGTCTAGATTTCACGAATTGTTATCTGAATTGGAAGCAATACCTGAAAAGGTTAGGCAAATTCTGGCAATGAACGATCACATTGAATCAATTGCAAAGGCATATAAAGACGCATCTAACGCCTTATACTTAGGGCGCGGGTCATCGTTTCCTGTTGCCTTAGAAGGCGCGCTTAAACTGAAAGAAATTTCCTATATCCACGCCGAAGGTTATCCGGCGGCAGAAATGAAGCACGGCCCAATTGCCTTAATTGACGAAAACATGCCGGTGTTTGTTATTGCTACGCAAGGAAATTCTTATGAAAAAGTTGTTTCTAACATCCAAGAAGTAAAAGCAAGAAAAGGTAAAATCATAGCCATTGTTACTGAAGGAGATGTTCACGTACGCGCCATGGCGGATCATATTATAGAAATCCCTGCGGCCGATGAAGTATTGGTTCCCCTGTTAGCAACGATTCCTTTACAATTGCTTTCTTATTTTATCGCGGTAATGCGCGGATGCAACGTGGATCAACCGAGAAATTTAGCGAAGTCGGTAACGGTGGAGTGATTTTACCCTACCCTCCAATATATACTACCCCAAACGTAATAATGCCGGCAAGGGTATACCCTAAAAACAACTCAAGGGCGGTATGCTTTCTAAGATACCAACGTGCCGAAATCACCAAGCCAGAAATCAAAATAGCTAAGCCCATCCATGCGTACGATGGGTTGTGTTGTTGCATAAAATATGCATATAAGAAACCTGTCAATATCCCCGCGCCTCCCGCGTGCATCGATATTTTTA
This sequence comes from Bacteroidota bacterium, assembly GCA_041163605.1. GTDB lineage: Bacteria > Bacteroidota > Bacteroidia > Flavobacteriales_D > Crocinitomicaceae > UBA952. The sequence goes on along the minus strand of JBEAQY010000039.1, from coordinate 11,251 downwards.
ACACTTGAGTTAAGCCCATAAAAAGCAAGGTAACTCCTACACCAGCTAACGCCAAGGAAGAAAAATATGGCGGCAAGAGGTGTTTCGGGTCGCTTTCCCCGATTAACCAATACAACATTAATCCATAAATCAGCATAATCAACAAGGGGTACAAGCGCTCCGTGCGATTCTCAATATCAATGGTGGTAATGATTTTAAAGCGAAACAAGCCTAAAAATGATAACCCCGGTGCGGCAAAACTAAATACAGCGAACATTCCGAATACAATCCACTTGATTTTCAGCGGGAGGGCATACATTGCAATGGTGTGCTGCACCAATTCTTCGGCTGGATAAAACAACGCAATCAGCAAGCCATATAAGGGCATCAACAACGGAATAAATACCCAAGAAATTAAGTGGCTTAGTTTGTTCATCATGCTCAGAGTTCCTTTCTCAATCGAGCTACAGGAATATTTAATTGTTCTCGATACTTAGCAATGGTTCTTCGGGCAATATTATATCCCTTTTCATTTAAGATTTCCATCAGTTTCTCATCCGGTAGTGGTGTACGCTTGTCCTCTTTCTCCACCGCATCCAATAAAATTTGTTTCACCTCTCGGGTAGAAACCTCCTCGCCACTATCCGTTGAAAGTGATTCGGAGAAAAAGTGTTTCAAAGAATACACCCCGTGATTGGTCTGGATGTATTTACTGTTCGCTACGCGCGAGATGGTTGAAATATCCATCTGTACACGTTCTGCAATATCCTTCAAAATCATTGGTTTCAATTTAGCATTGTCACCCGTTAAAAAGAAAGCCTGCTGATAATCTAATATCGCGCTCATTGTAAACAACAAGGTTTCTTGACGTTGTTTGATTGCATCAATAAACCACTTCGCAGAATCCAATTTGTGACGAACAAAAGTTAAGGCTTGCTTGTCTCCTTTGGAGGTTTTAGCCCCTTCAGAATAAGAACGCAATAAAACCTCGTATTCTTTACTCAATTTAAGGTCTGGTGCATTTCTAGAATTAAGTGTCAGCTCTAATGTTCCATCAGTTTCTGTCAAAATAAAGTCGGGTATGATTTGTTGAACAACCTTCTCATTGCTTTTTGCTGAACCCCCGGGTTTGGGGTTTAATTTCAAAATTTCATCAATCGCTTCCTTCAATTGATTTTCATCAATCTTTAATTTAGCAGTAATTTTATCGTAGTGCTTTTTCGTAAAATAGTCGAAACAGTCTTTTAAAATGCGAAGGGCTAATTTCTTTACTTCACCCCCATCCTGACGGCGACGTTCTTGCAACACCAAACATTCTTGTAAGGTTCTTGAACCAACTCCTGCGGGGTCTAATTCTTGAATCTGATACAACACGCTTTCCACAGTAAACTCTTCAACAATCACATTATAATGAAAGGCCAAGTCGTCAACCAAGGCCTCAAGCGAACGGTTCAAATACCCTGACTCGTCTAAATTTCCTACAATGACCTCTGCAATAATTTGTTCGTCTTCCGATAAATCATTCAGCTGTAACTGTTCCATCAATCGGTCTTGAAACGATTGTTCTCCCGATAAAGGAACTACCCGTTGCTCGTCGTCTTTTGACTGATTATTTACTTGTGTTTTGTAATCCGGTGTGTCATCGTCAAAATAATCTGAAAAATCGAAGGCCTCTTCATCACCGTCCTGTTCTTGTTGGTCCAACGATTCATCCCCTTGCTCCTCTCCATGTTCTAGGGCTGGGTTTTCTTCTATTTCTTGCTGAATTCGCTGTTCAAGTTCAGCAGCCGGAATTTGCAGCAATTTCATTAATTGAATTTGCTGCGGAGAAAGCCGTAACTCTTGACGTTGTGTAAGGTGTTGTTTAAGCGCCATTAAAATGCTGCGTTCTGTGGTGTTCTTGGAAAAGGAATTACATCGCGAATATTCGTCATCCCAGTAACAAACATAATCATGCGCTCTAAGCCCAGTCCAAATCCTGCGTGGGGTGCTGATCCGATTTTTCGCGTATCCATATACCACCACAATTCTTCTTCAGGAATTCCAAAGGCTGCGCATTTTTCTTGCAGCACCTCTAAGCGCTCTTCACGCTGAGATCCTCCCACAATTTCTCCAATGCCAGGAAACAATACATCCATGGCTGCCACGGTTTTACCGTCATCATTCGCACGCATGTAAAATGCCTTGATTTCCGCAGGATAATCCGTTAAAATCACCGGACACTTAAATTCTTTCTCCACCAAATAGCGTTCGTGTTCACTTTGTAGGTCAATTCCCCACGCTACGTCATATTGAAACCTCTTCTTTTTATAGTGATTAGAGTTCTTCAAGACCTCTATTGCTTCTGTGTAGGTTAACCGTTTAAATGGATTGTCGATTACAAACTGAAGCCGCTCTATTAAGGTTAGTTCATTGCGCTCATGCTGCGGTTTTTGTGTTTGCTCCTGTGCCTCTCGTTCATTTAAAAACTGAAGGTCATCTTTACATGTGTCCATTACGAAACGACAAATATACTTTAAGAAATCTTCCGTTAGATCCATGTTTGCTTTCAAATCGTTGAATGCAACTTCAGGTTCTATCATCCAAAATTCCGCTAAATGCCGAGACGTATTTGAGTTTTCTGCTCGAAAGGTTGGCCCAAAGGTGTAGACCTTGCCAAGCGCTAATGCAGCTAATTCCGCTTCAAGCTGTCCAGATACAGTGAGGTTAACGGGTCTACCAAAGAAGTCTTGGTTGTAATCAATTTCACCTTCTTTTGTTCGTGGTGGATTTGAGGGGTCTAAGGCTGAAACGCGAAACATTTCACCGGCACCCTCTGCATCTGAAGAGGTGATGATCGGTGTATTCAAATAATAAAATCCATTCGTGTGGAAATAATTATGAATGGCGTATGATACAGCGTGACGGATTCTAAATACCGCACCAAAAGTGTTCGTTCTGAATCGGAAATGCGCCTGTTCTCTCAAGAACTCTAAGCTGTGGCGCTTAGGCTGCATTACGGTTTTTTGTACCTCATCTGCTGGGGCAGCACCAATCACAGTAAGATCTTTAACATCAAGTTCTACGGCTTGTCCAGAGCCAATAGACTCCACAAGAATCCCTTGAAGTGTTATCGCTGCAGCGGTAGAAATTTGACGGATAACATCTTCTGGAAAGGCTGTAAAATCAATAACAGCTTGTAGGTTTCCTTGACAGGAACCGTCGTTTACTTGGATGAAGCGGTTACTTCTGAACGCCCTAACCCAACCCTTAACCGTTACTTCTGTTCCAATTAAGCTGCTTCCTTGACGTATAATTTCTTTAATTGATGAGGTTTTCATACCGACAAAAATAACTTTTTGCTGTGAAAATCTGCACACTACACGCCGAGTGTTTTGTAATTAATTTATTACCTTGTACCTAAATTTAACACATGCCCCTTCATAATTTAATAAATCACTTCCCCATCCTTTTTCCTCTCGCTGGGATAATTGTTTTATTGCTTGGCGTTTATTTCAAGTCTGAACTGCTTAAACGCGTGGGGTATTTCCTCTTTGTTTTGGCTGCGATTGGTGCCTTTCTATCCATGAATACAGGCGAAGAAGCGGAAGAAGCGATTGAGGGTATTTATCCAAAGGTAACCCATCATTATGCCCATGAACATGAAGAGAAAGCAGAGCTATTTGCTTTGGTAATGTACGGGTTAGGATTGCTATCCTTGCTAGCGATGTGGGCTTCTTGGGTAAAAAACAAACTACAAAAATACCTGCTGTGGGCCATTGGTGCCTTCTTGGTTGCTGTGTTATACCTCGGATATGAAACCGGAAAAAGCGGGGGACAAGTAATACACAAAGATTTTAGAACCGAATGAAAAGAACCTACCACCTACTACTACTTTTAATTTTATCCGGCCAAACCTTTTCCCAACAATTTTCATGCGGGATGCCATTGGCTCCAAGCGCTCCTGAAAAACTCAAGGAGGAAACGAATGTAACTTGGTCTGAACAAGAGGCGATGCGCACGTTATTTTCTAGTCAATTTGTTGACGAGCACGGAAATACCAAAGGAATATTCAGTAAAAAGCCCATTAATTATCTAAATAAAAACGGAATATTAATGCCAATTAACCCGTCCTTGAAACCCAGTAACCCGGGAAGTTGGAGGGCAGATGAGCAACAATTTCCAACGGCACTTTTTGCCGATGGATCTTACAGTGTAAGTCTTGACGAGCTGGGCGCTACGATGTATTTGGGTAAAAACCGGAGCATCAATAACGTTTCATATAAACAAATCCATTTAAATTCCGAACAAGTACACCTGACCGGTTGCAACATCCCGTTAGGTTCCTACACGCAACAACTACTCTTCATGGAGGATCGCGTTAAAAGCAACTTAATTGTTTCTGAACCGGTTAATCTCGGAGAATCTCAATACTTCATCACCACAGAACGCATCGAGTTACCTGAGGGATACGAGTTACAATACGCGCCGCATCCAATAACCGGATTCGAGGACATCGCCATTCGTGGTGCTCGCGGGACCTTATTTATCGATGACATGGCCTATGGGGCAGACATCCTGGTAATTAACAGTAAAACGAAAGCAGTTTGTGGAACCATCTTCGCGCCCATTGCCTATGATGGGGCGATGAATTCATGTAAGGGGTTAATACAGTTTAAGCGTTTATCTAGTGAAAATGCATACGAACTTACCGTTGCAGTAAGCACCGAATGGATGAATGCCGCTGAACGAACCTATCCGGTTACGATTGACCCCTTAGTGGGCGGACCAACCACCACGTGGGCGGGATCGTATATGAACTCCTGCCTTTCTCCCGCATACAACGTAGACAGCATTCAAGCAACGATTCCAGGTGGTGTTACAGTTACCGGAGTATACGTTACAGCAAGTTTTTATGCAGATCCCTGGAGCGCTGCCACAATGAATCAAGGGGTAATGTATTTTAGTGGTCCTTGTGGAAGTTCGCAAACATTTACGGTCACAGGTCCAACAGCTGGTACAGCCGGAACCGCCTATTTGGATAGTTTTAATATGATGTCTCCGTTAATTTGTTGTTTACCCGAGTCTTGTGGTTCAACCAATTTTTATGTGCGATTCCACTTAGGAAGATATAACATAGGGACAGGCTGTAACATTACCTATATTCGTTATGACCCATTTACCACCCTTTGGCCCTTTCAAGTGGTGGTTTATGGACGAACCCCAGAAACGTATGGGTCAGAATGGTATGCTACCCAAACCCCTCAATGTTCCAATGATTGTGAAATTGAAGTCCGCGGGTATGCACGATATGGCGTAGCGCCCTACACCTTCACACACCCATGGACCAATGATACGGTGGTTACAGGCACAAATACAGGGTGTGGCGCCGGATCAACAAATCACCTATTTAATCTAACTGTTCCTACGTGTCCCTTATACTGTGATTCCACCTTTACCGTCTTGAATATTCCGCCCCCGGTAATAACAGATGCCTGTGGTACGGTAATTACAAACATTGGGTTTGAAACCCTTCCTATTAAACCTGCAACTAATATTGATTTGGTGTATGACTCCGTACTGTGTTCGGGGGAAACAACAACCATAAACCTTACCTCTTGTTTAGCCAACGGAACTGCGTATTACTTTGGCGAAGGACAAAGTGGACAAGGGTCGTTTACCGTTTCTCACACAACAAATGATTCCCCAATCACCTTAAACTACAGCGCCTATGCTGAAGGGAATGGGTGTGCTTCGGATACCTCGACGTTTCAACTGACGGTTTACAGTAATCCAACCGCTGCATACCTTGTGAACCCAGATCCGGTGGTTGCGGGTATTGAGGCGGCGTTTCAAGATGAAAGCACCTCGCCGGAGTCTACCATACAACAATGGGTTTGGAGCCTAGATGATAGTGTAATTAGCCTCAACCCTCAATGGAATAACTTATTTTTAATGCCGGCAAGTCATGTGTTGTGCTTGGCCATTCAAGATGCGGTTGGTTGTGTAGACACCTTGTGTTCACCCCTTGTTGTGGTGCCCGCTGAAGTGGTTACTCCGAATGTGATTACCCCGAATAATGACGGTAAAAACGACATTCTTTCCTTTGAATATTTGGAATTCTATCCTGAAAATAGCCTGCGCATCTTAAACCGTTGGGGAGGCGTGGTCTTTGAACAAAACGGGTATGCGAATACCTGGGATGGTGGAGAATTGATCGATGGTGTTTACTTCTATGTGTTAACGATCACCGAAAAGAACCAAACCTATAGCGGATTTTTTCATTTGATTCGCTAGGCATTTTCCGTTGATGCGCAGTTCTTTTGATTAATTTTATCCCATGAAATTTCTGTTGGTTGGACTTGGTAATCCGGGTGCTGAGTATGAAGATACGCGTCATAACATTGGGTTTAGTGTATTGGATGCCTTCGTTAAAAAACACGACGGATCGTTTTCCTTGGATCGCGGTGCACATAAAGCATACATTAAATTGCGTGGAAAACAGGTGGTGCTCATCAAACCCACAACCTACATGAATCTGTCAGGAAAAGCCGTTAATTATTGGCTTCAAAAAGAACAAATCAGTAAAGAAAACCTCCTGGTAATCACGGATGATTTGGCACTTCCTTTTGGGAAAATTCGCCTGAAAGGAGCGGGATCTGACGGGGGTCATAACGGCCTTAAAGATATTCAGCAGACCCTACAAACTACAGCTTATGCGCGTTTACGTTTTGGCATTGGAAGTGATTTTCCGAAAGGAAGACAATCGGATTATGTGTTAGGGAAATGGGACAAGGAAGAACAAGTCACCTTGAATGAACGGATAACCTTTGCAGTGGAAGCCTGTGAGGCGTTTTGTACGATAGGGATTCAATTAGCCATGACCAATTGCAACGGAAAATAAATTCCGATACAAGATTTAACAAATTTCAACAATAGAATTAAACAAGCGCGATTACTTTCGTGAAGTAAATAATAATGCCCTATGAGAAACAACCACGAAATCGATTATTACATCCACGGTGAAGAAATGCAAATGGTGGAAATTGAATTAGACCCACAAGAAACGGCCATTGCTGAGTCTGGCTCGTTCATGTACATGGATCCAGGAATTCAGATGGAAACAATTTTTGGAGACGGATCGCAACAACAAAGCGGATTCATGAATAAATTATGGGGAGCCGGAAAACGCTTGTTAACGGGCGAAAGCTTGTTCATGACCGCCTTTACACATACGGGATCAGGTAAGGCTAAAGTAGCTTTTGCATCGCCATACCCCGGTAAAATAATTCCAATCGATTTACAGCAATATGGTGGAAAAATAATCTGTCAGAAAGATTCCTTTCTTGCCTCGGCCAAAGGGGTTTCGGTAGGAATTGAATTTCAACGAAAACTGGGAACTGGACTCTTTGGAGGTGAAGGATTTATTATGCAAAAACTGGAAGGCGACGGCTTAGCTTTTTGTCATGCCGGGGGCTATGTAATGAAACGCACTCTGAATCCAGGAGAAACACTTAAAATTGATACCGGGTGCATCGTCGCCTACACACAAACCATTGACTATGATATTCAGTTTGTGGGTGGAATTAAAAACACCTTATTCGGTGGTGAAGGGTTGTTTTTTGCAACACTCACCGGCCCCGGAGAAGTATGGTTGCAGAGCTTACCAGTATCAAGACTTGCCTCACGCATTCTAGCGTATGGAACCGGGACAAGAAAAGAAGAGGGTTCGGGCCTACTTGGTGGACTCGGAAATTTACTAGACGGCGACGGAAGATAAATTAGGATTTATGTAAAAAGAAAAACGCCCCATGAGGGCGTTTTTTATTGCCGTAAAACCAACTCCATTAAATTTTAATAATGCGAACCGTTTTTATTCCTTGTTCATCCTGGGCGTTTACAAAATAAATCCCTTGTGGCGCAGACAAGGCGGTAGCAACCGCGGTTTGATTGAATATGTGTGTTTCATAAATAATCTTTCCACCCACATCGGTAATGGTAAGATTCCCAGTAAATGCATCAGCAAAAGTTATGCTTACTTCATTTACCACCGGATTCGGTGCCACACTAAATGGGGCAGATGAAAGGTCGGTTAATCCAATATAATTAATCGTAACACAGTTTGAGGTATCAGAACAACCGTTCGCATTCGTGCTCACCACAGCGTATGTTCCGTTTTGGGTGATTAGCAATGAAGAGCCATTTGCGCCCGGTAAACTTGCTCCCGTAGTACAATTAATCCATTGGTAGGACAAGCCCGACGTATTTGAACAAAACAATTCTGAACTATTGCTTGGATTAATAGCAATCGCATTGTTTATTTGATCTACAAACAAATGAAGCGTAACCACACTGTCACATCCTTGTATTGTGTTATAGGTCGAGGTATAATCTCCCGATTGATCGTAATATTGTCCGTTGAATAACACTTGTTCTCCTTGACAGATGGTTTGGGTTGATTCACTCGTTTGACTTGCACAACCAATGTAGATAAATTCGCGATAGGTTGTTGAGGGCAACGCATCTACTTGCGCATTGAGCGTAGTATATCCAGTAGAGCCATTGGTAAATGTAGTTGGGTTTATGTTGCTGTTACTTACTGCCACAGGCGTTGAAATTCCCCAAGCTACCGTTGTTGCACCAAGCGCTTCTGCGGTCATTGTAGCATTAGAACAAAACACATAAGACACATGAATTACAGGTTGGTTCTGAAGATTAAAGGTATCTATTTGGTTTGTTAAGGTATCCCCCGAAACAAGATACACAGCTTGGCTTATACCGTTGGCGCCATCGCCTCCTTTTCCTCCGGCTCCTCCAGCACCACCAGCACCACCAGCGCCGCCGTCGCCAATTTCCGAACTACAGTTAGCTTGAACACCCCCGCCAACACCTCCATTACCGCCGACACCTCCATTACCGCCGACACCACCTGTACCTGCTGCACCGGCCTGAATGAAACAATCCCAAAGATTACCATTTGAACCGTTGTAGTTAATATAAATTCCAAAAGAACTTCCGGCTCCATAACCCCCTTGGCCCCCTTGCCCGCCTTGGCCGCCACCGCCTCCACCAGATCCGCCATTGCCTGGTCCATTATCACAAAACGCACAGGTTTGTCGGCCACCGCCTCCACCAGAGCCTCCACCAGAACCGCCGCATCCATCTGCTCCATTGGCAGCTTGTGTACCTGGTGTCCAAAATCCAGTTAAGGTAGTACCTTGGGTTCCATTTGCACCAAGCGCACCCGCTGTACCGGCGATTCCATTTCCTCCCGCGGTACCATTTCCACCGGGATCTCCTTCATTTCCTTTGTTACCTGCGGCTCCACCATTTCCACAAGCAGAAGCTCCACCAACAGCACCTAATCCAGCATTGTTTGAAGAACATTCATCACCTCCGGCGCCTCCGCCCGCACCTGAACCACCATTTCTTCCGGTTCCAGCATTCCCTACAGCGCCTGGATTTGAGTTTCCTGTTTGGGCTGCACCTCCGGCTCCGCCAGCAACACCGCCACCACCTTGACCCCCAGCTCCGCCGGCACCGCCGGCATTTCCACTACTAAAGGTACACGATCCACCATCACAAGAACCACCAGAACCTAAGGCACCATTACCCCCATTAACTCCATTTGCACCAGCAGATCCATTTAAACCTGAACCAGCAGAACCAGCCAAAACCTGGCAACGCACTAAATCAAAGGAGGAACAGCTATCCATATAAATACCATAAACAGAAACTCCATACGGTAACGCCTGTGTTGGCGCTGGAGCATTCGCGGTTTGAATGGTCAAATCTTGAAAACGAAACCCGCTGTTGTTAACTAATTCAATTGCAGAAATACGCGGTGCAGTAAGCGGTCCAATGGGATTGAGGTTTGATCTGTAAATGGTTGTTGCACCCGCTAAACTCGTTTTTGACCAAGCCATGGTATCAATAAACCCACCTTCAATAACAACATGTTGTCCATTTAAATTCAATGCACTTTGAATAGTATAGGTGCCTTGTGCAACTCGGATATAGCTTCCGTTTGGAGCCGTAGAAAAGGCTGTTGACAAGTCCATTGGGTCATTCATTGTACCCAATCCAGTAGGTAAACCATCCGTAGTTACATAGATTACTTCACATTGTGAAAATGCTTTTATCGTAAAAAAGAAAACGAAAACAATTAAGTGTATTCTTTTGTTCATAGGCGTTAAGTTTAAGCGAATGTACATTTTTAAGGAGGTAAATGCAAGCGTTTTGTGTTTTGGTTTCGCTATATGGAAACGCTAACCCCTTCTGTAACATCCTGTTAATTTCACATTTCATAGGCGGGTGGAATAATTAACGTTTATTGACTTTTTATAATCATTCGTTTTTATTACCTTAGGAGTAAGTCAATAGACCGGAGTATTAACGTTTAATTCTTTATACCATGAAACGCATCTTAACGAAATGGGACAAATTCAAATTAGGACGACGCCTACATTACCTTCAAAAAAGATTACACCGCGCAGAAGAAAACGGATATCAAGAAAAGATAGACAAGTATACGCGCTACATTCGAGAAGTGCGTGAAAAATTAAAACACGTTAAAGAACCGATTCGTCGCTTGGGTTAATTTGCTCAATCCATTGTTCAACCGATGATGCTTGGTCGACCGTAAATCGTCCAGATTGAGTGCGCCGCAACGAAATTAAGGTGGCCCCTGAATTAAGTCGCTGACCAAAATCTTGGGCGATGGAACGAATGTAGGTTCCTTTGGTACACGTTATTTCAAAATCGATTTCTGGAAAGCGATCGGCGTTTACATTGAATTTACTGATCGTAATTTGATGCGCTTTAATGCTTACCTCCTTGCCCGCTCTGGCAAATAAATAGGCGCGCTTTCCATCGATTTGTTTTGCCGAATACACCGGAGCAGTTTGTGTTTGTTCGCCCAAAAAACCAGCAGCAATGTGATTGATTAATTCCTGGGTGATGTGATCGATATCAAAGGTTTCATTGTACTCCGTTTCTAAATCGAACGATGGGGTTGTTTTTCCGAGTAAAAACGTTCCGGTGTATGTTTTCTCATCCGCCATGTAAGTTTCTACATTCTTGGTTTGTTTTCCAGTACAAATAATAAGTAAGCCTGTAGCTAATGGATCTAAGGTGCCTGCATGACCGACTTTTATTTTTTTAATCTTAAGTGCTTGCTTTAGGTTCCAACGGATTTTATTTACCACATCAAAGGACGTCCACCCATACGGCTTATCCACTAACAACACTTCTCCTTCTTGAAAATTCATCGCGTTGCGGTTGCCGAAGATTC
>JBEAQY010000038.1:0-13270 GCA_041163605.1 Bacteroidota bacterium | reverse complement strand
TTCTTACCCGCACCCACTACTCTGCTGCCTTGCAGACTAAACCCACCATCGAAATCCATGAATTCCATTAATTCGGTTATTCGCAAGCGTTGACTGTAAGATGAAAAGAGCGGCGCACCCTCTTGATCTTCCAAACGATCTTTTGATTTATCCACCAGTGCGCCAAGAATCGGTGAGGTGAAATATGGCGTAGTTAAAGAAACCGTATCTGCTTTTAATACCACATCGGACATAGCAATCCGATACCCTTTTAACTCAGCAAACGTTTCTGATTTCGTGAGTCCTGCTTTCTCCCAGGTGATGGTTCCGTTTCTACCAAAAAACTTTTTTGTTTCATATTCAAAAACTCCACCCGTTTCTGAAACCCAAACACTATCCTCCCCTTTTAAGCCTGGCGAATACCCGAGCAATTGTCCATCCGAACAGATGATCTTCAACTTTTTCTCCGAATTCCATTGCATGTCACCTTTAAACACCCATACCGAGTTGTCGTTTTTATGAAGTGCTTTAAAGCGAAACAAGTTATATGAAAACTCAAGAAATGGACCGTAATCCTCCATATCTTTTGCTCTAAAATCACGTTCTAATTCAACCCATGTGCTCGTAAAATCAGAAGACCATTTATTTTTTGACTGATAGACATAGGTAGCTACCATAAAATATGCTAACTGGATATCGTTGGATGACGAATACACGGCATTTGCCGCATCGACCATTCGATTAAAATTACCTTCTGAAAGACTTGAGGCATTCGCAATTACTGATGGAAAAACTTTATTAACGTTGTATTCCATTTGTTCCTCAACAAACAACTTTTGACTTTCTTTGAGGAATTTCTCTCGATTTTTTGAAAATGTTTGGGCGTTTAAAAACGCATTATAGCCGAGTAAAAGGATAATAATACTAACATTTCTCAAGTAAAATACAAGCCCAATTTTCTTTTTCATATGTATTAATTCGTTTAAATCCGATCGCTTTAGCCTCTTCATCTAAGGCCTGAACATCCGATGTGAAAAATCCACTTAACAATAACAAGCCCTTAGTGGAGAGTGCGTCAAAATAGGGATTCAGATGGCGAATCAGCACGTTTCTATTTATGTTTGCGAGAATAACATCAAAACCTACTTCAGTTACAACATCTATATCCCCTTCTCGGGCTTGGATCCTTGCGCACTGATTTCTTACTGTATTTTCAATGGTATTTTCTACCGACCAAGATTCAATATCAACGGCTAAAATATGACGTGCACCTAATTGCTCTGCATTTATAGCTAATATTCCTGTCCCCGTCCCCATATCCAACACAGTCTTGTCTGCCAATTCCAGGTGCTCCATCGCTTGACACATCATAAACGTTGTTTGATGGTGGCCTGTCCCAAAGGACATTTTAGGCTCTATTTCGATTACTCTTCCCTTTCGGAATTCAGCCCCATGAAACGGTGCTACAATGGAAAGATGATCTAACAGAACCGGTTCAAAACTATCTTCCCAAACTTGATTCCAATTTTGACCAGGTATTTCAGTATGTTCGAATCTAACATCAACTCCCAGTAAAATCAAGGGGTTAAGGAGGGTTTCAACAGCAGCATAATCAAATTCCGATGCGGGGATGTACGCCTTTACTACTTCTCCTTCTTCAAGAAAACTCTCAAAACCAATATCGGATAACCATAAGGTAACTATTTCATTGGATGGGTGAAAGGGAACAAACGTCATTTTCAATTCAATGTAATCTATCATATGCTATCGATTATTTCTTTGAATGAATCAAACTTTAAGGATGCCCCACCAACTAAGCCTCCATCAACATTAGGTAATTGAAAAATTGATTTCGCATTCGTCGAATTGCAACTTCCTCCGTAAACTATACGAATAGTATCGGTGCTGTCTTGGTTAAAATAGTGCGAACAAAGCGCTCGAATTGCCGAATGCATTTCCTCTATTTCTTCCAAAGAAGGTACCTTTCCTGTACCAATCGCCCAAATCGGCTCATAAGCAATAACCAATAAGGGGCAATGTGCTTCATTTAATTGGTTGAGTAAGGGTTTCAATTGATTCTCAACAAAGGGGATGGCGGCACCATTCGAGCGAATTTCATCGCTTTCACCGCAACAGAAAAACACTTGAATCCCTAGTGATAAGGCCGTTAGTGCTTTAGAACACAAAAAATCAGTATCCTCTCCAAAATGCATCCTTCGCTCAGAGTGACCTACAAGCAAACTGTTAACATTAAGGTCTTTAAGCTGCATCAAGGATGTTTCTCCGGTGAATGCACCGAACATATCCGGGGCATATGCATTTTGAGCTCCAAGAGCAACACCGTTCATTTTAGATAGCAATGCCAAATAAGGCTGCGGAGGAAAGACAACCAAGTCAACAGTAGACTCAAACTCGTTAAGTGAAGACACCTTGGTATAAAGATGATTGGCTTCGTCAAACGATAAATTCATCTTCCAATTCGCTCCAATAATCGATTTGCGCATGCTTAAAATTAGCGCAATTTTCAGTGCTACGACTTCTTATTAAGGATTTTTTTGAACTCTGCAGCGTTAAATTCCTCTTTATCAATCCCTTGGTAGAACTTCTTTGAATTTCCATTCCAAAGGTATAATACACCCGGAACTTCTTTTCCGTTCCCTAATTTTTTCCAAAAGCTGACAATATCCATCACATAGTACGGGTATTCTGCACCAGCAAACTTGAAAAAATCAGGAATAACCTCAGGTTCTTCATCCATGAATATGATCCGCATGGATGGGAAATCTTTCACAGTCGACTTCATCGCGGTAAGTGCTTTTGCCGTTGCACGACAATGGTCGCACCCTGGCGCGAAAAAACATAAGATTTTCTTGTCCTTGTTAATGTCCGGGAAAATGTTCTCAAACCCCGACGATTTGGCGCTTGGTCCTAGATCAACTTTTGGGAGAATACTATCTTTCCTTATTGGTTTAGGATTTGTCACAAGCGAAGTATCGTGGGTATGGATAGGCTCTACTGCTAGGGTATCAATTACGGAAACGGGTTTAGCCGGTTCTGATTGTTGAAAACGTATTGGGCCAGCAATGAATACGCCGAAAATAGATGCTAATAATAAGTTACCAATAAGGGACCAGTTTAATCGTGCTTGAAGGCTACCAAACAGCTCCTCCCTGGTATTCATTTGACCATACTGGTCAGTTAACGCATCGGATGTCGCAGATTTTTTGGTTAAAAAATAGTACCAGACCAATAAGCCGATAGAAACAATATTCTTTAACATCGCTTCGAGTGGCGTCATTTCTATAAGTGTTCCAAAACAACCACAATTCCCAGCATTTCCTTTGAAAATGATTTCAATACCTAATTCAACGATGAATACAGTGAGCATGAATATTGTAACTGGTATAACCACTCGCTTGAGAAAGAATGGCAGCAACAGGAGAAACCCAATCGCGAATTCAACCCCGATTAAAATTCTAGATAAATATTGGGCAATACTCAGAGGAATACCCATTGGTTCCAATTGATGAACCTCAAAATAAGTTAGGGCGTAGGATGGATTGGGATACAATTTTGCAATTGCGGAAAGAAAGAAAACAAAAGAGATAAGAATTCTTATTGTCCAAGGAGCATATTTCTTAATCGAGTTCATAACGTATTTTTCAACGAAAGTATCACGTGTATTTTGCTATATAAAAATGCTAACATTTATTTAACATCCATCAAGATTAATGCAAACACGGCATAATTCAACATGTCATAATAATTTGCATCAATCCCTTCTGAAATCAAAGTTTTTCCTTGATTCTCTTCAATTTGTTTTATTCGATAAATCTTCATTAATATGAGATCAGTTAGGGATTCAATGGCCATTTCGCGCCATGCCTCACCGTAGTCGTGATTCTTCTTTAACATTAAAGAAACGGACTCATCTTTATATTTATCATAAAGCGCAACCGCGTCTTCCATTTTCAATTCCATAGGTAAATCCTCGGATTCATTGATTTGAATCAACCCCATGATGCAGTAATTTACTATGGCCATGAATTCGCCCTCTACACCATCCCCAACTTTTGTTTCACCATTTTCTTGAATGGTCCGGATTCTGTTTGCCTTAATATACAACTGATCAGCTAAGGCAATTGGCCTGAGGATACGCCATGCCGTTCCATAGTCCGTTGTCTTGGCAATATAAATTTCCCGACATTTTGTAAGTATATTTGTGAAAGAAGCCAAGGTATCGGACATGACAAAAAGTAATTTTTACGGGGTCGAAGTTAAGCATTTTCGTTCAATCGGGTCCATTCGCTTGCGTAATAATTTAGTAAGCATGGAACGCCCTCAAGTCATGGGCATACTGAATATAACCTCAGATTCATTTTACCCCTCTAGCAGATTTGATTCCCTAGAGGGCATAGAAGCCTACTTAAATCGATGTAAATCCCTTGGTGTAAAGTTTATTGATGTTGGCGCGCAATCTACCAGGCCTGGATTTTCATTAGTAGATAGTGATCAGCAAATTGACAAATTAAAACCTGTACTTTCATTTATAAGGGATAAATTTCCCGAGATTTATGTTTCCATCGACACGAGTTGTCCACGGGTGGCAGATTGGGCCTTGCAGCATGGCGGAGAGCTCATCAATGATGTAGAGGGAGGACGGAATAATCCTGAAATATGGGATATTTGCGCTAAATACAATGCGCCATATATAGTAATGCATTCCCGAGGTGAGGCAAATAACTTACACGATGCAACTTCCTATCAAAATGTAACGGTTGAAGTACTTCAGGAATTATCCGAACTTATTGTTAAAATAAGAAATGCAGGAGTTAAAGACATCATCGTAGATCCAGGGTTCGGCTTTTCAAAATCGCTTGAAGAAAACCATGAATTAATGACCAATCTCAGATTTTTTCAATTATTCGAAACACCGATTCTTTGCGGCATTTCTCGAAAATCAATGATTTACAAGAAGCTGGGTAAAAATCCCGAAACATCCATTAATGGTACAACTGCCCTGAATACTTATGCACTTTTAAATGGTGCCACATTCTTGAGGGTACACGACCCCGAGGAGGCATCTGAAATCATTCGATTGCTTAATACCGAGTGATTTGTGTATTTTTGAAAGGATTTTCTTAACTTCGTCGCAATCTTAATGAATTTGAAATTATGAAATTTCTTTCTTTCTTAATAGTGGTGGCCGTTTCCTTGACAGCATTTGCTCAACCGACTGCCAGTTTCAGCCTTTCTGACAATGTAATCTGTGAAGGTGATTGTATAGACATTGAAAATACTTCTTCAAACGATGTGGTTTCTTCAAGTTGGTCATTCCCAAGCGGAACGCCATCTTTCTACAGCGGTATGAATCCTGGTCAAATATGTTTTAGTACCGCAGGAACTTATACCCTAACCTTGACGGTAACGGATGCTAATGGAGCTACAAGCTCAGCAAGCCAAGTATTAACAGTAGGCGCTATGCCTATGATTAGTATTGGTTTATTGGATACCATTGGTGGTGTTCCTATCAACGATACAATTATACCTATGTATGGTGGAATGTGGCCGAGTGGTCAAATAACTTCAGGTGCTGTTATCGTAGCGAGTGGATTTGTTCCAGGAGATTCCTTGGTATGGGTTACACCAAATGGTGGTGATGACGTTTATTGTTTTGGTGATGTAGTTGGTGAATGTGATACCGTAATTGTTGCACCATTTTACTCAACGTACTACATTCTAAATAACATATCCTCAGAGGGATGTATTGCTTCTGATACAGTTTTTGTTTCAGTGCTGTTTATAGACTCTGTAAAGATAAGCGTGCCCGATGCATTTTCTCCGAACGGCGATGGATTTAATGATGTATTAAGAGTCGTTACCAATGTTGATAAAGACATGAACTATTCGAATGGGTTTAATGGCGATGGCGGAGCGATAGTTTCAATGAATTTTGAAATTTATAACCGCTACGGTCAAATGGTTTTCAGGACAACAAACCCACTAGAAGGTTGGGATGGAACATTCAAAGGAAAAGTTCTGAACGTAGGAACCTTTGTCTATAAGTTAGAATATCGTTTAATTAATGGGTTATCTGGTTCTCTGAACGGGAATGTAACCTTGTATAAATAATAAGTAAGATGATAAAAAAGATTGTATTTCTTGCTATTCTTGGGATTACACACGTTGCCTCATCGCAATATGCTTACAATTCAAGTTTGTTTTATCAAACTCCTGCATTGTTCAATGTAGCTAGTGTTGCTAGTGGTACTGAAGATTTTTCGTTTTGCACTGCCTTTAAAATGCAAAACCTAACTATGTCGGGAACTCCAATGCGCACTAATGCCTTAATTGGTGAATTCAAAATCTCTGATGGTCCAATGAGTAAGAATAATTTTGGACTTGGATTCACTGTTAAAAATGAGCAAACAGGAGAAAGTAAATTAATGGCTACTGAGGTTAATGTGCCAATTAGTTACACCATGCAGTTGAATCAATTTTCAAAATTTTCAGTGGGTGCATCTCCAGGAATGATCCTAATGACTTATGACCCGACCCTACCCTCTTGGGAAACGGATTGGAATGGATGGGCATACAATGGAACTATTGGTGACCCTACCTTTATTAATAGTACCTTAAGCCGTTCATCGAACGCAGCTTTCAATGTAAATACTGGCGTACAATATCAATATCAAACGCGCTATAAATCCAGATTCTTTGGTGGATTGGCTCTAAATCATTTGAATAAACCAAGAATGACCTTTAACGAAATAGGAGAACGAATGTTTATGCAAATGGCAATGAACGTTGGGGCAGATATCACAACACGTAGGCGTGATTTGAGAATTCAACCGCAGTTAATGGCATTTAAAAACGGACCAAACACCAATTTAATGATGGGTGTAATGTTCGAAAACATCATGAGTAATGGTTCTGATATTACCAATATCCTTAAGTCTAAGTCCATTAATTATGGTGCATTCTATCGATGGAATGATGCAGTAAGTTTAAACTTTAACTACAAAGTTCTTAACTTCAGAATGGGATTGGCGGTTGATGTTACGGTTTCGAAATTAAGCAACGCAAATAAAGGATTAGGGTCGGTTGAATTATTCTTCAAATCCACACATCTATACGGTAAGAAAAAGACGAAACTCAAATAATCAAACAGGTAAAACGCCTCCTGTGTGAATAAACAGGACCTTTTTCGGCTGTTTAATCTGTTGAAGTTCGCTGATCATACCTATGAAAGCTTTCGCCGTGTAGATTGGATCTAAATTAAAATTCCCATCGATTTTCAAATCGTATATTTCCACATTCAACGCCTCTTGATTCTTAGCATACCCTGAAAAATGATATGCATCAAAGCATTTCAATCTAGATTTAGCAACTAACCATTCGTTTGTATAATTAAACTTACGTGCAAGTGCATCCATTTCGCTTACGGAATCGAATCCTTTCAACACAGGAAAAGCCCATACTTCCGTAGGATTTTTACTACTGAGTAACACACCCAAACTTGTTGTTGTAGTGCCTTGAGCCAAGGCAATGATGTCAAAATCCATTTCTTTAGAAATAATCTCTAAGCACCCCTTTAACCCAAGTTCACTTGCCCCACCTTCGGGAACACTTAACCATGTTTTATTCAAATAGGAAATAACTTCATCCGAATATTTTTGACGTTTATAAGCTTCTCGGCCCAGAAACTCCAGCGAGGCACCTTCAGATTCACAATGTTTTAAATACGCATTCGAATCGGAAGACAACTCATTACCTCTCACCCTGAGAATACATGGAATATCAAATAACTTACAGGCAGTGGCAGTGGCGACCAAATGGTTTGAAAATGCCCCTCCATAGGTTACAATACCATGAACCCCTAACTTCTTCGCCTCCGAAATCACATAAACAAGTTTGCGCCATTTATTACCTGAAATTAATGGATGAATTAAATCGTCTCTAAGAATGAACAATTTATGTCCATGTATGTTCTGAGATAGATTAAATGACTCAATTATACTATTTTCAATGGATGGCAAGGAGGATTTAGACATGGATTATTCTGAGTTCAGTAAGCGTTCTAAGCTTACGGATGAGGATTACTACTTTAGTGAAGAAGGATTCATAGTTTTTAAGGAAGCATACCATCTTAGAAGAGGATACTGTTGCAAAAGTAATTGCAAACATTGTCCATATGGGTACAACCCAAAGACAGGAGAAATTAAGAAATAATTCCTTTTTCAGGATATTTACCTTTAAATTGTCCGAGTTTTTGTTTGATTTTCAGAATGTCTGCATCTACATCCCCTGTAGGATAAAACACCTCAAGAAATCCACCTTTTTTTGAAGGAAAATCAACGTAAGCTAGTAAAATTGGGACCTCTGCCTTCAACGCTAAGTAATAAAATCCTTTTTTCCAGTTCGGGTTATAGCTTCGGGTTCCTTCCGGTGTAAAAACCACATAGAGCTCATCTTTGTCTTTAAATAATCGAGAAACATAATCAACCATATTGTTGTTCTTGCTTCGGTCAACCGGAATAGCACCTAACGCTTTCAATATTAATCCCAATGGAAAGAAAAAAATATCTTTCTTTACTAGGTATCTGCCTTGCAAATGCATCATATAAAAAGCTAAACGACCAAGGACAAAATCCCAATTGGACGTATGTGGACCCATAACAACTACCGCTTTTTTAATTCCTTCTGGTTTCCACAAGGAAATATTCCAACCAAAAAGCAAAAGAAACTTATGAACTAATTTTCGCATAGTACAAATGTAATCAAAAGGCTTTTCTATACCTTTGCTTAAATGAAAGTCGCTCAACGATTTATTGCAATCATACTAATTTTCTTCATTTGGATTTTAGTATTCGGTTATGTTAACTTTCTAAAAAGAGAGAGTATCGTTTCATCGATACCATGCCCAAAAGAAACCATAGGCATTGTAAAAATTAATCCAAGAGACATATTTTCAAAAATACTCTTTGACTACTCTTTTAGAAATAAGGATTCTAAGATGATGAAAACGGTTTCTGAATATTATCAAAATTGGGTTCAGGATACCAGTTCTACAAACGTTCCAATTGATTACTCTGAAAACTTCTGTTTAATTAAATTAAAAGTGAATCACGAAATTGTTTGGGTACTCGCCGGCAAATCGATTGATAATAAAGCTAAAAGCAAGGGCTTCATTCGAAATGGTTTTTACTATGAAATCGTTAGTAGAAGCAATAAAGAATCAAGCAGTCTAAACACGTATTTACTTAGCCACGATTGGTTTACCACACCCTTTAATTCACGAAAAGCCTTAACCTATGAACTCATTGATCATCAACAGGTTAAAAACGAATACATCTTTTCATTAAACAAGCAAGAATTAATTATCTGTAGCAAGAAGAAAGGATTCACTACCATGTTAATTCCCGATAGTACTAGAAGCTATTTCAACCTATCGACTCGGTTAAACAAAGGAAGTTTTTTACCTGAGAAATATGAAGACCTGAAAGTACTTACAGATAAATTAGCCGGTTTTTCTTTTACGTATTACGGCGCTAAATATGTTGACAGTGAGGAGAAGGGAACCTATTTGGATCCAGAGTTTGACTTACTTTTTAATTTTTCGCAAAAAACTAAACTTACAGAACTAACGAAAATTTTGCGCAAAGTGGCCAAAGAAGACGTTCGGGTAGAATCGGATTGGATCTACTTAAATCGAGCCAGGTATCGTCTAAAATCAATTAATGATTCCACTATTTTCATTGGTAAAAACAAGGCAGAACTATCAGAGACCAGTTCCGCATTTTCTATGAATGGTAAACCTTGGGTATTAACAGAAATCAAGGATTTAGGATGGAAAGGTGGATTGTTGGAGCTTATTCCAGAATACCGTGCACTCAAAGATTTTTCGCAATCCGTTGAATCCATTAATATGAATATGACCTGCGAAAACGATTTGTGTTATTCAGATACACCAAGAAAAAGCAAGTGTATAAAGGACATCCAACGTGTTTGCATCAAATTCAAACCAGGCACGAATGCAAGGCTTGAAACCTTTAGGGTTTTACTTACTATGGCAAACGCCTATCAGTTTCAGCAAGATTAATCGTTAATTAGCACGGCAATTCGGACAGGCTCAACCACGACTAACCCCAAGTTACTTTTTGTCGTTATCCAAATTTTTTCGTCAGCCGAAATATCCATTGCTAAAAAGCTGCCTGGCAACCATTTCACCCAGGTATTTCCATGGTCCATTGAAAAATCAATGCCGTTAGAACCACAGGCATACGTTACTCCTTGAAAGTGAATTACATCGGAACGATATCCAAAGGGCGGCTCAACAGATTCTTTCCATGTTTTACCGCCATTGTTGGAAATAAAACACACCGAGGTTCGTCGATCAGGAAATTGATAATTCCCTCCAACAACAACTAAGTTTTTACGGTCAATCACGCAAAGCGAATAAGGTCCCTCCCCTTCTCCAGATTTAAACGGCATTGTATAGGACTTCCATTTTTTACCAAGGCGTTTACCAATAAAAATATGGGAACTTAATCCGCCGGTTACAAAAAATAGACGGTTATCTGCGATTTGCACAGTGGTTCCACTCGCCGCATATCCCGCTTCAGAGGCTTCAGCCTTAATACCTGGTATTGTTTTCCATGTAAGGCCATAATCTTGAGATAAAAACAAGGGGAATTCTCCATTAATTGGATCTCCCATAGCAAACACAATGGAATCTTTTACCGCAATACCGTCTAGGAATACCCCTAGTCCATTCGAACAAGGAAACAACACGGGCTGAATGCCCGCATTCAGAAACACTTTACCCGTATCGCCCGTTTGCATCCAAAGTACACCGAGTTTAGTCACTTCTACATCCCTGAGTTCAGGCTGTAGGAGATTCATTAGAACGAGTTCTTTTGTATAAGGACTGTAAGAAAAACAACGTCCTTGATTATCCCCTAAATAAACAAACACGGAGTGACATCGTAAGGCTCTGGCATGTGCTGTATGCGAAACGGTATCTAATTCAATCAGTTCCTGAGCGGAAAAAAGATTGAGCCCTCCTATGCAGAGCAAAAAGACGAAGATACGCACCTACTTATCGAATGAAAAGTAATTCACGGAATTTAGGTAAGGGCCAAAGCTCATCTTCTACGATAAGTTCTAACTTGTCTGCATGGTAACGAATCTCATCGAAATGCACTTTAACCTTATCGCAATACGCCAATGCTTTTTCCTCCACATCTTCTATGGAATTAGCTTTTTTCCGTTCAGCGAGCATTTTTTCAGAGGCTGACTTCATTGCGGCTAGATGCAGGTTTACTTGTTTTAGGATATCAATTTGCGTATTCGCCATTGCTTTTCCTTCCTTGTCTCCAAATACAGACATCATGCCTTGAATATTCTGAATTAGTTTATTCTGGTATTCTAGTACCGCAGGAATGATATTATTATTCACCAAATCTCCCATTAATCGAGATTCAATTTGAATTTTCAAAACATACCCATCGAATTCAATTTCTCGACGTGCTTCTAATTCTCTTGGAGAAAGAACGCCCATCGATTCAAACAACTTTTCGATAGATTTATCGTGATATGCTTGAAGTGCACGTGGGGTATCTTTTCGATTACTAAGGCCACGTTTTTCTGCGTCTTTAACCCATTCGTCGCCATATCCATTTCCTTCAAAACGAATTTTTTTGGATGCCTTGATTAACACTTGAAGTTCTTTAAGAATCGCTTCATCCTTTCCTTCGCCTTTATTTATACGAGCATCAACAGCTTTCTTGAATTTGATTAGTTGATTCGCAACAATGGTATTAATTACAATCATAGCCGAAGCGCAATTCGCTGAAGAACCCACCGCACGGAATTCAAACTTATTCCCTGTAAAAGCAAAAGGTGATGTACGGTTTCTGTCTGTGTTATCTAATAAAATCTGCGGGATTTTACCAATGTTTAATTTTAGTTCCGTTTTATCTTGAGGGGTCATTTTCCCCGCCTTGATGTTTTTCTCTAAGTCATCCAACAATGTGGTTAGTGAACTACCAATAAACGCAGAAATAATCGCCGGTGGTGCTTCATTCGCTCCCAAACGATGATCATTACCCGCAGAGGCAATCGATGCTCTAAGTAGATCTGCATTGTCATGAATTGCCATGATAGTATTCACAAAAAAGGTCAAAAACTGTAGGTTACTCTTTGGATTTTTTCCAGGAGCCAATAGGTTAACCCCGGTATTCGTTCCCAAAGACCAATTGTTGTGTTTACCCGAACCATTCACCCCTGCAAACGGTTTTTCATGAAGTAACACCCGAAAATCATGCTTACGCGCAATTTTCTCCATTAAATCCATCAACAATAAATTGTGGTCGTTTGCCAAGTTACACTCTTCGAAAATTGGCGCACATTCGAATTGATTTGGTGCCACCTCATTGTGACGTGTTGTCACGGGAATACCTAAACGCAAAGATTCCATTTCAAACTCACGCATGAATGCATTTACACGCTCAGGAATTGACCCGAAATAGTGGTCTTCTAACTGTTGTCCTTTAGCCGGTGCATGACCAAAAAGCGCGCGTCCGGTCATCATTAAATCCGGTCGTGCATTGAAAAGCGCTTGATCAACCAAGAAATATTCTTGTTCCCACCCTAAGGTTGCAATTACTTTGTTTACGTTCTTATCAAAATACTGACACACATCAACTGCTGCTTTATCTATACAATGTAAGGCACGAAGTAGCGGTGTTTTATAATCCAAGGATTCTCCAGTATATGAAATGAAGATGGTAGGAATACACAGCGTTTTTCCGATTAAAAATGCAGGTGAAGAGGGATCCCATGCGGTATATCCGCGTGCTTCAAAGGTATTTCGGATTCCACCGTTTGGAAAAGAAGATGCATCTGGTTCTTGCTGAACCAACATGTCGCCGTCAAATCGTTCAATGGCTCGTCCGGGTCCAATGGGTTTTAAAAAGGCATCGTGTTTTTCGGCTGTTGTTCCAGTAAGGGGTTGAAACCAATGGGTATAATGTGTGGCACCTTTAGACAAGGCCCAGTCTTTCATGGCGGTAGCCACTTGGTCCGCCAATTTACGATCCAAACGCGCTCCTGTATGTATGGCATCCATCATAGACTTGTACGTGTCTGAAGGCAAGTATTCTCGCATCACATCACTGTGAAAAACCAGGGAACCAAAAAGATCAGAAAGTTTTCCATCTAATTCTACCGATTTCGGTGTTCTATTGAGCACATCACTGTACGCATTCAGTCGTTTTGTTGCCATATT
>JBEAQY010000037.1:0-12136 GCA_041163605.1 Bacteroidota bacterium | reverse complement strand
GTGAGCAAATACCACATAATGTACCTTGCCTGCTAAAATTCGTTGTTTAACTCGTTCGAGCTTTAATTTGAAATCTTGAATATACGTTTCGTTATATCCTATTGGATTTACGTTGCAATCCCACGGAATGGCATTATTGATTCGTGGATCAAAACCTCGGGAATCTTCAATGCTATTTCCAAAGTGACCATCTAAATCTAGCCAGGCGCCGGACACTCCGTGTTCTTCATATAGTTTTAAGGAAGCAATGACTTGTCCTGAAAAGGTGCAGAATCCTTGTCCTGCATGCGGTGTTGCATGATGCATTCCAGATACCGGTGCAAAACAAAGCTGATCTGGGTGCTCTAAACTATGTTTTATAGCATGATAAATGGCACTGTTTGTATATCGAACACTGGTGGCTAAATTCTCAGACCAGGGAATTCCATTTGAACGATAATTCCCGGTTTGATTAAAGAAATTTGAAACATATTCAGGGGAATGGGCTAATAAGAAGTCTTCTTGTTGAAAGGGCTTAAAGTCAGCATGGATATTGAAATGTGCATGATGTTCACTGCGTTCGATTTTTTGCATGAGGAGGTAAGGCTTCAACGGGGATTGCGAATAGGATCGCTCTCGAATGGAATCAAAACATACTTGATTCTTGGTGTAAAACGTAGCAATGGTTGGTTTTTTTTTCATCGGCAAATCGATTTAAAAGGTTAATATTTGCTGCAAAGTTTCCGATGAATTCAGGCTTTTTCCGCTTCTTTGCAACCTTGTAAATCAAAAAAAGCCGATGCTATCGGCTTTTAAATTCAACGTCGCTTCGTTTGATGCAACTTTTCGATAAAGTTGTCTATGGCTTTAATTTGTTGATGAAAGGCTAGTAATTTCTCTACATCCCGTTGCGGATGACACCGGAGCAGTTGATTAATTAATCGTTTACGTTGCGCACCCAATTCAATGATGTAATTTTCGGTGAATTCTTCCTCGCTATCATAGAATTCGAAGAGGATCTGTTGTATTATATTCAGTGATTTGAAGTGTTCAGGTGTTCGTTCGATGGAGCCATACCAATCCAAGAGTTGTTGTTTAATTTCGTTCAGTTGTCCAGCTAAGTTCCGACCTTCATCTCTCAGCTCAACTGCTTTTTCATAGGCTTGGTTTTTGATGCTCTGGTCTTTTCGTTCATTTAGGTTCAGCGTATCGATTTTTAATTGAAGGACCTTAATATGCAGCTGTTGTAGTTCCTTAATAGTCAAGTTGAATTCAGGTACCTCAGACAGCTTTATTTGACTCGTCCCCCAGCGCGTGAGGTCAAGCTGAAAGAAATTAAAATAGGAACCTGGTTCATTGCGCTCAATTACATCAAGTGTATTCACCTTTGGACTTATTTTCGGAAAGATTAACCAAAAAATATGTGTTGTGTTCGCTTCAGTGAAATAATGTTTTTCGGGAGCAATTGGAATATCAACTGATTCAATGAGTTTTAATTTTGTTTTACCACCGTCGGGCGTAATATAGGTGTCACCATCAATTTGTATCCATCCCCCTTTATCATAGTGACTAGGGGGCTTGTAAAAAAACTCTATCCGCGTTTGTTCAGAAAATTCAATTTTATTTATCCGAAGCGTTTCACCAAATTCGATAAAGTGCGGGTTGTAAAGGGTTACTGTTTTTTCCTTCTTTTCTTTCATGTTTAATGATTTAAAACACAAATATAAAGAAGGAACATTAGGGCGATGACAGGTACTCCGTTTTGTATATACGGAGTGTATTTAATAATTTTAAGTGTGGTGGTATCGATTCGAAAACCTAAGGCTTTTAACATCGTTTATTCGAATGCCGTTTTCAATTAAAACGTCCTGCGCTGCTTTTCTCGTAAGTTGTCTGAGGTAGAATGGTTCATTTACCACAAAGTGATGGATGGCGTGCGTAGCACCAAAAAAGAAGCAAAACCATTGTAAAGGCGTGCTCCACCACGGAGTGAATACCTGTACTTGTTGAATAACATTCCCTGCTTCAACATCTCCCATGTAATGCATGTTGGATGAAACAAAATGCAAGGCGAATTGTCGAATTAAATTAGGAATGACGAGGAGTACCATAAGTGGCTCAATCAACTGCAACAATCCGTCGAATTGAGGTAGGGGATAGCCAACCCAATGAAATAGGTGAATCACTACAAAGACATACCATAGTATTGTCAGGGGTACTCCAAAGGGTAGAAGTCCAAGTAAAATGGTACGAATGATTAAGCGCATGTCGCTTTTACTTAGATTTCCTTTATTGTATTCTATTAGTATTTCTTTTCTTAGCCTTGGAATTCTGAGGATTCCGGATAACAATAAATCAGGTAGCACAAGTAAGCGGAGCACCGAAAGACGATCTCCGTTAGTAATTCCGCGTTCTTCGATGTCGAAAGGCATTCCAGAATGTTGATGGTGGAAATGATGCCAGTATTTCCGTATCCACGGATTTAAGCTGATTGGGCGAAATATATAAACGCCAAACATCATGCAATGATATAGCAGAGGAATACGCTTAAAGTATAGGTCATGGATTAAATCGTGTTCTAATTCATGTAAGATTGAGGTTATAAATGCAATTGAAACTATGATTAACCACGTTGGAAAGAACCCAATGAACCATGCGTAACCAAGGCCAATAAGCAAGGCTTGGCAACTTATTAATATTCCCAAACCGATTATGTCTTGATGCTTTGTCCAGGTATTTTTACTCCTGTAACTTTCGTAAATCCCACGAACTTCTAGAATTATGGTTCTAATTTGCTGCTGTGTTTTTTCGTTCATGCTAAGGATTAGGGGATACAAACTAAGGTGTCATACCAAGTAGAATAACCGGCCCACACGCCTATGGCTCCATTACTAATGTTACTTGGTATCAGTACGGGTGAAGAGAATGGACTGCCATTGCTTTCCATCTGAGATCTCATTTTATCAAAATAGGAGTAAACCGGCATTTCGATGTGTGAAAAGCGAATTACCACGCTATCTCCATATTTGAAATGACGTTTGAATCCGGAAGGATAGGTCGTATCTTTTTCAGGATATCTGGTATCAAAATCAATGGTTAATCCATTGAAAAATTCATCGTTAAAGTAGGATGATCCGCCATGTCTGAACCGATAGTCTTTAGGTTGACCATTAACTGAAGTAATAATTTTTGATTCCCAGCGATAGGCATTTCTTTGAGAAATCGGATCAGTTAAGACGGCTAAACACAAACCGAAATTTGCATTTTCTGGGTCAGGTATCCAAGAAAGAGACGTTAACGGAACAGGCGGCAAGATCGATGTGGTCGCGTTGTATTGAACTCCATTGTATGTAATTCCCAGGGTATACGATTTTCCTACTTCTCCTTTACACGTAGGGTTAAGTGTTGAATACACTTTTATCGGAAAGAAGGAAAGCGCATTTAATTCGAGATTTAACATCTCAGCGAGCGTAATTTGGCTTTCTAGCGGTAATTCACTGGGTGAAAATAAGGTCAGTGGGTAAGTGTTATTTCCGCTTGTAACGGTAACTGTTGCGCTCGTAATATTCGATGAAAAGTAGGACGCTAAATCTGTTGGATTATACAAATATTGTGACTGCATCAAAAGTACAAGTGGAGGGCCATTGGTCTCGATTCTTGCATCCACCACGAGTTTAGCTTCTTCAGCCGGAATATCAATATTTACCTCTTTGGCACACGAGAAGAAAAACAAGCATAAAAATGGAATCCAATAACGCACGGTTAAAGGTACCAAAACTTTATTAATTCATCTTTTTGATGATAAACTCCGTTCTACGATTTTTGGCATGCTCCTCTTCTGGACAGGTCGATTTCACTGTGCCTTCGCACGGACAATTCACCTTCAATATACTTTCACCATATCCAACACCGGAAATTCTTGAAGGGGTTGTAATTCTTGATTTGATATAATCAGCCGAAGCTTTTGCTCGATTCTGAGATAACTTCTGATTAAATGCTTTTGAAGAACGACAGTCCGTATGAGAGCCGAGTTCAACTACCATTTGCGGATATTGGTTCATAATCGATACAATTTTATCCAATTCAAGGGCTGCATCCGTTCGGATGTTATATTTACCCAAGTCAAAATAAATGGGTTTGATGTCGATTAAATCAGCAATATTTGTTCCCACTTCAATTTTGCCAATTCCCATATCAATCAATTCATGAAGATTGATCGTTTCGGTTTTTGTAGCCTGGTAATTAAAATCAACTGATTTATCCATGTAACCCGTTTTCTTGATGGAGATATTGAAATTTAACGATTGATTTAGCGTTAAATCATCGAGCATATTTGTAATAAATCCATTGGTGCCTGTGGTATTATCAAAAATCAATTTACCAGTGGTTTTGTCTGAAATACTAATCTTAACACCTTCAATTGGTTTTCCGGTCTTCTTATCCGTAATTAACGTGTTCAAGGTGAGATCAGGTTGACGTAATAAGGATAAGTCCAATTGTTGATTTGCTTCATTGGTTGCCACATAGGTCCATTCTTTGGCTACATAGTTAGGATCAATAGATTTAATTGTAATGTTCGATTCTGGTTCCAATTCCAATATAAAATTACCGTTGATATCTGTTGTAATGGTATCGGTAACTTCTCCCTTATCGTTCATGACAAGTAAGGGTTGATTTGGAATTATTACGTTGGCGTTGAGTTCATTAAGCGAGCCATTTACAAGGATATTAAATTTAAACGGTTCGTTGAGATTGAATGAATAGATATCGTCTGAACCAAATCCTGTTCTGTTACTACTGAAGTAACCTTTATTTTCTGCGGTAAATGTAATGGCGAAATCATCCGCATTTGAATTAATTGGAACGCCTACATTCTTTGGTTTACCAACATTATTTCCTGACATTAATTTTGCCACTTGGATATCCAAACCACCTAGGCTTGGCAACCCATCAGAGGAAAAGAAAAGTAGGTCGTTATTCAACCAAGCAAAAACTTCATTGCCT
This sequence comes from Bacteroidota bacterium, assembly GCA_041163605.1. Taxonomy (GTDB): domain Bacteria; phylum Bacteroidota; class Bacteroidia; order Flavobacteriales_D; family Crocinitomicaceae; genus UBA952. The sequence goes on along the minus strand of JBEAQY010000037.1, from coordinate 7,153 downwards.
TGTGTATTGATTTGATTTCCTAAATTTTTGATGTCAGATATTTCACCCTCGTTGGTCAATCTCCCGGTATAAAGGTCTGCACCGCCATATCCTCCGGGCATATCGGAACTGAAGTAAATTGTTGATCCATCCGCAGAGAGTGTTGGGTGCCCTACAGAGAATTCATTGGAATTGACTTTCAGTTTACTAACGTTCTTCCATTTTCCATTGTTAGAGATTTCTGCTCGGTATATCATGAGATTTTGAATACCATTTTTGTCTGTTCTTGCCCGACCTTTAGTCATGTTATTTCGGGTAAAGTATACCCATTTTCCATTGGGGTGCAGACATAATGGTCCTTCATGAAATTTTGTATTAGCATGCTTTTTCAATTGTTTAACATCGCCATTTTTCTTGTACATATAATAATTAAGAAAACCATCACCATTTCCAGCCCATTTCCGTTTAATGATGCTTGTTCCTCGCGTTGAAAGAAAGATTGACGAACCATTTAGATAGGGGTATCCGCCGAAATCCGCTTTCGTGGAATTCCACGTTAATGAATTAATGTCGGCATTGCATTTCCATGACAAACGTTCAGTAGTTTCGATCGTTGCGTTAGGATACATAGGTCCATTTTTTGAATCGAGTATAGCTTGACGTAATTCTACCATTTTATCAAAGCTCGTCTTCGCTTGATCATAGCGCTGTGTTAATAAGCACAATTCGCCAAATAATTCATATCCGTATGGGCTTGAGAATCCTTTTGAAGAAAACTGTGTTTGAAGAAGGGCGTAAGCCCGTTCGTTTTCATGGGTGAACTTATAACATGAGGCAAGTTTTAAAACTAACGTTTCTTCTGCAGAAGTTGACTTAACTAACCGTTTGTACTGGGATTTAGCAAGCCAAAAGTTTAGGTGCTCATAGTTATAATTCGCTTTTTTTAGCAATGCATTTTGGCTAAATGAAATAGAACAAAGTGAAAGTAAAATTACAGTAGATAAAATTTTCATAGCCATTGATTAAAAATAACGTGGAGAACGAATACCTCCTTTAATGAAGTTAAAGTCATAGGAAATCATTGCTTCGAATGTTCCTTGATTATAGTTTCTTATGGCGGTTGTTGCAAAATCACTGGCTACACCAAACCTGAACTGTTGTGTAATTTGGTATTGAACAAAAACGCCAATTGCCGCTTGATGACGGTAAGTAGCCCCCATGAACATACGATCCTTATATATGAATGCATTAGATAAATCAATACTCAAAGGAGCACCTGTAGTTGATTTTACTTGAGCTGTAGGTCGTATCTTCCATTGATTTCCCATATTGAATACTGCACCGGTATGTAGATAAAAATGGCGCTTTTCAAGGTTGGTAGGTGAACCATCAATGCTGCTTTCAATCAGTTTAGGGGAACTAATTCCCATGTAAAATCGCTCAGCATGGTAATACATTCCGAATCCAAAATTGGGGTTAATTCGATTCAATGTGTTCTCTTGTAATGCAACATCAATGCCATCTGTAGTACTTAAACCTGCCGTTCTAGTATTAATTAGGTTAACCCCACCCTTTAGTCCAAATGCTAAGTAGCTCTCTTTGTTGATTTTTAAGGAATAGGAGAAATCACCGTACACCATATGTTGTGTTGTTGGTCCGATAACATCTCGGATGGCAGAAATTCCAAGACCTACAGATTCATAGGAAAGAGGACTGTGTAAGGTGAAACTGGTGGTACTCGGTCTACCTTCAAAACCTAACCACTGCTCACGGTGCATCGTATTAAATGATAGCATTTTGTTCCTTCCTGCATAGGCTGGGTTTTGAAACAAGGTATTGTCAAAATACTGTGTAAACTGAGGTTCTTGTTGTGCCCATGTTATCGAAGCGAAAACTAAGGGGAATATGAATATTAAACGTCTCATTCAAATTATCTTTTTAAGTAAATACTTCCTTTATACATTTTATTACCATCTCCAAGTAGGTCGAGAATAAAGTAATAGGTTCCGGTAGGTAAAAGCTCGTTTCCAATCACTAGATTGGTATTTGCTCGACCTTCCCAAAGGTTTTGATAACCATCTTGTTCAAAGACCACATTACCCCACCTGTTGAATACAATAAACTTATTCGAAGGGTAGTTTTCAATTCCTTGAATCACAAAGAATTGGTTGGTATTGTCTCCGTTCGGCGTAAACGCTTCAGGGATGAAAATATCATCATTGCAATTCGGTGTGCTCGAGTTCGGGGCGCATGGATCTAGTGGATCAGTGCTGTTCGTTACCTCATTTCCGTCATTAAATCCATCTCCGTCCGTATCTGGATTGAACGGGTCTGTGCCGATGGTATCTTCGAAACCATTGGTTAGTCCATCACCATCACAATCTGCGTTCAAGAATATTGCACCGAACGAAAGCGTAATACTTGTGGAGTCAAACTCACATGGATTTAATGGGTCGGTTCCATCATTTATTTCGGTTCCGTTTGTTACTCCATCTCCATCGCAATCTTCATTATTCCAAATTGCGTTAGGGCTAGCCGTTTGATTTGCAATATTGTATTCGCATGGATTCTGTGGATTCGTACTGTTAGGTCCTGGAGTACCGTCTCCATCTGGATCGATTTCTGTCCCATTCAACACCCCATCACCATCACAATCTAAGGAATTCCACTCATTGCTCGTTGAAACAGTCTGGTTACCCAAAGTGAATGAACATGGATCAATTGGATTCGTACCATTTGGACCAGGAGTTCCATCTCCATCAGGGTCTGTTTCAGTTCCATTGATGACACCGTCACCGTCACAATCCAATAAATTCCATGCATTTGTTGTAGCTACGGTTTGAAGCGTAGGGTCAAGAGAACATGGGTTAGTTGGATCGGTTCCATTTGGTCCAGGAGTTCCATCTCCATCAGGATCGATTTCAGTTCCGTTTATTACCCCATCACCATCACAGTCTAATTCATTCCATACTTGCGAAGGAATCACCGTCTGACTAGCCAAAGTAAATGAACAAGGATTTTGTGGATCAGTGCCATTTGGACCAGGAGTCCCGTCACCGTCAGGATCAATTTCATTACCATTTACAACGCCATCACCGTCACAATCTGTTGCAAGCCAAGTACTATCCGGCACAACCGTTTGATTCGCAAAAGTAAAATCACAAGGATTAAAGAGGTCTGTTTGATTTGGACCAGGAACCCCATCACCATCCGAATCTATTTCAGTTCCATTTGTTACTCCATCACCATCGCAATCTAAGGTTAACCATACTAGCGAAACCTGCACTGTTTGTGCGAAAACATCTAAAGAACATGGATTTTGGGGGTCACTTCCATTAGGTCCTGGTGTACCATCACCATCAGGATCAATTTCGGTTCCGTTGATTACGCCATCGCCATCACAATCCAGTGCTAACCATGCTAGAGTAGGGGCTAAAGTTTGGTTTGACGCTATGTAATCACAGGCATTGCTCGGATTGGTTCCATTAGGCCCTGGGATTCCATCTCCATCTGGATCAATTTCACTTCCATTAGTAACGCCATCTCCATCACAGTCACTGGTCAACCAAAGGATGCTCGGTGTAATCGTTTGATTTGCTAACTCAAATGAGCACGGATTCGTAGGGTCTGTTGAATTTGGACCGTTAATTCCATCCCCATCTGGGTCGATTTCAGTACCGTTGCTCACTCCATCCCCATCGCAATCCCCTGCTGCCCATACAATATCTAGCGGCAATGTAATTGATACTAAGTTCATTGAACATGGGTTTTGAGGATCCGTACCATTGGGACCGGGTATTCCATCGCCATCGGGATCGATCTCATCTTCATTGGTTACGCCATCACCATCACAATCAAGGGCGTTAAATGCAGGAGACGTTAAAAGCGTTTGACTAGCAGGAACGTATGCGCATGGATTTAATAAATCCGTATTATCTGTTAATTCTGTTTGGTTTGATACACCATCGCCATCACAGTCGGATTGGTTCCATGCAGCACTAGGCAATACGGTTTGATTTCCAATAATTAAACTACAAGGGTCCGACGGATCTGTATTGTTTAAAATTTCAGTTGAATTAATAACGCCATCCCCATCGCAATCGGCATTCGGGTCACTCAGACACGGCAAGATCGTGAAAATTACCATGCTCGTATCGCATAATACCGGAATACCATTATCACAAATTTGATAGATGATCGTATCATTTCCTGTGAATCCTGCATTCGGTGTGTAAGAAACAATTCCATTGTTGATTGTTCCCGTTCCGTTTGCACCATTTTGAATAATTACTCCAGAATTAAGATCGATTACTCCATCAAGATCGTTATCATTTCCTGCAATTGGTAAGCTTACTAAATTCCCCTCATATGAGTTCGAGAAATCAGTATTAGCAATTGGGCCATCATTTACTGATGTTACCGTTATAAAAATGGTATCATACGTACAAAGACCAGGCAGTGGAGTTCCATTATCACAAACCTCAACAACTACGGTATCTGTACCAAAGTAATTCGGGTTAGGGGTGTAAGTATATGTTCCATTACTATTTATAATAATCGTTCCATGAAATGGACCGAATCCTGGAGAAGGAGCACAAACTAAATTAGTACTATCTAGATCAAAGTCTCCAATATCGGTTAAATCACCGCTAAACGAATTATCTTCAGTTAACACGATAATCTCATTATCAACCACTGGCGGATCGTTTACTGGTAAAATTGTAACGGTTAATGTTGCTTGATTCGAAATATTTCCATCATTATCCTGAATGGTATAATTGATTATTTCTGTCCCATTAAAGTTTGGGTTCGGTGTGAATGTTACATTTCCCGTTGTAGTATTCACTATCCATGATCCGTTTGTAGAAGTATAAGATCCCTGTATCCCTGGAGTATTAGGGTCTAAATCTATGGTTGAGATAACTACTGTTCCGTTGGAATCCAAGTCATTAGACTGAATTGCAGTTAGCGTAACAACCTGATCTTCATTTCCATTTGCAGCATCATTATTTGCAATCGGAGGACAAAGCGGTAAAGGATTAATTGTAATCGTTGAACCCGTGGTTAAACATGTTAAATCATTGATATTTCTTACTGATAACGTATAATTCCCGGGGATGAGATTCGTAAAAGTTTGACCATTTTGAAATGCGCCACCAATGCTATATTGTACATTTAGTTGGTTATTAAAAACGATAGTTCCAAATGCTACGCTGCAATTAGGTTGGGAATAAAGCGCAGAAGGAGCACTCGGAGCAGAAGGGACAGCGTTGATGGTTTGAGCCGTACCGTTGGTAACACAGGTATTATCGGTAGTACTTTGAACTGCGATGGTGTAGCTTCCAGGAGCTAAAGATGCAAAAGAAGTACCTGCTTGGAAGGTTCCATTCACACCGTATTGTACCCCTGCTTGCGCAGTGAATGCGATGGTACCGGTAGGAACAGCACATGTAGGTTGCGTAAGAGTAACTGCTGGAGCACTCGGAGCAGAAGGAACAGCGTTGATCGTAAAAGTAGATTGAGGAGAAACGCAATTTGATCCAGTCGGTCTGATGGTAATGAAGTGATTACCTGCGGCAATGCTTGTGAAATTATCAGAAACTTGATATGCCCCATTATCTAACGCATATTCGAATCCATTACCAGAAGTAGGGTTTGTAATGCTAATGCTTCCAGAGGGGAGGCCACATGTAGGTTGTGTTGGTGAACCAAGTGTTGGAGCAGATGGTACACTAGTAACAGTAACAGTAACAGTTTGACTTAATTCTCCCGTACAATTGGTTGGCGCAGAACCAGTTACATAGACATTGTAAGTTGTTGTACTTGATATATTTCCTGTAGGTAGGTTAATTGTCCCACCATTTCCAGCAACAGGACTGCCGATTGCCGCATTATTAGAGTCATTTCTTAGTTGGTAAGAATAACCATTTTCAGAGCTTGCTACTTCGATATTTGTACTGGAGCCGGAACAAACCACATTATTTTGAGCGGTTACTGCAAGTCCAAGTGAAGGAGATGGATTAATAAACACTTTAACCGTGTCAATTTGATATGATTGGCATGTCGGAGGTAATTTAAGTGCTTTAACTTTAATCGTACCATTTGAAGAAAGTGTACCTGTAGTTAGAATAATGTTAGATCCCGTACCAAGAATTGAACTTCCCGTACTTACTCCGTTTTGATTCGTTAATTGGTAAATCACATTGGTTTGAGAATTAGCAATGGTTATGCTAGCATTGGTTGAATTTCCACAGAATAAGACCGTGTCAGGATTTACAGATAAGTTTTGCGTTGGTGTATTACATAGTACTGTTCCCGCCGCAACAGATGCACTGGCACAATTCGCACCAGAAGTGGTGGTTAATGTTAGTATACCGTTCGCATACAATTCGAATGACTGGATTCCAGTTAAGGTCCAAACTCCCCCTACTACAGTAACAGGATTTCCGACGGGATAGCCATCGATTAATACTTGAACTGTATTTCCATTGGTTCCTGTGCCGGATAAACTAGCTGTTTGTGCATATACAGGAGTGCTTGTCAAGGTTAATCCTGCATTGGAGGAAATCGAAGTTACTGTAACGGTATTCGAATTTGCAGAAACTGATTTACATGCGGCTTGTGCACGAACATAAACTGTTGTTCCTGGGCTTAATGATAATCCAGAAAAGGTAAACGCTCCATTACTCAGGGTGGTGGTTGCGCTTGCAGATCCGTTTATAAATAAAGAAATGGTGGTTCCATTGGCTTCCGAGGAAACTCCGGTAACCGTACTGATGGTGGAGCTCGTACAATAGTTCCCAGTTATTGTAGGCGTAGCTGTTGTCCCACCGCTTACATAATAGTTTGTACTCAAGGCTGAGAAACACTTTCCTGAACCGGAGGCTTGAACACGAATGGTATCACAAGGATTTAAATCTAGGCCTGTTGCCGTCCAAACGCCTCCAGCGGTTGACGTGGCCACGGTTTGAATGTAGTTATTCACATAGACATTCACCGAAACTCCTGCAACATTATCTGGTGCAGGAACAGTTCCGCTGATGCTGCTCAAATTATCAGTAATTGGAGAGGTGGTTATTACCGGGATTTGCGTAGTTGTTGCTGTATTAAAGCAATATGGGGTAAGAGATGATTCACATTGTCCTGGCTGTTGAAAGGAAATGTAATAGGTTCC
>JBEAQY010000036.1:0-4346 GCA_041163605.1 Bacteroidota bacterium | reverse complement strand
ATGCATGTATTTGGATTTGTACTGTCTGTAACTATCGATTCGTGGTTTTTGACAATGTTATTCAGTTGAATGTTCCATAATTCTGGAGTCCAATATTGAATACCAAACACATCATAACGGAATACATTGATATTAAATGAATCAGAAACAGCTTCATACGAAATTTGGCTATTGGTAAATGTTTTTGCTAAGTATGCACCTGCCGAATCCAAATCGCTGTCAGATTTTAATGGATTCAACTTATGTGCTATTCTCAAACTATCAAAAGCCTTTCGAATATCGTGTTTAAAATCAGCAATTTCTTGCGCTTCTAGGCTATTAGAAATGATGATAAGGAACAAAACTAACTTTTTCATACTGTCGCTTTTTAATTAAACCATCAACAAAACCTAGAATACAAAACATACAATTGATTACACTTTTTTCCTATGCACATCAACTGCACTAATACCCCCTAGCTTTGCATTGAAACCAATAAAAAAGTTCAACGCATGATTATCAATCAACTGTACGCCAAGTATTTTCAAAAGTCTAAATTGTTCCTATACCCTTTATTGGGATTACAACGCGGAATCACCGCTCCCGAAGAAGTGTATTTCTCCTGGGAAGGAAAATATTCGCCCGAAGATCAAAAGTTAATATTGGTATATAACAACGTGTCGGGTTCACTCTACCAAGAATTGAAAAACACCAAACTTGCCAAGCACCGGTTATTGCTAGAAATCATCCCAACCATGGGGGATCAAGAAATTTATGTGTTTGATTTTTCCTCGTTTGCAAGCGACTGGGATCACCTCATCGCCGGAAGGTACAGTAAGATGAGCCTTAAAACTAAACAAACAATACTCGACTACTTCGAACGCTACAGCGGAAATTACATCTACATGCACAGTTTTTTATTTCCCAACAAATGGTTCAAGCGTTACGCTGAAATCTTGGACGTTCCTGAAGAACTTCTGATAGAAGTGGGCGAACTCTGTGACAAACCCGATTGGAAGAAAGAGCTCTTCAGCATCCATGACTTCTTCCTAGAATATTCAAACATTGAACCGGAAACTTCTGAATACGTTCCGACACCTTCATGCGATCGCTGCAACGACCAAGGGTTTATTCCCAAGTATAGCCACATCGCCAACGGCGTCTGCTTTAAATGCTATGGGCGCGTTAAAAAACAAAAGGAAGCCGCCGCTCAAGGTCAACGGACTTAGTGATGGTTGGGATTGGAATGAGAAAGCTGATTGAAGAAATTACCCGTTCAAATTTTTACTTCATGCAGATTGTCAAGTATCCTTAAGAGCGCGACAATAATTGGTGAAATTACACTCATACGGTTTCAAACAATGATTGCTCATGGCTATGGTTGGTTCTTGAGCATCTAAGACTGATTTGAATTTATGAATCTTATCTTCAATTTCTTTAGTTTTCATGGCTAATTCAGAGGTTAAATCAATTATCTGATAAGGTTTATTTTCATTATCAACACGCATTATCAAATTAAATGTGTTCAACCGATCTCCAAAGCGCTTTTTACATATGGTATACTGAATGGCCAAGTCTGATTTAATGGCGTCATTAACCGTTTTATTTAGTTTTATTTCATAAAAATCAATGGTACCATCCTCCCTCTTTACACATATATCGCACATGACCAATACGGAATCCTCTATAATCGTGGCTTCGTAAATAATTTTAGTTTTCTCATCTTGCAGGAGTACGTTAGTATATGAATTAAAGTACTTAAAATTACCTACTTTGTCCTTTACATTAATTCCCCCGGGAAATGCCAACTCGCGAACATGATTCTCAAAAGTATGTCCTTGATTAAAAACTTCCTGGGTCTCTTGTGAAATTGGATTCTTTTCGTTGGGCTTATGTCGATCAAGATATATTGATTTGATGCACTGACTTCCTTTCACAAACGAACTTTTGGTCAACTTCCAGGATTCACTAAATAACACTGACTTTCCTTTCTTTATTTTTTTCTCCGTTTCTGCAATTGTTTCTTTTAAGGAACCCGCCATCATTATTGGGTGCATGCGATCCCCTTGATATTGATATAACCGGTCAAACGCTTTGTTATAAAACTCAAGGGCACATGCATAATCCCCTAATTCAACAGCTAAGTCAGCTAATTTTATAGAGGCAAAATCAATATAACGGATGTAGTCTGACATGATTTACTTTAATATCAAAAATAACTAAAAAGATTTCAATAAAAATCACTTAATGCTGAGGACAAACAAACAATGACTCCTCCCTTTTTTCGAGAACGTAAAATCCATTTTGTAAGCAGTATTTCCTATGCGCATCCACTGCACCCTTAGCGCGTAGCTTTGTATCGCAAACACTGCAACATGAAAAACTTTACCCACTACACCCCCAACACCGTTTTTGAATTTGGACAATACAAAAGCATGACCTTGGACCAAATTGCCCAAGAAAATGCTTCATACATTTTATGGTGCACAACAAATATTAAAAAATTCTCAACCCCAAGGCAACCACTCAACATCTGATACGATTACTATGCACAATCCAACTTTTCACGAACACCCAAGGCTCACCTGCAATTGCTGTGTGCTTTTTGCACGCTTGCGCGTTTAAATGCGCTTCGCAGGCATGTTCTGACAACTTGTCTTGTATATAAAAACCTAAATAACCCTTAAACCCCTAATAACCCTATGCACCAAGCAACGATTAAGCGCCTAACCCGAGAAGAAGTAGAAAAAAACTCTCAACTTCTCATTGAGTTTGTCGCCCTATTTACTGCAAAAAACCACCAAGAACTCCTAAAATTGTTCCATCCGAAGGGACGTTTCTTTAACATCCCAGCGCGCGCCACCTTGGATGGGTATTTCTTTGAAGTGCTTAAAACCCGCTATGGCCTCTTAGAACATTTTTGCATGCACGTGAATTACGGGTTTAGCATGGACCACAAACCCGGAGAGCATGTAGTTGAATTCCGGTTCATGGATTTTGATCCGTTCACGCACCCCGAGGCCGACCCCACCAAAAACCTGGCAAAGCAACTTGGAGAACCTGGCGATGATGACCTCAAGGAATTGATTTATCGCTACGCTATTACCTTCAAAGATGGGAAAATCTTCACCCTTCGCCACCCAAAACGCTTTACTGCCGACCTCGAATATTTTAATCTTTCCAACTAAACAACCCATGCAAACCCTCTCTGTGAACTACAAAAAAATCCTGCTTTCGCTCCTTTGTTCCGTTGCGGCCTATGGGCTGATCAATGGGCTTTTAATCGCTATGCCGATATGGAAATATTTGGTCATCGAACTCATCCTAACCATTGGATGGAAACTTACTGAACGTGAAATGAAAAAACATGAATAAGCAAGCTAAGATCAATAACGTATCATTGGGTGAATTTTCTAAAAGTTTGCACTTTTTGTATCCACTTTTGGGGATTCACAGCGAGCATTTCAAGCCCATGAAGGTATTTGTTGGCGTTAAGGGGTGGATTGATCCAAAAGAAAGATGCTTGGTATGTATTTTCGATACCAGCAAGACTAACTTTGCTTATTTCGAAACCGCTCACTTGTTTTTTCACGAAGCCTTCAAGGAAGTTCGTCAAATCAATGCGCACCAAAGCTTCTACGTTTTTAACTTTCCCTACCCCCAGGTATGGGATCATTTTTTGAACGGAAAATACAGCCGATTCGGCCTCAAGTATAAATCTTATATTCTAAAGACCTGTATCAAAGAAAAATGGCATGTCGCAAACATGCGCAGCTTTCTTTTCCCCGCGGAATACTTTGAACGCTATGCCCGTCTTTTGAACGTACCGGTTGAATTGCTTCATGAAGTTGGTGAATTGTGCAGCCATCCCGATATGAACCAAGAAATTATGCAACCACTTAACCATGTTATCAAGCCATGAAACCTAAAAAGAACCCCAAGAAGGAAGTCCACCAACTCATTGTTGGCCAACAGCGCGAAAATCAAAAAGAACAAGGCTACTTTGATGGGCGCTTTGTGCAACGTGCTGAACCTTCGAAAAAGATTTATCGGAGGGAGAAGAATAAACGTCCGGATGAGGAATGAAGGGGGAGTTTTTTATTAAACGAATTCCAACCCCTTGCATGCTTAACAATTTTCAATAAATATTAATTATTAATAACTTTGAATAAACTAAAGGCATGAAATTAAACTATTTAATTATCCTATTATTCATACTTCCAAGTTTCACTTTCGCCCAAGAAAGTTATATTGAAATACTAAAAGATATTGATTCGAAAAAACAACAACTTCCCAAACATTATTCAGAGTTGGTATCAATTTATCAAAATAAACAATCGGAAATAACTGGTAAACTTGAAACACTC
>JBEAQY010000035.1:0-4613 GCA_041163605.1 Bacteroidota bacterium | reverse complement strand
ATAAATTTATTTCCTCCGGAGCAGCTTGCAACCAATACATAGGTTTCATTTATTAATATCCTTGTCCATTTTAATCCTTCAGGATAAGCATCACTTAACCCTTGAGTAAATTCAGTACCGTCATCTAACACTCCGAAAACATAGGGGCTTTGGGGTGGGCTTGCGATTAGAATTTCAGAATACTCCAATAAAGAAAGGCTTGTGTCGCGCTCAAAATACCTGACCTCATAGGTGTTGCCTTGCCCCAATTCTTTATACGTTAAAATCGTTTCGGCTTCTGTTTCGCTTTGTGTTTCTCTGGGACGACCGGGCATAGAAAACTTAATCCATGAGTTTCTTAGTTCGCGAGAAAACTCATATGAACGCATTGATTTTATTTTTTGTTCCGAGGCAGAAGGGGTATCCCCTTTAGTCAGTTGAATTGGCCTTAATTTATATCCTTTTTCGCGCAAAAGACTTAACAAACCCTTCTCTCCATATAGGTGCCCTGCGCCAACAGCAAAAAATACAGGGCCATCCAAACAGTAACGCGCTATATTTGCCGCGATGGCGACATTTCTGTTTTCAATAAGCTTAATGTAGGCTTCTTTATTGCCAGATAAACCGCCTTTAATTAGGCGATCAATAAGGTCTATTCGGCCGGCTAGGTAAAGTTCATGCAAGACTTGTTTATCAGAAAGGGCTAAAGAAATGTTGTTTTCCTTTTCAATATAAGGTATTTCTTCAATCGCTTTTGTTTGTTGAGCGATAGATTCTAAGGCAATTATTTCTTTATTAAGAAGTTCCGCTTTTTCTTGAAACCACGCATCCATAAACTGAGGCATTCCATCTTCATTCCCATAATAAGTAACGGTCGGGTCTTCATTAGAGGTGTACAATTTACCGCGTTTATCAAGTAAAAGTAAGGACCTGTTAGGTATCGGGTCCTTATCCATGAATAAATCAAATACATTTACTTCAACCGCAAGTTTTTTGGAACTTAAAAACGACTCATAAACGGAATCGGGAAATTCAAAAAGTCTTTTATCATTTGAGTGTAGCGTACCAAACAAATATGAAATCCCATTTGGTGAACTAATTTCCCACAATAAATTCCCCTTCACATTATAGGATTGTGAACAAAGGGTTAGGCTTATTCCCAGAATAAGCAGGGTGTGGAAATACTTCATTGGTTAATTTATCAAATTATATATGTGATTGGTCGCAAACGCATAGGGGAAAAATGCCAAGGAAGGCGCCGGATTTGTAACGATTAGTTTGCCCTTATATCCTTTGAATATGCATCCATGAGTCGATTCTGCTCCCATCGCAAAAGCAGCATTAATTGTTAACGCATTAAAGGCCTCTTCAGGCGTTAACTTCATTTTTATACATGCTAAAGACCACACAAAAAACAAATTTGACGTAGGCGATGACCCTGGATTAAAGTCACTGGCCAAGGCAATAGGAATCCCCTCATTAATTAAATCCCTCGCGGGGGAAAATGGGATGTTTAAATAGAATGAACATGCTGGAAGTAACGTTGCGATGGTTTTTCCCGATTTCAAAGCAACGATATCTTTTGTGTCTAACACTTCCAAGTGATCTACAGTGATTGCATTATTTTTAACCGCCTCTTCAATCCCCCCAATAGCAGTGAATTGATTCACATGAACTTTTAACTTCAAGTGCGAACCTTGAATCGCTTGAGCGATTAATTCAATATCAACCGCATCAAAATAACCGGTTTCGCAAAATAGATCGATATAATCTGCCAAACCTTCCGATATTACGTTTGGAATCCACTGATTCACTACCGATTGCATAAAACCTTGTTTGTTTGATTTATACTCCTCGGGGATGGCATGAGCAGCTAAAAACGTGGTTTTAATTGGAATATCAAGATGTGCTTTGATTCGTTTAATCACACGCAACATCTTCAATTCATCGGATAGCGTGAGTCCATAACCGCTTTTAATCTCCAGCGCTCCTGTTCCGCCAGCAACTAAAGCTTGAACCCTCGGAAGGGAAATCTCAAACAGTTCATCTTCAGAAAGTGCTTGCACGTGTCGCGCACTATTCAATATTCCCCCACCCTTTGCTGCAATTTCTTGATAACTTAACCCTTTAATTTTATCCACAAATTCTGTCTCCCTCGGCCTAGCAAATACTGCATGCGTATGTGAATCACAAAATGCGGGTAAGACAAAACGACCCGACAGATCAATTAGGGCATGGGCATGAAATAAGGCTCTGTCAAAAGAATCCATATTTCCAAAATCAATCACCGTGTTATCCTCTATGACCAAAAATGCGTTAAGTATTGAAGGGACGTTTTGAAATTCAATTCCTGTGAGCGGAGTTAAGGATGGGGGTCTAACCTGAACCAATTCCTTAATATTTATATACACCTGTTTTGTCATCACAATCAAAAGTAATATTAATAGCCCAAGCGTAGGATAACCCGTTAGAAAATACCGTTAAAAAAACAATTAATGCAGATGAATGAGCGCGGGGAAGGCAACAACGAAATTAATACGAAGATAAAAACAAGGTTTTTAAAGCCGTTCTTTCCGGCTCCAATGATCACACTGGTTTTAGTACCCCGGGCCGGAATCGAACCGGCACTCCCGAAAGAACAGGATTTTGAATCCAGCGCGTCTACCAGTTCCGCCACCGGGGCCTCATAATGAGGTGACAAATATACAATAATTCTAAGAAATAAAAAGACCTATCTAAGGAGAGTCAATGAAGAAAACTGATTACACCACGTGCCATTTTCATCTTTAGCCGTAAAATAATACTGATAAGTACCCGCGGGAGCAGGGTCACCATTCAATAAAGATCCATTCCATTTGAAGTTGGGATCTGTGGAGGAATAAACAAGTTTATTTGCCGCATCCAAAACGACCACATTAAAATCTGTTAATCCCTCAGTAGTTAACATTAACACATCATTGATTCCATCCCCATTCGGAGTAATGGCATTCGGCATTACAAAGGCCTTAGCTTGAGGTTTCTCTGGTGATTGGTCAATCGCGTTTTCCTTTTTAGAAATCAGCTCGGTATTTGAGGTGTTTTGTAAGGCTGAAATATCTTGGGTGATGATCTCTGATGAAATTTGCTCTTGATTGTCTTGTAAATAGACGAGTTCGTGGGTTGGTAAATCAAGAATATCTATTGGTTTTTCATCCACAACCGTCCCTAAGCCACAATAGATTATACGCTCAGTAGTGTCTGGTTCAACAAGAGCATAAGTTGTGCCTCCGTTGGAGTTTATAACGTTGTTATCTGTATTTACAGGTTCGTTAACGGTAGTTTTTTCCTCCTGTTTCTTAGCTGATACATTCGCAACGTCTTTTTTTGAAGCTGTAAAATAGAACAAACTTGCCGTGATGGCAACCAAGCACGAAGCAATACCAATCCAAGCGCCAAAACCAAGACCGGCTCCTCCAGAAGAAAGGCCCGCTTGTACAGAAACGCTTTTCCACAAAGCTGGGTTAACTGGCAATTCGTGGTTGCTTAGTTTTTCTTTCAATGCCGATTCAAAGGTCTCTTTTTCCATATTATCTTTCTTCTATACGTTGTCTTAAGTAAGCTCTAGCTCTTAAATATTGGGATTTTGATGTGCTTTCGGAAATATTCAGTTGTTCAGCAATTTCTTGATGCGAATATCCTTCGATGGCAAACAAATTAAATACTACACGATAACCAGCCGGCATTTTTTGAATCAACACAATCAAATCTTCTGCCATTAATTGTGAAGATATTTCTTCTTTTACCTCAATGCGATACGAAACATCATCTATGTTTTTGTCGGTAACGAAGCGTTGATTCTTTCGAAGTTGATCAATACAACTATTTACCATAATCCTTCGGATCCAACCTTCGAGCGGACCTTCCGCTTTAAAGTCGGATAGTTTTTTAAACACCTTAACCATGCCTATCTGAAATACATCCTCTGTCTCTGCTTGGTCTTTCATATACCGTGCACAAACAGCCAACATTTTAGGAGCAAACTTGTCAAACAACGCTTTTTGAGCCCTTGGTTTCCCTTTCAAACATTCTTGCACAAGTAACGCATCTTCCATGGGCTCGCGACTATTGACTATTTTTGAAGAATAAAGGTTGCATAGACATGGGAAAGGTACATATTTTAATTTTGTTTGTTTTTAATTCTTGGCTCGTCAGTTCGGTTGGTTGGGGGCAAGAAAATCCGGAAATTCGATATCATGCAGTGTTGCAACTACACGATCGAAGATCGATACCTTTTGAAGTATCATATGCCGCGGGGAAACAACCGAAACTTTCGATACATAATGGTGAGGAGCGTATCGATTTACGCTTTTTAGTGGAAAAAAACGATACTATTTACATGGAATTCCCTGAAATTGCGGGGAAAATCAACTTTCATAAGAAAACCTTAAGTGGACAATGGATCAATTTAAACAAATTGAATGCAACATCATCTCCCTTCATGTTTTATCCCGTAGCGGAAGGTATAGACCCACGTTTTGAATTAGCTTTAGACCGCGTTTGTTCGAAATTCGAAGGAACCTATGACGTGATTTTTACGGATTCCGAAGGCGACGCTCAGGCGATTGGAATATTTAAACAACAAGGCAGTAAAATAG
>JBEAQY010000034.1:0-48922 GCA_041163605.1 Bacteroidota bacterium | reverse complement strand
CCCCCGGTGCATAAGCAGAGCAATACGTGAACTGATAGGTACACCCCGCTTGGGCTTGAAAAGACACATATCCCCGACACGTATGATTGAAAGTTTGCCATGTCAATGTGGGAGATAAATTTCCTAAGGGATTATTACAATATGCTTGAGCGTTAACAGTTGAATTACTTAAAATTAAGGAGAAACAAAAAAATACCCAAAATCGATGCAGTACAATTAGAGTTCTAGCGAATTCACTAAACGATTTAGTCAGAAATATCATAACAGGCGAGATGCCTAAATTTAGCAAATCTCCTGGATAATTAATGGCCTAATGATTATTTATTAATTTTGTGCTTACAAAACAAAGGTTTCCATGAACTTTGTGGTAAAATCCCCCTGAATAAACTTAGTGTCTTGCATTAATTTTTGATGGAACGGTATCGTGGTTTTAACCCCCTGAATGATATATTCATCCAATGCGCGGCGCATTTTTAGTATCGCTTCCTCTCGCGTTTGCGCCACCACAATTAACTTTGAAATCATGGAGTCATAATTTGGAGGGATCGTATATCCCGAATAAACGTGGGTGTCTATGCGCACACCATGTCCTCCTGGCGAGTGATAATCAGTTATTTTTCCAGGCGAAGGGCGAAAATCATTATACGGGTCCTCTGCATTAATTCTGCATTGAATTGCATGAAGAATTGGAGTATAATTCTTTCCGGAAATTTTCTCTCCAGCGGCTAATTTAATTTGCTCTTTTACCAAGTCGAAGTTTATAACCTCTTCGGTAATGGTATGTTCTACTTGGATTCGTGTATTCATTTCCATGAAATAAAAATCGCGATTTTTATCGACAAGAAATTCAACGGTACCAACACCTTCATAGCGAACTGCTTTTGCGGCTTTTATAGCTGCTTCGCCCATTTTATCCCTAAGCTCTAGGGTCATAAATGGTGAGGGGGTTTCTTCTACTAATTTTTGGTGTCTGCGCTGAATGGAACAATCTCTTTCTGAAAGGTGACAAGCATTACCGAATTGGTCTCCAGCAATTTGAATTTCTATGTGACGCGGCTCTTCAATGAATTTTTCCATATATACACCATCGTTGCCAAAAGCGGCTGCTGCTTCTTGTCTAGCAGAGTCCCAGGACTCTTGTAGGTCCTCTTCTTTCCAGACGATACGCATTCCTTTTCCACCACCGCCAGCAGTCGCCTTTAATATGACTGGATATTTAATACGTTCCGCATTAACCTTGGCGTCCTCAATATCTTTCAACAATCCTTCTGACCCGGGAATACAAGGTACCCCAGCTTTAATCATTGTTGCTTTTGCTGTTGCTTTATCGCCCATGGCTGCAATTTGTTCAGGAAGAGCGCCGATAAATTTGATGCCATGCTCCTGGCATACCCTTGAAAATTTTTCATTTTCAGAAAGGAAGCCATATCCTGGATGAATAGCATCTGCATTTGTAATTTCTGCTGCTGCGATTATATTAGGAATGGACAAATATGATTTTGAACTTATGGGAGGTCCAATACAAACCGCTTCGTCGGCAAACCTAACGGGTAGTGAATCTTTATCAGCAGTGGAATACACAGCCACTGTTTTAATTCCCATTTCTTTGCAGGTACGTATAACCCGCATGGCAATTTCACCACGATTGGCAATTAGAATTTTCTTAAACATATGTGATAATTATGCAGGTTCAACCAAGAACAGGGGCTGATCGAATTCAACGGGTGTAGCGTCATCCACAAGCACTTTCACAATTCTACCGCTTACTTCGGATTCGATTTCATTAAACAATTTCATGGCCTCAATAATGCAAATTTTATCTCCTTTTTTGATTTCTGATCCAACTTCTACAAACGCTGGTTTGTCTGGGCTTGATGACCGATAAAAGGTTCCAATCATTGAAGATTTAATAGTAATGGTTGAACTGCTTTCCGATGGAGTTGCATTAACAGGTTCGGTTGTGATAGGCGAGGCCGTGGGGGTTGGTGTTGGAGCATTGTTTGTTTGGGGAGGTGCTGCTTGCGGCGCCATATAAACTCCAGACGGAACCATGTTTGGACCTTTTATATTAATCTTAAATCCATCCTTTTCAATTTCAACTTTTCCAAGACCAAGCTTTGAAACCAGTTTGATTAGATCTTTAATTTCTTCGTTATTCATGTTGTAAAATTAAGAATTATATGCCCATTTAATATACACTGCACCCCAAGTAAACCCACCTCCAAAGGCACTCAAAATAATATTATCTCCTTTTTTCAATTGTTTCTCATAATCCCACAAACAAAGCGGAAGTGTTGCAGCTGTGGTGTTGCCATATTTTTGAATATTAATCATTACTTTTTCCTTGGGTAAGCCCATTCGGTTTGCTGTGGCATCAATAATACGCAAATTTGCTTGATGAGGTACTAACCAGGCAACATCATCGCTACTTAAATTGTTTTTCTCCATGATTTCAGCGGAAACTTCAGCCATGTTAGTTACGGCGAATTTAAACACCTGTTTGCCCTCTTGCTTGACATAGTGCATTCTGTTTTCTACTGTCTGAATAGTGGCTGGATTAACCGAACCTCCGGCGGGTTGAACTAGATATTCTCTGCCCGAACCATCGCTACGCAGAATAAAATCTTGGACCCCCATTCCTTCATGGTTTGGCTCTAATAAAACGGCTCCAGCTCCATCGCCAAAAATCACACATGTGGTGCGATCTTCATAATCAAGTATTGACGTCATTTTATCTACACCAACTACAACCACTTTTTTATATCTTCCTGTTTCTATAAACTGTGCTGCTGTGGATATTGCGTAAATAAATCCAGAACAAGCCGCAATTAAGTCATACCCCCAAGCGTTTGTCATACCTGTTTTATCACACAAGACATTCGCCGTGCTAGGGAAGGGATAGTCTGGCGTAACTGTGGCTAAAATGACTAACTCAATGTCTAGAGGATCGGTATTTGTTTTATGCAGCAAGCCTTCTACGGCTTTAGCGGCCATGTCTGAAGAAGCGCCATTCTTCATTATTCTACGCTCTTTTATACCCGTTCGGGTTGTAATCCATTCATCGGAGGTATCAACAATTTTGGCTAAATCTTCGTTCGAAAGAATATCTTCTGGAACATACCCTTGAACCCCTGTAATTGCCGCGTAAACTTTACTCATTATTTAAATGCTTTTGTGATTCTAACCGACAACTTGTTTTCAGCAACCTGATGGGCGTGTAGAATCATATTTAATACAGCAGTCTCGTTACTTGAACCATGGCCTATCACCACATTGCCTTTTACTCCAAGTATCGGTGTGCCGCCGTAGTTCTCAAAATTAAACAAATTGAAATAATCATCTTCAATTCCTCTTGCTTTCAACAAATTATAAAACCCTTCGGCTTCTTTTAGTACGATATTTCCGGTGAAGCCATCACAAACAATCACATCTGCCTTGTTTGTAAAAATATCTCTACCCTCAACATTCCCAATAAAATTAATTGAATCTGAGTCTTGCAGCATCTTGAAAACTGCTTGAATTAAAAGATTTCCTTTTGACTCTTCTTCTCCAATGTTCAGCAACCCAATCCTTGGCTTTTCTATTTTTAATATATTTTCAGCATACAAGGACCCTAATTCGGCGAATTGATAAAGCACATCTACCTTGCAATCTGCATTAGAACCAACATCTAATAAAACTGATTTTTTTCCATTGACGCAAGGAATAGTTGCCGTAATACAGGGTCTAATTACCCCAGGAATCGTATTAATTTTATAAATTGCTCCAACCAACATTGCGCCGGTGTTTCCTGTGCTAGCAAAAACATCTATTTTGCCTTCACTCAGATAATCAAAACCAATAGCAATAGATGCATTTCGTTTTCGAGCAAAGGCCCGAGTTGGGTGATCCTCCATTCCTATGATTTCAGAGGAGTGAATAATTTCGAAATTCGAAGGGTCTTCGTTCAACGAGAAAAGACCATTAAGTATTTCTGTTTCGTTACCAAAAAGAAAAATACGTGAACTGCCGTTCAATGCTTGATTTGCCTGAACAGCGCCCAATAGATTTACCCTTGGCGCAAAATCACCGCCAGAAACATCTAAACCAATATTCATTGAGAGGTAATTATGCTGCCGCCTCTTCTTTTTCTGCTACGACCTTCCCTTTGTAATATAGTTTTCCTTCGTGCCAGTGTGCATGATGAAATAAATGTGGTTGTCCTGTAGTGGGACAAGTAGCAACATTTGCAGCAACCGCATTTTTATGGGTTCTTCTTTTATCTCTTCGTGTTGTAGAAATACGACGTTTAGGATGTGCCATTTTTAATTGTTATATTTATTTTAGTTCAATTTATTCAATGCTGACCATCTTGGGTCAGGTTCAATTATTTTTTCTTGTGATGGTGGGGGTGTATTTAAAAACCTTAACACTTCTGGATCACACCCGTCATTTGGATGAATGAACCTCGTGGGCAAGGAAACAACTAGAAGTTCATAAACCGGCTGAAACATATCAATCTGATAACTGTCTGGTGGGAGAATAACCAAAGATTCATCTAAAGACTCCTCCGTTCCGAACTTATAAATCAACTCCATTTGTCCACTTACGTCGAGACTCATGTTTTCGTTACATCGATCACATAAAACTTCAAGCGTTGTATTAAGCTTCAAAAAAAGAATCATCATTGTCTCTTTCTTGTCCAATTCAGCTTTAGCTGTCCCGAATCCATTCTGGACCCCAAAATTTTCACAAGAATCAAAGAACGACGCTTCGAGTACATACTCGAAAACATGGTTGCCAAGTTTCAACCCTGAAAACTGCAGCATGTATGGACTACTTTTTAGCATGATGAAAAAGGCGGTTGTAAAGGTAGTGCATTTTTTTGAATTGCCCAAAGAACATTGTTTAATCAATGCCTTCCGATTCCTTATGGCCTGCAGTAAAGCCCAATGGATTTGAATTATTTAATTTAAAATTACGTCTATTTCTAGCCGAATCGATTGCAACATACAACGCACTTATCATGCCTTCCGCTGAGGCCTCGCCTTTGCCTGCCAAATCGAAAGCTGTTCCGTGTCCAGGTGAGCTTCTAATAACGGATAAGCCCGCTGTGTAATTAACTCCGCCATCAAATGCAATTGCTTTGAACCCAGTTAGCCCTTGGTCGTGGTACATTGCCAACACGGCATCAAATTCAAAACAAAGACCAGCCCCAAAAAAGCCATCAGCAGAATACGGGCCAAAAGCCAAAATACCTACGTTTTTTGCATTGCTAATTGCTGGTGAAATCTGCTCCATTTCCTCTAAACCAATGGTTCCCGATTCGCCGGCATGCGGATTGAGTCCAAGTACAGCAATTTTTGGTTTAATAATATTAAAGTCCTGTCGGAGCATTAAGTCAAGGGTTTTAATTGCTCCAACAACCGTATCTTTAACAACAGCGGCAGGAATATCTTTGATTGCAATGTGATTTGTGGCTAATGCCACCTTTAATCTTTCTTCACAAAGCACCATTAATGCTCCTTCTGCTTTAAATTGTTCATTATAATATTCTGTATGCCCTATAAACCCTGGGGTAATGTTGTGTATGTTTTGTTTTGATACCGGAGCAGTAACAATACCATCTAGCGTTTTTGCTGCTAACTCTTCGGCGGATTTTTCCAATGCCCATAGAGCAATTTTAGCCGAGGACTCTGTAGGCCTTCCTTCAACAACTTCTATTTGTTCCTTAGGACTCACAATGTTCAGCTTTCCTAGTTGCGCCTGGTTAATGTTTTGAATTGTTTGAACGGGTAAATCTTCCTGATTTAGTTGTTTTTTCCATCTATTAATTAAGATTAAAGGGCAATAGGCTATAATCGTTGTCTCTTGCAGTAACCGATGGTCAGCAAACATTTTAACAATAAGTTCTGGCCCAATCCCCGCCGGGTCGCCGCAGGTAATTCCTATCTTCATTTGTTGGTTTTGTTCTTTGTCCATTTCGGATAATTTATAATGAAGTTGTATAGCAGACGAACGCCATATCCTGTTCCTCCTTTTGGACGGTAGTGTTTTGGGGCTTCAAGCCATGTTGGTCCCGCAACATCTAAATGAATATATGGAGCCTTAACAAAGGTTTCAAGGAACTTTCCTGCAGTAATCATTCCCGCATCTGAGCCGCCAATATTCTTTAAATCTGCGATTTCCGATTTCATCGGCTCTAAATAATCGTCCCAAAAAGGAAACGTAACAACACGCTCATGCGTTTCAATTCCAGAGGTTTGAAGTTGTTCTAGTGCCGAAGGATCAGCGTTGCCCATGGCAATGGATGCGCTAGTACCAATAGCTCTTAAGGCGGCCCCCGTAAGTGTTGCAGCGCTTAACACCAGCTCCGGATTAAATTTATCCGCATATGACAGGGCATCAGCAAGAATCATTCGACCTTCTGCGTCAGTGTTTAACACTTCCACGGTAGAGCCATTAAACATTTTAATTATATCTCCAGGTGCATAAGCCTCTCCCCCTGGTCGGTTGTCGGTTGCAGGAATAAGGCCGATAACTTCAACAGGAACTGCCAATTCAGAAAGCATATAAATGGCACCAGCCACCATTGCCGCACCAGCCATATCGCTTTTCATAGAATCCATGCTACCCGGTGTTGGCTTAAGGCTCAGGCCTCCTGTGTCGTAAACTACGCCTTTTCCAACCAACACAATTGGCTTCTTATTCGTTCGTTTTGACGGCTTATAATGGATTACTGTAAATGTTGGTGGGGTAACGGACCCTTTATTAACGGCTAAAAGCCCCCCCATCTTCATTGCCTTAATCTTTGTATGATTGAGTATATCCACGGAACAATGTTTCGCTTCACATAAAGCCTTAATTTCTTTGGCAAAATCAACGGCATTTAAATGAGAAACGGGCAGGTTTACCATGTCGCGAACCCATGAAACGGCGGTGTATGTTGTTGTTAACTGAGCAATGTCCGACTTTGAAACCGTTTTCGGTACCTGAATGGTCGTTAGTTTTGGCGCCTTTTTCTTTGATAAGAATCGGTCAAACCGATAATCCGCCAATAATATTCCTTCAATAAAGGCAAATAATTCCTGCTCAACATCCAGAATCAATGTGGTGGTTTCGTGTTGAACCAATCGATAGATTTCGAAACCAGCGATTCGTTGTTTCTCTAGGGGCTCTTTAAATAGCTTAGGAGAAACAAAAACATCCCACTGTGCTCCCTTGTTATAGTCCCAAAGGATATTTTCTTTAAAGCTATCTTCAGTTCTTGCGCTAATACGTACGCTGTCTTTAGCCGTTGAGGTGTATTTAAGATCTATCATGGTGCAAAATTAACATTAAAATAAAGGCGCCAATTGATTTTCTATATGTGTTAATATGCGTGGAACTAAAATCGGGGAGGGAAGGTCTTGAATCTCATCTAAGGTAAACCAATTTCCATGCGTATTGGGTAGATCGTTTTCATGAATAAGAACCGCATAATTCAAGCGCTGGTGACTCAAAACGTGTAATGATGGGGCCACTAACACCCTTTCTCTAAGGGTTAATTCGGAAAGAAACGCATCTTCTGATGGGTGTTCGTCAAACGGAAACAAATGGAGATTTTCCCAAATAGACCCTTTTTGCTGCTTTACCATCAGGATTTTACCTTGATTAATTATTATTTTAAAAATCAAAAACCGTTTAACCGCCTTTTTTTTCGGCTTCTTAACGGGTCGAAGATGTTGGGAATTGTTTGCTCTTGCTATACAAACCTCCATTACAGGGCACTCGGGACAGGCAGGTGATTTTGGTGTACAAATCAAAGACCCTAAATCCATCAAGGCCTGATTAAAATCACCTGGTCGGTTTTTAGAAAGTATTTCATTCGCAAACTCCTTGATCACTTTCGCTGTTTGAGCTGATTCTACTTGGCCGGGAAGATCTAAAAGCCTTGAAACAATACGAACAACATTACCATCAATTGCTGCTACAGGCTCGTTAAAGCTAATTGAACTTATTGCTGCCGCCGTGTATTCTCCTATTCCGGAGAGTTTAACTAACTCCGTATGATTCGTTGGAAAGACACCTTGATATAATTCCATGATTTGCCGAGCGGCCTTATGCAAGTTTCTAGCTCTAGAATAATACCCCAATCCTTTCCAAGCGAGAAGCACATCTTTTTCATCAGCAGATGCTAAGTCTTCAATGCTTGGGAAAGCGGAAGTTAAACGATAAAAAAACGGTGCTCCCTGCTCCACTCGAGTTTGTTGCAAAACGACTTCGCTAATCCAAATAAAATAAGGTTTTTTTGATGTTCTCCAGGGTAATTCGCGTTTATTTTGGTCGTACCACGATAAGATTGCACCTTGAATATTAGCCATTTACGTTTTTTTTGATATATTTTTTAGTAAAAATCAACGATTTAGTGGATTTCTGCGCTATTTTTGTTCCGCGAAATTACAAATTGTCACACTTTATTAACATCAATCAAAAATGACTAAAGCAGATCTTATTGCGAAAATTTCAGAGGAAACCGGATTGGAGCGCAACGAGGTGTCGCGTGCCGTTGAGTCTATGATGGAGTTCATTAAATCGTCGCTAACAAATGGACAAAACGTTTATTTGCGAGGATTTGGGAGCTTTGTGGTGCGGGAGCGCAAGCAAAAAACCGGACGGAACATCTCTAAAAACACTACAATTATTATTCCTGCTCACAACATTCCGTCATTCAAGCCGGCAAAAGTATTTGTAGAGCAAGTAAAAAACAAAGTAAAGGTTAAATAGCCTTTTTTTGCAAATAATTTTTATTTGGCTTACCTTTGCTCTCCCTGTATTGGGAGTTTTTATTTTAAAGAGATTCTACAACACTTAAATATATTGAACCATGCCAAGCGGTAAAAAAAGAAAAGGACATAAGATGGCTACGCACAAGCGTAAAAAACGATTGAGAAAAAATCGTCATAAAAAGAAAAAATAATTTCTTTAGTTAGTCTTATTTGGCTGAATTAACAGTCAAAAAATACTCCCTTGAGTTTAGAACTTATTGTAGATGTTCGGCCGAATGGTGTTTGGCTGGCATTGTTGCGTGAAGGGAAGCTGATTGAGCTTCATGAAGAACGGGGAAATTCAGATTTCGCTGTTGGTGATATTTATTTAGGTAAAATTCGCCGATTATCCCCTAGCCTAAATGCGGCTTTTGTAGACGTGGGTTATGATCGCGATGCATTTTTGCATTATTTAGATCTAGGCTCAAAGTTCAATTCATTAAATAAATACACAAAAGAAGTAATGCGCGGAAAACAAAGTGTTCCGTCGCTACAATATTTCAAACCTGAAGCCGAACTTCAAAAAGATGGTAAGATTGATGATTTGCTTTCATCAAGCCAGTTTGTCTTGGTTCAGGTGGCTAAAGAACCGATTTCATCTAAAGGGCCTCGTCTTTCTTCAGAAATAACATTAGCCGGAAGATACATAGTATTAGCGCCTTTTTCATCAAAGATTTCAGTTTCCCAAAAAATACGCTCAAACGAAGAGAAAAAGCGTTTGAAAGAAATGATGGAAGGTTTGTTGCCTAAGAATTTCGGTGCAATTATTCGTACAGTTGCTGAAAACAAAACGGCAGAAGACATCCAACAAGATTTGGCACAACTACTTGAAAAGTGGGATTCTGTATACAAAAACCTGAAAGGTAGTAATTCTCCTAAACGGATCCTTGGTGAAATTAATACCACCTCATCTATTTTACGTGATTTATTAAATTCAGATTTTAGTAATGTTCATGTGAATTCTTCTGAGTTGTATGAAGAAATTTCTGCCTATGTGCAGCAAATCGCACCGGGAAAGAACAGTATTGTAAAACTGTATGACGGACGTATTCCTATTTTCGAAAGGTACGGTATTAATAAGCAGATCAAAGTTCTTTTTGGTAAAAAAGTACCCATGCCGAGTGGTGGTTATCTAATCATTGAGCATACGGAAGCAATGCATGTTATCGATGTAAACAGTGGAAACCGCAAAGGGGCAGACGGTCAAGAATCAAATGCCTTAGCGACCAATGTTGAAGCCGCTGAAGAAATTGCTCGCATTCTCCAATTGAGAGACATGGGGGGAATCATCTGTATTGATTTTATTGACATGCACGACCGAGAGAATAATCGGATTTTATACGATAAAATCAAGTTGTTCATGAAGAATGACCGCGCAAAGCACAACATTATTCCTCCTTCTAAATTTGGCGTTGTTGAGATTACAAGACAACGAGTTCGTGAAGTAACCGAAATTGAAACCAATGAGTCTTGTCCGACATGTAACGGTACCGGCGAAATCCAAGCAAGTATTCTCTATGCAGAAGAAATAGAAAATAACCTCGGTTATATGATTCAAGACCGCGGGATTAAAGGCGTTTCACTACAAGTACACCCATACCTTGAAGGGTATTTTAAAAAGGGTGGTTTATTCAGGTCTATACAATGGAAATGGTATTTTAAATTTAAAACCTGGATTCCAATTACTCCGAATACAGCATTTCACATCTTGGAATACAAGTTTGTAGATAAGCAACAAGAAATTATTGAGCAGTAATGGCACTCGATGGGGAAACACATCGATTGGTTATTGAAATGGAGCGTTTTTGTGCATATCAAGAACGAAGCCCGTTTGAAATTAAGGTTAAATTAAGGAGAAGGGGTGCGACAGAAATACAGGTCGAAACAATAATCCAACACCTTGTCGTAAAAAATTTTCTTAACGAAGCCCGATTTGTAGAAGCTTATGTTCAAGGGAAAAGCAGCATAAAACGTTGGGGTGCTCAACGCATTAAATCCGGATTAATAGCCCACCAAATTTCCGAATCCATCATTGATCAAGCACTCGCTACCTTATCTAAATCAGATCATGCGGAACACCTATTGATGTGGCTTCAGAAAAAACAAAACAGTTTAAAAGGCGAGGCGGAAGGACCAAAGAAAAAAGCTAAAATTGTTCGCTTTTTGCTATCAAAAGGGTTTTCGCTAGAAGAAATACTTAAGGCTGTTTAGCACTTTTTAATATAAAGCATGTCCTTCTCCTTAAATACCTTTAAGAGTTGATTCTTCGTGAGGGTTTTAAGGCTTACATCCCATTGTTTATTGCTGCAATCAATTGTTGCGCGGACAGCAGCCAAGGGTGTGGGGTTATCTGAACATGCATTCAAAATCTGATGGTCTAACTCCGAGAATGTCACGTTCTTCTCTGGACGCATCTGTGGAAAAAAAAGAACTTCTTGAATCGATTGATTATCGGTTAATAACATCACTAAACGATCCATTCCTATTCCTATTCCTGAAGTTGGTGGCATCCCATATTCCAAGGCCCGAAGAAAGTCTTGATCAATAAACATCGCTTCATCGTCCCCGCGTTCAGAAAGCGCTAATTGCGCCTCGAATCGAGCTCGCTGATCGATTGGGTCGTTGAGCTCAGAATAGGCATTCGCTACCTCCTTTCCATTGATCATTAATTCAAAACGCTCGGTTAAAGCGGGGTTCGTCCGGTGACGTTTACACAAAGGAGACATTTCAATGGGATATTCCGTAATAAAGGTCGGATTAATGTATTTTGACTCACATTTCTCTCCAAAAATCTCGTCAATTAATTTTCCGATGCCCATTTCTGGGGCAGTTTCAATATTCAATTGTCGACAAATGTCACGAAGCTGATCTTCCGTTTTCTCTGCGATATCAAAGCCCGCGTGTTCCAGAATTGCATCGCGCATGCTGATTCGTTTGAATGGCGCTTTAAGTGAAATCTGTTGGTCGCCTATTTGAATTTCTGTTGTCCCGCAAACGGCTAATGCAATTTCTTCAATGAGCGATTCAGTAAAGTTCATCATCCACTCATAGTCCTTGTATGCCACATACAATTCCATAACCGTAAATTCTGGGTTATGTGTTCGATCCATTCCTTCATTGCGGAAATCTTTTGCGAATTCAAACACCCCGTCAAAACCACCCACAATCAAACGCTTTAAATACAGCTCGTTTGCAATGCGTAAATACAAAGGCATGTCTAAGGCGTTGTGATGCGTAATAAAAGGCCTTGCAGAAGCGCCACCTGGTATTGGTTGCAAAATTGGTGTTTCAACCTCTAAGAAACCAAAACGATCAAATGTCTTTCGTATTACTGAAAACACCTGAGATCGCTTAACAAACGTATCCTTAACTCCAGGATTAACCACCAAGTCAACATAGCGTTGTCGGTATCGCAATTCTGCATCAGTAAATGCATCGTGCGTATTACCTTCTGCATCCACTTTTGGCAAGGGAAGCGGTTTTAAGGACTTGCTTAAAATGGTTAACGAAGTAACATTGATGGAAATTTCACCAACTTGAGTCTTGAACACCGTGCCTTCAATTCCGATGAAATCTCCTAAATCAAGAAGTTTTTTAAACACTTCATTGTAAAGAGTTTTATCCTCGTTAGGACATATTTCATCACGATTGATATACAACTGAATGCGGCCAGAACTATCTTGCAATTCGGCAAAGGAAGCCTTGCCCATGATACGTTGACTCATCATGCGTCCTGCCATTTTCACTTGATTGTTATCAACAAAATCGGCCTTAACAGATGCTGCCAGATGCGATACTGGAAATGTTGCTGCAGGATAAGGTTCAATACCAAGTTCTCTTAATTTAACTAAAGAGGATCGGCGTTGTAATTCTTGTTCAGATAATTCTTGATTCATTCATTATTGGTTTATCGGTGCAAAGATAAGGGATGTTTGGGCTCTCATAAATTAAAAAGGAGCATTCCAATACTAAAATATATGAACAACCCAATAATATCATTCAATGTGGTAACAAATGGACCAATCGCGAGCGCTGGATCAATGCGATATCGATGAAGCAACATCGGAAACAGGGTTCCAAAGGTAGCAGCAAATACAATTACTGTTAATAAAGATAAACTAACAACCATTGCAAGTTGTACCCCCGAAAACACGGAAGCAATACCGAAAATTAATCCAGATAAAATAATTCCATTCATTAATCCTACTCCTGCCTCTCTAACTAAACGTGGAAAAACGCGTTTCAACCCATGTTCGCCTTTAGCTATAGATTGTACCACAATCGCAGAAGATTGCACTCCAACATTCCCTCCCATAGCAGTAATTAACGGAATAAAAAAGGCCAAAGCGGGTATTTCTGAAATTCCCCCTTCAAAACTTGAAATAACTTTTGCTCCTATCGTACCACCTATCATGGCAATAATCAACCACGGGAGCCTTGAAATCCCAGACTTCCAAAAAGAAGCGTTTGCATCTGTACGGTCACTGATACCCGTTGCCATTTTAAAGTCTTTATCCGCTTCTTCACGAATAAAATCCACTACGTCATCAAGGGTAATTCTGCCAACTAGTTTGTTTTGATAATCTACAACGGGTATGGATACCAAGTCATATTTCTCCATAATACGAGCCACTTCTTCTGCGGTATCACTTGTTTTTACCTTGATGATGTTTTTAGATTGATATAGCTCTTCTATCGTTGTGCGAGTATCAGCAAACAACAATCTTTTTAATGAAAGTACCCCCAGAAGTTGGTCGGTTTCATTCACCACAAAAATATTGTACACCTTTTCAACGTCTTCCGCCTGCTTTCTTAGTTCAATTAAGGCCCGGCGAACCGTCCATTCTACATGCGCTTGAAAAAACTCTTTTTGCATGAGCCCTCCTGCAGTATCTTCATCGTAATTTAATAGGTCTACAATGTCTTCCGCCGCATCATCATCCTCCATTTGGGAGATAACCTCATGGATTTGATCTTTGGGTAGTTCTGCTAAGATGTCGGCCGCATCATCGGAGTCCAAATTCTCAAGCTGATCCGCAATTTCTTTTGATGATAATGAAGCGATGAATCGATCCCGTACCTCCTCGTCTAACTCCATTAAAATATCCGCCTGAAGGTCTTCATCTTCGGCTAGATAATATATGTACTTGGCCTCCTCTTTTGAAAGTTCATCCAAGATTTCCGCAATATCTGCATAGTGCAGGGGCAGAACATGATCAATAAGCCATGCCGAATCGTCGTTGGCAACACGTAGTCGTATTTCCTGTAAAAACTCTTTGGTTAGTTCGTGACTCATTAATAAATGGTATTAATGTTCCTTACGGAAAATGTAATAAAAAGTTCTCCCTTGGGTTTAAATGACGGAGTTGAATTGATTAATTCCCCTTCTTTTTGTTTTTCTTGACGTTGGTCAGTCGGTAAAGTAAACTCGTATTTGATTTAGCCGCGTCATATTTTTCGGAAACTTTAGACCAATCGACAAGGTCCCAAACCGCAGTTAAATAATCCGCGCGGCGATTTTGGTAATTCAAATAATAAGCGTGTTCCCATACATCGATTCCTAACACCGGGATTCCGCGATCGGAGCTCACGTCCATTAACGGATTGTCTTGGTTTGGGGTTGAAATTACCTTCAAGGAGCCCGTTGGGGTAACTATGAGCCAAGCCCATCCCGAGCCAAAACGACTCGATGCCGCACTAAACATCTGCTTCTTGAGAGAATCTATAGTTCCAAAATCTTTAATAATTGCTTGATTCAATGATGAACCACAGGCGCCTTGTTTTGATTTTGGTGCTAATATTTGCCAGAACAAACTATGGTTATAATGCCCGCCGGCATTGTTCCTAACCGCATCGGCTGCAACCGGAGGTATGGATAATAAAATTTCTTCCAAAGACATACCTTCCAACATTGTTCCTTTAATGGCTTTGTTCAGATTGTTCACATAGGCCTGGTGATGTTTTGTTAGATGTATTTCCATCGTTTGCGCATCAATATTTGGCGCATAATCATTGTATGCATAGGGCAATTTAGGCAGTTCAAACGGTTGAGCGAATGAAGATAAAGCCAATAGGAGAACAGAAAGGAATATTTGATCGCGCATTTTTTATTTGTAAAGTTACAAAACATCTCGCAGTCCTTCCTATTATTTCTACCTGGTTTTTGCGCATTTCTTCGTAATTTTGAACCTTAATAAATCAACCACAACCATGGGGTTTCGGGAATATAAAGGGCTAAATCTGCCAAATATCACAGAAGAATTACTTGCATATTGGGAGGCTAACGATATTTTTAAAAAATCTGTTGATCAAAAAGGATCCGAAGGAAACTTTGTGTTTTATGAAGGCCCCCCTTCTGCAAATGGTGTTCCCGGTATTCACCATGTCATGGGCCGTGCGATAAAAGACACCTTTTGTCGATATAAAACCCTAAAAGGCTATAAAGTAAACCGCAAAGCCGGTTGGGACACTCATGGCTTACCCGTTGAACTTGGTGTTGAAAAAGAACTTGGAATCACCAAAGAAGACATCGGAACCAAAATCACGATTGATGAATATAACGCCGCATGTAAAAAAGCGGTCATGAAATACACCGACATTTGGAATAAGCTCACCAAAGACATGGGTTATTGGGTGGATATGAGTGATCCTTATGTTACCTACGATAGTAAATACATGGAGTCTGTGTGGTGGCTGCTCGGACAACTGTACGAAAAGAACTTGCTTTATAAAGGATATACCATTCAACCGTATTCACCGAAAGCAGGCACCGGGTTGTCTTCTCATGAACTGAATCAACCGGGTTGCTATAAAAACGTGAAAGACACCTCCGTTGTAGCCCAATTCAAATGGCTACCGAACCAAGACAATCCATGGGGAACCTATACTGATAATCGATACTTTTTAGCTTGGACCACCACGCCATGGACGCTTCCTTCCAATACTGCATTAACGGTCGGAACAGGAATTGACTATGTGCTTGTGCACACGTTTAATCCGTATACCTACGAAGTCATTGAGGTGGTCTGCGCCAAGGCGCTTGTGTCTTCCTTATTCGGAAAAGGATTTGTTGCTGTGAGTTCCTTGGCAGAACTGGTGTTGCCAGAAGACCGAAAAACGATTCCGTTCTTCGTCGGTGATTCTCATAAAGGAAAGGCCTTATTGGGCTTGCGTTACGAACAGCTCCTTCCGTATTGTTTGCCTCACGAACAAGCTGAAGAGGCGTTCAGAGTAATTGGCGGGGCGTTTGTTACTACTGAAGATGGGACCGGAATTGTACATACTGCTCCAACCTTTGGTGCAGATGATGCCCGTGTAGCGCAAGAAGCGGGTGTTCCTCCACTGTTAGTGCTCAATGAAACTGGTCATCCCGTGCCTTTAGTGGATTTACAAGGTCGGTTTAGACCGGAAATGGGTGACCTGGCGGGTAAATACGTGAAACAAGAATATTATGAAGATGCCGATGTGCCGGAGAAGTCTGTGGATGTCGAAATTGCCATTCAACTAAAAGAAAAAGGCCGTGCCTTCAAAGTTGAAAAATATGAACACAGTTATCCGCATTGTTGGCGAACCGATAAGCCTGTACTATATTACCCCTTAGATTCTTGGTTTATTCGCGTTTCGGAACATCGTGACACCTTAGTAGCGCTGAATCAAACCATACATTGGAAGCCAGAATCAACAGGAACGGGTCGTTTTGGTAAATGGCTTGAAAATGCGAATGATTGGAATTTATCACGGTCTAGATATTGGGGGATACCCATTCCCATATGGAGTACCGAAACTGGAGACGAACGACGATGTATTAGTTCTGTTGAAGAACTTTACGAAGCCTGCGAAGAATCGATAACGAAGGGCTTCATGAGCGCAAACCCTCTGCTTGGTTTTGAAGTAGGAAACATGACTGCTGAAAATTACCAACGGGTAGATTTACACAAACATAAAATGGATGAAATCGTGTTGGTGTCCCCCAGTGGAAACCCCATGCGAAGAGAATCAGACCTAATTGATGTTTGGTTTGACTCGGGTTCTATGCCTTTCGCACAATGGCACTATCCATTTGAGAATAAGGAGTTTATAGATCAAGGGACGCACTATCCTGCTGATTTTATTGCTGAAGGGGTGGACCAAACACGCGGATGGTTTTATACCCTTCATACCATCTCAGCACTTGTGTTCGGAAAAGTCGCTTACAAATCTGTGGTTTCCAATGGATTGGTATTAGACAAACACGGACTAAAGATGTCTAAACGACTTCAAAACACGGTAGATCCCTTCGTAACGCTTGCTGAATTTGGTGCAGATGCCACACGTTGGTACATGCTTACTAATGCACAACCTTGGGATAATTTAAAATTCGACGAAGCCGGGATCAAAGAAACCCAACGGAAATTCTTTGGCACCTTATACAACACCTATTCCTTCTTTTCACTCTATGCGAATGTCGATAATTTTGATCCATCCATATCGCTCGTTCCATTGGCAGAACGACCGGAAATGGATAGGTGGGTGTTGTCGAGACTGAATAGCTTGGTGCAAGCTGTAGATCAGGCGTATGAGCAATATGATGCAACGTTTGCCGGAAGACAAATTCAAGATTTTGTGTGTGATCAATTATCCAATTGGTATGTACGGTTAGGGAGAAGGAGATTTTGGAAAAATGATGATGCGAAAGACAAGCTGGCGGCATACCAAACCTTGTATACCTGCTTAAAAACGATTAGTATTTTATCTGCCCCAATAGCGCCATTTTATATGGACCGCTTATATTTGGATTTAACCCAAGGTAAAGAAGCGGAATCGGTGCATTTAGCATCGTTTCCAATGAGTGAGGTGTCCGCTATAAACCCGGCTTTAGAGCAAGAAATTGACTTGGCACAACGCATTACCTCCATGGTGTTAAGTTTGCGCAAGAAGGAGAAAATTCGCGTGCGTCAACCCTTAAAACGAATCCTTATTCCAACACTTCCAGACCCGCTCACCTCCTATGTAAATCACATTGCGGGACTTGTAAAATCAGAAGTAAATGTTAAAGACATCGAATGGATGGATGCGAGTACCCTTGTGAAACAAATCAAGCCAAACTTCAAAACCATAGGGCCTAAATACGGTCAACACATGAAAGGAATTGCTGCTTGGGTTAACGGGCTCTCTGCAGAGGAAATACAAGCCATTGAATCCAATCAAGGGGCAGCATTTATGCTTGAAGGAGTGCAAATCGACTTAGATTTAACAGATGTGGAAATTACCACCAAGGATGTGCCAGGTTGGGTGGTAGCCAGTGATGGAATAGTCACGGTTGCCTTGGATGTGGAAATTACACCCGAATTAAAGGGAGAGGGGATTGCAAGAGAAGTGGTGAATCGAATACAAAACGCACGAAAAGACGGTGGGTTTGAGGTTACGGACAAAATTCGGGTACAATATCACGGCAGTGAAGAGGTACTGCTCGGAATTTCAAGCCATTTAAAATATATTGGGGAAGAAGTATTAGCGAACCACTTTGAACTGATGTCTAGTGATTTTACCGGTGTAATTCAAGAAGAAATTCTTGAGCCAAATGATTTTACATTTACCATAAATAAAAACGCATGACTTGGATTTTTGACCAAAAAGAAACGGCAACTTCAGAAGGCGCGGCCATCCGTTGGATAGACCATCGATTTTTTACCATAGACTTTGAAGGGGAAGAGTATCACGGGGAGGTTGTTTCAGATTTAAGTGAAGCGCAGCAGTTAGTACTTAAAATAAATCACCGGGTGTTCCATATTCGAAAAAAACATGCCTTGGATGAGTTAATCCATCAGCTTGGTATGGATAAGCCAAAGGTTAGAAAAATTAAAAGCTTCAATGCGCCGATGCCTGGAAGAATTATTAATGTGCTCGTTGCGGTGGGAGATGATGTTGATGCTGGAACCCCATTAATTTCCTTAGAAGCGATGAAAATGGAAAACACCTTAAAATCAAGTGGAATAGGAAAAGTTAAGACCATCCATGTGGCGCCAGGAGCCGTAGTTGAAAAAGGAGCGGCACTTTTCGAATTCGAATAGTTTAATCACTTAATGTTAGGTTAATGTTGCTGTTGTATCTTGGCGCATGAAACCTGCAGGAATGAACATGAAAACCATTAATCGAGAGCTAAGTTGGCTTAGTTTTAATGCCCGTGTATTGCAAGAGGCTCGCGATGAAAAAGTGCCCTTAATTGAACGGTTTCGCTTTCTTGGAATCTACTCCAACAACCTGGATGAATTTTTTAGGGTTCGTGTTGCAGGAGTTCGACGTATGATCAACCTCAAACAAAAAAAGGTATACGGTTATGAAGGAACGGCAGAGGAACTCTACAAGGAAATTCGAAAGGTGGTGCTTCATCAGCAAGAGCTTTTTGAATCGTGTTATTTGGATCTAACTCAACAATTAATTAATGAAGGGATTTATTTGGTAGATGACCACACGATTCCTCCTAGCCTAAGAAATCAAGTGTCGTTGTATTTCAAGGAAACCTTCAAACACATGTTGTTTCCGATTATATTAGATAAAAAATCGGCGTTTCCGGATTTGCGAGACGACGCAATTTATCTGGCAATAAAAATTCAAAAAAAGGGCCTCGCGAATCGGTATGCAATTCTTCAAATTCCTCCAGGAAAAGCCCGGTTTCATGTAATGACTGAAGGAAAAGATTCCTATTTTATTCTTGCAGATGATATCATAAGGCTTCATTTATCGAACATCTTCTCGATGTTGCCCTCAGATAAAATTAGTGCATACACCTTCAAATTTACAAGAGATTCTGAATTGGATTTGGATGATGATGTAACCCAATCTTACTCTGAAAAAATCGAACGGAGTTTAAAAAAACGTAAAAAAGGAACTCCTGTGCGTTTTGTATACGATGAATTCATGCCTGAAGACTTATTGGTTTATCTATTGAATTGCCTTGAATTAAAAAAAGCCACCAATGCTATCCCCGGTGGGAAATACCACAACTTCAAAGACTTTCTTCAATTTCCTGATTTTAACCGAAAAGATTTACTCTTTGCACCACAACCACCGCATCCACATGCCTTTCTAGAATCTGGGTGCCAAATTCTTGAACGGATTCAAGAACGCGATGTGTTTTTACATTTTCCGTATCAAAAATTTGACTACATTATTGACGTGCTGCGTGAAGCGGCCATTGACCCCTTAGTAACAGAAATCAAGATTAATGTATATCGCCTAGCTCCTGATTCACAAATCATGCGGGCACTTATCGCGGCCATTTACAATAGAAAACAGGTGGTGGTAGTTATGGAATTACAAGCCCGTTTTGATGAAGAAAATAACCTGCAATGGTCAAACCAATTAAAAGAACACGGAGCAAAAGTAATTTATGGTGCGCCAAACCTAAAGGTCCACTCCAAGCTCTTATACATTAAACGACAGGAGAAAGGGAAAGATCTTTCCATAGCTTATGTTGGTACGGGGAATTTCAATGAACGAACCTCTCGCATCTATACAGATTTTGCATTGCTCACTGCGGAAAAGCGCGTAGTGGTTGAAGTGGGTAAAGTATTTAAACTGCTTGAGAACAATATGGAGCGCGTGAGTTTTCGCCATTTAATGGTCTCCCCCATTAATTACCGAAGAAAAATTGTACAACTCATTGATAAGGAAATTGCCTTGGCTAAAGCAAAAAAACCAGCACTTCTCCAGATTAAATTGAACAACCTCACCGACCGACAAATGATCGAAAAATTGATCGAAGCAAGTATGGCAGGGGTTCGTGTTGAAATGATTGTTCGGGGAATTTGTTGCATAAAAACGAACTTAAAGAAGAACCCGAACTTGACTGTAATTAGTATCGTAGACCGTTATTTAGAACACGCACGATGCATGGTGTTTGGAAATGATGGGAATCCCTTGTTTTATATTGGAAGTGCTGATTTAATGGAGCGAAATCTTGATTACCGAATTGAAGTAGCTACCCCCATTTTTGACCCTAGCATTCAGGCAGAAATCACAGAGATTTTTGACTTTCAGTGGCGAGGAACAGTTAAATCACGTTGGATTACTTCCGATATGAAAAACCAATACAGACGCACGGAAGGACCTCCGTTTCATGCGCAGCGTAATCTTTATTTAAAGTATAAGCAGATATAATCACTTAACCACAATGTTGATTGATTTGTCTTTCATACACGAAACCTTTGCGTCCTGAAAACTTGGCGCAGAAAAGGTAGCTCGGGCATTATTTGAAAACCCATATGACTCGGTGGGCATTCCGAGTACGTTTTTATCCAGTTTATCATTTTTGTTTACGTCATGATATACTGCAATCGCATAGGAACCGGGAGTTAAATTCGTAAAGGTCACTTTGCACTTAAGCTGCTCGATGGCTACTATTTTTCCTTTGAGTTGCTTGCCATAGCTTGGAAAGGTTTCACTCGAATTAAACAAGGCTACATACGCTTGTCCCTTATTGGAAGGGAAACCACTCACGTTAACTTCTAAACTCACGGTTTCTTTGTTAAACAAAGCAACCAAGAGGAGCGCACAACACCATTTGAACATGGAAAGAAAACGTTCGTGTAGAATATTTGTTCACGTTTATGGTCCTTAAGAAATGTTTACCTTTACCCTATGAAGCAAGTACTCGTTACAGGAGGCGCAGGATACATCGGTTCTCACACCATCGTTTCGTTGGTGGAGCAAGGCTTTTATCCGGTTATTGTGGACGACTTACGAAACAGTTCCAGGGTAATTCTTGATGGATTAGCCCAATTAACGGGTGAAGGTTTTTCATTTATCCCTGTAGATATTTGCGATAAAGAAGCGTTGTTTAAGGTGTTTGATGCCCATACCTTTGAGGCCATAATTCACTTTGCTGCTTACAAATCCGTGGGGGAATCGTGTGAGGTTCCACTTCAATATTACCAGAACAACCTCATTGGATTAATGAATGTGCTAGAGGCTTGTAGCAAGTATTCCATTCCTAAATTCGTGTTTTCCTCCTCTTGCACCGTATACGGAGAGCCGGAACAAAAGCAAGTGTTTGAAACAACGCCCAAACGCTTACCCGAATCACCATACGGATTCACCAAATGGATGGGTGAACAAATTATTGAAGATGTACACCGAAGTTCCGTGCCCTTTCAAACGATTTGCCTTCGATATTTCAACCCGATTGGTGCACACCCAAGTGGATTAATTGGGGAGCTTCCGGTTGGAATCCCGAATAATCTATTGCCTTACATCACACAAACGGCAGCCGGAATTCGTTCCCACCTGACCGTATTCGGAAACGACTACCCCACCCCAGACGGAACCTGTATTCGGGATTATGTTCATGTTTGTGACGTAGCAGATGCCCATGTGCGTGCGCTTTTGTTTACCAGCGAAAACCCATTAGCTGTATTTAATATTGGAACAGGGAAAGGCACTTCTGTAATCGAAATGATTCAATATTTTAATGATGTTTCAGGCATGGATCTTCCGTATCACATGGGGTCGCGGCGTGCGGGTGATATCACTGAAATCTTCGCGAATGTTTCCTATTCAAATACGACGCTTGGTTGGAGCGCTAAACGGAGTGTGAAAGATGCTTTGAACGACGCATGGAATTGGGAAAAACGTCAAGCCAAATCAAATGATTGATACCCACTGTCACCTGTACGAAGAATCCTTTATCCCATCACTTGATGAGGTATTGCGTCGAGCGAAAGAAGCTGGGGTAACACAGATTTTACTCCCGAATATTGATGTGGATTCTTGGGAACCCTTATTAAGCCTACTCAATAATCCTATTATTCCTTGTTCGCCCATGCTTGGGTTGCATCCGTGTTATGTAAAGGAAGATGTAAATGAGCAGTTGAATATACTTGGTGAACTGCTTAAAACGCATCATGAACAGCTTGTTGCGATTGGTGAAATCGGGATGGACCTCTATTGGGACAAACAATTCCTTACAGAACAAAAACAGGCCTTGAATCAACAAATTGAATGGGCCTTAAGTTATAAGCTGCCGATTGCCATTCACGTTAGGGATGCTTTTGATCCGCTATTCGAAGTGCTATCTGATTACCAACAGACCGAACTCCGTGGCGTGTTTCATTGTTTTACAGGCACAAAAGACCAGGCGGAATATATCCTACGAACGCATCCTTCCTTTTATTTTGGGATTGGTGGAGTACTAACGTATAAGAATAGTGGATTAGGGGAAGTCGTAAAAACGCTACCATTGGATCGCTTAGTTTTAGAAACGGACGCACCTTACTTGCCTCCGACACCTCACCGTGGGAAACGAAACGAACCCTCTTATTTAATTCATATTGCCGGTGCCTTGAGTAATGTGCTAGCAATTCCTGTTGCCGAGGTAAATAAAATAACCTCTGAAAATGCTCGGCGCTTGTTTAATCTTAATGTGCAACACCCATGAAACCACGCATTTTATTAATCTATACCGGGGGTACGATAGGAATGATTGCCAACCCGAGTACGGGAGAATTACAATCCTTGGACTTTGACTACATTCATCCGCAAATCCCTGAAATTGCACGCTTGGATCTTGAGGTTATTCCAATAAGCATTGCTCAACCGATCGATTCCTCACACATGCAGCCCGCGTATTGGACTGAACTGGTGGAGCTCATAGCACAACATGAAGACTCTGTGGATGGGTTCGTTATCTTGCACGGAACAGATACCATGGCCTATACGGCGTCTGCCTTAAGTTTTATGGTTCAAGGCTTAGCTAAGCCAATTGTACTTACGGGATCTCAACTTCCAGTTGGAATATTACGTTCTGACGGCAAAGAAAACCTCTTAACTGCCTTAGAAATAACGGGAAAAAAAGGCAGTACAGGAAAACCGTTGCTGCAAGAAGTAGCTGTATTCTTTCAATCGAAATTATTCCGAGGTAATCGGGTTTCTAAAATTTCTGCGCACCAATTTGATGCCTTTGATTCGCCGAACTATCCGTTGTTAGGGGTTGCGGGGGTTGAAATTGAAATTCACACGAACGAGTTACTTGAGCACCCTAAGACCAACACCGCATATTTTAAGCAGCTCGACGCTCGTGTGGGATTAATTAAACTATATCCGGGCATTAATCTCAGTGCCTACCAATCGGTATTTAACCCAGAAGTACACCGTGCTGTGGTCATTGAAGCCTTTGGTTCTGGGAACACACCAAATCACGACGCCTTTGCCAAAGTATTATCTGCCTATGTGGAACAGGGTGGGATTCTTGTTACGATTTCCCAATGCACGAGCGGAAGTATTCAACCGGGGAAATACGCGTCTGGGCATTTATTGGCCGAATTAGGTGCTTGGAATGGTACGGACCTAACAACTGAAGCTGCGCTGACTAAATTAATGTGGTATTTAGGAACCACAACCAATCCCCATCAAGCAGAGTTTTGTGAGGTAATCGCCGGAGAAAGTTTAAAAGACCAGGATTTTGTTAGCGCTTCTTTGTAGCTGAATAATCCTCGTAGTCTTCTGTCAGTTCTTGATTCACCTGCGCTGTAACTGAAATTGGAATATAGTCTACCTCTACGTTGGTTTTATCTAGTCCGAAATCTTCCGCGGGCTTTAACCCGGTAGACTTAACGAAGCGATAGGCTTTAACACACAAGATTTGAAATGCGGTAAGCGCATTATCTGTGGATACTCTAGAATTCAATACTATAAACTTGAAATCTACTTTACCTACTCGGTCTTTAATGCATTCAAATACACTCTCATTCGTGAGTTCGCCTTTCTCGACCATCGTACAATGAATTTTACGCATCATATATTCAATGCGGTGTTCTTCTTTAAATCCTAATTGTAAGGAGACGTAATAGCAAGAACCGTCAATTACTTCGTGTACAGAATAGTGGACTCCCCACGGTTCATTCAGGATATCTAAATGGAGAAACCAAATCACGCCGGCTTTACGTGGGCGTTTCATGAACAGGGAATAGTAAACTGTTAAATCCAGTTTGTCATGGGAATTACTCCGTGTTGGGAACACCAAGTTGGTGGCCTCATACGGGATTGTCTGATCTTTTTTCACCGCTTCTAATAGGGGTGTAATCGCGGTCATCGGTAAATATTCGGTAATATTTCTTCGCAATTCTCGCGCCTTGTAATAAAGAAACAATAGGGAAAAAAAAGTACTTGCTAATATTAAAGTAAACCAACCCCCAGATACTATTTTACCAAGATTCGAAAGTAAAAATACGCCTTCAATTAAAATAAAAACGGTAAATATTAAGACATAAAAACCACGAGCCCTTGGGTTTTTTAATATTAACAAAAAACTCAAAAGTATTGATGTCATCACCATATCTATCGTTATGGCTAGACCATAGGTGTGCTCCATTGCGCTCGATTTTCTAAAAATGGCAATTACCATTAAACAACCTAGCATCAACACCCAATTAATAAAGGGAATGTAAATTTGTCCTTGGTGATCGGTAGGAAACTTCACCTTAAGGTTGGTCCAAAGCTTTAACTTGATAGCCTCATTCATCAGGGTGAAAACCCCCGTGATTAGGGCCTGGGACGCAATAATGGTAGCCGCCGTAGCAATAATTACTGCAAAAATTAATTGGTTTTTTGGTACCATGCTGTAGAACACGGTTGCTCCTTTAGCCAAGGTAAAACCTTCAGAAGTACATAGGGCTGCTTGACCCAAATAATGAAACACCAAAACAGATGAAATCAAGGCCCAACTGATGCGAATGTTTCCTTTACCGCAGTGACCTAGATCAGAATACAGTGCCTCTGCTCCGGTGGTACAAAGAAATACAGCCCCTAACGCAGCAAATCCTCCGGGTACTGTGGTAACAAAATTGAAGGCTTCGTAGGGATTAAACGCGGCTAATACCGCTGGGTTTTTATAAATATTTATAGCCCCCAAATAAGCAAGGTACGAGAACCAAATCACCATAATAGGGCCAAAGGCCTTTCCAATGGCAGATGTACCAAACTGTTGAATCGTAAACAAGGCAATGATGATTCCAACGACAATAGGAATCACTGGGACATCGGGATTAATGTTATTAATGCCTTCCACAGCAGAGGAAATAGAGATGGCCGGAGTAATGAACCCGTCCGCCAGCAAGGTGGCACACCCGATGAGTGCCGGAATAACCACCCACCCAACATTTCGTTCTTTAAGCAAGGCAAAGAGGGCAAAAATTCCTCCTTCACCCTTGTTGTCTGCATTGAGTGCAAAATAAATGTACTTGATGGTGGCGAGCAGGATCAAGGTCCAGATCACACAGGATAATCCACCTACCACAAAATCTCTACTTAAATGGGCTCCTTGTCCGGTAATGGCTTGAAAAACATAGAGTGGTGAAGTACCAATGTCACCGAAAACAATTCCAATGGTAATAAGGACACCAGCAAACGAGATTTTATGATAAGAACCAGACATGAGAAAAATTTTGCTAATTTATGTGAAATCGCGCTTAACCAAACTGAAAATTACGAAAATATTTTTCGGCAGGAACAGGCGTTTTGTTACACCGAAAAAATGGAATACCTTTGTCCCTGCATTGGAGAGGTGTCCGAGTGGTTGAAGGAGCACGCCTGGAAAGTGTGTATACGCCAAAAGTGTATCGAGGGTTCGAATCCCTCTCTCTCCGCCAAAATCTTTGAAAAGCCTAGCATCGCTAGGTTTTTTTTATTTAAGGACAGAGCCAAGCTTGCTTGGGTGAATGGACAGAAATAAAAAAGAGAAACCACGAAGTGGTAGCTTTTCAAAGGTTTTGAAGCACATCCCCCTGGGTTCACGAGCGTAGCGAGTAATCCAATACCAAGCTTTTGTTAGCAATGTGAAATGAAAAAGGTGAAGTTGCGTAGCAACTGGCTTTTCAATGGTTTTGAAGCACATCCCCCTGGGTTCATAGGTTCAACGTTGCTTCGCTGTGTTGAACTAAACCTTGGCGTATACTCCCTAAAATCATGGCAATCAATATCCTTGGGTGCGGGCACGCAATTGCTTTAGCTTCTTTTCTGGATGTTCTATCATGGAAACAGGTATTAATAGTTCAAAGATAGAAAAAATTGTTCTTTATCCCTGGGTGCGGGTTAAACCCGCACCCAGGGATAAAACGACGAAAACAACGCTATATGTACATCTCTTGTCGCTTCCCAGTGGGCCATGTGACCCGCATGTGGTATGATAACGACTTCGGGTAATGTCGCACCGTTTAAGGCGGTTAAGCGAACCTGTAATTCCTCTGCGCTTACCAGGCGGTCCAAGGCGCCATGGATGATCTGAATTTTAGTTGGTATATGAGCCACTAATTCCGTATAATCGGTGCGGCTGCGCATTGCTAAAGCCGCATAGGCGATCGCATCCGCTGTCATGGTTTCCGCTTCACGTTTCAATGCCGTGATTTGTTCCTTAAACGCTGCTGGATCCACAAATAAATTAGGGATTGCCTCATTAATAAACAGCTGCTTTCCAGTATACGCGATGCGCGCAACCCGCACTCGATCCGCTTGCTTGGCCTCGCTGTCTGACCAATAATTTGAGTTCAATAAGGTAACATGGCTTGGCTTACATGCTGCATGAGCCAACAATTCAATGGCTACATAACCGCCCATGCTGTGACCAACGGTCCTGTAATCCTGAATGTTAAGGTGGTTTAACACCTTCACCACCTCATCCGCCATAAAACAAATGCTCGGCTCGTTTACCGTGTCATCAAGGGGTGAATTCCCGTGACCGGGTAAATCGATAAGTATGTGTGTTCCTGAAATGGTGGCTAAACTCAAGGGTTCCCACATGGTGGAAGACTCTAAAAAGCCATGTAAATAAACCGTTACCGGCCCTTCGCCGATCACTTGATAATGCAGCAGTTTAGCCACGGTTCATGAGGTCTTCTATGGCTTCCGCCTCAATCGGTATGTTACGCATTAAATTATGGGGTTGACCACTGGCCTGAACCACCACGTCATCCTCTAAGCGAATCCCGATGCCCTCAGCCGGAATGTAAATTCCTGGTTCTACGGTAAAGACCATATTCGCTTGAATTGGTTCGTGCCAAAGTCCTACGTCGTGCGTGTCTAACCCAAGGAAATGCGATGTGCCATGCATAAAGTACTTTTTGTACGCTGGCCAAGCCGGGTCTTGTGATTTAATGTCTTCCATGGAAATTAAGCCAAGATTCACCAATTGCTCCTCCATTAGAGTACCCACTTGCTTGTGATATTCGGCCATGATGGTTCCTGGGACTAATAATTTCGTTGCTTCATTTTTCACGTGAAGCACCGCATTATACACTGCTTTTTGACGTGGAGTGAAGCGTCCATTCACCGGGATACAACGCGTTAAATCGGAAGAATAATTAGCATATTCTGCCCCCACATCCAGCAACATTACGTCGCCATCTTGACATTGTTGATTGTTCTCAATATAATGTAAAACACACGCATTCTTACCCGAAGCAATAATTGGGGTATAGGCAAACCCTTGAGAACGATTTCTTAGAAATTCATGGGCGAATTCCGCTTCAATTTCATATTCCCACACGCCCGGTTTAACAAAATCCAAGACACGACGAAATCCTTTTTCCGTGATGTCGCATGCGGTTTGCATGAGCGTAAGTTCAGCCGCTTCTTTGATGGATCGTGTTTTGTGTAAAATCGGGGCTGATTTATAGACTTGGTGGGCCGGGTAATCAACTTTTACTTGCTTTATAAATCGATCTTCACGCGTCTCCACTTCGGTATTGGCGCGAAGGTGTTCATTCGTGTTGAGATAGATCCCCTGCGCTTCCGCCATTAACTGCTTGAAAATTGTCGGGAATTGAGATAACCAATACACGGTTTTAATGCCTGAGGTTTCAAGGGCCTTTGCTTTCGTTAGTTTCTCTCCTTCCCAAATGGCAATGGTTTCATTGGTTTCACGAAGAAACAAGACCTCGCGATG
The DNA here is from genome assembly GCA_041163605.1 of Bacteroidota bacterium. Lineage (GTDB taxonomy): Bacteria > Bacteroidota > Bacteroidia > Flavobacteriales_D > Crocinitomicaceae > UBA952. The sequence goes on along the minus strand of JBEAQY010000034.1, from coordinate 20,224 downwards.
GGCGGGATTACTTGCCGTTGGAAATAAAACTAGAATAGATTCTTCTTGATCTACGCCCGATAAATAAAAAATATCTCGATGCTGCTGAAAAGGCATGGTTGCATCAGAAGAAATGGGATAAATATCATTAGAATTAAATACCGCCAAGGTATTAGAGGTCATGTACTGAATGAACTTTGCTCGGTTAGCTATAAAAAGTTCGCGGTCTATTTGATGGTATTTCATTCCTTATTTGATCTTGCTAAATCGTAATTGGTGCGTTCCGTTGCTCGACTCAAACGAATACCATAAGTCTTCCTTTGTAAGCCGGTCAATAGTGAAATTTGTCGCTGTATTATTTAACATGGGAGTTAACTTATAGGTACTGTCCGCAAATATTTTTAATACCGTGCGTTCCCCTGCAATATCCCATCCGCCACCGTAAGAATGATAGGCTCCGGCCGTATCAATATATGCTCGCTCAAAGGTGCCTCCTTCATTAAAAGTTTCTATAAAATTTTGGACCAAGACCGTATCGCTATAATCAAAGCCATTCATAAAATAGGCGTTCATTTTCCATTCACCCATGATGTGACCCTTGGCTAATTTACGCAAGCCTCCTTCAGGGTATTTAGCGCAAGACGCCGCCAAGGCAAGCGATAAGACCAATAACAATAGATTTTTCATACATACAATTTTAACAAAGTAACAAAAAAAGCCTTAAGATTCCTCATCGGTGAACCAGCTGGCATAGCGTACGTAATTCTTACTGATTCGTTCCACTTCGCCTGTAAAGAGCTCCGGAGAAAGGGTTTTTACTTTTTTAGCAGGAACCCCGGCATAAATGCTCCACGATTCAACCCGTGTACCCTCGAGTAATACGGATCCTGCGGCAATGATACAATTCGATTCGATGTGGCAATTATCCATAACAATGGCGCCCATACCCACCAAGACAAAGTCCTCTATGGTACAACCATGAACCAAGGCATTGTGGCCAATAGAAACGGAATTCCCAATCGTAAGTGTTGTTTTTTCAAAGGTGCAATGCAATACTGCACCGTCTTGAATGTTTACTTGGTTTCCTATTCGTATGCTATTTACATCACCGCGAACTACGGCATTGAACCATACCGAACATTGATCTCCCATAACCACATCACCTACAACGGTTGCATTTTCAGCGAGGTAGCAATTCGATCCAAAAACGGGGGTGTTTCCCCTACATGATTTAATTAGTGCCATATTACGACCACGAGGTTCCGTCTTTACTGTCCTTAATTTGAATTCCTGCCTTTGCAAGACCGTCCCGAATCATATCCGAGGTGGTCCAGTCTTTTTGTTCTCGCGCTTGTTGACGCAAGGTAATAACAATATCCATAACGCCAGAAAGCCGTTGGTTTTCTTCCTTTTTAGACGGTTCTATTCCCAACACATCCTGAACGAATGCATGCATGGCTTGGTTAAACCGCAATAAATCTTCCTGGGTTAACTGTTCTTTACCTTCATTTATCGCATGAATATATTTTACCGCATCAAACAAGGAAGCGATTAAAATCGGTGCATTAAAATCATCACAAATCGCAGCCTCTGCAGCGCTTAGTACCTTCGCGACCTCAAACGAGGAGCTGCTACTTGGTGTAAGCTTTTCTAGTAAGGAAAGTCCTTCCATCAAACGTTCAAACCCCTTTTCCGATGCGTTGAGTGCTTCTTCGGTAATATCTAAGGTGCTTCGATAGTGGGCTTGTAACATGAAGAACCGAACCACCGCTGCGGGATATGGCTTAGTAAAAAGGGTCGAGGTTCCATCAATAATTTCTTTCGGTAGAAAATAATTCCCAAAGGACTTACTCATTTTCTGCCCATTGACGTTCAGCATGTTAGCATGCATCCAATACCGAGCGGGATTACACCCGAAAGAACCAAAATTTTGAGCGATTTCGTCCTCGTGGTGTGGAAATTTTAAATCCAAGCCCCCACCGTGAATATCAAACTGTTTTCCTAGATATTTGGTAGACATCGCCGTACATTCAATGTGCCATCCTGGGTTACCGTTGCCCCACGGAGAACGCCAAACCTGCATGTCTTCTGGATTTGCTTTTTTCCAAAGGGCAAAATCTGCAAAAAAGCGCTTTTCATCTTGTGCATTGAGCGACCGAGTTTCCTGTTCTAACTCATCTACTTTTCTTCCGCTCAAGGCCCCATAATTATACTGTTGCATAAAGGTTTTCACGTCAAAATAAACCGAACCATTCACCACATAGGCAAAACCGTTTTCGATAATTTGTTCGATGACCTCAATTTGTTCTTGAATATGTGCCGTTGCAGTGGGTTCTATACTCGGTGGCAAGAGGTTATATACTCGTTGAAGTTCCTGAAACTTAACATTGTAGGTATAAACAATTTCTAGCGATTGAACTTGCGCTGAGCGAGCCGCCGATCCAATGCTGTCTACTTCTTGTCCGGCACTGTTCGTGATGTGTCCGGCATCCGTAATGTTTCGCACATATTTCACCTTGTAGCCCAAATACAAAAGGCAACGGTATATAAAATCAAAATTAATAAAGGTGCGCATGTTACCCATGTGTGGCTCACTGTAAAGGGTTGGGCCACACACATACATACCGACATGGTCTTCATGCAAGGGTACAAAGTTTTCCTTTTTTCCTGATAAACTATTGTAAATAACGAGTTGATGGTCTGATTTCACGCGTTTGGTTTGATTTACACAAAGGTAGGAAAAGCCCACAAATAAGCTTAATTCCAACGCGAAATCCATTCGGGATTATTATTAATTTTGACCATGAACAAATGGACACTTATTGTCCCTGCTGGAGGGGTTGGAAGTCGCATGGGGACAAATCGACCGAAGCAATACCTTGAAATTGCAGGAAAACCGATCCTCATTTACACCCTAAAGGCCCTAGATCAGCATTTTCAGCAGCCAAAATTCATAGTGGCCATGGCCCCTGAGTGGATGGAATACATGCTGCCGTTTTTGCAAGAAGCTGGATTAACAGAACGATGCACGCTAGTTGCAGGAGGTAAAGAACGGTACGACTCTGTAAAAAATGCGCTAAATGAAGTAAGTACGCCTTGGGCCGGAGTTCACGATGCAGTTCGCCCCTTTGTAGCACGAGAAACGATTAAACGACTTTGCGAACACATTAAAAATCATGCGGCCGTAATTCCGGTGGCGGGATTAAAAGAGTCTTTAAGGAAGAGAACATCCACAGGAACTGAGGCCGTTGACCGGTCTCAGTATATGAATGTACAAACACCTCAGTGCTTTCACGTGTCCTTACTCAAACGCGCGTACGAACTTCCATTTAACGAGACGGTAACCGATGATGCAAGCTTAGTGGAACGCTTGGGGGAAGAAATTTACACGGTAGTTGGCAACGATGATAACATAAAAATTACAACGCCTTTAGATTTAGTACTTGCAACTCATTTAATTCAAACGCAATGATCCAGCCGCCTTTTCTCCAGCCGGGTGATACCATATACATTACGGCTCCGGCCAAAGCCATTGAAGAATCCGTTGTGTTGGAGGCAAAAAAAACGCTCGAAACTTGGGGGTTAAACGTTCGTATTGCCCCGCATTGTTTGGGTCGATCGGCATATTTTTCTGGTACGGATGCAGAGCGCTTAGCTGATTTCCAACATGGATTAGATGATCCCACGATCAAAGCAATTCTCTGTGCAAGAGGGGGCTATGGGTGTGTTAGAATTGTGGAGGAACTGAATTGGACAGCCTTTCAACAAAACCCAAAATGGATTGTCGGATTTAGCGATGTAACCGTATTTCACCAAAAAATAAATCAATTGGGAGTTGAAAGTATTCATGGAATTATGCCCCTTGGATTTACTGACGGGTCCATGGAGGCGAAGGAAACCTTACGTAACGCCCTGTTCGGAGAATCAATACGCATTGAAGCATTGCCAGCCAAAGAAAACTGCCTGGGAACAGCGAAGGGAAGACTTATCGGGGGGAATATGACCATTATTTACAGCTTAATTGGCACCGAATTGTCCTACGATTTTAAAGACAAGATTCTATTTATTGAAGACATCGGAGAACACATCTACAAAATAGACCGGATGCTGCATGCGTTCAAGTTAGCCGGAATCTTTAATCAAATTAGCGGACTTCTTCTCGGTGGATTTACAGAAATGGAAGACACGGATGTTCCGTTTGGAAAAACGATAGAAGCATTAATATCAGAACAGGTATCTAACCTAGGCATCCCAGTGGCCTTTAATTTCCCGATTGGACACATATCCGATAATCATGCGGTCATGGTTGGACGTACCGTAAATTTGATAGTAAACCAAAAGAAAACCACCCTCCTTATCTAAAACGATTCTAAATAAAAACCATATTTTCATTCGATTGTTCTATACCTTAACTTTGCACCTGATAATATAATAAACTATGTCTGTACGATCAGCTTTTTCATCATCCATCATTAAGAAAGTTTGGATGGCCCTAACGGGACTTTTTCTGTGTACTTTTCTTATCGGTCACTTAGCGGGAAACATGCAACTTATTCTCAAAACCGGAGAAGAAGGGCGCCGAGCCTTTAATGAATATGCCTATTTTATGGCGCACAACCCGTTCATTAAGGTGCTTTCATACGTAACCTATTTCTCTATTGTTTTTCACGCAGTTCAAGGCTTCTATTTAACGTATCAAAACAAAAAAGCAAGACCTCAGGGCTATGCATATACCAAACCTGGAGCAAACAGTTCCTTGCCGTCTCGCTACATGGCCATTTTAGGCACCTTGATTTTAGTGTTTATTGTAACGCACATGGCTAACTTCTGGTGGAGAGCAAAGATTAAAGAAGACATTCCGTTGCACTACAAAACTATCACGAAAGAACAAATGCAGCAGAAAATTAAGTTCACCTATATTCTAACCACGAAAGGAGAATACATGCCGTTCAGCGTAAAAGAAGAAAATTCCGGAATGTACTATGACTTGCGTACTGGACAGCCCTTAATGAATAAAGCAGATTCTTGCATCTACAGAATAAAGAATCATCAAGAGTTGTATGATAAAGATACAGACCTAAAAATTACAGAGGGTTATAAAGACCTATACACCGTGGTTATGGACTTTTTTAATCCGAAGAAAAACGAACTGGCTCTTGCGTATATGTTGTTGTATGTGGTCTCTATGGCAGTGCTTGCATTTCACTTATGGCACGGGTTCGCTTCCGGCTTTCAGTCGCTTGGCTTGAACCACAAACGTTACATGCCAATTATCCAAGGAATAGGTAAACTATTTGCTTTGGCGGTACCGGGCTTATTTGCCTTAATTACCATTTTAATTTATTTGAAATAACGATTTAATCATATTACCGATGTCAAAATTAGACGCTAAAATTCCGGAAGGACCTTTATCAGAAAAGTGGACCAACCATAAAAACCACATGAAATTAGTGGCGCCAAACAACCGTCCGAAAATCGATGTGATTGTTGTTGGTACGGGATTGGCTGGAGCCTCTGCCGCTGCTTCACTTGGTGAAATGGGCTACAATGTAAAGGCATTCTGCTTTCAAGATTCTCCACGTAGAGCGCACTCGATTGCAGCACAGGGTGGAATTAACGCCGCAAAAAATTATCAAAACGACGGGGATTCTGTTTATCGCTTGTTCTATGATACCATCAAAGGGGGTGATTACCGTGCGCGTGAAGCAAACGTACACCGATTGGCCGAGGTTTCTGGAAACATCATTGACCAATGTGTTGCTCAAGGGGTTCCCTTCGCAAGAGAATATGGCGGTTTATTAGACAACCGTTCTTTTGGAGGAACACAGGTTCAACGTACATTTTATGCGGCAGGTCAAACAGGACAACAGCTTTTGTTGGGTGCATATTCTGCATTATCTCGTCAAATCGGTTTAGGTCGTGTGAAAATGTACCATCGTCATGAGATGTTAGACTTGGTCGTGGTTGATGGAAAAGCGCGAGGTATTATTGCAAGAAACCTTGTTACTGGTGAAATCGAACGTCACAGCGCACACGCCGTAGTTATTGCTTCTGGCGGATACGGAAACGTATATTTCCTATCAACAAACGCCATGGGAAGTAATGTTTCTGCAGCATGGAAGGTACATAAGCGTGGCGCTTATTTTGCTAATCCTTGTTTTGTTCAGATTCACCCAACCTGTATTCCGGTACACGGAACCAACCAATCCAAATTAACCTTAATGTCTGAGTCCTTAAGAAACTCTGGACGCATTTGGGTTCCTGCCAAAAAAGAAGATGCAGAAGCCATCCGAGAAGGCCGATTAAAGCCAACTCAGATTGCAGAGGAAGATCGGGATTATTTCTTGGAACGACGATATCCGGCCTTTGGAAACCTAGTTCCACGTGATGTAGCATCTCGAGCGGCCAAAGAACGTTGCGATGCCGGATTTGGAATTGAAGCCAACGATACCAACGAAGGAGTTTACCTAGATTTCTCATCAGAAATTAGAAGCAAAGGAAAACAAGCGGCATTTGCTAAAGGAGATCATAATCCTTCTGAAGAAACCATTCTAGCCTTAGGAAAAAAATGGATTGAAGAAAAATACGGGAACTTGTTTCAGATGTATGAGAAAATTACTGACGAAAACCCATACGAAACGCCAATGAAAATTTATCCGGCTGTTCACTATACCATGGGTGGCGTTTGGGTTGACTATAACCTTCAAAGTACGATTCCTGGATGTTTTGTAACGGGTGAAGCAAACTTCTCTGATCACGGAGCGAACCGATTAGGTGCTTCGGCGTTAATGCAAGGCTTAGCCGATGGTTACTTCGTACTACCGTATACCTTATCAAATTACTTAGCAGACGATATCCGAACAGGAACTATTTCAACGGATGCGCCACAATTTGAAGCAGCAGAACAAGAGGTTAAGGAGCGAATTCAAATGTTCTTGAATAATAAAGGAACAAAATCTGTAGATTATTTCCATAAAAAACTGGGATTAATCATGTGGAATAAAGTAGGAATGGGAAGAAACGAAGCTGGATTAAAAGAAGCCATTGAAGAGATAAAGGCTTTGCGTGAATCCTTTTATGCGGATGTTTTTGTTCCGGGCGATGCGAATGAAATGAACACTGAACTTGAAAAAGCGCTGCGTGTTGCAGATTTCATCGAATTAGGCCAACTGATGGCAGTAGATGCCTTAAACCGTAACGAATCCTGTGGTGGACATTTCCGTGAAGAATATCAAGATGCTGAGGGAGAAACGCTACGCGATGATGAAAACTTTAAAATGGTAGCTGCATGGGAATACCAAGGAGGAGATGCAAAAAACGCGACCTTACATAAAGAAGAATTAAAATACGAGTTCATTAAAATTGCAGCGAGAAACTACAAATAAAGAAACGACTTATGGCAACTAAATTTATCAATATTACCCTTAAAATTTGGCGTCAAAAGAATAGCCAAGCCAAAGGAAGCCTCGTAACGTATAAACTGGACCAAGTGTCTACAGACAGTTCATTTTTGGAAATGCTTGACCAATTAAACGAGCAACTTATAAACAACAATGATTCGCCGGTAGCTTTTGATCACGATTGTCGTGAAGGAATTTGCGGGATGTGTTCCCTGTATATTAATGGCCGTGCACACGGACCAGATACCGGTACGACGACCTGTCAATTGCACATGCGTAAATTCAACGATGGAGATACGATTTATGTAGAACCCTGGAGATCGAAAGCCTTTCCCATCATCAAAGACTTGGTGGTAGATCGCTCTGCGTTTGATCGCATTCAACAAGCGGGCGGATTTGTTTCTGTCAACACGTCAGGTAGAACGATGGATGCTAATGCAATTCCAGTTCCAAAAGATGATGCAGACAAGGCCTTTGAGGCTGCTGCATGTATCGGTTGCGGTGCTTGTGTAGCGAGCTGTAAAAACGGCTCTGCGATGCTCTTTGTAGGCGCCAAAGTATCTCAATATGCCCTTTTACCACAAGGAAAGGTTGAAAGCCGTGAGCGCGTGTTAAACATGGTTCGTCAAATGGACGAAGAGGGATTTGGTAACTGTACAAATACCGGTGCTTGTGAAGTAGAATGTCCTAAAGGAATATCTATTGAGAACATTGCTCGAATGAACCGTGAATTGATTAAAGCTGCGGTTACGAGCGAAAAGAAATAACGCGAACTATTAAAGTCATAAAAAAAGGGAAGCTATTGCTTCCCTTTTTAATGTATTAAAGAATTGATTCTTATTTCAATTGTTTGTTCTCGTCTTTATACCATCCTGTATTTTCAGAGGACTCAACAGGTACATTTGCTTTCTTACTTAACTTGTTTTGAATGTTCATCCAATATCCAAATCCAAAAAACCCAAGGATTATAAGCAGATTGTTAAAATAATTCTGAATGAATTCAAAAAAGCCAAACGACCATTGAAATAAATCTCCGAGTTTATATACAAAATCTGTCCACATGCGCGTAATTTTTTACAAAGAAACAAAAAAAAAGAAAACCAATTAAATTTCTCCAATTAATTCTAAGGTTTGCTTAGCCGCTACTTGCTCCGCTTGCTTTTTTGAGCTCGCTTTTCCACGTCCAAAATCACGTTTATTGATTTGAATCGAAACCTCATATTCCCAAGCCCCATGAATGTGCTGCTCGTCAATTACGACAAAGTCTATTTTCATTCGCTTTTTTTGGCACCAAATGATGAGCCGAGATTTAAAGTCAATTTCCTCTTCCAAAAGCTTATTTAAGTCTACAAACTTTCTAAGGACATGATTTTGCAAGCTTTTCTTAGCGGCTTCGAATCCGCCGTCTAAATATATCGCACCAATTATGGCTTCAAATGCATTTCCTTCCAGCGATGAAATGTTCAGGTTACGTGACTGATTATAGTTCAATACAGCGCGAATCTGCATTTTTTCTCCGATGTATGCGAGCGTTTTTCTGTTGACCACCTTAGACTTTAACTTGGTTAAATACCCTTCGTCATTTCCAGGGAATTTCTTAAACAAATACTCCGCAACCACCGCATCGAGTATTGCATCACCTAAAAATTCTAAGCGTTCATTGGATTCAATATCTTCTTTAATATCTCCCGAACGATGCGATACCGCCAACTTAAAGTGCGTAAGCGTCGAAGGTCGATAGCCGAAATGATTAATAATAAATTTAATCAGAAAGAGTTCTTCTGGAGATTTTTTCGTGGAAAGAAATCCGAGTTTAACGGCCAATTATGCAGTAATTTTTTTAACAACGACACTGGTGTTGTGTCCGCCAAACCCGAAGGTATTGGATAACGCATAATTTATAGTGCGTTTTTGTGCCTTGTTAAATGTAAAATTCAATTTAGGATTTATCTCTGGGTCGGCCGTAAAATGATTAATTGTAGGCGGAACGATGTCGTTTTTTACAGCCAAGATACATGCTATTGCTTCAATTGCTCCAGCCGCTCCTAACAAGTGACCCGTCATTGATTTGGTAGAAGAAATATTCAAGTCGTATGCGTGGTCACCAAACACTGCCTGTATTGCTTTAACTTCAGCAATATCCCCCAAAGGAGTGGATGTACCGTGCACATTAATATAATTCACATGGTCTGGACTAATCCCTGCATCTTCTAGTGCAGCGATCATGGTGTTTCTTGCGCCAATTCCTTCTGGATGTGGAGCGGTCATGTGATATGCATCACCAGACATTCCTCCTCCAACTACTTCCGCGTAAATCGTTGCGCCACGTTTAATCGCGTGTTCGTACTCCTCTAAGATAAGCGCTCCTGCTCCTTCACCTAACACAAATCCGTCTCGGTCTAAATCGAACGGACGAGAAGCCGTTTCGGGATCGTCGTTTCGTGTAGACAAGGCTTTTAATGCATTAAATCCCCCCATCCCCATTTCGTTTACCGCCGCTTCAGAACCACCGGTTATAATTGCGTCCGCCTTTCCAAGTCGGATTAAATTGAATGAATCAATAATCGCGTTGTTTGAAGAGGCACAAGCAGAAACCGTTACATAGTTCGGTCCACGAAAACCATATTTAATGGAAATCTGACCCGCTGCAATGTCTGCAATCATTTTTGGAATGAAAAACGGATTGAATCGCGGCGTACCATCGCCTTCAAAGAAAGCTTTCGATTCGTCTTGAAACGTTTTGAGCCCTCCGACACCAGAGCCCCAAACCACCCCAATACGATCTAGATTGGGGTTAGACTCAATTAATCCAGAATGGTCAACAGCCTCCATAACAGAAACCATTGCATACTGGGTAAATTGGTCCATTTTTCGGGCCTCTTTTTTGTCAATATATTGCTCCACATCAAAACCCTTCACCTCACAGGCGAATTGCGTTTTAAACAAGGAAGCATCAAATTGTTTAATTGGTGCTGCCCCACTTTTACCGGCCAACAAATTATTCCAATATTCTGAAACAGTATTACCGATGGGCGTAAGCGCACCAAGACCAGTTACAACGACTCGCTTTAATTGCATGCTGTAATCCTTAAAGAGTTGGAAGTTGTGTTAAATTACTTCGCGTTGCTTTCGATATAAGAAACCGCATCTCCAACAGTTTGGATGGTTTCCGCTTGATCGTCTGGAATAGAAATACCAAATTGTTTTTCAAATTCCATAATTAATTCTACGGTATCCAAAGAGTCGGCACCTAAGTCGTTGGTGAAGCTTGCTCCATCCGTTACTTCAGATTCTTCAACATTTAACTTATCTACAATGATCGCAATCACTTTACTTCTGATATCAGACATCTTTTATTGTTTTAAAGGTTTTAAGCCTGCAAAGAAAAAAAACAAACTCCTAAATAACAAAATTATTCCTAATTATTTATTAACGAATTTCATGGGGATAACTATTATTACACAAGCCTTTCCTTATTTTTGTGCCGTGAAAGAACCCATCAAGCTCGTTATCTTCGTCTCTGGAAAAGGCTCCAATGCCCGAAATTTAGTTAGTTATTTCAAAAAGAATCAACGCGTAGTCGTGCGCGGAATAATCAGCTCCAAACAAAACCCAGATCTTGCAGCCTACTGTGTTGAAAATCAGCTGTTTTACAGGGAGTGTTGCCCATGGGACGAAGCGCGAACACTCCCTGTGTTGGAGGAAACCGGGATTGACGTAGTTGTTTTAGCTGGATTCCTCAAAAAAATAAGCTCCGAATTTATCGCTTCGTTTCCTAATCGAATTATTAACATCCACCCTTCCTTGCTTCCTAAATATGGGGGTGCCGGAATGTATGGTCAGCGAGTGCACGAGGCTGTGTTTTCAAACAAAGAACCCAACACGGGAATCACCGTACATTTGGTAAATGAACACTATGATGAAGGTAAAATATTAGTACAGCATTCGTGTGTGTTGCATCCTAACGATACCCCAACCACAATCGAATCGAAAGTTCATCAGTTAGAACATCAGTTTTTCCCAAAAGCAGTTGAACAGTATTGCTTATCCCTGAAGCGCTAACTTGAGGTGTTGCCCAAACCAATAGCAATCTTCAAAGCTATTGTATAGAGGTGCCGGTGCAACACGAATCACATTCAGCTCCCTCCAATCTGCCGTAACTCCAAGAGCGGTAAGTGAATCAAATAAAGCCCGGCCTTTTCCAGTTGCCTTAATGGAAAGTTGTGCGCCACGTTTTTTAGGGTCTGATGGCGTTATGATTTCGAACTGTTCTGATCCCAGTGTATTCGAGGATACTTCATTAACTACAAAAGATAAATAAGCTGTCATTAGGTCTCTTTTTTTTCCTATGCGCTCCATTCCTGCTGCTTCAAATATCTCTAGAGAGGCTAAATGTACCGCCATTCCCAAAACGGGAGCATTACTGAGTTGCCACCCCTCTGCCCCGGGAATTGGGTGAAACCCCGGCTCCATCGAAAACCGCGACTCTTTGGTGTGTCCCCACCAACCAGCTAGTCGTGGTAGGTCTTTTCGGTATGCATGACGTTCATGAACAAAAAATCCGGAAACTCCCCCAGGAGAAGAATTTAAATATTTATATCCGCACCAAGCAGCAAAATCAGGTCCCCATTCATGAAGATTAAGGTTAATATTACCCGCTGCATGTGCTAAATCAAACCCGACCATCGCACCCACCGCATGTGCTTTTTGTGTAATCCTTTGCAAATCGAAATATTGCCCGGTGTAGTAGTTAACACCACCCCACATTACTAAGGCTAAGGTTTCTCCAAGTTCTTCGATTTTCTGATAAATATCTTCCTCATGGATCAGCTCCTCTCCAGGTCGTGGCGTCACCCAAACCAAGTCGCTTGCCGGTAAGCCATGAACTTGCAGCTGTGATTCAAGGGCATATTGATCACTTGGAAAAGCCTTTGCTTCACAAAGTATTTTAGTTCGCTTACCCTGTGGATTGTAGAATGAAGCCATGAGTAGGTGTAAGTTAGTGGTCAAGCTGTGTGTAGTGCAAACCTCAATCGGTTTTGCACCAACGATGGCTGCCACCTTTTCTGTGAGCAATTCGTGATAGGAATACCATGGACGACGCCCCTCAAAATGTCCTTCAACCCCAAGCATACCCCAATCTTCCAATTCTTCTAAAAGATATTGCTTTGCCTTGCGCGGTTGCAGCCCAAGGGAGTTACCCGTGAAATAAACCGGGTGTTCTTTACCAAAGCTTGGAAATATAAATTCATCTCTAAACGCCCTTAGTGGGTCGTTCTTGTCCATTTCTTTTGCAAATTCTAGCGAGTTTTCAAAGTCCATCCAATTCGATTTTCGTAATTTTGTACACAAAGATAAGGAACAATGACGCAACTCAACCGCACACAATCCAACCGGCTTTTTGAAGAGTCATCCACCTTGTTTCCTGGCGGGGTAAATTCCCCCGTACGCGCTTTTAAAAGCGTGGGTGGGACGCCCTTGTTTTTCGCGAAAGGAAAGGGGTCAACGGTTTGGGATGAAGACGGAAATCAATTCATCGATTTTTGTAACAGTTGGGGGCCCTTAATTCACGGACATGCCAATGGGTATGTTGAAGAGAAAATAATTCAAACCTTAAGAAACGGATCCAGTTTTGGTGCGCCCACTCGACTCGAAAGCGAACTGGCTAAATTAATCAAGACAAATATTCCATTCATTGATAAGTTGCGCTTTGTGAGTTCAGGCACCGAAGCCGTTATGTCGGCATTGCGCTTGGCTCGAGGGTATACGGGGAAAACGAAGATTTTAAAATTTGAAGGGTGTTACCACGGCCATGTTGATTCAATGTTGGTTAAAGCGGGAAGTGGGTTAATCACCCTTGGAAGCTCGTCGAGTGCTGGGGTTCCCGAAACGGTAGCCAATGAAACCTTGGTGCTTCCGCTCAATGATGAAAACATGCTCATTCAAACCTTTGAACAGTATGGTAACGATATGGCTGCGGTGATCATTGAGCCTATTCCTGCAAACAATGGGTTGCTCTTGCAAGACCTGAGTTTTTTACAACTGCTTCGCGGTCTGTGCTGGAAACATAAGGTTTTACTCATATTTGACGAGGTAATCTCTGGATTCAGGGTGGCGTTTGGTGGAGCAACGGAGCTTTATGGGATTCAACCAGATATTGTTACTTACGGAAAAATAATTGGTGGCGGGTTACCGGTTGGTGCCTACGGTGCATCCAATAAAATTATGGCCTCGGTTTCCCCAGAAGGACCGGTATATCAAGCAGGAACCTTGTCTGGAAATCCGGTAGCTATGGCGGCAGGAATTGCTCAACTTGAACTGTGCTTAGCTCCTGATTTTTACCGAATCCTGGAGGCAAAAACACGAGGTTTTGTGGAACGAGTTAATGCCTATGCCAAGGTTAAAAACTACGATTTCGAATTGGTGTCATTGGCATCCATCTTTTGGCTTTCCTTTAACGGTAAGAAAACTATTCATCGCGCGGATGAAATAAGCCCAGACATGACATCATTTAATAAATTACATGACTATTTACTTCATCACGGGGTGTATCTAGGTCCTAGTGGGTATGAAGTAGGTTTTATTTCATCTGCACACACAGAAGATGAATTGGCTTATGCTGCTGCGCAATTTTGTGCGGGATTAGATTTGGTTTATGCAAAATAAACCGGACACCTTGGTGATTGGCGGAACAGGCCTCGTAGGTAGCCACTTGCTTTGGTTGCTCGCTCAACAGGGACCAGTTATGGCAAGTGGAAGAACGGAAAAAAACCGGTCTCGAGTTCGGTCAATATTTATTCACTATGACTCCGTGCAGGGAGCGGAATTGTTTAATAATATTACTTGGATTGATTTAGACGTGCTCGATGTTGATGCCGTTCAACGCGCTGTAAATCCAATGAAAAAAGTATATCATTGTGCGGCCCTGGTTTCATTTCACCGCATCGATTTCTATCGCTGCATTGCATTAAATCGTGAGGGTACCGCCAATGTAGTTAATGCCTGCTTAGCTGTTTCAGGACTTAGGCTTTGTTACGTAAGTTCTACTGCTGCCGTAGGAACAAACCCAAACGGAGAAATCACTGAAAACTGCCTTTGGAAATCCTCAGACAAAAACAGCGGTTATTCCGTATCTAAATTTGGAGCAGAAAAAGAAGTGTGGAGGGGAATAGAAGAAGGCCTTGACGCCGTTATTATAAACCCATGTACGGTTATTGGTCCGGGAAATTGGACAGAGGGCTCTATGGAAATGTTTCGTGTGGCGGAACGTGGGTTGCTCTTTTATCCATCCGGATCAAACGCAACGGTGGATGCGCGAGATGTGGCGAAATCCATGGTCTTCTTAATGGCTTCTGGAATAAGAAATGAACGGTTCTTGTGCACCGGTACCAATAAAGATTTTCGGGGATTGTTTACTACAATTGCTCATTCCATGGGGAAAACTGGGCCTCTATTTTTTGCGCCAAAATGGCTCGCGATTCCTGCTTCTTACCTTTTAGAAACCTTATCACTGCTTCGTAAGCGGCGCCAAGGAATGACCATTGAGTCCGCGCAAGCAGCTTATTCTACCCGGATTTACAACTCTTCAAAACTAAAGTCGCTGATGAAACAACCGTTTTTCACCTTAGAGGAATCCATTAGTAACGCAATCCAAGGCAGAATGTTATGAATAAAGAACGAGCCGGTATTTTAGTTTTAATTATTCTCTATGCTGTTGGAACCATTTCGATGCTTGTTCCATCTCTGAGACCCTTGGTTTTACCACTAAGTGGATATAATTTGTTTTTCTCCTTTTTGATTTTGCTTAACGCCTATCGATGGAACCAGGCCCTACTCATTGGATCAGCCACCATTTTTATTCTTGGGTTTTTCTCAGAATGGATCGGCGTGCATACGGGTCTTTTCTTTGGACGGTATTGGTATGGAATGAACTTGGGGCCAAAACTTAGCGGTGTGCCCTTCATTATTGGTATTAATTGGGCCATGCTTACGATACTTGCCAGCGGAATAGCTATTAAATGGACCAAAAACAAAACATTTCAAGCCATGATAGCCGCTGCGCTAATGACAGGAATTGATGTGTTAATGGAGCCGGTAGCCATTCGAAATGATTATTGGCATTGGCACAATGGGGTCATTCCGTTGTATAATTACCTGTGTTGGTTTGTGATTTCCTTTATCGGCAGCATCGCGCTTATTAAAATCGCTAAACCGAGCTTGAACAACACGTCTCTTGTGTTGTTTATATTGATAACTTTATTTTTCACAATTCAACTCTTAGTATAATGTATTGGTGGGGTCCTTTTGTAATGTTGGCTACGTTTTTCGGCATGGAATTCATGGCTTGGTTCACGCACAAGTATGTAATGCATGGTCTTATGTGGTATTTTCACAGAGACCATCATCAAGTAGAGGCTGGGTTCTTTGAAAAAAACGACGTATTCTTTTTGATTTATGCCATTCCTTCTTGGTTGGGAATCATGTTGGGGATGATGTATAATTTTTACCCAACGGTTTGGATGGGCTATGGTATAGCAATGTATGGAATCGCCTATTTTTTAGTTCATGATGTATATATACATCGCCGGTACAAGTTTCTTCGGAACATTGATCACCCGTACTTTTATGCCATTCGCAAAGCACATAAGGTACACCATAAAAATCAAGACAAAGAAGAGGGCGCTTGTTTTGGGATGCTGATTGTTCCTCCAAAATTCTACAAAGAGGCCAAAAAATCTTACCTAGCTCAAAAAAACGCATGAGTTATTACGGGTACATTTTATTATTTTCCTTCCTTGGGCCTCTCGCATTAAGCTTCGATAAAAAAGTAGCTTATATAAAAAAAGTGCCGCGTTTAATTTTACCTTTATTAATTGTCTCCGGATTGTTTTTAGTTTGGGATCAATGGTTTACTGAAAAGGGCGTTTGGGGCTTCGCCAGAGAACACACGGCACACATCTTTTTGGGAAAACTTCCGCTCGAAGAAACCCTGTTCTTTGTGGTAGTACCGTACAACTGTATCTTTATTTATGAAGTAATGGGGGCCTATTTTCGGCTCGAAAATAACCCTAAATTAAACCGTGTGTTTTTTGGAATATTCTTTGGCTTGGGCGTGTTATTAATTCTACAACAACCAAGCGGGTGGTACACGCTTTCGTCGGTGCTGCTTGCCTTTGCCTTAAGCGCGTTGCTGCTCATCGTTAATCCAAACTGGCTGACGCAGTTTGTGGTTTCCTTCTTAGTTTGTTTGCTTCCTTTTTTAATCGTAAACGGCTTACTCACCGGGGCAGCCACTACACTTCCTGTGGTGTGGTACAATCAAGCAGAATTTTCAGGCTGGCGAATTATCACCATACCCGTAGAAGATTTATTCTATAACTTTGATTTATTAGTGGGCTTTGTTGCTTTTTTTAGCCTCGGCAACAAACGGTTAGCGCTTAGCAAGTAGTCCCGTGGTGGAATATCCATCTACCAAAGGAATCGTTTGCGCCTGTCCTCCCCATGCATTTGCTTCGTTTTTCCCAACAATATAACGCTTGTCGCTTGGATCAGTAAGGTCCGCATCATAATCACCTCCTTTGACAATTAGATCCGGTTTTATCGCTAAAATCGTATTTAAGGGCGTGTTTTCACTAAACACGATAACATGATCTACCATGCCCAACGCAGCTAAAACCATCGCTCGAGCGAACTCTGTATTGACTGGACGATTTTCTCCTTTTTCTAGCGCACGAACCGAGGCATCGTCATTCACAGCAACAAAGAGCTTATCACCTAAAGAAGCGGCTTCGGCTAAATACGTGATGTGGCCCAGATGCAACAAATCAAAACATCCATTGGTAAAGACAATTTTCTGATTTTTCAAACGATGTAATTCGGCCATCTGCGCAGCCTGATGTAAGGTGATGACCTTCGCCTGAACAAACGCTAAGCGACTCACGGCACTAACAAGTTAGAGGGTTCATTGGGGAAGACTAACGTAGGTTTGAATGTTTTTGCCTCTTCAAACTCCATGGTGGCATAACTAATAATGATCACTACATCACCAACAGCAACTTTTCGGGCGGCGGGACCATTTAAGCATATCGTACCAGAATCCTTTGCTCCTGTTATAACATAGGTCTCCAAGCGTTCACCGTTGTTAATATTAACAACTTGAACACGCTCACCCTCAATGATGTTTGCGGCCTGCATTAAACGCTCGTCAATTGTTATACTGCCAATATAGTTCAACTCAGCCTGAGTTACAGTCACCCGATGAATTTTGGATTTTAATACTTGAATTTGCATAATTAATTGCCTTGGGGCGGCACAAAAGTAAGAGAATTCAATTGGCTAACAATAGCATGTTATCAATAAGTCGCACCTCTCCACAATACGCCGCAACACAGACCACTGCAGATTGTGCATTATTCGCAATAGGCAAAAGGGAATCTGGATCTACCAAAAGTAAATAATCAAGTCGAAGTGTTGACGCTGCAATTAATTGTTTTGCCTGATCCAACACCTCCGTTGAAGGTCGGTTTTTCCAATGTTCTTTTACAAAAGAAAGGGCTTTATAAAGCACAAGGGCTTCTTGACGTTCGGATTGAGACAATCTAAGGTTACGGCTGCTCATCGCTAAACCATCTATTTCTCTTAAGGTTGGGCAAGAAACAATCGATACCGGCAGCTTAAGGGAAGAAACCATAGCCCGAATAATAGCTAATTGCTGAAAATCTTTTTGACCAAAATACGCATTGCTTGGGTTGACGTGTTCAAATAAGGCATAAACCACTTCAACGACTCCCCTAAAATGACCAGGACGTGAAGCGCCCTCCATTGATACGTCGAGGCCATTTAATTGTACTTCAGATGCCACAGATTGGCCGAAAAACAGTTCGTCATAGCTTGGAAGATAAATAAAATCCACCTCCTCCATTTCTGCGCACTTAATATCTTCCGTTAAGGTTCTTGGATAATTGTCAAAATCTGCGGAGTCATTAAATTGCCGCGGATTCACAAAAATACTCAATACAACCACTTCGTTTGCGGCTTTCGCCGCATGCATCAATGAACAATGTCCTGCGTGCAGCGCACCCATAGTAGGAACAAAACCTATCGTTGCGCCTCGTTTCCAATGCGCGTTAAGCGACTGCGCTAATTGTTCTTTGCTTGATAATATTAAACTCATTCCATGATGTATCAGGAAACAAAGCTATTCGTTTTTAGGAACTTTCATTAGTTTTCCGTAATTTCGCATCCTTATAAAAGTGTAGAGGCTCGATGGAAAAAAAACGTGTATTGTTCGTCTCTCAAGAGATTTCCCCTTTCTTAACTAAAACCGAAGTTTCTAATTTCACCCGAAGGATTGCGCAATCAACCCAAGAAGAAGGTAAAGAAATTCGTGTATTTATGCCTCGATATGGGGTTATCAATGAGCGTCGTCACCAGTTGCATGAAGTAATTCGGCTTTCTGGATTAAACTTATCAATCGATGATCAAGATCATCCACTGATTATCAAGGTGGCTTCCGTAGCAGCCGCAAGAATGCAGGTCTATTTTATAGACAATGACGATTTCTTCAAAAGAAAACAAATACTGCATGAAGAAAATGGGGCTTGTTGCGCTGACAACGATGAGCGCTCGGTATTCTTTGTTCGAGGGGTGCTTGAAACCGTTAAGAAATTAGGGTGGCAACCCGATCTTATCCATTGCAATGGGTGGTTTTCTGGGATGATGGCCCTTTACATTAAACATTTCTATAAAAAAGATCCGCATTTCAAAGAAACAAAAGTGGTATATAACCTTTTTAACGAATGCTTTGATCAACCGCTTGATCCGCGATTCCATGAGAAATTGAAATTTGATGGTTTTCCAAAGGCTGTGCTAGAAAAAAGCAAGGAGACGGATTTCATTTCGTTTACCAAATTGATTTTGGAGCATTGTGATGGGGTTACCGTAGCAGAGCCTAACCTAGACCCTGCATTACGCGAAATTTTCGATGAAGTAAGCATCTTAAAGCAAGATTATATCAATGAAGAGCATGAAGCAAAGGCTTTTTCTGCATTTTTTGATCGCGTGCTTGATGCCAGTGTTGTAACCAACTAGTCTACACACATGAGGTATTCACTCCTTTTACTGTTAGCCTTATCACTTCTGGCCTGTAAGAAGAAGGATCAAATGTTAGGCAAGGACTTATTAGGGTCCAATGCTATACTCAACGGAATCACAACCGACACTTTTTATTTGGCCACCTCTGTCGTTATTGAAGACAGTATTATTACTGATAATTCGGCCAACGTGGTCTTAGGGAGTTATAACGACCCGAAGTTTGGTCAATTTACCTCCTCGTTCTACACACAAATTCGTTTGGCCGGTGTAAATCCAAATTTTGGAGACGCCTCTTCAATTATTGTGGACTCATTCGTGCTTGGATTAGAATATGCAGGATACTACGGGGCTTTAAGCGCTCAACATTTTGAGGTGTTTGAATTAACCGATCTACTATCTAATGACTCAACATATTATCAGTTTTCCACCAAAGCCCACAGTAACACGAACTTAATACCTGCAGGAAGTGAAATCATAACTCCTGATCCCTTGAATTACACCATCATCGGTGACGACAGCGTACAGGCTCAATTGCGGATTCCGCTCGATACAAACCTTGCAAAACAATTCATAACTGAAGCAACAAATGGAAGCTCCACGTTCGCAAGTAATGCAAACTTTCAAAATTATTTTAAAGGCTTATTAGTGCAAACCAACAACGGTCCACAAGCTGCAGGACAAGGTGGGGTTTTCTATTTTAACCTAAACGATCCAGGAACCAAATTAACGATTTATTATCGTCAAGGTGGGGT